>NZ_QASO01000022.1 GCF_003052605.1 Ectopseudomonas oleovorans | reverse complement strand
TCACACCCCACTTTCCAGTATATTCCTTGTCTGCATACAACTCGAAGTGATGCCCGGAGGGTGTCTGGAAGCGCACGCGACGCCCGCAGCCCCTGAGTTCTCCGGCGGGAATGGTCTCGATCAGGCAGCCGTAGTCGATCAGGTCCTGGGTCAGACGGACCAGGCACTCATCATCGATCACCTTGAAACCCATGAAATCCATGCCCGGCTCATCCGCTTCACGCAGCACCAGGGAAAACTTGTCCACTTCGGTCCAAGCCTTGAGATAGACACGGCCCTGATCGTCACGGTCCATCTCGATCAGGCCCAGCAACTCGACGTAGTGTTCCAAGGCCTTGCTCATGTCCAGTACACGCAGCTGCACATGGCCGGGGCGCATTACACCTTTGTTCATGACGTCACCTTTTCTCTGTTGTCAGGTTTGTTTCCGCCAACGTGGCGAAAGTACTCGATGGTCAAGTCGGTTTGCGGAAACACTTGACAGGCCAGGGCCAGGCCTTCGGCGGCAGCCTTGGCCGGCACGTGACCGCGGCTCATGCGTCCGCTCCGGTAGGCTCCGCTGAGCACCCGCACTCTACAAAGGCCGCAACCGCCGCCGCGACAGCCCACCGGTATGCAGCGCTTGCCCTGGGCTTCCATGGCGCGCAGCACCGACTGGCCCTCCGCACAGCGGAATGACTGGCCGCTTAGCACTTCGCACACCTCGTAGCCGGCGCTGTTCATATTCATCGCAGATACACTAAACATGACGGAAGTATCCCCCAACAGCTCTGGGTGATGCCGGCATAACCCCGAAAATGAGCGTCAGGGACCTCATGTACGTTGCTTCTTCGCATGTCGATTTCTCTTCTTAACCAGACATAAGGGTCAACCGAGGTCTCCCCCTGCCACCGGAAGAGTTATACCGGTGATGTAGGAGGCGGCGTCAGAAGCAAGGAACAGAATAGCCCCGACCTGCTCGTCAATGCTTCCGTAGCGTTTCATAAGGCTGCTGTCGAGGGACTGGTCGACGATCTGCTGGTACCAGACCTTCTCCTGCTCACTCGGCTCGGCGCTATTGCGCGGAATCCGCCGTGGCGGCGCCTCGGTGCCACCCGGTGCGGTGGCGTTGACGCGGATGCCGCGCTCGGCGGTTTCAAAGGCCAGACAGGCGGTCAGGGCGTTGACGCCACCCTTCGCCGCGCCGTAAGGCACGCGATGGATCCCGCGCGTGGCAACGGAGGAAACATTTACGATGGCGCCACTGCCCTGCTCGAGCATTAGCGGCAGCGCGGCGTGGCAGCACCATAGGGTAGGGAACAGTGAACGCCGCACTTCGGCCTCGATCTCGTGTTCCTGGTAATGCTCGAATGGCTTAGCCCAAATGGTGCCGCCAACGTTGTTGATCAGAATGTCCAGACGACCGAAGCGCTCGAGCGCCGCCGCCATCACCCGTTGGCACTCGGCGAACTGCTCAAGGTCGGCGGTCAGGGTCAGCACCTCAGCGACTCCGACCAGTTCGTCGGCCAGCTCATGTATTAGCTCGGAACGGTCGACCAGCAGCAGCCGACCGCCTTCGGCCGCCATCCGTTCGGCCACGCGGCGACCGATGCCCTGGGCAGCGCCGGTGATAACGGCAGTCTTGTCCTGGAAACGTTTGTTCATGAACCACCTCGGTTGTGTAGCCCAGATGCAATTTTGGGAAAGTTCGCAGGAAACATGGGCTCTACTGCACGAATAAAACAGGCCCGCTCACCAAGTAAGCGGACCAAAGGAGCCTCTAGGCGCTGGCGGCGAACTTCTCATAATAGAAATTGGCCGGCTGGATGCCCTGTGCGCGAATGTACTGACTGACCGCCTCGACCATTGGTGGCGGACCGCAAAGGTAGACATCTACCTCACCGCCGTTGAGGTGTTTGGGCTCGATGTACTGGGTCACATAGCCCTTTTGCGGATAGGCGCTGTCCGGGCTGGCGACGCAGGCGCTGTAGCTGAAGTTGGGAATGCGCGCGGCGAATGCCTCTAGCTTGTCCATTTCGACCAGGTCGTGGTCATGGGTGACGCCGTAGATCAGATGGAGCGGGTGCTCGCTGCCCTGCTCGGCGATCTTCTCCAGCATCGCGGTGAACGGCGCTAGGCCGGTACCACCCGCCAGCAACAGCAGCGGCCGCTTGATCTCGCGCAGATAGAACGCGCCCAGCGGTCCAGCCAGACTGACGCTATCGCCGACCTTGGCGAGGCTGGTCAGGAAGCTGCTCATCAGCCCGCCCGGCACGTTGCGGATCAGGAAGCCGACCTCGCCATCCTTTTGCAGCGAGCTGAAGGAATAGGCGCGGGTCTGGTCGCTGCCCGGCACTTGCAGATTGACGTACTGGCCCGGCAGAAACGCCAACTGGTTCAGCGATGCGCTTTTGATAGACAGCGCGATGGTGCTCTCGGACAGCTGACGCACGTTGCTGATCGCTGCCTGATAGCTGGCCTGCTGGGTCTTACAGACGTCCGATGCGGCCGGAACGCGAATCACGCAGTCGCTTTCGGCGCGCATCTGGCAGGTCAGCACGTAGCCCTGCTCGGCTTCGGCTTCGCTCAACGCATCCTCGATGTATTCCTCGCCGAGGTCGTAGCGGCCGCTCTCGGCGAAGCATTTGCAGGCGCCGCATGCACCGTCTCGGCAGTCCATGGGTAAATTGATGCCTTGGCGGTAGGCAGCATCAGCAATAGTCTCGCCAGCATTAGCATCGATGAAACGAGTGACGCCGTCTTCGAAGTTCAGTGCAACCTTGTGTGTCATGGCGGCACCTCAGACGTGGTATACATCGATGAACTGGCGGACGTAGTCGTTCTTCAGCACGACCTTCTTGGCCTTAATCAGCGGGCTCTCGCCGCATGTGTCGAGGGTGCAGAAGTTGGTGCCAAAGAAGTGGTCCACCGTCTTGTACCGGTAATTCAAGGTGTACCAGTTGTAGCGCAGCTTACAGAAGCCGTCGGACTGCTCGAGCAACTCCAGATTGCTGATGTTGTGGCTGGTTCGGGTGTCCGGAATGGTGGCACTGGAGCGCTCGGTCTTGATGCGGAACACCCGATCCTCTAGGCCACCGCGATTGCCGTACCAAATCAGCGAGATCTGGCTCTGCGGGTCTTCGGTCAATTGGTCGCGGTCGTCCCAGGCCGGCATCCAGAAAGTGGCGTCCGGCGCGTACATTTCCAGCCAGCTATCCCACTGCTTGTCGTCGAGGTAGCGTGCTTCGCGGTAAAGGAAATCGCGCACGGCTTCGTAGGAGATAGTCATTTACGCGCCCTCCGCATGGATCAGCCGATCCTGTTCGGCCTTGACGGCCCTGATCATCTGCTGTTGCCAGTACTTGTGCTGCATGACGAACAGGCCCTCGTCCTCGATACGCGGGCCACTCATCAGCGGGTGCAGATCAATCCCCCTAGCAATTTCGTCGGGGCCGTCGATCCAGTGCGTCGCCCCACGGGACATATCGTTCATTCCCCTGCCGGCGAAGCCCTGCTGGCAAGCGCGGAATTCTTCAAGGTCGTCCGGGGTGGCCATGCCGCTGACATTGAAGAAATCCTCGTACTGACGGACGCGGCGGGCACGCGCCTCGGCGCCCTCGCCTTTCGGCGCGATGCAGTAGATGGTGATTTCGGTTCTATCCACCGACAGCGGACGGGTGATACGCAACTGCGAGCCGAACTGGTCCATCAGGTAGAGGTTCGGGTAGAGGCAGAGGTTGCGGGAGATACCGATCATCCAGTCGGCACGGGCTTCACCAACCTCACTGGCTAAGCGATCTCGATCAGCGAACAGCGGACGGTCTGCCGGGTCGGGCCAGCGCGCCCAGATCATCTGATGGCCGTTTTCAAAGGAGTAGAAACCACCGCCACCCTTGCCCCAGCTACTGGCGCTCATGGCGCGAATATCATCGCCCGCTTCTCTTAGCTTGCGCTGCTGCTGGGTGGCGGCGTAATTCCAGTGCACAGTGCTAACGTGGTAGCCGTCGGCCCCGTTCTCGACCTGCACCTTCCAATTGCCTTCGTAAACATAGGTGCTGGAACCGCGCAGCACCTCCAGACCTTCGGGCGATTGGTCGACGACCATGTCGATGACCTTCCTCGACTCGCCGAGGAATTCTTCCAATGGGGCGACGTCCTCGCGCAGGCTGCCGAACAGAAATCCGCGGTAGGAAGCAAAGCGCGCAACTTTCTTCAGGTCGTGCGAGCCGTCACAGTCGAAGCTGTCCGGATAGCCGGCGCCCTTGGGGTCTTTGACCTTGAGCAGCTTGCCCGAATTGCTGAAGGTCCAGCCGTGGAACGAGCAGGTGTGGGTGGCCTTGTTTCCACTCCTAAAGCGACAGAGCGTGGCGCCGCGGTGACTGCAGGCATTGATGAAGGCATTGAGCTCACCATCTTTGTTGCGTGTGATGAATATCGGCTGCCGGCCCATCTGCGTGGTGTAGTAGTCGTTCTTCTCGGGAATCTGGCTCTCGTGGGCGAGATAAATCCAGTTACCCTCAAAGATGTGTTTCATCTCTAAATCGAACAGCCGAGGGTCGGTGAACATCTCGCGCTTGCAGCGGTAGATGCCCTCATTCTCATCTTCTTCAACGAGACTATCAATATAGTCGAGACCCAGGTTCATTTTCGTGCCTCCATTATTATTGTTTCAGTTGCATAAAGCCTAAGAGCTAGGCCTTTCTAGAGATAGCCATTTTTTGCACTCCTGTATCCGCTTCTTGCAAGACTGGACTTATCCCTATCAAACCGGACACTGCAGCCCGTTAAGGAACTGCTGACCAAAATTAACGTGTCGCACCTACAGATACTTCTTGAACGTCGCCGCCGCGATGCACACCGCCACGCCGAGCAGTGCGGCGCTGGGCAGCAGGATCAGCAGCGGGTTCACGCTGACCGGCAGTGCCAGGTAAGTCACCCACGGCAGTACGGCCAGCGGGATCAGGCTGGCCCTGGCGCGGTGATAGATGAACCCCGACTCGCTTCCCGCGCCGAAGCGGCGGATGTCCCGGCGCACCAGGCCGTCCACGAGGCCGACGAAGGCGGCCATCAGGAACAGCGGCAGGGTCAGGCACAGCACCAGCAGCCGCACGAGGAAGACCAGCGTCGTGTAGGCCGCCGCTATCAGGTAGCTCTCCACGTTCACGTAGACCAAGCCGATGTAATAGCGGAAATCCTTGGTCGGGCGGTGGCTGCCGACGCTGGCCTGCGCCGAGGCATCGCGTATCCAGTCCAGCAGGCCGCTTTTCACGAACAGCCAGTCGTAGCCCTGCTCGACCAGCCGGTGCGCGGTGCGCCCCGGCTCCTGCACCAGCGCGCTGCGGGTGAAATGCGTGGAAAGCTGATCCAGCTCGTAGTGCAGCATGCCCTGCGCGTGGCGCCAGCCCTGCTCGGGCCAGAAGAAGTGCATGCCGACGCATTCGATCAGGATGCACAGCAGCAGCGCGCCGCACAGCACGCCGAAGAAGCGGAACGGCAGCGTGACCAGGCCGGCGATCAGGCCTTGCTGTCGTTGCTGCTGGCGTTGGGCCGCGACGGCCGGATCGCTCATGCTTCGGCCTCTTCAGCCGCGGCCATCTGCTTGAAGTCGTCCAGCAGGTCGTCGGGCAGCGCCTTGTCCTGCAGGCCGGGGATGCCTTGGTTCTCCCACCAGTCTCCTGCCTCGACGTAGTGCTGTCGCATGTAGCCGGCCAGCTCCTGCAGATCCTTCGGCATGGCTTCGTCGGGGTCGGGCGCAGGCAGCGGCATGCGGACTTTCCAGAGGTTGCCGCCCTCGGTCAGCGCGAAGCACTGCCCCTTGGGCAGCGCCACCACATGCGCCGGCTCGATCAACGGCACGCTGTTGCTGCTGATGCGGTCCTGGGTGTTGGACGTGAACGCGGTATTGCCGTGCGGATCGGAGCTGTCGGTGGCGCCGCTCATCAGCGCCGTGGCGTACACCTCGACCTTGGGCAGTTGTCGCGTCAGCAGCTCGGCGGTGGCGGTCTCGCGCACGCGCAGCATGAACAGGTTGTTGAAGTTGCCGACCACCTGGCCGGCCTTGGCACGGTTGCCGATGCGCGCCTCGATGTCGCTCAAGGTCTGCGTGTAGGCCGTCACCTGCACGCTGGCACCGCCGCCTTTGTTGACCATCGGAATGAACTCGTCGCCCATGAGTTCATTGAATTCGTCGGCGTGGACGTTGATCGGAATCCTGGCGCCCGCCGCGGCGCCGGGCAGCCCGTCGTCGACGCCGAACTTGTAGATGTGGCCGGCGACCGAGACCAGATCGCTGAACATCGAGTTGCCCACCGCCGCCGCGACTTCGGCGTCGGACAGCGCATCCAGCCCCACGTAGACCACCGCGCGTTTGCGGATGACCTGCATCCAGTCGAAGATCGGCCGCGGGTCGGACAGGTCGGAATAGTTCGGTGCGAGCAGTTGCGCGATCTTGCCGGTGGTGAGCTTCTCCAGCAGCGGCAGCAGCGAAGCGACGATCTTGTCGAAGTAGGTCCGGTCGTAGCGCACGGCGCTGCGCAGGCCGTCGAGCACCGGGTCATAGATGCGCACTTGGGACAGGTACTGTTCGAGGGCCACCACGCGCTTCTCGCGCCCGATCATGTTGCGCGGGATGTTCTTGTCGTTCAGCTTCGCTTCGAGCTGGACGATGACTTCCCAGGCCTTCGGCTCGTTCTTTGCGAAGTAGTGCTGGGCGTACTCGATGAACAGCGCGTCGATGTTGATGACGTGGCGCTGGATCAGCAGGTAGTCCGGCCGCTGCCCCAGCTCGACCAGGGCGCGCGCGATGATGTTGACGAAGCGCCAGGCGAATTCGCGGAACGCGGCGCTGTTGCCTTCGCCGGAGAGCTGCCCGGCGATCCGCGTGGCCACCTCGGAGATCCGCCCGAACCGGCCCACCGCGTTGTAGCGCGCCGAGATGTCCGGCCAGCCCAGATGGAAGACGTAGAACTCGCCTTCGCGCCCGGCGCGCTTGGCCTCGACGTACATGCGCTTCAACAGGTCCGCATCGCCCTTGGGGTCGAAGACGATCACCACCTCGTGCTCGCCGCGGACCTTGCGGCGGATGTCCTGGGTGATGAACAGCTCGGCCAGCCGCGTCTTGCCCACGCGCGTGGTGCCCAGCACCAGGCTGTGGCCGACGCGCTCGCCCAGCGGCAGGGTGACGTCGACCTCGTGCGGCTCGATGCCATGCAGGCGTGGCAGTCCGCCGACCGGCGGCAGTGGTCGCGCCGGGTTGAGCGGGCTGTCCCAGGCCAACGCGCGCGCCAGCGTCGAGACGGGAAACGGCGCGAACTCAAGCCGCTCCTCCAGCCGCCGGGCGGCCCGGTAGATCGCCGTCGGCTCGACGTAGCGGCGGAACTCCGGCCGATAGGTCTGCATCAGCCGGTGCGTGTGCCGCTGTTCCCAGCGAAAGCCCTGGCCGACGAACAGCCGTTGCTGACTCACCGGCACGTCGCGGCTGGTCATCACGTAGCGCGGCAGGCGGCGGATGTTGCGGCGATAGCGCAGGATCGCCCAGGCATCGCGCAGGCGAATCGCGCCGAAGGTCAGGAAGGCCAGCGCCGAGCCCAGGCCGAGCAGCGGGTTCAGCGCGAGCGACCACGGTGCCACCAGGCACAGAATCGCGGCGCCGGTGCAGACCGCCACGGTATAAAGCTCCACCGCTGGCCGCAGCAAGACCTCGACCGCATGCGGTTGGGCCATTTGCGCACCTACTGCTCGACACCGGTGGCCGTGATGAGCACCGGGTAGTGGCGCAGGCCCAGGCGCTGGGCCAGGTCATCGCCGGAGGCCGGCGACAGGATCAGGCCGGGCGCCAGCCTGCGCAGCGCCGTCAGCGCAGCCATCGACTCCACGTTGACCACCAGGCCCACGGCCTGCAGCTCTCGCAGCGCCGCCTGCCGCTGCCGCAGCCAGGCGCGCGAACGCTCGTCGTCGCCGATCAGGAACAGCGCCGTCAGGCCCGGCGCCCGGATGACGCGGCGCTGCACCTCGCCCGGCGACAGTTGCGTCGAGCGCACCGGCAGCATGGCGGCTTCGGCGTCGGCCGTGTTGCCCGCGCGCTGGGCTGGCATCGGGGCCGGCGGCGTGGCCTGGTCCGGCTGGGGATTCAGCGATCGGTAGTACGGCAGCGCAGAGTCGCCGCCGCGGTCTTCGACGACGATCAACGGCGCGGAGGCGGTTTGCGCGAAGACGGTGGTCATGGGCAGCAGCCCGATGGCGGCGATAAAGACGATGTGGTTCATGGCATGGTGGCCTGGAGGGTTGGAACGGGAACGAGGGGGTCGAGCACGCGGGTCAGGTGCCGATGCACACTGCGCCGGTAGCGCGCCGCGGGTGCCCCGCCGGCGGGCCGGTGGTAGCGGCCGATGGCAAGCAGCCAGTCCTCGCCCGGCGTGTGCTGTTCGCGCAGGATTTCCGCAGCGATGGCGAGGTTGCGGTAGGGGTCCAGCAGCTCGCAGGGCTGCGTGTAGCGATGCGTGTGGTAGCCGAGATTGACTTGGCCGAGACCGGCATCGATGCGATTGGCCGGCGTGCGGGCGAGTGCCCGGCGCAGCCCTGCGCAGACCTCGGCGCGGGTGGCGTAGCGCCGTGGCGTGCCGGCGACGTTGAGCGTCCACGGCCAGGGGATCAGGCGCCCGCGCAGCATGGCGCCGCTCTCCTGCAAGGCCACCGCGTACAACACCGCCGCCGGCACATCTGCACGATGCGCCGCCAGTCGATAGGCCGGCGGTGGCACTTCCCGCGCCGGGGCGGCCAATGCCCAGCCGCCGGTGGCGAGCAGCAGCGCGGCGCTGGCGCAGCGGATGGCGACGCGGCATGACCGGCGCTCCCGGCCCGGACTACCTATTGCCGCTGCCATTGACCGTTCACCTCGCGCACCACGGCCGGCAGCTCGCCGGATAGGCCCAGCGAAAGCCAGCGCCCCGCATCGTGGTTGAGCGTGATGGCGCGGGCGCGCACCCTGGCCGGGTCGATGCCCGCCTGGGTGGCCCACTGCCGGATGCGCGCATCGTCCTGGCGGCTGCCGACCATGTAGAGGTCGAATGCCGTGCCTGCCGCCTGCAACTGCTGCACGCGCTGCGCGCACGGTGCGCAGTTGGCCTTGACGAAGACGGCAAGGCGCCCGGAGCCGGTGTTGCCGGCACCCTGCGCCTTGGCGCCGGGCAGGCTCACGCGCGGCTGGCCGGGAAACAGGCGCTGCCACGCCGCGTCGTAGGCCCGCTGGTAGGCCAGCGTCTTGCCGACTCGCCGGGCCTCGGCCTGCACCTGCAACTCGGCGTAGCGGCGGCGTTCCTCGTCCGTGCGCGCTTCGATCCCGAGGGCCGTGAGCGGGTCGAGGTTGGGCGAGTACACACCCAGCGGCCCCTGCATCAATTGGCGGTAACGCGCCCATTCCTCGGGCTGCAATCCCCAATCGCGCGCCAGGCGCTCGTCGAGTGCCGCATCGGTGTTGGGCTGTACCTGGCTGGGCACCACGCGCGCATTCGTCACCGGAGATTGCGCGGAGGCCCCCAGGGAGACGGACAGAAGCACGGCAGCAAGCATCGGCCGCAGGGTCATGGCCCGCCCTCCTACGGCACGGCAAGGCGCTGCACCTGGCCGTCCACGCGGAACACGGCGGCGCGAGCCTCGATGGATTGCAGGTGCCAGCCGCTCTCCGCATCACCCTCGCGCAGTAGCCGGACACTGCCGAGCGAGGTGGCGGCCATGGGTGCGACCGACAGGAAGCGCTCGCCGCCGCGCAGTTCCACGCCGACCACCTGGAACGGTGGAACCGGCAGCGCCGGCTTTGTCACCTCGGGTGCTCGACGGGGGGCGACGGCGGTAGCTTTGCGGGCTTTTTCCAAACGGGTTTCGATCCCGTGCACACGAGCCTGCAAGGTCTGCAGGTCGATGGCGAGGCTGTCCGCAGACTGTGCCGCCTCGACACGCGCGATGCGCTCGTCCAGCGCCCGTTGCGCGGTGGCGAATTCGACCTGCCCGAGCGGCGCAGGCCGGCGCCTGTCCACCTTGGCCTGCTGTTCGAGTTCGGCCAGCCGCAGGCCCAGCGCCTGGACCTGGGCGTCCTGCGCACTGGCCTCGGCCTGTTCGCTGAGACGCGACAGGCCGACGCTGTTGACAGCGGCCAGGGTGCTCGTGAGCAGCAGCCAGACGGTCGCGGCGATCTTGAGCCAGCGTGTGCGGGCGGCGGACTCGGACGGTGCTTGGGGGAAGCTCATCGCGTTGCCTCCACGACAGCATCGACGGCCGCTGCCACCGGATCGACCACGCGGGTGAAGCAGACCTCGCGGCTCAAGTCATCGACCGACAGCGTCCAGGCCGGGCCGGCCAGGGTCAGCAGTGCATCGCGCAACAGCAGCGGGCCAAGGCGTAGATGCGCGGCTGGCAGCGGTAGCGCGTAGAGGGCGTCGGCGTCGATGGCATCGCAGAGCCGGTAGCCCGAGCGCAGCAGGACATGCCGCATGGCGTCGCCCACGTTCGCATCGAGCGTGGGCGGGATGGAGACTTCCACGGTCTGCTGCAGCAGATCGCGCTGGGCAGGCTCCGGCGCCAGTTCGACCAATGTGTAGCGGCCGTAGCGTACGACGGGGATTCGTTTGTCGGTCAGCGATGCCGAGACAGTCGGGGTCGGGGGATAAGGCGACGGGATCGGAGACGAGCTGGCGCAACCGGCCAAGCCGCTTCCGATCAGCAGGATGGTCGCGAAGACGCGGCGCCGGGCGCCGCTGGAGAGCAAGGAAGGTGGCACGCATCGATTCCCAGGAAACCGTGATGCGATACCTTCGCAAGGTAGGCTGGCTACATCTGCAGAAAATGGGAACCAGCGCTGCACCGCATTAGGGGGCAGTGGCATCTGAAGGATTGCTGAGGTCCTTGAGCGTGTCGATGCAGAGATCGTCGGACAATGGCTACTGACTTGAGGCAGCGCATCAGCATGGTGGCCGCCGACTAAAGGAATGATGCAGTCAACAGGCGGCCAAATGCCGCTGGATTTGCTCAAACTCTTTCAAGTTCGTCGACCTCGAACCAGCCTTGTCGGACAATGGCCGTCGCGAGTTCATCTGGACTCTCGGTGTAGGCGACGAGTGCCAAACTTTTCTGCGCCCTCGTGCAGGTGACGTACAGAAGACGGCGTGTGCGATCAATGCCGGTCTCACCGCCTTCAGCCATCCTCTGGTGATCGCCGTCGGACAGCGGTTTGGCGCCGAACAACTTCTCATATGAGAACAGGAACCCCTTGGCTTCGCTGTCGTCAAGCACGACGAGGACGCGTTCGAACTCCAGCCCTTTGACGCCTTGGTGGGTTCCATACGGCCCGTGGACGCTGATGTACTCGATGAAGGGCACGATCTGGTTGTAGGGCGTTTCGAGAAAGGTGCGCCACGCTTGCAGACTCGACGGAGAAGTCTCGACGTCACCCTCATCGGCTTCCTCATCTAGGAGAGAATCTTGCGGGCCTTGACCAGTTCCCGCTTCGGTGGTCACGAACGGGCGCAAGCTGGCCGGGATTTCAAACAACCCGTGGACTGCCACGCATTCGAGAACATCGAGAAACTTTGTGGCTGGATGATCGACGTCGAGCGCTGTCAGCGCCTCGACAGCCTGCCGCGCCGCTCGCAAGGGGGTGTCGGGATCATCGCTAATTGCGAGCGTCGCTCGCCGGAGGAGCGGAGAGGTTCTGCGAAGGTGTGCCATGACACCAAATTTGTCATTGGCGGCCGAGGTCGCGAGCAAAGGAGCGACACGTTCCGTGAAAAACCGGAGCCCGGCCAGGTCACCCTTTCTCAGGCCTGTCGAAAGCCGCGAGTCCTGATCGAGAGCCTGGAACATTGATAGGAATCCGCAGCGTGAGGCGGCCATATGATGTTCAAGCGTCAGGGTCTTGACGGCTGTTTCCCCTTCCTCCCAGCCTTCGTCATCGCAGATTTCCGCCATCCGCCCGCGGATTTGCTGCTCGACCGCGGGTTTGTCCAGCGTGGTGGCCGATGTGATGAACAGTCTGACGATGCCGGCCGCGCTATCGTCCCGAGCCAATTGGCGCTGACCGTCGACTGCAGATCGCAGGGAATTGCCCAACTGGATCACCTGCTGCGGCGACCGATGATTCATTCTCTTGACCGGCTTGGCCCAATCCTCAGGAACATCTCGCCCAAGATCCGGCTTGCCGTCCGCGTAAATTCTCTGCATGGTGTCGCCGAATAATCCTAATGCAAATCGGCCCGTATTCGCCGCTGCCAGTGCGAGGAAGGCGTCCATCAGGACTTTGCTCGTGTCCTGACTCTCGTCGATGAGAAGGAAAGGGAACTTACTGACAAGAACAGCCTGCATCGATGGCTTGGAGACGATGAAGTCCGCGGTGATTTTCAAGACTTCGGAATGTGAGAGCGAGTCGGAGCCGAAGTTGTCTCCATTTGGGTTATAGGTGAAACGACGGGGTGTGTGAAGCCATCCGATGCGCTTGAGAATGGCTGTGATTCCACGCTCGCGATCCAGTGCGGCCTTCGTGCCGGCGCGCCCCTTGACCTGCTTCTCCTGCAACTCGGCAAGATCCCGCGGTAGGTTTGCGAGCAGCCAGGCTTGAATGTCAGCGTGATAGGAGCCGATCTGAGACCAACAAAAGCTGTGAATCGTCGAAATGGGAAAGAGCGGATCTTGACCGACACGCGACGCGATCTCGTCGGCAGCGGCATTTGTGTAGGTGATGACCGCGACCTTCTTGCCGGCACGCCGGAAGCCAGCCCCGTATCTCTCTCGAAAGCTTTGCAGAGCGCTCTTGAGAGAACGTGTCTTTCCTGAGCCGGCGCCGGCGTAGAGGAAGAAGCTCTTCGGCGCCTTGGCGTCCAGGCACGCGCCGATCTCGGCGTCGACAGCGTCGTCAGTATCAGATGAACCGAGTGCTATCACTTCTACAGTCATACGCTTACCGCCGTCGGTTCGTTTTCCGCGATGTCCTTCCCAACGGCGCGCTCGAACCAAGTCAGGCCGTCATGGATGTAGCGAGGCGGGATGACCGCCCTCGCGTCCTCCAGCATCAGGCAGTCAAGCGCGAACGCGGCCTTCTCCGCTGTTTTCAGCAGTTGGAATAGCTCATCCGCCAGTTCATCACCAGACAGGCCGTCCGTGACAATTGCCTTTATCTTGTCGCTTGTCCTTGATCCGGTAATGTTCGCCAGAACCTCGAGATTCTCCAGAATGAGGGCGTCCTCGAAGGTCCGCGGAATGATCTCAACTCCGCTACCGTCACCTGACGGTATCAAGAGTGGCTTCTGGTATGCGACGTAAAGGTCATACCCCTCGCAGCTCGATGACTCATGCTCTTCGGACTTGAGTGCCACAAGCTCGTCGATGAATTCCTTCGATGGGTGCCAGTCCTTGAGGACGGGATTGCCGGTCTTTTGGTCTGCTCCACGCTGGGGCTTCGTCGCCTTCCAGCGGATCGCTTCGGTTCCGGCCTGAGTCTGCACCTTTGTGGCGACGGTCGCATCGAGATCGGCGATGATCAGCGTCGTCAGCCCAAGTCCGTCGACAAGCCTCTTGAAACTGTGGGCGTGACTGCCGCCCAGATCAAGCAGGCTGATATAGCGGCGGGATAGCGAGTCGAAGTGATGCCGGATGAAATGGGGAACCAGAATGCGTTCAGCCTGGCCTTCGACGAATATGATGCCGTCGGCGAAAAACAGATCACAGTGCGTTGCTTTCAGATAGCGCTTGGCGAATCGCTGAGTTTCGTCCCCTTCACCGAAGATATATGACAGGTTGGCGACGGTCGTAGTCGGCGTCTCACCAGATGAAGTCGCCGGAAGTCTGCGGAAGTAACGCAGATTTGCGAAGTCAGCCTCATGCGCCACATGGCTCGAATGAGTGCTGACGACCAATTGCGTCGAGAACGTTGTGCTGTCGCCAAGTTCATCGTGCTTGCGCAGAAGCTTATAGGCCTTCTTAATGAAGACCTGCTGGACCTGCGCGTGAAGATGTGCCTCCGGCTCCTCCACCAGAACCAAGTGCAGCGGTTGGATCTGCGTTTGTGCCCCAGGGTCGGTGTCCGCCGAAGCCTTTCCCACCCGAATCCACTCGTCACGATAGCCCATCAGCATGAAAACCATGGCGATGAGGTTCTGATAACCGAGACCGGAATAGTCTTCCGGAAGTTGGAGGGGCTTTAATCCTTCTCCAGCAAGGTCCGTCACCTGATACTGCACCGCGGAGCCATGCTTCAGCCCGTCAGTCGCCCGCAGTTGTGTGGTGATTTTCAGTTTTGGATTGCTGATTCCGGGATAGCCAAGATCCTCAAGTTCCTCGAAGGCAGCGGCGAAACCAACCTCGAGGCGCTTATCGAAATTCTGCTCAGCAGTCTGGATTGCGTCGAGAGCCTCATAGTCCTCTGCGGATGCGATTTCGCAGGATCGAGGTGACGATCATAGTAAGAGCGTAGTTGGTCCGAAAGACGGCGCTTATACCGGCGTGTCGACATATCCTGGGAGTCCTCGCCTGTCGGAGCCCGCTCACCAGCATCGGCGAAGTCACGCCGGGCCGCGATTTCGTCAATTTTGATCAGGTGCTTGAAAGGATTCTTCTCCAGCGGAAGCATGTTCTCCGGTAATGTTTGCGGCGTCGCCAATCCTTTCACTGGGGGGGTGTGGGCGGCAGGATCAAGGGCGAAAGCCTCAAGTGCGATGTAGGTTCGCAGGCGTCGTTCGAGGAATTCGGTGAGACAGGTGGGCCAGACTTGAATGTTTCCTACTTGACCTCCCGGGGCTTTCGCGCCCGCTTCGAGAGCGGCGCTGCGCTGTGCGACGTAGTCGGCTTTGAGCTTCGCGATCAGCTCGACTTGGTATTTCAGCCTAACGCCGAGCAGACCACCATTCCAGTCCAAGGTTGGAAGGATATGAACGACATGCTGGATTTCGGAGAGAGGGACATCGAGCCAGACGTCGAGGCTGGGTAGCAGATCATTGAGATTGACCTCCCCAGCTGCGCCGTTTTCCCAGGCATCTCCAATCGCGTCGATCGTCGGCCAATTGGCGATCGTAATGTCGCGCAGGGCTAGTCGGTTGGGAGAAACAAGGAAATATCGAAGAGCAACCATCGCGGATGTCTTACCGCTGTTGTTCGCGCCAACGAATATTGTTGTTTCCTTGTCGAAGTCGAGGTGCGTCGACTTCAGTCTGCGAAAATTCGATATTTCGACGAACTTGATCTTCATTAGCGCGCCCTCCCAGCTGAGCTGACGCATTTGTACTGCGCCTGATGTTCCAACGCCACGTAGCTACTGGATGTGAGTATATCGAAGGAATGTGCGGAGGCTCACATGGAGCACGGGCGAATCATGTCGGAGAGAGTCACGCCAGACACCATCTACTCAGCAAGCGTCGATCGCGATGAAGAACGCGGCCCCCGAAGGGGCCGCCAAAGATCAAGCAAAGCTCAGCGCACCAGCTGCCGCGCCAGCGCCACCTCCACCGAGTCGCCATCCTGGTTCAGGACATCCAGTCCGGATTCGGGCACGTCGCCCGAGGTGGATTGCGACACCATGATCTTCCTGGCCATCAACCCCAGGCAGGTCATCTGCGAGGAGTTGGCGTAGCCGAGGTAGACCACACGCACCGGCTGCTTCTGGCCGATGCGCCAGGAGCGCCGGGCGGCCTGCTGCAACGAATACACGTTGTAGCCCGACTGGAGGAATACGATGGTCGGGAACTCCAGCAGGTCCAGGCCGGTTTTCACCAGCTCGGGATTGGTGATGAGCACGTCGATGCCACGGTCCAACTGCTCGGCGATCCAGTCCTCGCGGCGGGAAGCATCCACGCTCGCGCGCAGTACCGCCACCTTGAAGCCTTCCTGCTCCAGCAGCACCTTCAGGCGCGACGTGGTGTCGCGCGTGCCGGTGTAGACCGAATAGACCAGGGTCTTGCGACCTTCTGCCTTCTCTTGCTTGCAGATCTCGATCAGCTCGCGCTCCTTGGGCATCACCTCCAGCTCGTTGAACTGAGCCGGAACGAACGCCAAGGTGTTGCGCGTGCGCGGATGCACCACTGTCTCCGACCGGAAGCAGCAGTCCGGCCAGGCCAGCAGCACGTTGAGGACTACACCGAGCAGCGTCGTGTCGCGCTTCGCCAGGGCCTGCTTCAGCTCCTGGGTCAGCCGACCCGCCAGATCGCGGTAGGCCGCGGCTTGCGCCGTGTCCATCGCGACTTCGCGGAACTCCTCGTCGTAGGGCGGCAGCACGTTGCCACCGATGTCCTTCAGCTTGAGGAAGACTGTGAACGGCAGGACGCAACGCAGCACGCCCTTGGGACCGAAGCCCGGCGCCTTGACCGTGCGCACCGATACCTTGGTGCCCTTGGCCGTCTTGTGCGCCGTGCCCGTGCTCTCGGAATAGATATCCTTGAGCACGCCGTGATCGCGCATGAACGCCATCGCGGCCGAGGTCATGCTGCCGTTCTTCGTCGGCCGGTAGCCGTCTTCGATCATCCGCCCTGGCAGGGCTCGGAACAGCAGGTGGAACAGGTCGTCGCCGTAGCCGCCCATCAGTGTGCCGGTGAGCAGCAGCGTCTTGCGCGCCTTGGCCGCCAACACCCCCATTGCCTGGCCCTGAGCGGAGCCGCCGTTCTTGTACTCGTGCGCCTCGTCGGCGATGAGCAGGTCGAACGTGCCTTGGGGAAGCTGCCTCTTGATGAACTCGGACGGCTGGTAGCCGCCCTCGCCGAAGCCGAACTCCATGTTGGCCATCGCGCGTTCCATCCGGTGGGCTTGCCGATCCGAGAAGACCAACTCGCCGCGGTCGTCCATCAGGTTGATGAACTCGTGGATGTTGTCCCCGAGCATCGCCGCGAGGAAGGCGTCACCGAACTTCTGCATCAGCTTCTGCGCGGTGATTTCGCCAATGGTTGGAATACGCTTCAGTGCCTTGAGCACGGTCGAGGACTGGTCGCTGGCGGACAGGCCTCTGGGACGGATCAACGTCCACAGCGGTGAGGTGCAGTGGCTGCATTTGCGGCGGGACTCTTCCGCTTCGAGATCGATGGTGTTGACAGGCTCGCCGTCCAGGTCGGTGATGACATGCCCGCAACCCGGGCAGGCCCCCACGTCGCCGTGAGGCGCGCGCCGCCGAACGAAGACAGGCTTCCAGTGGAACCCCATCCGCATCCGCACGCGGCCCAGGACGAAGAACTCCTGGCCCTGCGCCGGCACGCCCAACTGCTCGCGTAGTTTCAGCAGCTTGACCAGCGTGTCCGGGCCGTTGAGCACCCAGACCTTGGCACCGGCCACCGTCTCCTGGATCTCGCGCCGCCACTTGTAGACTAGGTGGGGTGGCGAGAGCACCAGGGTACGGCGGTAGCCTTCGGCGTTGAGCACGGCGGCAGTGGCAATACCCACTGTCGTCTTGCCGCAGCCCATCTCGCCATTGACGATCGCGGCACGTTCGCCGCGATCGACCAACAGCTCGGTGACGGTGTGGACCACATCGGCTTGCGCCGGGAACAGCTTGCGCTTCAGCGCGGCGAGGATCAGTTGCCGATGCACCCGCACCTGGCCGGTGTAGACCGGAGGATTGGCGCGGTTGAGCGAGTCGAGCAGCTCGTCGCCGAACTCGGACACGAAGTCCTGCAGGCTGAGCGTGAGGGGTGAAGCGGCCGCTTCGAGCAGGTCGCCCTGCACAGCGGTTTCGGGAACGGTTTCGAGATCGAGGGACATGGTGATGCTCCAGAGCAATGGGGCATGCACCTCCCCCACGGGGCGGTGACATGCCCCTGGGTGGGAAGAAAGATGCGGCAAAGAAACGTGTAGGTGCCGCTGGATGCGGATCAGTATTCGCTGGGCAACAGCAGCGTGGTGACGCTGCGATCCCATTCGGTGATGATCCAAAGCTTCAGGTCGCGCGTGACCTGGTAGGACGAAAACAGACGATCCTCACCGGATTGCAGCGCAGCGTCGTTCAATCGCCGATCGTCGTCGCTCAGGTCGCCCCAGTCGCCATGAAGATGGCGGCGCAGGTACGGCGTGGGGTTGAGCCGGCCCTGTCGGACCAGCTCGTCGACGCCGGCGGTCATGACCACCTGCCCGGGCGAAAAGCGTGCTTGTGACGCGAGGTTGAGGATTGCGAGTGCCATGGTGGTTTCTCCTTCTGGAAGAAGGGGCCACGGCACCCCATCGGGGCAACGTGACCCCGGTGGGTGGATGAAAGCGACGGCGAACCGTCAGGGAACAGCGATCAGCGGATGGTCAGCACTTCGCCCCACGTGGGCGAGCCCAGCGTCAAGTCCCATGCACGAATGACCGGCACGAACTTGTCGGTGAGGATGCGCGTCTCGGTCACGGAGCCATCGTCGCGTTCGGTGTATTCCGTCTGGAGGGTCTTCTCCTTGTGGGTATCACCTTTGACGACGAGCACGCGCCCGCTCTTGGACTTCACTACGCCGGAGATCGCGCCTGCGGCCAAGGCCAGGGCGAGATGCCAGTGCGACAAGGCCCGCGCGGGCGGACGCAGCGATTGCTGCGCGGCGCCCAGGTGCATATCGAGCGCCGGCCAGGGTCCTTGTAGCCGGCCGACTTCATCGGCGAACTGCTCGGGCTCCATCGTCACGCGATAGAAGTGCTCCGGCTCGGCCGGGCTGGCAGGGACGGTGTACGGCAGGAACGGCCATTCGAGCGGCAGTTCCTCGGCTTCGGCGTCACCCTGTCCGATCTGCAGCAGCAGACCGCGCACGGCCTTGACCGACTCCGATGCCTGGTCGCGTTGACGAATCCTGCGACCGAAGATCACCACCTGCTTGAACTGCGTCTCCACCGCACGGTAGATACGCAGGTCGGCGAAGTGGCGCGTCAGCCATCCGACCAGCTCGGCGTCGAGCACGTAGGACGGCACGATGAAGATCAGCACGCCGCCGTACTGCAGCAGCGGCAGCGCGCGCTGATAGAACAGCTTTTCCAGCCTCGCACGGCCCTGGCCCTGATAGCCGATGTTGCCGTTCACGTCCTTGCTCAGGTCGCCATACGGCGGGTTCAGCCACAGCAGCCCGAAGGACTGGCGCGAGATCAGCGTATCCATCAGGTCACCGTGGATGCAGCGATCGACCAGTTGCCGTGCGTGGCGGGCACGCTCGGCGTCGTACTCGACGGCGAAGGCCTGGACCTGCTCGCGCCCGAGGGCGTGGGCGGCTTCGGCGATCGCCACGCCTTCGCCGGCGCAGGGATCAAGGAGGGACATGGCGCCGGGAGACGGCGCCAGCGCGGACAAGGCCCGCTCCAGCGTCGGCTCGTCGGTGGGGAAGTAGCCGTTACGAATGAAATTGCGCGCCAGGCGCGGAAACATGAGTGCCATGGATTTCTCCTGGTGATGGATGAGGGAAGGCGGGCACGCGCGGCGCGCATGCCCGTGGGGATGGCTCACGCCACACGCCGAAGCGGTGCGTTCGCGGCCAGTTCGTACTGCGTGGCGCCGAGGGTGCCGTTGCGGATCAGCTCGCCCAGCGCCTTCGTCAGCGCCGGGACATCGAGGGCCAGCCGATGGCCTTCCAGCGGCCCGAGGGCCAAGGGAAGACCGGTCAGCATCCGCCGTGTCTGCAACAGCTCCAGCACGGTGTCGCGCCAGTGGTCGAGCAGTGGCAGCGGGCAGGTGTCCTGTACCAGCGTCCACAGCCGGTCGAGCCGGTGAGCGGAATCCCTAGGCAGAAGCGCCAGCGCGCTGGCGTTGGCCTTGTCTGGCTTCACGCAGCGACGGTCGAACAGCCACACATTCGTCAGCGAACCGAACAGCGTTCGCCGATAGGCACGGGTGATGCGCTTTTCCAGGTTCTCGACGTTGCCGACGAAGACCGGGATGGATGCGCCCTGCTCGGTGATGACGTGGAACTGATCCAGTCCCTGCTCATCCCGGCCGAGGGTCAGGCGGGCGAGGAACTCCTGAACGGCGGTGTCGCGCGCCCAGATCGAGAGAAAGACGAGATTGCCTTGCTCGTCACCGACGCAACCGTCGGCCATGAGATCGGGGCATTCGTCGATGCGGTACAGCGGTTTCGCGGAAGAAGGTGCAGGCATGGTGATGTCCTCTTGGAAATGAAGGAGCAACCACAGCCCGCGGGGCCGTGCTCGCCCCGGTTGGGTGACGGAAGATGCGTGCCGCTAGGCAGCGCGCCCCGCGTGGAAGCGGTGAACCCGCTCGCGCCACTCGGAGCTTTGCACCGGCGCCATGTCGAGATAGCGCAGCGGGCACGAGTAGTAGTACGGATGCACGGACTCATCGAGGGACTTGTAGCCCCAATCGCCGCCCGAGCTTTCCAGCAGATGGCAGCCGATGTAGCAGACGGACTCACCGGCCGCGAGGCCCATGACGCCCGCCTGCCTGGCGGTGACGCGAACCACGGTCCACAGAACGTCGCCGTCCAGTGTGTGGTCGATGACTTCGCAGCAAGCGCGTTCGGACGCCTGCGGAGCGAGCAGCTCGCGGATCAACTGATCGCGCGTCTGACGAACGAAGGTCCAGCCCATGAGGGTCTCCTTGAAGCAAAGGCCGGAGCCCTCCCCGTCGGGGGAGAACCCCGGCGGGTGGCGGAATGCCGCGTAAGGCGGCGGATGGATCAGGCAGCTTTGAGGTGCCAGTCCTGGGACAACGGAGCGAACTCGTAGCCGAGCTTGTCGAGACGGTCGCGCTGCTGACGCAGCA
This sequence comes from Ectopseudomonas oleovorans, assembly GCF_003052605.1. GTDB lineage: Bacteria > Pseudomonadota > Gammaproteobacteria > Pseudomonadales > Pseudomonadaceae > Aquipseudomonas > Aquipseudomonas oleovorans_A. The sequence goes on along the minus strand of NZ_QASO01000022.1, from coordinate 35,667 downwards.
CACGACGATCCACGGTCGCATCGAGCTTCACGGTCTCGCCCAGGGGCCACAAGGCACCAAACAGCACCGCGTCGTCTGCCTCGGCCGAGGCCGCAGCGGACACGGGAGCCGATTCGCTGCCGAACGGCGTGGTATCGACCAGGGGATCACGCGGACTGCGCGACTTCGCCTTCGGCTTGGCCGGGGGCGTTGCCGGCGCGGGCGTCTGCGCTTCCTCGTCGATCGGATCGACTTCCTGCGGACTCAGCCGGCGGGCTTCGTCGCGGCTCAGGGCGTCGATGTTGGACAGTGTCATCCCGCCCAGATGGGCGCGGATCTCGATGACCATGCGGCCGTTGGCGTTGTACGTGGAGGGGCGAATCTCGACGATGACGAAATCACCGTCGTACTTGCCCTCGCGGTACTGATCGAGTTCGGCGTTCTTCACGACGAACTCGCCGATCGAGGTCGCCAGGCGGCCGACGTTGAAGTCGCCGTTCCTGCCGTGGATGGTCTTGATGGCCAGTTGGCCGGGGATGGTGATCATGAAGGTCTCCTGCTGACGAAGAGAAGACAAGGCCCCGGGGATGGGGCCTTGCGGATCAGAACGACTCGGCAACGGCCAATGCGGGGGCATCGGCAGCGTCGTCGGCAGCATCGGCGTCGGGCTTGGAAGGCTCCGGTGCCGAGGCTTGCTGCGCGGCGGGCGCGTCGGACGTCACAGGGACTTCCGGGTCGCGCTCGTCGGTCTCGGTCGGCTTGGGTTCGGCCTTGTAGACGAGCTTGCCGTCGACCTTGATCCAACTGACGAACAGCAGGCGGGCCTTGAGGCTCACCCCCTGCTCGCCGGCACGCTTGCCCTTGGAGTAGGTGAAGGTGTCGGCCCACAGGTCGCCCAGGCGGAAGCCGATCATCACCTTCTTCTCGGCGTCGACCGCCTGAATGCAGCGGCGCACCAGGTGCTGCGCTTCCGAACCCGATACGCGCGTGTCGAAACGCACATACGAGACGTCATCGCTGGGACCGTTCAGAGCCGCGATGTCGCAGGCCAGGAACGCATCGCCTTTCTTGGGCTTCACTTCGCGGATGCGATTGAGATACCCGAGGCCGGTGATGTGCAGATCGAAGTAGGACTTTTCGGTGGAAGTGGTCATGGTGAATCTCCTGAGAACAATGAGGCGGAGACACACCCGACCCAAGGCGGGGAAGGTGTGGAACCCCCGCGTGGGTTGATGGAACAGCTTGGTGGCATCGCCATCGAGAACCGATGGCCGTTCGCGCATGGATGCCGGTGCGAACTGGGGTGATCAACGCGGTCGGAACCGCATCGCAGCCTTGAAGATCGTGGCTGCCTGGGCATGTCGCTGACGGACGTCAGCGGAACATGGGCGGAAGCGTGGCGCCGGGGCGGCGCGCATGCGAGCGGTAATTGGCACTCGCGGCTGTCCGCATTGCCGGGAAGAAAGAGGCCCCCGGAGCGGGGGCCAGGGATGGGCGGTCAGTTACCGCTGGGCGCGGAAGGAACCGCCTGCAGCGACAGGTGTGTCGCGGTGGCGGACACGTCGAGATCGTCCTCGCTGTGCAGGATGCACGCAAACACGCCCTCCTTCGGATCGAAGAACTCGCCAAAGTCATCGCCGCCGAACTCGGCGCGCGCCAGCTCCCACCAGTCATCGAAGGCATCGACATCCGGGTTGCAGCCAGCGGCATAGGCGATGGTCTTCTGGCGACCATCGGGTCGGCGCTCGCCGCACTCGGCCAGGAAGTACACGCCCTGATCCTTGACCAGGATGACGCGGCATTGATTCGCCACCGCTTCGGCGAGCACGGGCCGCAGCTCCGTGCCTTTGAATCGAACAGTCATGGGTGTGATCTCCAGGGGGCAGGAAAAGAGGCTTCCCGCCGCGAGGGCGGGAAGCTGCTGTGAGATCAGTGCCGGATAGCCTTACGACACGACAGGCACTGCACGCGGATGCGCCGCCAACTCCCGTCGTCGATCAGCCGTTCCAGCGTCTCGCCGAGGGTGTCGAAGAACACCTCATCGACCCGTTCGACCAGCTCGCCGTCGCGGTGCAGCTCCACCGCGTAGAGGTCGAGGCCACGCTCATACAGCACGGTGACGCGACCCTGGAACTTCGTCGTGGCGACGGTGAAGCCGATGGCCGGCGGCGTGCGGATGATGTCGGCGGGCAGCGGATCGACCCAGGTGATGTCCCGCGCGCCGGCATCCACCAGCATGTGGGTGACGCGCCGGAAACCGTCGGGAGCGGGCAACTGCTCCAGTTGGTCGACCAGTTCCTGCAGCTCGGGGCAGCGGGGCTTGGGAATCGGCAGCTTCGCCGGTGCGGACCCGAGCACCAACCGCTTCACCGTGTAGGGCTGGCCGTCGGCGGTGAACTCGGTCTGCTCCTCGGGCGTGTCCGCCCGCTGACCGTCGAAGCGGCGTCTGACATAGGGTTCGACCTGCACCTTGGCGCCCTCGTCGGGCACTTCGGTCACGAGCGTGCGATCGAGCACCGCGAACTCGGCTCGTCCCGTCTTGACGACGATGGCCTCGTCGGTGGTGGCGATGACCTTGCCCTCGAAAGGCTTCGGGTCGATGTGAAAGCCCAGCGTCGAAACCTTGGGCTGGCCGTCGAAGATGTTGAATTTGAACGAACGGACGTTGGAAGGCACATGACCGACAACGAGCGTCGGCATCTGTGCGCGGATGGCTTGGGTATCCATGGGGAGACTCCTTGTGGCAACCAAGGGACTCCCGCCCGCAAGGGAGGTCTGTCCCTTGAGGGTGAGGTGGATGGACGCGGGTGCGCCCGGAGAACGAAGCAACCAGCACGGCGAACCGCGCCGCAGTCTTGAAGGTCTCGACTGCCTGGGCATGCTGCCGGCAACGCCAGCGAACATGCGGCCAGCGTGCGGCACATGGCGGCGACCGTCCGTTGGGAATCGGCAATGCGCCGGCACCGCGTTCCGCGAAAAAGAAGAGCCCCGACGTGGGGGCTCGAATGGGTTGCGGGTTACTCGTCGTCGTAGAGCGTCAGCCCGTCCAGCACTGGCGCGTCGGCATCGAACACCAACATGCGAACGTCGGCGAGCGCAGCCAGGTGCAACACTTCCACGAGGGACTCCGGCACGCCCTTGGCCCGGTGCTCCTGCCGCAGCTCTTCGGCGGTGATGCCCTCGACATGCTGCAGGTTCGCATCCGTCCAGGGCGTGGCGACCAGCTTCACGCCGACCGCCGGGCTGTAGGGAATGCGGAAGGCCACGAACAGAAAACCGCTCGGCGTGGCGATGTCCGCCAGTTCGGCGAGGAAGCGACCGGCCTCCTCGGTGATGTGCGCCGAACTGATTTCCCAGGCACGGCTGTAGAACCCGGTCTCGAAGCGCAGGCGGCGTACCACCTCGCGCGCGGCTTCCTCGGAGTAGGTATCGCCGACGTGCAGCGGCTGGCCGGCTTCTTCGGCCATGACGGCGTAGACGAGGTTTCGGGCGATACCGTGGCTGGGGCACTGCGCGTCCAGCTCGGGCGGCACGTTCTGGCCCTCGGTGATCAGCGCGAAGTCGTCGCAGAAGACGCAGGCATGGCGCTCGACCTGGCTGTCCGGCAGGTGCGACTGCGAGACGTGCAGCGGCAGATAGCTCAGCGGGCAGTCGTCGTCGTAGGAAATCGCCAGCAGCCGCTGCACGGACAGGCCATCGTAGCCGCGGACGAAGGGTTTTTTGGAATGAGACATGGGATTCCTCCAGCAGAGGATGGCCGAGGCAATCCCCTGCCGGGGATTGAACCCCAGCGAGTGGATGAAGTGGCAGCCGGTCAGCCGGCCGCGGCGTCGGGCCGCCCTGGTGGCGGGCGGTGCAGGTCAGTGGAAGATGCTGATTCGGGACATGGCCGCTCCTGCGAAAGGAAGGAGGGACATGGCCCCGAACGGGGACGCATGTCCCTCGTGGGGTGGGATGAAAAGACGGCGGGTTGCCAGGCGCGGCTCACCAGCCGTTGTAGTGCAGCGTGAGGTCGGCGATGACCTGGCGCCGCTCCAGATCGAGGCCGCCGAAGTCGGACAGCCCCTCGAAGCCGCAACGCTTGAGCATCGCGCCGCCCTCGCGGGAGTTGTAGAAGCTCACCATCGCGGACAGGAACATGCGTTGACCGCTGCTCAGCACGCCCAAGGCGTCGTTGAGCATCAGCATGTTGGGCCGCAGGTCCCACTTGGTGGTGGCACGCTGCAGACCTTCGCGTGTGCCGTCGCCGAACCACTCGTGACCGGCGATCTGCGCGCCGCGCTTCCAGGCCTCGAAGAAGGCCTGCGGTGCAGCGTCGAAGTGCGCCTGTTCCAGCGCCATCTGATCGAGCACGTCTTCGGGTAAAGACAGATTCATGAGAGAACTCCTTGAAGGGTGGGAATCAGGCGTGAGCGCGCTGTGTCCAGGCATGGGTATCCAGGGCGCGCTGTGCTGCGAGGTGGTTCGGGAAATACTCGACGGACTCCCGCGATACCGGGCCTTCGTCGTCTTGTGTGCCGATGTAGTGGCCGGCCGCGCTGCGCAGCACCTGTAGCGGCAAACGCTTGCCGGTCCAGGTCAGCGCCAGCGCACCACTGCGCACTGCGGTTGCAGAGGAAGATGCGGAAGGTTCAGACATGCCGTGCTCCTTGGTGGGTCGGGGAGCACGCATCCCGCAGGGGATGGGGTTCCCCTCGGGTGGTTGAGAAAAGTGCATCGTCGCCAGGCCGGCGAGCGTCCGCGGTGGGCGATGCGAAGCGGACTGGATCGGTCGACGCGGCGAACCGCGTTGCAGTCTTGAAGACCGAGACTGCCAGGGCATGCCGCTGACGACTGTCAGCAACGCATGGCGTGAGGATGGGCGCGAAGCATGGCTGCCGTCGCAGGGAAAACCGAATCGCGGACGGCCCGCTTTAGGGCAATGGCCCGCGTCACGGGACAAGGCAAAGACCAGGGCGCCGAAGGCCACACGGGCCTTCGGCTGAAGAGAAAGGAAAACCACCTGTGGGCTGCGTCAGCGCAGGCCGTCGTCAAAGCCGTTCGCTGCGTCAGCAATCGCACCCGGCCCGTTTCGTGGCTGGGGCCGGAAACCTCTGGCGTGCATCCACACACAAAGGGAGCCCGATGTTTCGCCGGCGGGCACCGGCACGGAATACCCTCGGCCCAAGGGGCCTCCTCACGGCTCGCGCGGCGGCAAGGCGTCAGGAAGCCCCTCGTGACCGAGGCAAGGCACACCGATCAAGGGAATGGCGGCGGGCGCGATTCGTGGAGCAATGACCTTCTCGCCCCGTCGCCCGACGGCGGGCAGACGGGGCGCGCACACCGTTGCAGAAGGAGACGCGCGCTTTGGAGTCCCGCGCGGTGCGGGACGTTTGCCTCGCCGCCAGTGAAGTGGCCGGCGCGGCAGGGGGAAGCGAGGATCAGGACGCCTTGGAGGCAGCGCACCGCTTGCGCGGTGCGCTGCGCCGGCCCGTCGGGGACTCGATCGGCAACGTGCCCTTGCAGTCCGGGTAGCGCGAACAGGACCAGAACGCGCCGCTCTTGCCCGTGCGCTGCTGCATCGGTGCGCCGCACTGCGGGCAGGCCGGCGCCGGCGGCAGCTTGAGCGAGAGCGTTGCGCCGCGGTACTGCTGCACGAGCTGGCCGACCCACACGGACTGCTTCTCGATGAAGGTGTCCAGCGCCATCTGGCCGGCCTCGATCATGTCCAGCGCCTGCTCCCACACCGCCGTGGTGCCGGGGTCGGCGATGGCCGAGGGCACCGCGTCGATGAGCGTGAATGCCGCATCGGAAGCGCGGACGGCGCGGCCTTTCTTGACCAGGTAGCCGCGACCGATCAGACCGTTGATGGTGTTGGCGCGTGTCGCCTCGGTGCCGATGCCTGTGGTATCTCGCAGCTTCTGTTTCAGCCGCGGGTCGGTCACGAACTTGGCGACAGTCTTCATGGCCTTGATCAGCTCGCCCTGCGTGTAGGGCTTGGGCGGCAGCGTCTTCAGCGCCTTGAGATCCACCTTGCCGACCGGACAGGACAGGCCCGCATGCAGCGCCGGCAGCACCTGGCTGCGCTGCGCATCCTCGCCGTCAGCATCGTCCGGCCCCGGCGTCGCCAGCACCTCGCGCCAGCCGGTGACGGCGATCTGCTTGCCCACGGCCGCCAGCGACTGACTGCCGCACGAGAACTGCGCTACCGTCCGGTCGAACTCATGGTGCGGGAGGAACTGCGCGAGGTAATGAGCGCGGATCAGCCGGTAGACGGCCAGTTCCTTCTCGTTCATGGCCGACAGGTTAGCGGGCTCCAGCGTCGGGATGATGCCGTGGTGAGCCGTCACCTTGCCGTCGTTCCAGGCGCGCGAACGCTGGTTGCGGTCGAGCTGGCCGATCAAGGGCCGCAGGCTGGGATCGGTGGCGAGCAGTGCATCGAGCACCGCCGGCACTTCCGCGAGCATGCTTTCGGGCAGGTATCCCGAGTCGCTGCGCGGATAGGTCGTCGCCTTGTGCGTCTCGTACAGCGCCTGCGCGATGTCCAGCGTCTCCTGCACGTCGAGGCCCAACTGCTTGGAGCACACCTCCTGCAGCGTGCCCAGGTCGAACGGCAGCGGCGGTGCCTCGCGCACGCGCTCGGTGTCCACCGACACGACCTGCGCATCGCGTGCGGCGCGAATGCAATCCGCAGCCTGCTGCGCCACCGGCTGCTGAAGGCAGCGACCCGCTGCATCGGTGCTGCCTTCGGGCGGTATCCAGCTCGCGGTGAAGGACCGGCCGGCATGGGATAGCAGCACGTCCACGGCCCAATACGGCACAGAGACGAAGCGCGCGATCTCGCGATCACGATCCACCACCAACTTCAGCGTCGGCGTCTGCACGCGCCCCACCGACAGCACGCCCATATAGCCGGCCTGACGCCCCAGCAGTGTGAACAAGCGGCTCAAGTTCATCCCGATCAGCCAGTCGGCGCGCGATCGGGCGAGTGCGGAGAAATACAGCGGCAGCGTCTCGGCGGACGGCTTGAGCGCACCCAGCGCCTTGCGGATCGACGCATCGTTGAGCGCCGACAGCCACAGGCGCTGAATCGGCCCGTGGTAGCCGCACAGGTCGATGATCTCGCGGGCGATCATCTCGCCCTCGCGGTCGGCGTCGGTCGCAATCACCAGCTCGCCCGCCTTGGCGACGAGCTGCTGCACGACCTTGAATTGCGCCGCGGTCGCCGCCTTGGGCTCGACACGCCAACGCTCAGGAAGAATAGGCAGTTGCTCGATGGCCCAGCGCTTGTATTGATCGCCGTAGCCTTCGGGCGGAACCGCCTCCACCAGATGACCGATGCACCAGGTCACGACGACACCGGCGCCACTGTAGCAGCCGTTGCCGCGGTGGCCGGCACCCAGCACACGGGCGATGTCCTTGCCCTGGGACGGCTTCTCGCACAGGAACACGCGCATGAAGCCTCCTTGAAAATGTGCGGTTCATCGGATGGGCGTCAGCTTGGCGGGGCCAGGAGATGCCGGCAGCAAGGAAGCCGATTGATGCAGACACCGCTTTGTGATCGGCAGGCGGTCCGTTGCCGCAGCAGTGCGCATAGACCGCAGGAGCTGGCACAGCAAGAGCGTCGTTTCGGGAGGGCGGCTGGAACTCTGTGGACGACCTTGGAGCTATCCCCTGGGGATAGCTCGCTGGTGCATCGCGGGCGTATGACGGTTGCTACAGCCGCCCTCGGGGGACCGGCGATGGGCGAACTACTGTCCGCCGGCCGGCTTGGCGCTGAGCGCCACCGACTCGATGCGGTACGGCAGGATGCCCACGCGCCGCGCCTCGACCTTGAACGTCACGCGCTCGTTCTCGTCGGCGTCCTCCCATTCGTCGCGCACGGTGCGGCCCTCGACCAGCACCCGCATACTTTTCTGGTACAGCGTCTTCCAGTGCTCGGCGTCGCGGTGCCACAGCTCCACGGGCGCCCAGAAGCCGCCGCGGTCCTCGAATTCACCGTCCTTCTTTGGGATCGGGTTGTCGAAGTAGACGTTCAGGCGCAGCAGCCGGCGCGGCTCGTCGTTGCCGTTAGGGAATTCGCGATAGTCCGGCGCGGAACCGATGTTGCCCTCGCCGACGAAGTGCGTGCTCATGGAGACTCCTTGGGGGTGGTGGATGGAACCGACGCGGCATGCCCGTGGACACGTCGCAGGTAAGCCGCTTCGGCCTGCGCGGCCTTGCTGGCGCATTCCAGGGCTTGGCGAGCGATGCTGTGGGTCAGGCTGATCTGCATGTTCAGCACGATGCGCTGCAGTTCCATCGCGTACAGCTCGTCGATCAGCGAGGCCGGCGTCGCGGGGTTGGCCAGCAGGGCCTCCCACAACGCCACGCCCATGGAGGAACGGTCGAGGTTGCGCCAGCGCAGGAAGGTCGTGCCTGCGCCAGTGGTCTGCTGGGCCAGTTGCACGTCGAGCAGCGAGAAGGGGTAGGCCCGCGCCTGTTGCAGCACGCGCCGCTGCGCCAGCCCGATTAAGTCGTCGCGCAGCGCCGTGCACTGGTTGGCCCAGGCCTCCAGACTCCCCTTACCTTTAAAAGGCTGTAAAAGGCCTTTTAGGTAGGAGCCGTGTTCCAGGCGCTGGAAGTCCGCCTGTTCCAGCGGCAGGAAGCGCGTGGAGTGGCTGATGGGGATCGATGCTGTCATGCGCCCGCAGCCTTATCGCCCGCGGCACCATCGGCTGTGCCATCCGTGTGAGCCGGCGCATCGGGCTCGATGGCGGGCGCTGCAGGCGGCGTGCCGGGCTTGGTCGTCCGCCGCGCGATCGGTGGCGCGAAGCGCGAGCGGCGCGTGCCTTCCAGCACGTCCTGCGGCAACTCGCCGAACTTCTCCAGCGCCGCTCGCGCCGCCGCGTTCTTCGCCGCGAAGTCGTCGCGCGTGGTGCCCGAGTAGCGGTACTGCTGGGCCAGCGAGAACAGGCTGCGCAGCGCGTGCGCACCATCATTGAGCCAGCGCTCCAAGGTGCTGCGGTCGATCAGCGCCGTGTGGTGCGCCAGGATGAGTTTGCGTGCCAGGTCGTCGTAGTCGGCCAGCAGATACACCGCCATGAAACCGAGCTGGGCGTTCACGAACAGCGGCAGCTTCACCGGCTGCACGTTCATGTTCTCGCCCAGGGACAGCGCCGCTGGCACGTCGGCCAAGGCCTGATCCACCTGTTCGCGCAGGGTCTGCAGACGGGTCTTGGTGTCGGCGAGCTTGTCCTCGATCCGCAACATCCACGAGTCCGAGTACGGGTCGTCCTGCTCGGCGCCGCGCTTCATCTTGTTCATGGCGCCGATGAAGCCGTTGAGACCGATGATGCCGGGGCGCCCCTCGGTCGGCGCACGGCCGTGCCAGATGCGCGAAGCGTGGTGCGTGTGCAGCGTCAGCGACATCGCGCTGCGCAGCGATCCGAGATTCAGTTGCAGGGGTTCTGTGCGTTCGTTGGCCATGGGAGCGACTCGCGGTGAATTGGCGAGTCGCCAGCATCGGCATCGGCCGGAAGGCTGTCAGTCAACAAACCGCAGCCCATGCGCGCCCGGTTTGTTCCGCGCGGAAGGCCGTGTGTGCCGGCTATCCCCTGGGGATAGCTCGGCGGATGTGTTCGCGGCTCGCGCGGAGGTGAGACCGCGTTGCGGGGCTATGCTTCGCGAGGTCTGTACCAGGCGGCCCGTTGCCCCTCCACCTCACGGTAGCGAAGCTCGAACAGGCGGCACTCGTGCACCACCTGCCGCCAACTGCTGCAGCCGTACTTGGCTGGAAGCTGCTCGGGATGCCGCTCCGCGATCCAGCGGCCAGCGGCGGCGATGGGTGTCCAGCCCTCGACGGCCAACTGCGCAGCGGCCTCGCGCAGCGCACGAACGATGCCGGCGGCCGACCAGTCCACCGTGCCGTCCGGCGCGATGCCATTGACCACCAGGTCGTGGAACACGTCCGACTGGACGAATTCCGCTGCCAGGCGCCGCGCCTGATCCATGTGCTCGGCCCAGCCGCGCAGCTGCTCGAAGTGTTGATCGACGCGCGTGTAGGCGGAACCGAGTTCGTCCTGTGCAGCGCGACACCCGTCCACGGTCCATAGATCGTGCTGGTCGATGAAGTGGTGCACCAGTGTGTTGCGCAGCGATACCAGGTCTTTGAGGTCGGCCTGGGTCTTGGCGTAGTCCTGCGCAGACAGGCTCAGTTGCACGCGCGTGCGAAAGGAAACCACGTCGCCGGGAAGATCGTCGTCGCGTTCCTCGCCACCATTTCCATCGGTGACGACATACGAACCAAACAGTTGTCCGACCAACGTGCCCAGGGTCTTGGTCGCGGCATCTTCAATCCGCGCTGCGCGAATGGACTCCAGCGAATGCGCCGGGCCTGAAATCTCGTGGTGGGCCACGATGGCTTTCATGAGGCGCTCGTATTGTTGAAGGCGCAACAGGCATCTGCCCAGCAAGCGCTGAACGTCTCGCTGCAGTGGTTGCAGTGCGTTTGTGGCGGGGGAAGTCGTCATGTCCATCGTCGGCCGGGCTCGTGCGTGGCTGTCCTCGTCTGATTCACAGGCGACAGTTTCGCCTGTCATTCGGCGGGCGACAATCGAGCGCGGCGGAAAGATGTCTGTTCTAGCTATCCCCTGGGGATAGTCAACATCAGCGATCACGCAAGGCTTCTCGGAGCTGTGCCAGGTAGGCACGTGCCACCTCGGGGTCAGCCGCACGGGATGCCGGCGGTGACGATGGCGCAGGTGGCGGAGGCGCTGGCGGTGCCGATGCACTTTCTCCGGCCCAGGCCTTGAACTCCCCGCGGATCGCCTTCTGGATGATGCCAAACAGGTAGCCGGCCGGGTTGCGTACCGCGCTGTTGTGGCAGCGTGCCGCCCACTCGTCAAGAACGGCCTGCCTCTGCGCCTCGTCCACCTGCTGCAGTGCCACCAGCGCGCCGGCCTGCTGCTCGTCCTTCAAGCGCAGGAAACGCTCGGGCAGCCGCAGGTTCTGCAAGGCCCTCGCGCGCGGTACTGTACGTACTTCATTTATACGATCATTACGTACTGTACGGTCCTGCTTCGGAATCCGAAGAGAGCCGTCCGGCGCGGGTTTCGGCCCTGCTTCGGATTCCGAAGACGGGCGCGCAGCATTCCGAAGAAGGGCTTCCTGGCCTTCTTCGGATTCGTGGTCCGCACCCTCCTGTGGATAACCTGGCGTCGTCCAGCCATGCCGCGCCATGCGCTGCGCCAGCACTTGCAGGCGGGTCGGCAGCGTGCGCCCGCTGAGCAGCGGGTCTTCGGCGATCTCCCGCAGCGTGTTCATGCCCACGACCTGCACCGCCTTCGCCGCGTGCGTGAGCGCCTGACTGACCAAGCCCAGGTAGTCCGGGTCGAGCTGCATCGCCTCGAAGGGCGACAGCGGTTCGTCGTGCAGCACGTAGAGGTTGCCTTGGATACGGCCGGTCCTGGGATCGCGCCGCCGCCGCACCAGGCTGAGCCAGCGTGTCAGCCGCAGCAGCGTCAAGGCGCGCGCCACGGTCTCGTGCGAGGCTTGCGACGCACAGGGCATGGACGCCAGATAGGGGCGGAGCTGGTCGTAGGTAGGAAAGGCGGTCACGCCGTCGTCGTTGAGCTGCAGGCGGAACACCTGCCAGGCATTGCGCTCCAGCGGCGTCAGGCGCCGGTCGAGGAACAGCGCGCGCGGGACGCTCTCGTGCCGGTTGCCGCTGTAGAGAAAGCAGTCCTGGCTCGGCGCCGTGCCCTGCGCCGGTTCCTTCGGCTCAAGGTGCCGCAGCGCCTCGTCGAACAACGCCGACAGCGCAACCGGGCCATCGCGCCTTGGAGCGTCGCCCGTCGTCATGACCTACACCAGCCCCTGGTCGACCCAGTTCCGTATCGCCGACCAGATCACCGACATGGGCAGGGTCATGGCCTCGGCCAGGTCCATGGTCAGCGCCAGCATCGCCATGTCGTCGTTCAGTGCGATGTGCCGCTCCGTGATGCCGGCCTTCCAGCGTTCCCACAGGGCCACGTCCTGCGCCTCGTCGAGCACCGGATGCCGGCCCTTGCGCTTGGGCAGCCCGAGGATGTTGCGGCGCAGCGCCACTTCCTGATGGGTGAGACCGTAGAACTTGCTGACCATTTCCGTGCTTGCCCCCAGGCGCAGCATGCGGTCCACCGTGGCGATCTCCCGCTCCACGTCGTGCACCTGGCTCAGCAGCCGCTTCAACACTTCCCGGTTCACCGACACCGAACACCACGACACCGTGGCATTCACCAGCATGCTCACGAGTTCGGGGTGCTTCAGCGCATCCAGCTCCTCCTCGCCGAAGCCCATCGCCTTGCAGCGGCGCAACTGGCCGTTGCGCAGGTCATGCAGGGCCTGGGCGATCACGGCCTGGTTGAGTGGGTGCGGTGCCGACATGCGGGAGCCTCCTGCGCTCAGGAATCTTGGCTCGCTACGCCGGCTTCCAGATCCAGCAGCCGGCGCGCCAGGCGCAGCAGGCGGAACAGCTTCACCAGCGCAGCATCGCTCAGGCGTGTGGCCGAGCCGCCGTGGCCATGCAGCAGCGCCGCCAGCTCGTCGGCCAGCCGCGCGCGGTCCAATCCGTTCGCGGCGGGCGGCGCCGCGCTCAGTACATGCAGCAGGGTCAGCACCGCCCGCGCGAACGCCGGCAGTGCCTTCGCTTGGTCCACGGCCGGCGCCACGCAGACAAAGCCGATGCCGCCGTCGCTGGCCTCGATGTGGTCGGCAACCGCCGCTTCCTCGCCGATTTCGCGCGCGAACTGCGCGATGTGCACACGCAGGCGATCCGGCGCGTCCAGCCCCGGCTCGACGTACCAGACGTCCGAGATGGGATAGAGCCCGCCGACTTGTACGGGGATCGCACGCAGCGCATCGGCCTCGAAGTCGGGCAGCTTGTCGCCGAGCTGGTCCGCAACCATCCGCTGGATGGACTGCAGGCGCTCGGTGGTCGGTGCCGGTGTCACGATGTGCCCTTGCAGGCGCTCTTCGCGTACCCCGTGCTGGTCCTCCGGCGCTTCGGGCGATGCAGGCGGTGTCGCTGCTGGCGCCGGAGGCGCGACCGGCGTGGTGTCGCGCGGCACAGACGAGGCGGGTGGCTGCTGAGGCGCGGAGACCGGCGGAGGAGGACCAGCAGGCGCGACAGGCGCTGCCGGTGGCGTCGGCGCCGCCGGTTCGCTGGTCAGCGCACGCTGGCGGCTTTCGCTTTCGTTGATCTCCAGCGCCAGCGTGTCGTAGTCCGCCTCCAGCAGCTCGGCCATCTGGCCGACCAGCTCGTCCTGCACCCGCTGCGGCGAGAAGTCGTCCGGCTGTGTGTCGAACTGCGTCAGCACGTCCTGAAATAAGGCGGCGAAGTCCACGGTCACGGTGCGGCCCAGCGCACGCCGCTCCCAGGTGCGCTCGCACGCCTTGCGCAACACCGCGAGCCGGTCCACCTGATGCCGGCCCAATCCGCCGTACAACAGCGTCGGGATCGCCGGCAGCAGGTAGCGCACCGCATCGTTCATACGGCTGATGTGCGACTGCGGCACCGGATAGCCGTCGGCAGTCAGCCGCCGCGCAAGTTCGCTTTGCGACAGCGCCTGGCCGCTTTCCTGCTCGTAGAACTCGCGCGCTTTCTCGATGCCCAACGCCCGCTCGATGAAGGTCAGCCCGCCGCGCAGCTCGTTCTCGGCCAGATGCCCGGTCAGCGCCACGATTTCGCCGCGCGCCGGCCACGGGCGGAACAGGCACGCGATGCGGAAGAAGCGTTCCTCCTTGGTCTCGCTCCACAACTCGCGCAGGATCGCCAGCCGCGTGTTGCCGCCGTTGCGAATGATGTAGTGCGCCTCGCCCGGCCTGCGCGTGATCGCGGGGGGCGCGTCCAGCCCGCGTTCGCGGATGGACGCCTTGATCTCCGCATAAGCCGGGTTGCGCGTCACGCGCGGGTCGTGGTCGTAGGGCCGCAACTGGTCCAGCGTCACCACCATCGGCGTGTCGGCGATGGGGTCGCTCAAGGTCGCGGCCGAAGGGCCGCTGCGCTCGAAGCCGGTGGCCAGCAGCTTGGCCGCCATGTCCTGCGGCGTCAGCTCAGCCACGGCCGTTCTCCTGCGCCTGCCGGTCGGCGCGGCGAAGTTGCGCGCGGGCATTGCGGTCGGCACGGTGATCGCTCGCAGTCGAGCTGGTGTAGATCGACGCGCAGCCTTGTTTCGTGAATTTCAGGTGCCCGCCGGACGTGCGCACCACGCGCCAGCCTTCGCCCAGCGCGAACTCGATCAGCGCGCGCAGCCGTTCACGGCCGCGCGCCAGTTCATGCGCGCTCGCCATGGCCGGCCCCTCCCACATCGGCCCGGCCGGTGACCAGCGCGAAGCGCTCCCGCCACGCGGGAAACAGCTCGCCGGCCAGCGTGCGCATGGTGGCCAGCGCCGCAGGCGCCGTGCGCCCAGCCGGCCGCCGGTACTCCACCCGGTGCACCGGCAGTCCTCGTGTCGCAGCGCGCGCCCTGGGTGTCGACCAGCAGCAAGTCATAGTGCGTGCGGAAAACGGGAAGCAAATGGCGCAGTCGCAGGCGCCCATCCGGAGCGTGCAGCAGCAGCGTGTTCAGTTCGCCGCGGTCGTCGTTGGAGAGCACCAGGTCCAGGCCCGCAATCGCGGTGCGCGACACCAGTTGCTCGATGCGCCGCTCGTTGAAGGCCAGCATCTCGTAGATGCCGCCGGGCGCGCGCACGTCCAGCGTGAAGTAGCTCGACAGCGTGGGCTGTACGTCCAGGTCCAGCAGCAGCACGCGCAGCCCGGCATCGGCGATGAAGCCGCCCAGGTTGGCCGCCGTCGTGGTCTTGCCCACGCCGCCCTTGGTCGAAATGATGGACACCACCTGCATGAGCTTCTCCTCGTCGAATGGCATGAACCGAGAAGAAGCGTCAGGAGCGTTCTTTGAGGCGATCAGCGATCCACTGTTCGATCTCCACCGAGTCCCAGCCCACCGCGCGCACGCCGAGGCGCAGCGCCTTGGGGAACTTGCCTTCCTTCATCAGGCTGTAGATGTGCGCGCGCTTGAAGCCGGTCTTGGCTTCGACCTCGGCGCGGCGCAGGACGCGGTGCTCGGGCGGCAAGGCCGGCGCGATGGTCTGCGAAGACATGAGAGGCACTCCTTGACGCTCGATGGCGTTGTTCAGAAAGTGCCTCGCATTCCATATGCTGCTGCTGCGAGATTCACTGCAACTGCAGAACACGCAACTGCAATTGCAGTCTGCTGTTACAGGCTCAGCGCGATGCCTCCAGGTGGCGACGCGCCTGTGCCAGCTTGCTCCACAGCGTTCGCTCGCTGATGCCGGGCCGCCCTTCATGGTGGGCCAGTAGCGCACTGATCACCGCATCCATGTTGCGGAAGGACGAGTAGGCAGAGCCCGCGGGGGACTTGCCCAACAGCAATGTCAGCAGGCCGCCAATGATGTTCAGGTAAGTCGATTCGCTGCGCAGGCCCGGTTCACTCGCATCGCCCTCACGAATGCTACTGGCATGCTCCTTCGCCAACGCTTCGTGCTGTGCCTTCAGCGCCGCATGTAGTTGTGCGAGTTCGGCAAGCTGCAGCTTGGCGGCCTCGCGATCGGCCAGCAACACGTTCAGCATGGCGACGCTCACCGAAGGATGCAGTTCGCGCTCGATGCCGTCGAACAGGAATGGAGGCCGCTCACCGGGGTAGTAATGCGACATCCACGCCTTCAGGTCGACGTGGCGCACGATCAACGCAGGATCGTCGAGTGCGGGGCGCTGAGGTTCCTGCGCCATGCCTGCCTTGCCGTAAGAAAGCTCATCGTGTGCCAATGCGTCGAAGATGCGCTCGGAGAAAAGGCGCAGCAAGGGCCAGCGCGGAAAGTCGTTCGGCTCAGGCATGGCACGTGGCCCGAGCGTTTCCAGAATCCGCGGCTCAAAGCGCAACAGTCCCGCCCAACGGACGGCCGCCTCGATCGGGCGGTAGTAGATCCTGGCGCCAAAGGCAAGGCAACTCGATTTCTCCATGTCGCGTGCGTCCCATCGTCGGATCGAACTCTGGCAGACGCGCACCGCCCAAGTGGGCGAGGCGATTGCCCAGAAATCCGGATGAAGCGCAGGACCGGCCGGGATCGTGGAAGGAAGCGTTGCATCGGCGCTGACGGCCGGCTAAGGGCGAACTACATCTTGCTACGCTTGAAACTCCTCAACCATGATGCGGGCGCTTTGCCTTTGGACCGGCACGCGGCTTGGTGGTCGCGCTCCCCTGGAGTCAAGCATGGGTGCCGCGCTTTACCCGAAACCTGGCCAAAGTTTTCCGTAGGAATTCCAACGGCGTAAAGTGCCAATGCGTCAACAGGATGAGCCGGTTTGCAACCAGCAAAAGCTCATGCGTTCCGCGTCAGTGAAATGACCGCGGCGGCGAGCCCGCAGGCGAGTGCCGGAGGACGGAAGGGCGCAGCAATTGCGTCGAAACTGGCATCAGTACAGCGCATGAGCCATGCAGATCGGGTCAGCCGCAAGACCAAAGATGAATCGCGCAATCCGAGAAAACTAGCCGCGCACCTTTCGATAGATCTGCGTCAGATCGCGCGTGATGTGCTTGCGTCCTGATGACATACACGTTCGGCGCGTTCGATGAACCGCTGCAACGGCTCCGTCATGCCACCCTCGGTTCGTAACAGATAGGTGGTTATCGATGCGCTCTGACCGGCCAACGGGCGGACAACAACATCCGCCGGCTGGCAAGTTGCCAAGTGCGCGGCAGTGGAAAAACTTAGCCCGTACCCTGCGGCCACCAACGTCAGCATCAGCCCGTGAGAAGCGGCATACTCAGCCACGATCGGTTGGACATCGACAGAGCGGAACAGTCGTTCGCTCTGCCGACCGCAACCTTGGCATGCCCGTGGATCACAAAGTACCAGCGGATAGCTCACCACTTCCTGCAACGGCACTTCCTTGAAGGCTACAAGCGGGTGCCGTGCGGGCAGGATCACTACCAAGGGGTCGGCCCACAGCGGCTCAGCAATGATCCCGTCCTCCACTTCATTGACCATTGCAAAGCCGGCGTCGAACAGATTTGCGTTCAGCCCCTGCACGAGTTCGGTCAGCGGTACTTCGGAGAGCCGGATGTTTACCTGCGGCGACTCTTCGCGGCACAGTGCAAGCAGTGCTGATAGCCTCGCCCGTCCTATGTCTCTCGACAGCGCGATTCGCAAAATGCCCTGAGAACCGGAGGCAGCAGCCTTCGCGCTGGCCACTGCCTGCTCAACGCTCAACATGATGCGGCGGGCGTCGTCGAGGAAGACTCGCCCTGCCCAAGTCAGGGTTGTGCCCCGCGGCGTGCGACTGAGCAACGTCACGCCTAGAGTTGTCTCCAACTTGCGGATCGTGCGTGATAGGGGAGATTGTTCTATATGCAGCCGCCTAGCGGCTCGACCGAAGTGCAGTTCCTCGGCTACAGCAATGAAACAGCGAAGATGACGTAAGTTCATGCGCAGTCCCTCGTGACGTGACCAGTCCTTATGATCGTAGGGAGCCGCATGCGTGCGGAGAAGAGGCCGGCATGTCTTGCAGCGGCTGCCGTCGCCGGCTCACAGCACGCGGGCAATGGTGTCCGGAGTTATTGCAACGCTGCTTGAACGCGGGCGGCGGTCATGGCGGATGGCTAGCTAGAGCACTCGCGCCAGCGCGCCTCGGCTATCTTCTGTGGCCGCAGCGACCCGAGGAAGACAGTCGCGGCGTCTTACGTCACTCCCCGAGGGCGAGCGATTTGGTCTGTCGACACGGGCGGCAGCGCAGCGTCTGAAGTTCGCGCCAGCGGGCATCGCGCCGGATGAACTGTCGATGGGCATGTTCGGCGAATTCGAGATCGCCACCTGTAACCGCGCCGCTGAAGCACTGCGGCCGGAGCAGTCGCAGCAAGCGGCTGACGCGGGCGGACAAGCAATTCCTGTAACATGTGCCGCGCCTCTTCACTGCCTTGCAGCAAGCCCGCGACAGCGTGAGGGGAGCGGCCAACGGCTTTCACGGTCAGCAACGCATTACGCTGTCCGATGGCATCACCCCGTCGCGCTTGCCGACCTTGCTGGCGTTAAGCTGGCAGGAGGAGCCCGACGTCGAGTTGCGCCTGTTCGAGGTGTCACTGTCGCAGCAAATCAAGGGGCTGCATGGCGATCTGTATGACCTAGGGCCCAGTCTGGTGAAGTGGGTGACGACATCGTGGCTAAGGCGCTTTGGAGCGCCCCCCCTCATGGTCGCGGCGCCGGCATGGCATCCGCTGCTCAAGCACAAACGTATCTCACTGGACGAGGTGCTGCGTTATCCGCTGGTGCTGGTGACCCACATGCATACGGGGGTCATGAACGTCAGATCCAACGAGTGCTGCCGCGGGTGAAGCAGGAACCCGTGATCGCTGCACGGGTGGCTTCCTGGGAACCTGAAACGCGTCGAGGTATATTGATTGGACAGAAGCTAGTCTTCCGTCAACAGGTGTAGCCATCCCTTGCTAGCGGCTTCCATAGAACTTTCCCACGAACGAGCGACGGTAACTCTGGTGGCAGGCTAGGCAGCTTTGCTGGGTCTTGGAGAAAGCCGCGATGACTGCTTGGCCGTCATTCCGCTGTGCAGCCTCGCCCATGGCGGTCGCGGCGTCATGGACCTGTCCATCAAGACCCCGAAACTTTCCAGCGTCTGCCCCAAGCCAAGCAAGGATGCGCATCTTTTCCGACATGGGCGGCTCGGCATGCTTGGCGATTCGTGGTGCTAGCTCGGCGACCAGCGGCCAGTCTTCTTTGGAGATCGCGCCCGTGACGGCTTGCATGTCGCGACCGAGTCTTTCCATTATGGTACGAAGCGCCATTGGCTTTGCCGCCTCTACGGACTGCGCACCGAGTGCCGTGGCGAAGGTTGCCAAGAGCACGGACAGCGGGACGGTGAAAAACGATCTGGGTTTCAAGGGCTGGTTCACGAATTTCTCCATTGATGTTGTGACGAATGCTTTGGGTCTAACGATTGGTTGCAGGTGTCCTCAAAATTCCAGACTCAGCGCGATCGATCCGAATGCGTGATGGCCCGCCTGCTGGTCGAACTCGCGGGTTCTCCAAACGCGCATCACGGCGAGCCGTACGCCACGTCCAGCAACGATCCATTGGCTGCTGATGCCGAGAGCTGCTTGCGCGATCCAAGGCCGCCGGCTGACGTGATGGCTATGCCGGAACATGTTTCCGTCGAGTGAGAAGTCCCAGGCGACGGCTTTACCCTCCAGATTCAGGAAGACATGTGCCCCAGGTTTGGGCGCCAGGACCGACTGCGGCGTTGTCGTGCGCAGATCGGCAACACCAGAGGGCGGGCGGTTCTCTGCGCCAGGGCGGATCGGATAGCTGCCGAAGTCGTTCGGTATGTTCCAGCCCGCGCGAAACTCCACGCCGGTACTGGCGGCGGTTTCGATGTTTCCGACCCGCAGGGCATAGCTGCCGATCACGTCGCTGCCCCATCCAGGGCGGACCGCACCCTCCGTGTACGGCTTGAACTTGCGCTCCATGGCCATCTGAAACGCCGGCTCGTTGCGCAACTGGTTGTCCCAGCCGCGAAATCGCTCAATGCCGCGTGCCCGATGCACCAGATCCTGAGATTGCTCGGCCAGCGACCAGGGGCCGATCACGCCCAGGGTCAGCTCACGCACGTCAAGCATTTCGTAGCTGGCGGCTTGTGGGTGGATGCGGCGATTCCACGCCAAACCCAGGTAGAGCAAACCAGCGTACGGTCGGTCATCTGGAATCACGTCGGTGCGCGTCTTGTTCTCGGGCGTGTACATGGACTGGCCAAAGCGCACGACGAGGTTTTGCGACGACGAGTGGGCGCCGGCGTCGTGCCAGAAGCCTGGATCAGCCCAGCCGATGAAGCGGGCGTACAAGCCAATCGGCTGGGGCAGGCATTCCGGACGGAGCCCGCCTTGCAGATCGCGTGAGACTGCTGTTAGCGCGACACCGTTGGTGTAGTTGCGATCGGAGCCGGTGAACAAATCGTTCTCCAGACGCAGAGTGCCGCCCCGCCAGCGCAGGGATTGCTCTGGTGAGCAGGAGGGAGGATTTGCAGAGAGCGAGACTTCGGAACCGAAAGCAGCAATCGGGCTGAACAATGCACCCGTAATCAACAAGGCGGCGCACTGCATCGGCTGCCGCACCTTGGTGCCGCGCAGGCTCCAGAGATACCCGTCGATGCCAATCATGTTGCCCCATCGCCTGCCGCCCTGTTGACGTAAAAGCGTTCGAGGGCACTGACGATTTCCTCCGCTTCGTCTACGCAGGTGAACAAGTCGAGATCGGATGGAGAGACATAGCCTTCGTCGAGCAGAAGGTCGAAATCAACTACGCGACGCCAGAATGCACGGCCGACCAGCACTACCGGAATACGCTGCATCTTTCCGGTCTGGATCAAGGTGAGCACCTCGAACAGCTCATCGAGCGTTCCATAGCCACCCGGGAATGCCACCAAGCCCTTGGCGTGCAACAAGAAGTGCATCTTGCGCAGCGCGAAATAGTGGAATCGGAACGCCAAATCCGGGCACATGTAGGGGTTGGGTGCCTGTTCGTGGGGCAGCGTGATGTTGAGGCCAATCGAACGTGCGCCAACCTCGAAAGCACCGCGGTTGGCGGCCTCCATGATGCCGGGCCCACCTCCGGTGACGACGACGAAATCACGGCGGTTTTGCTGCTGGAAACGCGCCGAAATAAGGCCCGAGAAACGCCTCGCTTGCTCGTAGTGACGTGCCTGTTCGACCCGGCGATTGGCTCGCGCAAGCTCTTGCCGCAGCCCGACATTCTCCGGAGTGACGAGCGCCTGACGCTCCAGCGCGCCAAGGCGGGCTTCTGCCGTCTCGGCATCGCTCACGCGTGCGCTGCCGAAGACCACTACCGTCGAGCGGATGCCTTTCTCGTGCAGGATGCGCTCAGGTTTGAGTAGTTCGAGCTGCAGTCGCAGCGGCCGCAGTTCGTCCTGGCCAAGCAGTTCGATGTCTTCGTACGCAAGACGGTACGTTGGCGACTCGCGGATGGCGCGCAGGCGTTCAGCGAGATCTTCGGCGGGCTTCATCACTCGTGCGCCAGAAATTCCGGCCAGCGCAGCGCATGACCATGCTCGGGCACCGTGACCTGCCAGCCGAGTTGCTGTTGCAGGAGTTCGGCGAAGGCCTGCGCGGCAGACAGTTCCCCATGCACCACGAAGGTTTGCGCCGGTGGGTGAACAAAACCCCGAGCCCAATTCAGCAACGCCTTCTGGTCGGCATGCGCCGAGAGGCCGTCCACGCTGTGGATCGCCGCACGTACCGGGATGTCCTCGCCGAAGATGCGTACACGTTCGGCCCCCTCGATCAGGCGCCGGCCAAGCGTCCCCTGCGCCTGGAAACCGGGAAACAAGATGCTGCATTCGCGGCGTGGCAAGTTGTGGCGCAGGTGGTGCCGGATACGTCCCGCATCGCACATGCCGCTGGCAGAAATAATGATGGCCCCGGAGCGAATCCGGTTCAGCGCCATGGACTCCTCAGCGCTCGCTGTGAAATCCAGGTACGGGAGGTTCTCGCCGCGCGCGTGCCATCCGGCCAACCGCTTCGCCTGTTCGTCGAACAATTCGAGATGTTCACGCGTGATGCGTGTGGCCTCGGTGGCCATCGGCGAATCGACAAACACCATTGGACGCTGCAGACGCCCTTCGCAGGTGAGACGATGTAGGTGGTAGAGCACCTCCTGGGTTCGGCCGACCGCAAAGGCCGGAACGATGACATTGCCGCCGCGCTCGAACAGGGTTTTCTCGACGATGCCGATCATGTCCGCTTCGGTCGCCGAAAAATCCTTGTGCCGGCGGTCACCGTAGGTGGACTCGATGACGAGGATGTCGGCTTCCTCAATGGGTGTCGGGTCGCGCAGGATGGGGCGTCCCGGCTGACCCAGATCGCCGCTGAACACGATCTTCGTGGGGTAACCGTACTCGGTAATCCACACTTCCACGATGGCCGAACCAAGGATGTGTCCGGCATCACGAAAGCGGGCGCGCACTCCGACGCGGGGTGCGAACTCCCGGTCGTATTCGATACCTCGTACTTGCTGCAGGCATTCGTGTGCATCCTGCAGGGTATACAGGGGTGGCGGCACGGTCTTTTCTTTGAGCCGCTTGGCAACCCGCTTGGCATCGCTTTCCTGGATGTGAGCGCTATCGGGCAGCATCACCCCGAGCAGATCAACCGTCGCTGGCGTGGCGTAGATGGGCCCCTTGAACCCGGCGCGCGTGAGTTTGGGCAATAGCCCGCTGTGGTCGATGTGGGCGTGGGTCAGCAGGACGAAGTCAATGGACGCCGGGTCGAACGCGAACGGCTCGTGGTTGCGTGCTGCTGCTATACGCCCACCTTGAACCATGCCGCAATCGACCAGGAAGCGGACATTAGCCGCTTCGACCAGAAAGCACGATCCGGTGACTTCTCGGGCTGCGCCCAAAAAACTGAGTTTCATAGGGCGTTCACTCGGGTTTTCGCATCGGGCAAGTGCTGAGGCCGAGCAGGCGATAGCCAGGACAGCGGCCTGCCAGGCCGGTGAGGAGTGGCATGATTCCAATGAGTCCCAGCCAACGCCAGGATGAGTCCAGCCACAATGGGAGACTGAGCAAAATCAGTCCGATGACGATGCGCACAATGCGGTCGAGATTTCCAACGTTGATTTGCATGACGGTCTCCTTGTGTTGAATCAGCGGCTTGAAAACGCGACGGGGGCGGCAGCGCCCCGCAGCGGATGGGTTGCGGTCGATGCCGTCGTGGATACGTCCCAGCCACCACCAAGGGCCTTGTACAGCGCCACCAATTGCACGGCGGCGTTGGTATGCGCCCGCGCGGCTGCGGTTTCCGCCTCGTGCAGGCTGCGCTGGGCTGCCAGCAGTTCGACCAGGGCGATGTCGCCCGCGGCGTAGCGGGCCTTGGCGTGGCCGTAGCTCACGCGCGTGGCATCCAGTGCCATGCCGCGGCGCTCCAGTGTGTCCAGCCCGCCGTGATAGTCGCCCAGCGCGCGCTCGGCATCGCCCAGCGCCGCCAGCACCGCCTGCTCGTAGGCCAGCGCAGCCTGCCGCTCGGCTGCCTCGCGTGCCCGAATTTCGGCTCGCACGCGGCCACCGTCGAACAGGCGCCAGGAAATCAGCGGCAGGATGGAAAAACGCGAGCTGGATGCATCGAACCAATTGCCCGTACTGAGCGCCTGGAACCCGCCGCCGACACCGATGGAGAGTTTGGGGAACAACTCGGCTGTGGCCACGCCGATGTCGGCGGAACTCGCTGCCAGGCGACGTTCCGCAGCCAGCACGTCAGGGCGTCGGCGCAGCATATCTGCGCGCTCGCCCACCGGCAGCGCCCGCAGCGTGCTCGGCGTCAAGGGGCCATCAAGCAGTGCCAGCTCCCGCTCCGGCGGTGCGCCCAGCAGCACGCCCAGGCTGAGCACCGCGGCGCGCTGGCGCGCCTGGATATCCGGGATAAGCGCGTTGGCTGCTGTCCATTGGGCGTACGCCGCCTCCACGTCGGCGGCCGACGCGTCGCCCAGCGCATGCCGCAGGCGCACCAATTCCAAGGTCTGCTGCAGCGTATCTAGCGTGGCCTGTTGTGTGTGCAACTCGTAGCGGGCGCCGGCGGCGGTGAACCAGGTGCGCGCGACCTCGGCCACGATGCGCATGCGTACGCCCTGTGCCTCGGCTTCGGTCGCCTCCAGGCGGGCGCTGGCGCCTTCCATGGCGCGCCGCTTGGCCCCAAACAAATCGGCTTCCCAGGCCGCGTCGAAGCCCGCATCGTAGATGGTCTGCGTGGCGTCAAGACCGGGGATGGAGCCGATGGGCAAGGGGCCGTTCTCGCTTTGACGGCGCCGGTTGACGCTCGTGCCAGCGCCGACGGTGGGCAATGCCTCGCCGGCCACGCGATCGCGCAGGGCGCGTGCCTCATCGATGCGTGCCGCAGCCTGGCGCAGATCCAGGTTCTGTGCCAGCGCCGTGGCCATCAGGCGGTCGAGGATCGGATCGTCCAGTGCAGACCACCAGTGGCTCAAGTCTGCGGACTGGGATTCGCTTGCCAACGGCAAGGTCCAGCCGCTGCCGACGTCGACCGGCGGCGGCTCGCGGTAGTCGGGGCCCACGGTCGCACAGGCAGTCAGCAGCACGCAGGACAGGGCCAGCGCGAGCGGACGCACGCGCCCTGGGGTCAGGCCGGTGACGGTTGCGCGAAGAAAGGGAGTGCGGGTCTTGGATTTCATTGCAGGCGTCCTCGGACGAATACGGTGGCCATCGTCAGCGTGGCAAGGGCGATGACCGCCAGCGGCCACAGGCTGGCGAGAATGTCACCGGGCGGCATAGCCTTGAGAAAGCTGCCTTCGACGATGATGAGGAAGTGGGTTAGCGGAATGGCCTGGGCCAGCCATTGCAGGACGACAGGCATGTTTTCCACAGGCGTCGCAAAGCCGGACATCAGCACCGCCGGCACGCCGATGGCGAACGCACCCAGGATGGCCTGCTGCTGGGTCATGCTGACCGCGGAAATCATCAGGCCGATGCCGACCACCGACAGGATGAACAGCACCAGGCTGGCGAGCAGAAGTGCAAACGAGCCAGTAAACGGGATGCCGAACAGGAATACGCCTGCGCTGATCATGAACAGGCCCAGCACGGTGCCAATTGCGAGTGCCGGCAGTGATTTGGAAATGATGATTTCCGGCGTTGAAGTGGGCGACACCAGCAATTGGTCGAAGGTGCCAAGCTCGCGTTCGCGTGCAATCGACAGCGAGGTGATGAGCAGCGCGCTGAACAGCGCCAGGATGCCCGTGAGGCCGGGCACGATGAACCAGCGGTAGACCAGATTCGGGTTGAACCAGTGGCGCACGACCACTGGCGTCGGTGCCTGGGCGTCGGGCACGACCTCAGCGCCGACATCGGCGGCGATGGTAGACAGATAGGCCACGGTGATCTGCCCCGAGTTGCTGCGCCGGCCATCGACCAGTACCTGGGCGCGGCCACTTTCGCCGGCAGCGATGGAGCGCGAGAAATCCACCGGGATGGCGAGCGCGGCGATCACCTCGCCACGGTCGATCAGCTCGTGCAGCTGCTGCTGGCTGTCGACATGCCGGACGTGGGTGATGAAGCGCGCGCTGTCCAGGCGCTGTTCCAACTCGTGCGACCAGCGCCCCGCATCCTGATCGTAGACGGCGATATCGACGTTGCGCACTTCCAGCGTCGCAGCAAAGGCGAACACCAGCAACTGCAGGATCGGCGGCACGAACACCACCATCCGGCTCCGCGGGTCGCGCAGGACGCTGAGCACTTCCTTGATGAACTGGGCGCGCAGGCGGGTGAACGAGAATGCGGAAGTCAACATCGCGTCACTCCAGGTTCTTGCGCGTGGCGCGCTTGGCGATCACGAAGAACAGCACCCCGATCGCCGCCATGGCCGCAAGGTTGGGCAGGAACACGGCCCAGATGTCGCCGGCCAGGAACACCGTCTTCAGCGAATCGACGAAGTAACGCGCCGGAACCAGCCGGGTGATGGCCCGGATTGGCGCGGGCATCGCGTCGATCTCATATAGAAAGCCCGACAGCATGAAAGCCGGCAGAAAACCCGTGAACAGCGCGATCTGCGCGGCCAGGAACTGGTTGCGTGCCAATGAGGAAATCAGCAGACCCTGACCCAGCGCCGGTACCATGAATACCGCCGACAGCAGTAGCAGCGCCGCCAGCGAGCCTCGCATCGGCACGCCGAACACGAACACCGCCAGCGCCGCCGCACCCAGTGTGGATAGCATGCCAAGCACGAAATACGGCAGCAGCTTGCCGATCAGGATTTCGGCCACCGAGGCGGGCGTGGACAGCACCGCCTCCATGGTGCCGCGCTCCCATTCGCGCGCCACCACCAGTGCAGTCAGCATGGTGCCGATGATGGTCATGACGATGGCGATGGCACCGGGAATCAGTGCGCGGCGGCTTTCCAGCTCGGGGTTGAACCAGTAGCGCGGTTCCAGCATGACGGCCTGCGCTGGTGCTCCGACGTCCAGTCCGGCACGCCAGGACTGGACCACGCCGCGGGCGTAGTTCTCGACGTAGTTGGCGGTATTGGGGTAGGAGCCGTCGGTGACGATCTGCACCAGCGGCTCGCTGCCACGCTGGGCCAGCCGCTGCTCGAAATCCTGCGGGATCACCACGTAGCCGCGCAGGTCGCCTGAGACCAGCTGGTCGGCCACTTCGCGCCGGTCATGGGCGAAGTGGGCATCCAGGAACTTTGTGCCGGCAAAGGCCGCCGCAAGCTCCTGCGCTGCAGCGCCGGGCGACTCCAGCACCACGCCGACGCGGACATCCTTCGCATCCAGCGACACCGCATAGGCGAACAGCAGCAGCAACACCACCGGCAGCACGAACGCGATCAGCAGCGTCGAGGGGTCGCGCAGCGCCTGGTAGCTTTCCTTGGTGACCAGGGCGATCAAGCGCCGCAGATCAAAATGGCGCAGGTCGGTCTGCTGTGGTCCATTCCCGTCCTTGTGCTTTGTGGTGCCGTTCATGTGGCGGCCTCCAGCTCGCGGTCCGCCGACTCCACCAGGTGAATGAAGGCGTCCTCCATCGTCGGGTCGGGTCGTTCGGAGCTGACCGCCGAACGTTTGAGCGCGTCGGGCGTATCCAGCGCAATCAGTTGCGCACGCGAGAGCATGGCCACGCGGTCGCAGTATTCGGCCTCGTCCATGAAGTGGGTGGTGACCATGATGGTCACGCCCTTGCGGGCCAGTCCGTTGATGTGGGTCCAGAATTCGCGCCGGGTGATCGGGTCCACGCCCGAAGTGGGTTCATCTAGGAACAGCACGGGCGGCCGGTGCATCAGCGAACAAGCCAATGCCAGGCGCTGCTTGTGGCCCAGCGGCAGGGAATCGGGCGTGGCGGACAGCCAGTCGCCCAGATCGAAGGTTTCGATCATCTCGGCAATGCGCTCGCGCCGGGTGTTGCCTTCCAGTCCGTAGACGCCGGCCGAGAATTCCAGGTTCTGCTGCACCGAGAGCAGGCCGTAGAGCGAAAACTTCTGCGCCATGTAGCCGAGCCGGCTCTTGGCTGCGCCGGTGGCGCGGCGCAGATCATGGCCCACCACATGCGCTTCGCCAGCAGTTGGTTTCAACAGGCCGCACAACATCTTGAAGGTGGTGGACTTGCCGGCGCCGTTAGGGCCGAGCAGGCCGAAGATTTCGCCCTTTTGC
Source organism: Ectopseudomonas oleovorans (assembly GCF_003052605.1). Lineage (GTDB taxonomy): Bacteria > Pseudomonadota > Gammaproteobacteria > Pseudomonadales > Pseudomonadaceae > Aquipseudomonas > Aquipseudomonas oleovorans_A. Next base: position 8,493 of record NZ_QASO01000022.1, on the reverse strand, counting down.
ACCTCGAAGCTGACGTTGTCGGTGGCGGTGAACTCGCCGAAGCGCTTGGTGAGGTTTCGGCACGACACGGCAATGTCGGAACCCAGCTCAACCGGCGGCAGACGCTCGGCCAGCGTCGAAGTGCCGCCGGGGCCGCCACCGAGCAGATCGATGAAGGCGTCTTCGAAGCGCGCGGGCACCTGCGCCAGCTCCACTCGCGCCTGATCGGACAGGGCCTGGAGCTGCTCCGCTTGAGCGCCCTCGCGCAACACCACGCGCACGCCGGCGCCCTGGATCACGCCATCGCTCACGCTGGGCAGGTCGAGTGCCTGGGTCAGGACCGCTCGGCGCTCGGCACCGACGTCTTCCAGACGGAAACTGCGGCCTTCGAGCTGCGCGGTCAGCTCCTGCGGCGGGCCATCGAACAGGAGCTGCCCTTGGTTCAGCAGCAGCACGCTCTCGCAGCGCTCGGCTTCGTCGAGATAGGCGGTGGACCAGACCACGGCCATGCCTTCATCGGTCAGCGCCTGCACCATGCGCCACAAGTCCTGGCGGCTGACCGGGTCGACACCCACGCCCGGCTCGTCCAGCAGCAGCACCTTCGGCCGCGCCATGAGCGCACAGGCAAGGCCCAGCTTCTGCTTCATGCCGCCGGAGAGCTTGCCGGCCAGGCGTTTGGTGAAGGGTCCGAGCCGCGTGAAGTCCAGCAGCTCGGCAAACAGATCGGCGTTGCGGTCCGCATCCATGCCGCGCAACTGCGCATACAGGCGCATGTTCTCCATCACCGACAGGTCTTCGTACAGGCCAAAGCGTTGCGGCATGTAGCCACTGGCGACATGAATGGCGTCGTTGTCCTTGACCACGTCATAGCCTGCCAAGGTGACGTGGCCGGCGTTCGGCACCAGGAGGCCGGTCAGAATCCGCATCAGCGTCGTCTTGCCGGCGCCGTCGGGGCCGACCAGACCCGTCAGCCGTCCATAGTGGATGCGCGCGCTCAAGCCCCGCAGCGCCTTTACGTCGCCGAAATGCTTGTCCACGTCTTCGATGACGATGGCAGCGTCTTCGCCCGCACCCGCAGGCACGGCGGCGATAGCAGGGCTTGCCTGCATTTCAACGCTCCCCCGCCGGGATACGGGTGCCGGCTTTCGCATCGACCTCGATCGTCACCGGCATGCCCTGGCGCAAGGCACTGTCGCTGTCGGCTTCGTCGATGACGATGCGCAGGCGGTAGACCAGATCCGTACGCAAATCCGTCGTCTCCACCGTCTTGGGGGTGAACTCGGCGCGCGGCGAGATGAAGCCGATCTGGCCGCGATAGACCTTCTCTGATGAATCGCTTTTGACGCGCACCAAAGTACCGGGCGCGATGCGCCCCAAGTCCGACTCGCCCACGTAGGCGCGCACGTAAACCGGCTTGTCCAGGCTCAGGCTGTAGACCGCGCTCTGGCTTGCGACCATGCTGCCGGGCTCCCGCACTCGTGCGATGACGGTGCCGCTACTGGGCGCCATCAACTCGGTGTCCGCCAAGGCTGTCGTGGCTTGCGCTGCGGCAGCCTGTGCGGCCGCAAGGCGAGCTTCTGCCGCGGCGATGTCTTCCTTGCGAAAACCTTCGGATGCTTGCGACAGGGCCGCCTTGGCCGCTTCGACGCCAGCGGCTGCCTGGTCGCGCGCCGTGCGGGCTGCATCGACCGTGCGCTGGCTGCTGGCGCCAGATGCCAGCAGGCCACTCTGGCGCTGGAAATTGCGCTCGGTCTCGGTGGCGAGCGCCTGGGCCTGCCTGAGGGCTTCGCGCGCCTGGGTGATTTCCTGCGGTCGCAGACCGCGGCGCAGCTTGGCCAGTTCCGCCTGCGCCACCTGCACCTGGGCCTGTGCTGCCGCAAGTGCTTCCCGATAGGGTTGCGCGTCAAGCGCCGCCAGGCGCGCGCCCGCGCTGACGGCATCGCCCTCATCGAAAGCCATTTGCATCACGCGCCCGGGCTGACGGAAGGCCAGTTGCACCTCGCGGATGTCGACGTTGCCGTAGAGGCGCAATGCATCTTGTTGTCCATGGTCGCGCGACAACCAGAACGCCAGTGCGCCGCCAAGAGCGAGCACGACGACGGCGATCACGACCCAACGGGTTTTCTTGAAGAGGAGGTTTGGAGTTTTCATCGATGGGTTTCCGCTGGATAAAGGTGCTCAGTGCTCGCGTGCGACCGGCGCATTCGCCGCTGACCGGCGCCAGGCGATGGCCGCTATGCCAGCCCACACCAACGTGCGCAGCGTCATGGCGACCACCGTGCGTCGCTCCCAGGCGCCACCCAGAGCCACATGCACTCCGAAAGCGAGGAACACGAGTGCGGTCGCCACCGTGATGACAATCGCCAACCACGCGGCCCAGCGCCGGCGCATCCACAAGCCGACGCCGGCGACGATGTAGGCGAACCCGGCCAGAAAATTGAACCAGAGCACGAAGGGCACATAGTGGCCGGCGGCTTGGCGCGCCGCGCCGTCGACAAACAGAACGGCGCCGCCCTCCCGAAGAGTGAGCAGACCGAAGCCGATCGCAAGCAGGGAGATCAGCCAGTGCCAGATGCTGCGTTGTGGATGAGTGGTCATCTTCATGGCCTTTACTTGATCGGGGAAACTCCCAGGCCTTCGTCGTCGCGGCGTGCGTGTGCATTCCGCCGGGCGGTCGGGCTGAGTGTTGAATGACGCGGATTCGCGCTGGAGGCGCAACGCGATCGCATGACCGTGGTGTGCCTCTCGGCTGACCGAGGAACTGCGTGGCGGCAGGATGGAAGGCGTTTCATCGGGTGTGCGTGATGCCACGGAGATAGATGGCAAACACGGCTGGCGCGTCGCGGCGGATGCGTGCTACATCGCCCGCCAGCAACGACTGCATCACCAGCCCTTGAATTGTGCCGATGAACAAGACGACGGCCGCGTCCACATCCAGTTCTGAATGCAGCTCGCTTCGCGCCTTACCGGCTTCGAGCAGTCGACGCAACCGCTCACCATATTGACGGGTCAAGGTCTGCACCATTTGCTTGGGCAGGGTCTCCCCCGGCCGCTGTAATTCGCCGAAGAGCATCCTCGGCACCCCCGGGTGCTCGGCCACGAAGTCGATGTGCGTCTTGAAGATCGCTTCAAGAGCTGCGAGGGGGGACGTAGCACCTTCTGCGGCCTTGTCTACTCGAGCCAGCAAGCGTTCCGTAACCCAGGACATCACCGCCTGCAGGATTGCGTCTTTAGTCGGGAAGTGACGGAACAGTGCTCCCTGGGTCAACCCCATGCGCTGCGCGATGGCCGTGGTCGTGATGTCGCTGGGGTTCTGTTCGGCAGCCAAGTCGACCACTGCCTCGACGGTGGCCGCGCGCCTCTCATCAGCCGGTAGATGCCTGGAGCGTCCGCTCATTGCTTGCATCCCAAAAAGTGAGTAATCTATTACTATCTTACCACTGTGCAGCCAGGCCGCAAGAGGGGAAGCACGAAAAAGAGGTCTCGATGAACAGCAGAACTGCTATCTCAGACGGCTGCCAACGGTCGATTTCTAGCGGGCGCAAACGTCGCCCTCCGCACCTCATTGGCGGAAGGGCGCCGGCACATCGCAAGCCTGGCGGGGCGTAAGTGGGCGGGATGTGGATGGAGATGCTGGCGCCCGAGAGGCCGAACCAGAAGAAGACGAACAGGAGGTGGCCTTGGATTTCAGATTGCTGCGCTACTTCATCGCAGTCGCGGAAGAACTGCATCTGGCCCGGGCAGCCGAGCGTCTGGGCATCGAGCAATCGCCTGTGTCACGTGCGATGCGCGACCTAGAAAGCCAGCTTGGCGTGCAGTTGTTCGACCGCAGCACACGCCTGACGCGGCTGACCTGGGCCGGCCAGGTGTTCCTCGGCGAATGCCGGCGCGTGCAGGCCACCGTGGAGCAGGCAGTCAAGAGCGCCAAGGCGGCGGCACAGGGCTACCAAGGCAATCTACGCATCGCGATCTGCGACAGCCTGGCGCAGCCCCGCATCGCCACCTTGCTGGCACGCAGCCGCGAGGATGAGCCCGAGCTGGAGATTCGCGTCTTCGAGTTGCCGTTCGCGCAGCAGCTCAAGATGCTGCACGACGATCTGCTGGACATCGGCTTTGCCTTGTCAAACGCGGTACATGATGGCCTCGTCGCCGAGCCGGTGTGGACCGATCAGCTGTCGGTGATCGTGCCCGCACGCCACCCCTTGCTGGCGCACGTGCAGGTGCCGCTGGCCGAAGCCCTGAAGTTCCCGCTGGTTCTGTGCCATCCCGAATCGGGATCGGGCTGCCGCCATCAGATTCAAGCGTTGCTGCAGGACGCAGGCACGCCCCTCAAGCTGGTCGATGAAGTGACCAGCCTGGGTGTGATGCTGACCTTGGTCGGTGCCGGCTACGGCATCGGCTTCGCCATCGCCTCGCAGGTGCAGACGCTACAGCGCCCGGACATCTCCATTCGTCCCCTGGCCGGCACCCCACCGGTGCTCTATACCTACCTGCTGCGCCGCCAGGGCGAACCCTCGGAGCCCATGAAGCGGTTCATCGAGCGGGCGAAAGGCGGGCGGGACCGCGCCTGTCGATGATGAGTCAATCCTTTGAGGACGCAGCTCACCTGTCCGTTGCGGCCTGTGGCGTGATGTGCCAGTGGACAGATAGACTTCGGTATGAAATCCGATGCTCTGGCTGTTAGTGGATGTGCTTGGCTCGCTTTGGATCACCCGCAACGGCCTGCGTTGACCAGGCCGAAGACTTGAGTCCACAATCGAGTCCATTCCGTGACGCTTGGATCGGAAAAGACGTTCGTAATAAACGAGTTAGCGACCGGGTGCTGTTCCCATCGCCCGCTCCAGACAGCCAAGAAAAAGCCCCGTCATCACTGATGGGGCTTTTTCGTTTCTGGCGTTTGTAGGGCTTGACCGCAAAGGTTTGGGCCGGGAAAGATGGCGCTTTGCGACTAGGTAGAAAAGGCGCTAGACGGAAAAAATCTGTCCCCTTTTTCGGGATAGCGATCACCTAGGAAGCAGCTAGGCGCTGGTACGCCAGAAAACATTTCAAGAAAAATAACTAACAGCTTAAGAGTTTTGATATGGACGTTATAGAAAAACTGCAGGGGGCGATGAAAGGCAAAAACTACGAGCCTTTTATTAGACATATAAGATTCCCTCATTTCAAAAATCTAACACCATATTTGAGAATAGACTTCAAGTTTCCTATTACTGCAATAGTAGGCCCAAATGGCACCAACAAAAGCTCGGTCCTTCGAGCAATTGCGTGCTGCCCACACTTCAAAAATTTAAGTGAATATTGGTTTGAAACGGATGTAGACCCAATTGACGAAAGCGGCGGCCGTCCACGTTATATTTTTGGATACATTGACCCCCACTCAAGAAATACTGTAGAGGTAATTCAAACTCGGATTTCTCGCCCAGGAAAAGGGGAAGTCTGGGAACCATCTCGCCCATTAAAAAGCGATGGAATGGACCTGTTACCTCCTCTACCAATAGGAAAAAAAATACCTGGAAGAAAAGGAACTCGATGGGAGGGCATAACAAAAAAGGTCGTAGTACTAGATTTTCGAAGCGAGATCAGTGCATTCGACAAAATACTCTATCACGGAGATGCTGCCGAGAATTTACGGGGCAAACAAAATAAAGACATTCTCCGGCAGCGCTCAAAACTATTAAGAAAGGTAATTGGGGAAGGACTCAAAACATTCAAACCCTTTAAAGGCAGAGAAGAACAAGTCTTCGCCAATGAACTCCTATCTGATAAAGCAGTCAAGCAGATATCACATATAATAGGCAAAGAGTACTCAGAGATCCGACTCATTGAACACTCCCTGTTCGAAAACCGCTCTCACACTGCAATACTGCAATCCAAAGGAATTACATACAGCGAAGCATTTGCCGGAAGCGGCGAATTCGCTGTTATCATGCTTGTCTACAAAATAATGAAAACTGAAGAACGCAGCCTTATAGTTCTTGACGAGCCTGAAGTTTCACTTCACCCCGGCGCACAAATCAAGTTAATGGAATTCCTATTCCAAGAAGCACTAGAAAGGCATCACCAAATATTCATCGGCACACACTCAAAACTAATAATAGACAGGCTTCCGCCTGAAGCAATAACACTACTACAACCAAACCCTGCCACACACAAGATAACTGCTCAAGAAAACATAAAACCTTCAGAAGCCTTCTTCCATCTTGGACAAATACCTGCCAACAAAAAGAAAATCTTTGTGGAAGACCCACTTGCATTTGAACTAGTACGAAAAGCTCTCAGGATATTGGGAGAGGGGGCATTTAATCAATTTGAAGTGATCTGGTATCCGGGAGGGGCTCCGTCTATTTTCTCCAAGTGCATGACCGGCCTATTCCAAGCAAAAGATGATGCCTCTTACTTCTTCCTAGATGGCGACAGAACTCCCGTAAACGAAGTGGTACATCCAGACAAAATACCTGAAGCCGATCATGAAAAGCTTAAAGAAAGCATTCTAAACTTCACAGGTGTATCCGCAGGGAAACTGGTCTTTTCTGAGAACGGCGGAAACGATCCAAACCTAGCAGAACATAGAAAAACACTCGAACGCGACTTCTTAATTTATGCAATAAAGACCACCAACTTCCTCCCATCAAAAACTCCAGAGGAGTTTGTTTGGGAGCATATGACAAAAGATCATATGACTAAAGAATGCGAAGATTTACCCGCAAAAGACAAATATGTTAGACTCACACGTCTTGAGAAAGGCTTAATGGAAGGCGAACAAATAAGTGCACCAGCAATACTAGAAACACAGGTGCGTAGACTGGCAACCATTAGCAACGACAACCCATCAATAGTAGCTCTATCAGAACAACTTAGAAGACTTGTTGAATAAGCCATGCATATAGATGTTTTTGATTTTTTCTCTGGTTGCGGCGGGACAAGCTGCGGATTCAGAGATGCCGGCTTCAACATAAAAATGGGTCTTGATGTCGATCATGATTCAGCAGAAACTTTTCGACTGAATTTCCCAGAAGCTCAGTTCATAGAGACAGATATACGCACAGTACACCCGAGCATCTTAGATAATTTAATAGACAGGTCGAATCCAATGTTATTTAGCGGATGCGCCCCATGCCAGCCATTTTCAAAGCAAAATCGGCAGCGGCAACCGAATGACAAACGACTGAACTTGCTTGACGAGTTTGGGCGTTTCGTACAGCACTGGCTTCCAGATTATGTTTTCATTGAAAACGTACCAGGCATGCAAAAAAAGGCGACCAAGAGCGAAACATTCAGTCGATTCACTCAGTTACTAACAACTCTCGGCTACTCATATCAAACAAAAGTTGTAGAAGCTCAATGGTATGGGGTGCCTCAAAAGAGAAGTCGTCTAATTTTACTAGCTTCACTACACCAAGAAATAGAACTACCAACTCCTACTCACGGAAAGGATGGCACACCTTATTCGACTACAAGGGATTGGATATCAAACCTCCCCGAAATCAAGCACGGGGAATGCGACCCAACTGATAGCGATCACTTTTCCATGCAGCTATCTGAAATTAACCTTGAACGCATTCAAATGACACCTGAAGGCGGTGGGCGTGAGCATTGGCCTGATAGACTAGTTTTGCCTTGTCATCGAGGCTATGAAGGTCATATAGACGTATACGGACGCTTGAGTTGGGACAAGCCTGCTGTAGGGCTGACAACAAAATGCATCAGCTATTCTAATGGTCGTTTTGGGCATCCTACCCAGGACAGAGCCCTAAGTCTTAGGGAGGCAGCATGCCTTCAGACGTTTCCGAGGACGTTCCGCTTTGTCGGGTCAAAATCTTCCAGAGCGAGACAAGTTGGCAACGCCGTTCCGCCTCTGATGGCTAAGCGTGTCGGCCTATCCATTAAACAGCAGCAGTGAAGCGCAGAACTGCGAAAAGTGCCATAGAACAAACGCAGCAAATCCCCTACCGCTTTGGCAAGCTGTCGAAAACACTGCAAGGGATAGCGGAAAAATGCTGCTCTGACTGCACCTCAAGACCAGTAAAGCCAGGATTTGCAGATCACAGCGAGGTGCCGGAAAGGGTTCGATTACCATCACCCGCTCCAGATAGCTAAGCAAAAGCCCCGTCATCACTGACGGGGCTTTTGCTTCTCTGGTGCTTAAACGGCTTTGATCACCCCAGCTCCCTGGCCTGTAATCGCTCCACTCGGCGACCATCCTGTACAAGATTCCGACGTTCCTTTTACAACGCTCAGCCCCCGCAAGCACGTCATTCGTAACCGCTCCATAAACCCCGTCCTGGCGGACGGTTTTTTCAGGAAGCAGAGGCAGAAGCTGGCGAGCAGTTCCACGGCAGCAGCGCTTCGTAATCCTCGACGCGGCTCGCCGCTGACAGGCGTTCAAGGATGTGGCGCAACCAGGCGTAAGGCTCTTGCCCGTTGGCTTTGGCAGTTTCGATCAGGCTGTAGATCTGCGCGCTGGCGGTAGCGCCTTTCGGCGTGTCGCTGAACAGCCAGTTCTTGCGGCCGATG
>NZ_QASO01000021.1:2545-21589 GCF_003052605.1 Ectopseudomonas oleovorans | reverse complement strand
AAAGCCAACAAGGGAGCAGCGGGTGTCGACGGACTGAGCATAGAGCAGACGGCCGAACGGCTGTAGCCCAGTTGCTCCATGAGCATGCGCTCGCTGCGCAGCGAATAGAACAGTTGCAGCAATTGCGCCCGCATCAACTTCTCCGGGGCAATCGAGGTGCGGTCGGTGTCGGCATGCAAGGTGTCGAACAGGGCACTCATCCGTTGCAGAGCGGTGTTGGCCAGCTTGCGGATGGCGCGCAGGGGGATGATTCACCGGCACGAAGTCATCGAGCTTGGCGACAGTGAACAGGGGGCTCCTGGGTGATATCGGCTCCACGCATGGAAATCGAGAGCTCCGGCAGATTGGAGCCGATATCGTAAACCACACGCCGCAAAACCAGACAGGGCGTGGGCGAATTTCAACAAGCTGCTAGCAGCCGCGGGCATGCAGCAGGGCTGGCGGCTGGGCATAAAGACCCGGCGTGTCGTCAGGGTCTGACGCCCAGTTCGCGTAGGCGCTTGTACAGTGTGTTGCGGCTCAGGCCGAGGTTGCGGGCAAGGTAGGAAATGTTGCCGCCGCAGGCCTGGTACTGGCTGGCCAGATCGTCGGGCTCGGGGTGTGCTTGCAGGGTCGTGTCCGTCGGCAGATCGAGAAAGAAGTCGTCCGGCAGGTGTTCGGCGCGGATGGGCTGGTCGTCCGCCATGGCCAGCGCCACGCGCAGCACGCTGCTGAGCTGGCGCAGGTTGCCCGGCCAGGGGTGATGCTGGAACAGCTCCAGCACTTCGCGGCTGATACCCGCATGTTGGCCAGGTTCTCTGTGCTGCTCCCAGAGTTTCTGGAACAGCGCCTGCTTGTCACTGCGTTCGCGCAGCGGTGGCAGCTCGAGGTTCAGGCCGCTGATGCGGTAGTACAGATCGGCGCGGAACTGGCCGCTGTCGACGTCCTGACGTAGCGGGCGGTTGGTGGCAGACACCAGACGTACATCCACCGGATGCAGTTCGCTGCTGCCCAGCGGCTGCACGCAGCGCTCCTGCAGCACGCGCAGCAGGCGCGCCTGAACGCGCAGCGGCATGTCGCCGATTTCGTCGAGAAACAGGGTGCCCTTGTGCGCCTTGCGGATCAGGCCGATATGGCCTTTCTGGCTGGCGCCAGTGAAGGCGCCTTTCTCGTAGCCGAACAATTCCGACTCCACCAGCTCCGCCGGAATGGCCGCGCAGTTGACCGCGATGAGCGGCTGGCTGGCCCGTGAGCTGGCCTGGTGCAGCGCCTTGACGAACACTTCCTTGCCGGCACCGGTTTCGCCCTGAACCAGAATCGGAATGTCCTTCTCCAGCAGGCGTTCGGCCTGGCGCACGGCCTTGTCCATGCGCGCGTCGCCAGCGCTCAGGGTATGCAACTGTGGCTCTTGCGGCGTGCTCTGGGTGGCTTGCGGGCGGAAGTCGCGAGGCTGGATAGGAGCCGGTCGGGCAGGGCGGCGTACCCGTGCGTGAAAGCGAAAGTGGCTGCTAGTGCGCAGGCTGAATGGCTGCCCATCCGGCTGGTTGAGCAACTGCTGTAAAGGCACGTCGAACAGTTGCTCGATGGCGCCGTAGGTCAGCGGCTGGCCGAGCAGATTGTCGGCGCGGCGGTTGGCCGACACCACGTGGCCCTGCTCGTCGAACACCACCAGGCCAGCCCAGGGGCTGTCGAGGTTGTCGAGGCTGGTATTGAAGCTGAGCAGGTGGTACTGGTCGGCGAACAGTTTGAGGATCAGGCGATTCTCCACCGACTGGCTCATCATCTTGACCATGCCCAGGGTATGCGCCGGCGGCAGGTAGCTGTCGCTGGACACGTCGAGCACGGCGATCATGCGCCGTTGCTCGTCGAAGATCGGCGAGGCCGAGCCGGTCATGAATCGGTTGGCCTTGAGAAAATGCTCGTCGTGCTGGATATGCACGGCCTGGCCGCAACTGAGCGCGGTGCCGATGGCGTTGGTGCCGGTGTAGCGCTCCAGCCAACTGGCGCCGGCAATGAAACCGGCGGCCTGGCGCGGCTCGATGAAGCGCTGGTCGCCCCAGGAGTGCAGCAGCCGGCCCTGCTCGTCGGCGAGCATGATCAGGCAGTTGGAGTTGGACAGGATGGTGCCGTAGTAGGGCAGTACTTCCTGGTGAGTGGTCTGCACCAGGGCCTGGCGGCTTTCCAGCAGCGCCGAAAGATCGCCTGGCGCCGGAGGATCGAAGCGGGGCGCGCTCTGGTGAGTCAGGCCGTAGTCACGGCAGCGCGACCAGGACTCCTGGATGAGGGTGTCGTGCGCCGGGGCGCGGGCAGCTTCTGTCATAGATGATCTCTTCTTGTTGGTTCGCGATCTGCGCCGCGATCGATCCAGTTTCGTTCAAGCCTGTTCAAAGTCAACGAACGAATTGTTCAGTTGTTCACATTCGACTGTTCAAAAGTGTTCAGTGGGAAACCATTGCTGCACCGTTATTTGGCGGTTTTTTCGATTTTGATCAAAGAGATAGGTCTTATTTTTGGGGGCTGGCACAGTTGTCGCTACCGATGTTCGCAATCGAATGGCACGACAAGAAAAAGGACAGGCCATGTCGCTCAAGCTCGAACACGTCACCCGTATCGTCGATGGCCAGGTGCATATCGACGATGCCTGCCTGAGTTTCGAACCGGGCTCCTTCAACGTCCTGCTCGGTCGCACCCTGGCCGGCAAGACCAGCCTGATGCGGCTGATGGCCGGTCTGGATCGGCCCAGCAGCGGCCGTGTGCTGATGAACGGCGCCGATGTCACCGGTGTGCCGGTGCGCCAGCGCAACGTGTCGATGGTCTATCAGCAGTTCATCAACTACCCGACCCTGACGGTGTTCGAGAACATCGCCTCGCCACTGCGCCAGGCCGGCGTGGCCAAGGAGCAGATCGTCGAGAAGGTCGAGGCCACCGCGCGCATGCTGCGCATCGACAAACTATTGTCGCGCTATCCGCTGGAGCTGTCCGGCGGCCAGCAGCAGCGCACGGCCATGGCGCGGGCGCTGGTCAAGGACGCCTCGCTGATCCTGTTCGACGAACCGCTGGTCAACCTCGATTACAAGCTGCGTGAGGAGCTGCGCCAGGAAATGCGCGAGCTGTTCCAGGCGCGCCACACCATCGCCATCTACGCCACCACCGAGCCCAACGAGGCGCTGGCCCTGGGCGGCACCACCACCATCCTGCACGAAGGGCGGGTGGTGCAGAGCGGCAAGACGGCCGAGGTCTACCACCGCCCGCAACAGGTGCTGGCTGCCGAGCTGTTCTCGGAACCTGCGATCAACCTGATGCCGGGGCGTATCAGCGGCTCCGAGGTGAGTTTCGCCGACTGCGTGCACTTTCCGCTCAATCCGGATCTGCGCGGCATCGCCGAGGGTGAGTACCGCTTCGGCGTGCGCCCCAGCCATATCGGCCTGGTGCCGTCCAACGACGATGACCTGGAGTTGGCGGTAACCGTTGAGCTGGCCGAGATCAGCGGCTCGGAAACCTTCCTGCATGTGCGCAACGAGCAGTTCGTGCTGGTGCTGCACCTGCCGGGGGTGCACGAGTATGCGGTGGACACGCCGATCCTGATCTACATCCCGACCCACAAGCTGTTCGTCTTCGCTGCCGATGGGCAGTTGGTGCAGGCGCCCAGTCGTCGTCAGGGGAGGGCCGCCTGATGGCCGAGATTCGCTTGCACAACCTCGCGCACAGCTACAGCGGCACGCCGAAAGCGCCGGAAGACTACGCGATTCGCGAGATGAACCATGTCTGGCAGCAGGGCGGCGCCTATGCGCTGCTGGGGCCGTCAGGCTGCGGCAAGTCGACGTTGCTCAACATCATCTCCGGCCTGCTCAGCCCGTCGCAGGGCGAGGTGCAGTTCGACGGCAAGGCGGTCAACAGGCTGTCGCCGCAAGAGCGCAACATCGCCCAGGTTTTCCAGTTTCCGGTGGTCTACGACACCATGACGGTGTTCGACAACCTGGCCTTCCCGCTGCGCAACCAGGGCATGGATGAGGCGCGGGTGATGAGCAAGGTGCATGAGATTGCCGAGGTGCTGGAGTTGCACCCGCTGCTGCACAAGAAGGCGCGTAACCTCACCGCCGACGAGAAGCAGAAAGTCTCCATGGGCCGTGGCCTGGTGCGTGACGACGTGTCGGCGATTCTCTTCGACGAGCCGCTGACGGTGATCGACCCGCACCTGAAGTGGAAGTTGCGGCGCAAGCTCAAGCAGATCCATGAGCAGTTCAACATCACCATGGTCTACGTCACCCACGACCAGTTGGAGGCTTCCACCTTCGCCGACAAGATCGCAGTGATGTACGGCGGGCAGATCGTCCAGTTCGGCACGCCGCGCGAGTTGTTCGAGCGCCCCGGCCATACCTTCGTCGGCTATTTCATTGGCAGTCCAGGGATGAACCTGATTGACGTGCAGCGCTGTGCGGGCGGGGTACGCTTTGCCGGTACCGTGCTGCCGCTTTCCGACGCGCTCAACCAGCGCCTGGCCGAACTGGATGGTAAGCGTCTGCAGGTGGGCATTCGTCCCGAGTTCGTGCACGTCTGGGATGGCGCCTATGAAGATGCGTTGTGTGGCCGGGTGCTGCATGTCGAGGATCTTGGCACCTACAAGATTCTCACTTTCGACCTCGATGGCCAGGTGCTCAAGGCGCGCCTGCAGGAGGATCAGCCCGTGCCGCGCGAGCAGGTCTACCTGAGCTTTCCGGCGCAGTGGCTGATGCTCTATGCCGACGACTACCTGGTGGAGGTGGCGCCATGAAGGTGCAGAACAACAAGGCCTGGTGGCTGGTGCTGCCGGTATTTCTGCTGGTGGCGTTCAGCGCCATCGTGCCGATGATGACGGTGGTGAACTACTCGGTGCAGGACATCTTCGACCCGGCCACGCGCTACTTCGTCGGCGTCGACTGGTATCGCCAGGTGCTGCAGGATCCGCGCCTGCATGACTCGTTGCTGCGCCAGTTCGTCTTCTCCGCCTGTGTGCTGCTGATCGAGATTCCGCTAGGGATCGCCATCGCTCTGTGCATGCCGACGCGCGGGCGCTGGGCCTCGCTGTGCCTGATTCTGATGGCCATTCCGCTGCTGATTCCGTGGAACGTGGTCGGCACCATCTGGCAGATCTTCGGCCGCGCCGACATCGGGTTGATGGGCTGGGCGCTGAATAGTCTTGGCATCAGCTACAACTATGCGGCCAACACCATGGACGCCTGGGTGACGGTGCTGATCATGGACGTCTGGCATTGGACCTCGTTGGTGGCGCTGCTGTGCTATTCCGGGCTGCGCGCCATTCCCGACGTCTACTACCAGGCGGCGCGCATCGATCGCGCCTCGAACTGGGCGGTGTTCCGCCATATCCAGTTGCCCAAGCTCAAGAGCGTTTTGCTGATCGCGGTGATGCTGCGCTTCATGGACAGTTTCATGATCTACACCGAGCCCTTCGTGCTCACCGGCGGCGGGCCGGGCAACGCCACCACCTTCCTCAGCCAGACCCTGACGCAAATGGCTGTCGGCCAGTTCGACCTGGGCCCGGCGGCGGCGTTCTCGCTGGTGTACTTCCTGATCATCCTGCTGGTGTCCTGGCTGTTCTACACCGCCATGACCCACGACGACAAAACCCGCTGAGGCCGACCATGACGCTGCGCAAACGCCTGGTACTGCTGATCTACTTTCTGTTCCTGCTGGTGCCGATCTACTGGCTGCTGAACATGTCGTTCAAGAGCAATACCGAGATTCTCGGTGGGCTCAGCCTGTGGCCGCAGAATTTCACCCTGGACAACTACCGGGTGATCTTCACCGACCGCAGCTGGTACGAGGGCTACCTCAACTCGCTTTACTACGTCAGTCTCAACACTCTGATCTCGCTCAGCGTGGCGCTGCCGGCTGCCTATGCCTTCTCGCGCTATCGCTTCCTCGGCGACAAGCACCTGTTCTTCTGGCTGCTGACCAATCGTATGGCGCCGCCAGCGGTTTTCCTGCTGCCGTTCTTCCAGCTGTACTCGTCCATCGGCCTGTTCGACACCCATATCGCCGTGGCACTGGCGCACTGCCTGTTCAACGTGCCGCTGGCGGTGTGGATCCTCGAAGGCTTCATGTCCAGCGTGCCGAAGGAAATCGACGAGACGGCCTATATCGACGGCTACAGTTTCCCCAAGTTCTTCGTGAAGATCTTCATCCCGCTGATCCGCTCCGGCATTGGAGTCACCGCCTTCTTCTGCTTCATGTTCTCCTGGGTCGAGCTGCTGCTGGCGCGCACCCTGACCTCGGTAGACGCCAAGCCCATCGCGGCGGTGATGACCCGTACCGTGTCCGCCTCGGGTATCGACTGGGGCGTGCTCGCCGCTGCCGGGGTGCTGACCATCATCCCCGGGATGCTGGTGATCTGGTTCGTTCGCAACCATGTGGCCAAGGGCTTCGCCCTCGGTCGCGTGTAAGGGAGGTTCATCATGAGCTGGATGGCCTGGACTCTGCCGACCGCGCTGTTCTTCGGTTGCATCGCCGTGCTGCTGGCCGGCATGACGCTGGTCGAGCTGCGCTGGCCCTGTGTTGAGCGCAAGGGTTTTCTGCCGATCACCACCACGCGTGGGGATCGGCTGTTCATCGGTCTGCTCGGCAGCGCCTACCTGCACCTGCTGGTGATAGGCGTGACCGACTGGAGCGTGTGGATAGCCTCGCTGCTATCGCTGTTGTGGTTGTGCGCAGTCATGCGCTGGGGCTGAGCCGGGCTGCCGCCGGTATGCCTCTCCCCATATCCTGAGATGGAGGTCTCTATGTTCGACAATAACAACAAGACCCGACATAGCTTGGCGTTGGCCGCCTTGCTGGCGTTGTCCGGTTTGAGCGGTGCGGCCTGGGCGGATGCCTATGAAGAGGCCGCGAAGAAATGGATTGCTGATGAGTTCAATCCCTCGACCCTGACGCCGGAGCAACAGCTCGAAGAGCTGAAGTGGTTCATCAAGGCTGCCGAGCCGTTTCGTGGCATGAACATCAACGTCGCCTCGGAAACTCTGACCACCCATGAGTACGAGTCCAAGGTGCTGGCCAAGGCCTTCAGTGAAATCACCGGCATCAAGCTCAAGCATGACCTGATGCAGGAAGGCGATGTGGTCGAGAAGCTGCAGACGCAGATGCAGTCGGGCAAGAACATCTACGACGGCTGGGTCAACGACTCGGACCTGATCGGTACCCACTTCCGCTATGGCAAGGCGGTCTCGATCACCGACATGATGGCTAACGAGGGTAAGGACTTCACCTCGCCGACTCTCGATCTTGACGATTTCATCGGTCTGTCCTTCACCACCGGGCCGGACGGCAAGGTTTATCAGTTACCCGATCAGCAGTTCGCCAACCTCTACTGGTTCCGCGCCGACTGGTTCGAGCGTCCGGAGCTGAAGGCCAAGTTCAAGGAAATCTACGGCTACGAGCTGGGTGTGCCGGTGAACTGGTCAGCTTACGAGGACATCGCCGAGTTCTTCTCCAAGCATGTCAAGGAAATCGACGGTAAACGCGTCTATGGCCATATGGACTACGGCAAGAAAGATCCGTCGCTGGGCTGGCGCTTCACCGACGCCTGGTTCTCCATGGCCGGCGGTGGCGACAAGGGCCTGCCCAATGGCCTGCCGGTGGACGAGTGGGGCATTCGCGTCGACGGCTGCCGCCCAGTAGGTTCCAGTGTCGCCCGCGGTGGTGATACCAACGGGCCGGCGGCGGTGTTCGCCACGCAGAAGTACGTCGATTGGATGCGCCAGTACGCGCCGCCGGAAGCGCAAGGCATGACCTTCTCCGAATCCGGCCCGGTGCCGGCGCAGGGTGCCATCGCCCAGCAGATCTTCTGGTACACCGCCTTTACCGCCGATATGACCAAGCCGGGCCTGCCGGTGGTTAACGACGATGGCACGCCGAAATGGCGTATGGCGCCGTCGCCCAAGGGCCCGTATTGGGAGGAGGGCATGAAGCTCGGTTATCAGGACACCGGTTCCTGGACCTTCCTCAACTCCACGCCGGAGAAACAGCGCCTGGCCGCCTGGCTCTATGCGCAGTTCGTTACCTCCAAGACCGTCTCGCTGAAAAAGACCCTGGTCGGCCTGACGCCGATTCGTGAGTCGGACATCAACTCGCAGGCGATGACGGACGTAGCGCCCAAGCTCGGCGGGCTGGTGGAGTTCTACCGCAGCCCGGCGCGCGTGCAGTGGACACCGACCGGCACCAACGTGCCGGACTATCCACGTCTGGCTCAACTGTGGTGGCAGTTCATCGCCGAGGCCGCCAGCGGTGACAAGACGCCGCAACAGGCGCTCGATGGCCTGGCGGCTGCGCAAGACACCATGCTCGGTCGTCTGGAGCGCTCAGGTGTGCTGGGTGAGTGCGGGCCGAAGCTGAACGAGCCGCGTGACCCGCAGTACTGGTTCGACCAGCCGGGCGCACCGAAACCCAAGCTGGCCAACGAGAAACCCAAGGGCGAAACCATCGCCTACGACGAGTTGCTCAAGTCCTGGGAGCAGGCGCGCAACTGATCCAAGTGGCAGAAACGACAACGGCACCCTCGGGTGCCGTTGTTTGTTATGCAGTGCTGCTTACTTATGCAGATGCTCGGCCGCGTGCAGGGTGTTTTCCAAGAGGCCCGCGCGAGTCATCGGGCCAACACCGCCTGGAACCGGGGTGATCCAGCCGGCGCGGGGCAGGGCGGCATCAAAGGTCACGTCGCCAACCAGTGTGCCGTCGTCCTGGCGGTTGATGCCGACATCGATGACGATGGCGCCCGGCTTGATCCACTCACCCTTGACCAGGCCCGGCTTGCCTGCAGCGACCACGACGATATCAGCCTGGCCGACGTGAGCAGCTAGATCCTTGGTGAAGCGGTGGGTGACGGTCACGGTGCAACCGGCCAGTAGCAACTCCATGGCCATTGGTCGGCCGACGATATTGGACGCGCCAACTACCACTGCATGCATGCCGTAGAGATCGGCGCCGGTGCTTTCCAGCAGGGTCATGATGCCCTTGGGGGTACAGGGGCGCAGCAGCGGCATGCGCTGTGCCAAACGGCCGATGTTGTAGGGATGGAAGCCGTCCACATCCTTGTCCGGACGAATGCGCTCGAGCAGCAGGGACGAGTCGAGATTCTCCGGCAGCGGCAGCTGTACCAAGATACCGTCGATGGCCGGGTCTTCATTGAGCTCGTCGATCAGGGCGAGCAGATCGGCCTGGCTGGTCTCTGCCGGCAGATCATAGGCGCGGGAAACAAAGCCGACTTCTTCGCAATCCTTGCGTTTATGTGACACATAGACCTGGGAGGCGGGATCGGTGCCGACCAGGATCACGGCCAGGCCTGGCGCACGAAGGCCTTGCTGGCGGCGTTCGGCGACACGTTGGGCAATCTGCTGGCGGAGGCTGGCGGCGATCGCCTTGCCGTCGATCAGTTGTGCGGTCATTGCGCTGGTTAACCATTAATAAGGGTGAAAAAAGGACGCGCATTCTCGCATGAGCGCTCACCCGGGCAAAGGCGCCTGCCGTCGTTTTCGCGTAACTCCTTTAAATCGCTGAATTTTTTTGAAAATTTCTGTTGACGAGGTTGGGAGGCGTCTATAACATTCGCCCCGCTTCTCAGGAACAGCCACTCGCTGGGTGAGGCGGCAAGAGCCAAGCCCTGGCGGTGAGGTTGGAGCCAAAAGCTTGTAAGTCTGCGCTAGTAGATGGATAAGCGCCCGTAGCTCAGCTGGATAGAGCATCCGCCTTCTAAGCGGATGGTCGCAGGTTCGAGTCCTGCCGGGTGCGCCATTTTGCGGTCAGGCAAGAGTAAGCAAATGCAATATGGTGGGCGTAGCTCAGTTGGTAGAGCACAGGATTGTGGCTCCTGGTGTCGTGGGTTCGATTCCCATCGTCCACCCCATATTCCAAAGCGCCAGGCCCAAAGCCTGGCGTTTTTGTTTTAAGCTGCAAAGCCACGCGGACGTGGTGGAATTGGTAGACACACCAGATTTAGGTTCTGGCGCCGCAAGGTGTGAGAGTTCGAGTCTCTCCGTCCGCACCATCTTTATATAGCCCCTCCCGACTGCCGCCTGCTTCTAGGGTGACTTCTGCACATTGACCCTCTAGAATGCTTGGCCTTGATTCGGGGCCGGTTCGAGCCGGCTTATGTCTGTGCAACGAGGAATATCCATGCAAGTTTCTGTTGAAAGCACTTCTGCTCTTGAGCGCCGCATGACTGTCGGCGTACCCGTCGAGCGCATCGAGACCGAAGTCAACAAGCGTCTGCAACAGACTGCCCGTCGTGCCAAAGTTCCTGGCTTCCGTCCTGGCAAGGTGCCGATGAGCGTGATTCGTCAGCGCTATGAAGATGCCGCTCGTCAGGAAGCCCTGGGCGACCTGATCCAGGCGACCTTCTATGAGGCCGTGGTCGAGCAGAAGCTGAATCCGGCCGGCGCTCCGGCCGTAGAGCCGAAGTCCTTCGAGAAGGGCAAGGATCTGGAGTACGTCGCTACTTTCGAAGTATTTCCTGAGTTTCAGGTGACCGGCCTCGACACTATCGCCATCGAGCGCCTGCAGGCCGAAGTCGCCGACAGTGATGTCGACAACATGCTCGACATCTTGCGCAAGCAGAACACCCGTTTCGAAACTGTCGAGCGTGCTGCCGAGAATGGCGACCAGTTGAACATCGATTTCGTCGGCAAGATCGACGGCGAAGCCTTCGCCGGCGGCAGCGCCAAGGGCACCCAGCTGGTGCTGGGCTCCGGTCGCATGATCCCGGGCTTCGAAGACGCCCTGGTCGGTGTCAAGGCTGGTGAAGTGCGTGTGATCAATCCGACCTTCCCTGAGGACTACCAGAATCTCGATCTGGCCGGCAAAACCGCCGAATTCACCGTTACCGTCAACAGCGTTTCCGCTCCGCAACTGCCTGAGCTGAACGACGAGTTCTTCGCCCTGTTCGGTATCAAGGATGGCGGTCTGGAAGGTTTCCGCGCCGAGGTTCGCAAGAACATGGAGCGTGAACTGCGTCAGGCCATCAAGTCCAAGGTCAAGAACCAGGTAATGGACGGCCTGCTGGCTGCTAATCCGATCGAAGTGCCGAAGGCGCTGATCGGCAACGAAGTAAATCGTCTGCGCGTGCAGGCCGTTCAGCAGTTCGGTGGCAACATCAAGCCTGACCAACTGCCGGCCGAGCTGTTCGAGGAGCAAGCCAAGCGCCGTGTGGTGCTGGGCCTGATCGTCGCTGAAGTGGTCAAGCAGTTCGAACTGAAACCTGACGAAGCCCGCGTGCGCGAGCTGATCGAAGAGATGGCCTCGGCTTACCAGGAGCCTGAGCAGGTCGTTGCCTGGTACTACAAGAACGACCAGCAAATGAACGAAGTGCGTTCGGTTGTACTGGAAGAGCAAGTTGTAGATACTGTTCTGCAGAAGGCCAACGTGACCGATAAAGCGGTTTCCTACGAAGACGCAGTCAAGCCGGCGGAAGCTCCTATAGCCGACTGATCTGGTAACCTCGTTCGAGTACACCACCATAAGCCAGCCTCAGTGCTGGCTTATGCGTACTTGAGACATGACTATTAGGGAGTGAGCGCAAGACATGTCCCGCAATCCTTTTATGCAAAACATGCCTGAAATCCAGGCCGCTGGCGGCCTGGTGCCGATGGTCATCGAGCAGTCCGCTCGTGGCGAGCGTGCCTACGACATCTATTCGCGCCTGCTCAAGGAGCGCGTGATTTTCCTGGTCGGTCCGGTCGAGGACTACATGGCCAACCTGATCTGCGCCCAGCTGCTGTTTCTGGAAGCAGAGAATCCGGACAAGGACATTCACCTGTACATCAACTCGCCGGGTGGCTCGGTGACTGCCGGCATGGCGATCTACGACACCATGCAATTCATCAAGGCGGATGTGTCCACCACCTGCATTGGTCAGGCCTGCAGTATGGGTGCATTCCTGCTGGCTGGCGGCGCCAAGGGCAAGCGTTTCTGCCTGCCGAACTCGCGTGTGATGATTCACCAGCCGCTGGGCGGTTTTCAGGGGCAGGCCTCGGACATCGAGATCCACGCCAAGGAAATCCTCTTTATCCGTGAGCGCTTGAACGAGCTGCTGGCTCAGCACACCGGTCAGAGCCTGGAAACCATCGAGCGCGACACCAACCGTGACAATTTCATGAGCGCTTCGCGTGCCGTGGAATACGGTCTGGTCGATGCCGTCCATGAAAAGCGTCAAATGCCGGTCTAGATGAGGCGCCGGCTGCGGGCATCCACCACTGACGCGACCTGTGCCCTTGAAAATGCCCGCATTTGCCTTCATCTTGTGTTTCAAGCCTACCGTATTGGATTGATCGAATGACTGACACCCGTAACGGTGAGGACAACGGCAAACTGCTTTATTGCTCCTTCTGCGGCAAAAGCCAGCACGAAGTGCGCAAGTTGATCGCCGGTCCTTCCGTCTTCATCTGCGACGAATGCGTCGACCTGTGCAACGACATCATCCGCGAGGAGGTGCAGGAAGCCCAGGCCGAGAGCAGCGCGCACAAACTACCGGCACCCAAGGAAATCAGCGCCATCCTCGATCAGTACGTGATCGGCCAGGAGCGCGCTAAGAAGGTGCTGTCGGTAGCGGTGTACAACCACTACAAGCGTCTCAATCAGCGCGACAAGAAAGACGATGTCGAGCTGGGCAAGAGCAATATCCTGCTGATCGGTCCGACCGGTTCGGGCAAGACGTTGCTGGCCGAAACGCTGGCGCGCCTGCTCAACGTACCGTTCACCATTGCCGATGCCACCAGCCTGACCGAAGCCGGTTATGTGGGGGAGGACGTCGAGAACATCATTCAAAAGCTGTTGCAGAAGTGCGATTACGATGTCGAGAAGGCCCAGATGGGCATCGTCTACATCGACGAAATCGACAAGATCTCGCGCAAATCCGACAACCCGTCGATCACTCGTGATGTCTCGGGTGAAGGCGTGCAGCAGGCCCTGCTCAAGCTGATCGAGGGCACCGTGGCCTCGGTTCCGCCACAGGGCGGACGCAAGCATCCGCAGCAGGAGTTCCTGCAGGTCGACACGCGCAACATCCTGTTTATCTGTGGCGGCGCGTTCGCCGGCTTGGAGAAAGTCATCCAGGCGCGCTCTACCAAGGGCGGCATCGGCTTCGGTGCTGAAGTGCGCAGCAAGCAGGAAGGCAAGAAGATCGGCGAGTCCCTGCGTGAGGTCGAGCCGGACGATCTGGTCAAGTTCGGTCTGATCCCCGAGTTCGTCGGTCGTCTGCCGGTGATCGCGACGCTTGAGGAGCTGGATGAGGCTGCGCTGGTGCAGATTCTCACCGAGCCGAAGAACGCACTGACCAAGCAGTACGCCAAGCTGTTCGAGATGGAGGGCGTGGATCTGGAGTTCCGCCCCGATGCACTGAAGTCCGTGGCGCAGAAGGCGCTGGAGCGCAAGACCGGTGCGCGTGGCCTGCGTTCGATTCTCGAGGGCATTCTGCTCGACACCATGTACGAGATCCCGTCCCAGCAGGGCGTGAGCAAGGTGGTGATCGACGAGAGCGTCATCGAGGGTTCGTCCAAGCCGCTGCTGATCTACGAGAACAGCGAACCGCCGGCGAAGGCCGCGCCAGACGCCTGACGGCTGTTGCACGATGCAAAGAAGGGGCCCCTCGGGCCCCTTCGCTTTTGTGGACATTGCGCTTGTTTTTTACGGGAGCTACCCCCATCTTAAAAGCCAAGGGTAATCCCGCCTGTTTACGGCCTTATGGCCGCCGCTGAGCCGAAATCATGAAGACAACCATCGAATTGCCTCTCCTGCCATTGCGCGATGTAGTGGTCTATCCGCACATGGTCATCCCGCTTTTCGTCGGGCGTGAGAAATCCATCGAGGCCCTCGAGGCGGCGATGACGGGTGACAAGCAGATCCTGCTGGTAGCCCAGAAGAACCCGGCCGTCGATGATCCGGATGAGCAGGATCTTTATCGCGTTGGCACCGTTGCCACCGTCCTGCAGTTGCTCAAGCTGCCCGACGGCACCGTCAAGGTGCTGGTCGAGGGTGAGCAGCGCGGCTTGATCGAGCGTTTCATCGATCTCGATGATCATTGCCGTGCCGAAGTACAACTGATCGAGGAGGGCGAAACTGCCGAGCGCGAATCGGAAGTCTTCACCCGCAGTCTGCTCAGTCAGTTCGAGCAGTACGTGCAGCTGGGCAAAAAGGTTCCGGCCGAAGTCCTGTCTTCGCTCAACAGCATCGATGAGCCCAGCCGCCTGGTCGACACCATGGCCGCGCACATGGCGCTGAAGATCGAGCAGAAGCAGGAAATCCTCGAAATCACCGCGCTGTCCGCTCGCGTCGAGCACGTACTGGCCCTGCTGGATGCCGAGATCGACCTGCTACAGGTCGAGAAGCGTATTCGCGGTCGCGTGAAGAAGCAGATGGAGCGCAGTCAGCGCGAGTACTACCTGAATGAGCAGATGAAGGCCATTCAGAAAGAGCTTGGCGATATCGATGAAGGCCATAGCGAGCTCGACGAACTGCGCAAGCGCATCGATAACGCGGGGTTGACCAAGGAAGCCTTGACCAAGGCCAATGCCGAGCTGAACAAGCTCAAGCAGATGTCGCCGATGTCCGCTGAAGCCACTGTGGTGCGCTCCTACATCGATTGGCTGGTGAACGTGCCATGGAAGGCCGAAAGCAAGGTGCGCCTGGATCTGGCGCGCGCCGAGAGCATTCTCGATGCCGATCACTACGGTCTGGAGGAGGTCAAGGAGCGCATCCTCGAGTACCTCGCCGTGCAGAAGCGGGTGAAGAAACTCAAGGGGCCGGTGCTGTGCCTGGTCGGTCCGCCCGGCGTGGGCAAGACTTCGTTGGCCGAGTCCATCGCCACCGCGACCAATCGCAAGTTCGTGCGTATGGCCTTGGGTGGCGTGCGTGACGAGGCCGAGATTCGGGGGCACCGCCGCACCTACATCGGCTCGATGCCGGGTCGCCTGATTCAGAAGATGACCAAGGTCGGTGTGCGCAACCCGTTGTTCCTGCTCGACGAGATCGACAAGATGGGCCAGGACATGCGCGGCGATCCTGCCTCGGCATTGCTCGAAGTCCTCGACCCTGAGCAGAACCATAATTTCAACGATCACTATCTGGAGGTCGATTATGACCTGTCGGATGTGATGTTCCTTTGCACCGCCAACTCGATGAACATCCCCGGCCCGCTGCTGGATCGGATGGAGGTCATTCGTCTGCCGGGTTACACCGAGGACGAGAAGGTCAACATCGCCATCAAGTACCTGGCGCCCAAGCAGATACAGGCCAACGGCCTGAAGAAGGGCGAGCTGGAGTTCGACGAGTCGGCAATTCGCGACATCATTCGTTACTACACGCGTGAAGCTGGTGTGCGCAGTCTGGAGCGACAAATCGCCAAGGTCTGCCGCAAGGTGGTCAAGGAGCATGTACGCGAGAAGCGCTTCCAGGTCACGGTCAGCGCCGACTCCCTGGAGCACTTCCTGGGTGTGCGCAAGCATCGCTATGGCCTCGTCGAACAGCAGGATCAGATCGGTCAGGTGACCGGCCTGGCCTGGACTCAGGTCGGCGGTGAGCTGCTCACCATCGAGACGGCCGTGGTGCCTGGCAAGGGCAATCTGATCAAGACCGGTTCGCTGGGTGATGTCATGGCAGAGTCGATGACGGCGGCCATGACGGTGGTTCGCAGTCGCGCCAAAAGCCTGGGGATCCCGGCTGATTTCTACGAGAAGCGCGACGTTCACATCCACATGCCTGAGGGTGCCACACCGAAGGATGGTCCGAGTGCGGGTATTGGCCTGTGCACGGCACTGGTCTCGGCGTTGACGCAGATTCCGGTTCGTGCCGATGTCGCCATGACTGGTGAAATCACCCTGCGGGGTCAGGTACTGGCCATCGGCGGGCTGAAAGAGAAACTTCTGGCGGCGCATCGGGGTGGAATCAAGACCGTGATCATTCCCGAAGAAAATGTGCGCGATTTGAAAGAAATTCCGGAAAATATTAAGCAAGACCTGCAGATTAAACCGGTTAAATGGATTGACGAGGTCCTGCAAATTGCGCTGCAATACGCCCCGGAGCCCTTGCCCGATGCGGCTCCCGAGATGGTTGCAACGGATGACAAGCGCGAGTCTGATTCCAAGGAGCGAATCAGCACGCATTAGCCGGATGGCTTCCTTGACACAATTTTTGAGCCCTTGTTATAAAGCGGCTCTTATTGTGTCGGCAGGCCCTCCAGCACCCGCTTTGCTTAGACTAAAAATCAAGAAACAAACTCAACAGAAATAAGGGGACTTAGAGTGAACAAGTCGGAACTGATCGATGCCATCGCTGCATCTGCTGATATCCCGAAAGCTGTTGCTGGCCGCGCGCTGGATGCAGTGATTGAATCCGTCACTGGCGCCCTGAAGGCTGGTGACTCTGTCGTACTGGTTGGCTTCGGCACCTTCGCTGTCAAAGAGCGTGCTGCTCGCACTGGCCGCAACCCGCAGACTGGCAAGCCGATCAACATCGCTGCTGCCAAGATCCCGGGCTTCAAAGCTGGCAAGGCTCTGAAAGACGCTGTCAACTAAGCGTCTTCTGAATTTGTCTCGCCGCCAGACCTTTCTGGCGGTTGTTGGGCGGCAGGGCAGACAGTTTCCATGCCTGTACTGATCGCTTGACGCGTTACGAGAAGGCGCATCCCAGGATGCGCCTTTCTTCTATCCGGAATTACCCACACTGCGCGGCTGGTGGCTCTGTACAGTCGTTCTGGGGGAAGCATGCTGCAAAACATCAGGGACAATTCACGCGGTTGGATTGCCAAGACCATCATCGGCCTAATCGTTATGCTGATGGCGTTTACCGGCTTCGAGGCCATCGTCACCGGTACCAGTAACCGCAATAATGCGGCCGAAGTGAACGGTGACACCATTACCCTCGACGAGCTCAATCAGGCCGTTGAAATGCAGCGTCGTCAGTTGCTGCAGCAGCTGGGGCGTGATTTCGATGCCTCGCTGCTCGATGATCGCTTGCTGCGTGAGGCATCGCTCAAGGGGCTGATCGAGCGCAAGCTGCTGCTTCAGGCAGCAGGCGATGCTCGTTTCGCTTTCTCGCAGGCATCGCTGGATCAGGTGATTCTGCAGACGCCCGAGTTTCAGGTAGACGGCCGCTTCGATACCGCCCGTTTCGATCAGGTCATTCGCCAGATGGGCTATACCCGTCTGCAGTTCCGTCAGATGCTGGAAGAGGAAATGCTGATTGGCCAGTTGCGTGCCGGTATCGGCGCCAGCAGCTTCGTCACCGAGCAGCAGGCGCGTGCGTTCGCCAACCTCGAGCGGCAGACCCGCGATTTCGCCAGCCTCACCATCAAGGCCGACCCGGCTGCGATCGAGTTGAGCGAAGCTGACGTCCAGGCGTACTACGCCGAGCACGCCAGTGAGTTCATGAGTCCCGAGCAGGTGGTGTTGGAGTACGTCGAGCTGCACAAGGAAAGCTTCTTCGATCAGGTCGAAGTCAGCGATGAAGATCTGCAACCGCTGTACGAGAGCGAGATCGCCAACCTGGCTGAGCAGCGTCAGGCTGCGCACATCCTTATCGAGGGCGATGACCAGGCCGCGCTTACCAAGATCGAAGAGATCAAGGCGCGTGTGGACGCTGGCGAAGATTTCGCTGCCCTAGCCAAGGAGTTCTCGCAGGACCCAGGTTCGGCTGCCGATGGCGGTGATCTGGGTTACGCCGGCCCTGGCGTTTACGATCCGGCCTTCGAGGAGGCGCTCTATGCGCTGCAGCAGGGCGAGGTTTCCGAACCCGTGCAGAGCGAGTTCGGCTGGCACCTGATCAAGCTGCTGGGTGTTCAGTCTCCAGAAGTGCCAAGCTTCGACAGCCTGAAGGACAAGCTGGCGCGTGACTTCAAAGCGCAACAGGTCGAGCAGCGCTTCGTCGAAGCGACCAAACAGCTGGAAGACGCCGCGTTCGAAGCATCGGATCTGGCTCAGCCTGCCCAGGAGCTGGGTCTTGAGGTCAAGACCAGCGAAGCCTTCGGTCGTGAGGGTGGTGCAACTGGCATCACTGCCAACCGCCAAGTGCTGCAAGCTGCCTTCAGCCCTGAAGTTCTGGAAGATGGCACCAACAGCTCGACCATCGAGCTGGACCCGAGCACCGTGGTCGTAGTGCGCGTCAAGGAACACAAAAAGCCCGAGCAGCTGCCCCTGGAGCAGGTTGCTGAAAGCATTCGTGCCCATCTGCAGCAGGAACGTGCCAGTGCCGCGGCCAAGGCCGAAGGTGAGAAGCAACTGGCTGCTGCCCAGGCCGGTGAGCAGCCTACTGCTGATTGGCAAGTTCAGGAGGCGGCCACTCGTAGCCAGGACGGCATCGAGCCCAAAGTGCTGCAGGCGCTGTTCCGTATGCCCAAGCCAGACAAGGCGGGCGAGCCCACCTTTGCCGGCGTGACTCTGAACAATGGCGATTACGTCGTGCTGCGCCTCGATGGCGTGAATGTACCGGAAGAGGCGCTGGCTGACGAAGAGCTCGCCATGTACCGCCACTTCCTGGCGTCGCGTGTCGGCCAGCAGGACTTCGCCGCACTGCTCAAGCAGCTGGAAGCCAAGGCTGATATCGAGCGTTTCTGATCGCTGTCCGTTACGAGAAAGCCCCGCCAAGTGCGGGGCTTTCTCGTTGTGCGCCAGGCATGGCGCGTAGCGCCGTGGGTCGCGGTAGGGACGTATGCGCTCCATAGACCCCATCTTCAACTGACCTCTCCGTATCCCGGATGCTGGGCTCCCTATTTTCCCGTGGAGTTCCGTCATGATGCGTCCCGACGCCAAAGTGCAGAAGGTCTATCTCTACCCAAAGCCCGTCGACTTCCGCAAACCCATCAACGGACTGGCCGCGCTGGTCGACTGCGGATTCCACGCCATCCGGC
Source organism: Ectopseudomonas oleovorans (assembly GCF_003052605.1). Lineage (GTDB taxonomy): Bacteria > Pseudomonadota > Gammaproteobacteria > Pseudomonadales > Pseudomonadaceae > Aquipseudomonas > Aquipseudomonas oleovorans_A. Next base: position 2,730 of record NZ_QASO01000021.1, on the reverse strand, counting down.
CACCCAGTCCGCTCTCATCTGGCCAGGCATTCCACGGCCATCTGGCCACCTGTTCCACGGCCATCCGGCCGGGCAGTCGGAGCGCAGCGACGCAGGGGTGGCATTGTTAGTCCGAGGTGCTCGGCGTCGTCAATTTCTGCGTCCGTTTGCGCATTGATTCACCCTTCAGATTGATCCGATAAGCG
>NZ_QASO01000021.1:0-2495 GCF_003052605.1 Ectopseudomonas oleovorans | reverse complement strand
GCATCGAGCGCAGCCAAATAACGGCTGATGCTCGCCTCGATTTCTTCCATGCGCCGCTTCAGTGCGGATTCCACGCCATTCGGACACTCAGCCCACGCTGATCCGGACACCTGTTCCACGCTCATTCGGACAGGCAGTCGGAGCGCAGCGACGCAGGGGTGGCATTGTTAGTCCGGGTTGGCTGGCGTCGTCAATTTCTGCGTCCGTTTGCGCATTGATTCACCCTTCAGATTGATCCGATAAGCGTTGTGCACCAGGCGGTCGAGGATGGCATCGGCCAGGGTTGGATCGCCGATCAGTTCGTGCCAGTTGTCCACGGGCATTTGGCTGGTCACGAGGGTCGAGCGCTGGCCGTAGCGGTCGTCCAGTAGCTCCAGCATGTCACGGCGCTGTTCAACGGTGAACGGGGCCAAGCCCCAGTCGTCGAGGATCAGCAGGTCGGTCTTGGCATAGCCGCTCATCAGCTTGGCGAAGCGCCCGTCGCCGTGGGCCAAGCCCAACTCTTCCAACAGGCGCGGCAGACGCAGGTAGCGCACGCTGTAGCCCTCTCGGCAGGCCTGGTGTGCCAGGGCGCAGGCCAGCCAGGTTTTACCCACGCCGGTGGGCCCGTTGATAATCAGGTTGAGCCCGTCGCGCAGCCACTGGCCGCTACCCAGTTGCAGGATCAAGCCCTTGTCCAGCCCGCGCGGGCTGCGGTAGTCGATGTCTTCGAGGCAGGCGTTGTGCTTGAGCCGGGCCTGACGCAGGCGGCTGCTGAGGCGCTTGTCGTCGCGTTCGGTCAGTTCGCGGTCGACCAACAGGCCGAGGCGTTCCACGAAGCTCAGGCTGTCGATGTCGGGGGTTTTCAGTTGCTCGGCGAGTGCCTTGAGCATGCCGTGCAGGCGCAAGGTCTGGAGCTTGTCCAGGGTCGGATGGGGCAGCATGGTGGGATTCCTTGTGTTCAGTGGTAGTAGCCGGGGCCGCGCAGGTTGGCGTGGTCGTCCGGCAGCAGGGGCAGGTTGGCTTGAGCCAGCGGCAGGTTTTCCAGCCCCTGGCGCAGGATCGATTCGAGGCTCTTGTAGCTGCACGCGCCGAGGCTGAGGGCGCGACGGCAGGCCAACTCCAAGCGCACTTCGCCATGGGTCTTGCCCAGGCGCAGGATGCCTAGGCAGGCCCGGTAGCCTTGGGTTGGGTGGATGCGCCGTTCGAGGATATGGCTGATCACGCCGGCCGTGTTCGGCCCGGTCTGCTCAGCCCAGCGGATCAGCCGTTGTGGCGTCCACTCGGCGTGCTCGCGATGGCTCTTGGGCATGTGCTCGGCCTGTGTGCTGTGCCGGCCCTTGTGCGGTGAGCGAAGGTGGCTGGCCACCCGCTGATTGGCGTGGAAGCACTCCACCGTGCGCGCTGTCAGGCGTACTTCCAGTTGTTTCTTCACCAGTTGGTACGGCACCGAGTAGTAGTGCCCATCGACCTCGACGTGGTAGTCGATGTGCACCCGCGCCTTCTTCCACTCGGCATAGACGTAGGGCTGCTCCGGCAGTGGGCGCAGCACCGGACGATCCAGAGCCTCGAAGGCCGACTGCCGGGAGCCCGGCAGCTTGCGAAACGGTCGTCGGTTGAGCCGCTCCAGCAATAAGGCGATGGCGCTGTTGAGTTCGTCCAGGGAGAAGAACTGGCGGTTCCTCAGCGCGGCGAGGATCCAGCGCTCGACCACCTGCACGCCGACCTCGGCCTTAGCCTTGTCGCGCGGCTTACGCGCCCGCGCCGGCACCACCGCCACGCCATAGTGCTCGGCCAGATCGCGGTAGCTCGGGTTGATGTCCGGCTCGTAGCGATGGCTCTTACTCACCGCGCTTCGCAGGTTGTCCGGCACCACGATCTCCGGCACGCCGCCGAGGAAGGCGAAGCAGCGGGTATGCGAGCCCAGCCAGTCAGGTAACTGCTGCGACCAGGTGGCTTCGGCGAAGGTGTAGCTGGATGCGCCGAGCACCGCGACGAACACCTGCGCCTGGCGGATCTCGCCGCTGTGGCGGTCGATCACCGGCACCGTCTGCCCGGCGTAGTCGACGAACAACTTCTCGCCGACGCGATGCTCCTGGCGCATCACCACGTCCAGCTTGCCCTGCCAGGCTCGGTAGTGCTCGCAGAACCAGCTGTACTGAAAGCCTTTCGGCTGGCTCAGGCGGTACTCCTGCCAGAGCAGCGCCAAGGTCACGCCCGGCCGGCGTAGCTCGGCGTGGATCATGGCCCAATCGGGCAGCGGTCGTTGCTCGGAGGGTACCGCCGGCGGTGGCGGGAACAGCTGCTGCTCCAACTCCGCATCGGACAACGAACAGGGCCAGGTGAGGCCGCTGGCGGCAAAGCGGTTGAGGTAATCGCCGACAGTGACACGACCGATCTGCACACTGACGGCAATCTGGCGAGCCGATAGCCCGACCTCGAACTTGAGACGGAGTACTTCGCGAATCTTACGCATGGATAAACGCTCCACGACGACCTCTCTGCTTCGAAAAAGA
>NZ_QASO01000020.1 GCF_003052605.1 Ectopseudomonas oleovorans | reverse complement strand
GAAACTGCCAAAGCCAACGGGCAAGAGCCTTACGCCTGGTTGCGCCACATCCTTGAACGCCTGTCAGCGGCGAGCCGCGTCGAGGATTACGAAGCGCTGCTGCCGTGGAACTGCTCGCCAGCTTCTGCCTCTGCTTCCTGAAAAAACCGTCCGCCAGGACGGGGTTTATGGAGCGGTTACGCGAGTCCGATCAAAATGCTCATTTACAGCTCGTAAAGTCGAGCGCGACTCCGACCGTTTTTCGCCTATTTTTGCCTTGCATTGGCTGCCTCGCCTACGTTTTTCAACGGCCTGATAGAGCCCGTATGGTGCCGCTCTCTCAGGCTTTTCTCCGCGCCGGCACCCACCCAGACTGGCTTTCGCTTGCGCGCGGCTGAAGTAATCGCATCGTCACTCAGTTCGCCGGCCCCTCGAGCTGGCGCAGTGCAGGGCTGACGTCACGCTCCGTGTCCGTCTCAAAGCCTGGTGGTGCCTTGCCCTGCAGGTACCAGGCGAAGGCGATGATTTCGGCGATGCAGCGATACAGCGTCTCGGGAATCGCGTCGCCCAGCTCCAGGCGTGCCAGCAGGCGCACCAGCTCGGCATTCTCGTAGATTGGCACCTCGTACTCGCGGGCGATGGCGAGAATGGCCTCGGCCAGTTCGTCGTCGCCTTTGGCGCTGAGTACCGGCGCACTTTGTCCATCGTAATTCAGGGCAATGGCCTGGCGCGGTTCGGGCTGTGGCTTGCGGCTCATGCGGTTTCATCCACCCAGCGTTGTTCCAGCGAGGTCTTCGGGCCCTGCGGCGGCATACCCTGGCGACAGGCCAGCTCACCGACTTCCAGGCCGGCGGCCAGCAGGCGTTCACGCAGGTGACCGAGTTCGGCATTGATCAGGGTGGTGGTTTCTGCACGTTCGGCCCAGAGTTCGCTGGACAGGCTGCCGCGTAGCAGTTGAGCGCGCACTTGCAATGGGCCCAGGTGGGGGAGATCGAAAGCCAGATCGATACGCCAGACGGGCTCCTTGGGTTCGTTCTTCTCGGCGTTGCCCTCGCGCTCTTCACGTTGCAGTTTGATCTGTAATGGAATGATGTCCTGCTGATGGCGCATGGGCAGCTCCAGTTGCCAGGTGGTCAGCAGATTGCCGTTGGCGTCGACCTGGGTTTGCGCCAGGCTCGACAGTTGGTGGGTCTGCAGGCGTGAAATGGCCGCAGCGGCAAGTTTCAGCAACATCTCCAGATCGGCTTCGCCATCCTCCATGTTCTGCAGCAGGCGCGAGGGCAGGGGGAAGTTAAGCGCCTGTTGCCGCGCTGAGCCGTTGCTGCTGATGCCGAGCATCTGTCGCGCCATCGCGGGCAGGTTCTGGTTGATGGCGTTTTGCAAGCCGGCGAGTGTGCCGGCTGCGCCAGGTAGTTGTGGCAGTAGCTGCGCGATCAGGCGCAACAGGTTGGCTTTCAGGTCTTGTGGCAGAGCGCCAGTCTGGCCGTGCAGCAATTTGGCTTCGAGCAACATGCCGCTGCTTTCCAGGGCCTTGGCCAGGCCCTTGGCCGTGCTCAGCTGGCTGCTTTCGGGGAGCGCGGTGAGCAGTTTGTTGATGCTGTTGCGCAGGCCTTCGTCGCCCACGTTGAGGTTTTGCAGGCCTTTGAACAGCCCCTCCAGCGAGGCCTGACGATTCTGCTGGGTGGCCAGTTGCTGGCCCAGCACCAATTGATCGAGGCGGCCACTGAGCGGCAGAAAATTCAGGCTCTGACTGCCTTGCACCTGCGCGCTGAGCAGGCTGCCGAGTGGCAATGCCACGGGGCTGTCGAGCGCCAGTTTACTGCCGGCCAGTGGTGTATTGAGCAGGTTCACAACCAGGCGATAGAGCGTCTGCGCGCCTTGCGGCGGCAAGGCGTCGCGGCTGATGACCTTACCCTGGATCAGGGTGCCGGACGGTAACTGCTGCAGGTCGAGGCTGGTCAGCGGCTTGTCGCCGCCAGCCTGCAGGGCCAGGGCCAGGCGCGTATCGGACAGCGCAGTGACCACCAGCGCGCTGCCCTGAGCCAGCGGCCTGGCGCTTTCGGCCTGCAGCGTGGTCTGCTTGCCGCCTGCCAGCGTCAGTTTCAGCAGCAACTGGAAGCTTTGCGCCTGCTCGCGAATCGCCACGACTTCGGCCTTGGCGCTCTCACCAGCGGCCAGCATGCCCTCCAGCGGTTGCAGCAGTCGCACGGCCAGATCCGCTGCGTTCGCGGGGTTGCGAAGCACCGGTGCAGAGGGGGGAAGCGGGCGTGGGCTGCTGATTTCGCTCATGGGCTCTCGGGTATCTTGTGGCGTACCGCTATGCCAGCAGGCTCTATGGTCGTTTTACCTGACACAGATTAACACCCTGTCGAAAATGCTGACTGCGGGGACAGTGATGCGCCATGTATAATGCCGGCCCGTTGCGTAGCGCACTTCCGGCCCGCTTCAGTATAGCGGCCGGAGCACCGTCGACTTTAACCCTGCCAGGTATCGATGACCCGTCCCGTACCCCTTCTCGAAGCCGTGGCGCTCAGCTGTGAGCGGGACTGGCGCATGCTCTTCGAGCAGCTGCATTTCGCCCTGCAACCCGGTGACATGCTGCAGATCAGTGGCCCCAACGGCAGCGGCAAGACCAGCCTGTTACGCCTGATTGCCGGACTGCGCCAGCCGACTTCCGGCGATATTCTGTTGCAGGGGCAGGCGCTGAACGAGCAACGCAGCGAGCTGGCACGTAACCTGTTGTGGATCGGCCATGCTGCCGGCATCAAGGGCCTGCTGAGCGCCGAAGAGAACCTGGCCTGGCTCTGCGCCTTGCACCGTCCGGCGAGCCGCGAGGCGATCTGGCAGGCGCTGGAGGCGGTCGGCCTGCGTGGTTTCGAAGACGTTCCCTGTCACACCCTGTCCGCCGGCCAACAGCGTCGGGTAGCCCTGGCGCGCCTGTATCTGGAAGACACGCCGCCCTTGTGGGTGCTCGATGAGCCCTTCACCGCGCTGGACAAGAGCGGCGTGGCACAACTCGAAGCGCACCTGGCCGCTCATTGCGAGCGCGGCGGCGTCGTGGTGCTGACCACGCACCACAGCCTGCAGCACAAGCCGGTTACCTACCGCGATCTGGATCTGGGGCAACACGCCGCATGAGTAACGTCTTCACTCAGCTGCTGTCGCGCGAAATGCGCCTGCTTGCCCGCCGTCCCTCCGATCTGGCCAACCCGCTGGTGTTCTTCGCCATCGTCATTGCGCTGTTCCCGCTGGCGGTAGGGCCGGAGACGCAATTGTTGCAAACCCTTTCCCCCGGCCTGGTCTGGGTCGCAGCCCTTTTGGCCGTGCTGCTCTCGCTGGACGGGCTTTTCCGCAGTGATTTCGAGGATGGCTCGCTCGAACAGTGGGTCCTTTCGTCGCACCCCCTGCCTCTTCTGGTCTTGGCCAAGGTGCTGGCACACTGGCTTTTCAGTGGTCTGGCGCTGGTTTTGCTGGCGCCCGTGCTGGCGCTGATGCTCGGTCTGCCCGGGCGTTGCCTGCCGGTACTGCTGATTTCCCTGCTGCTCGGCACGCCGGTGCTGAGCCTGCTCGGTGCGGTAGGCGCGGCGCTTACCGTGGGTCTCAAGCGCGGTGGTCTGCTGCTGGCGCTGTTGATTCTGCCGCTGTACATCCCGGTGTTGATTCTTGGCAGCGGGGCGTTGCAGGCGGCTTTGCAAGGATTGCCGGCGAGCGGCCACCTGTTGTGGCTGGCCAGCCTCACTGCCCTGGCGGTGACCCTGACACCTTTTGCGATTGCCGCCGGTCTGACCATCAGTGTCGGCGAATAAGAACGAACCGTGATGTAGCCCGGAGGCAATCCGGGAGCTGTCGATAGCCTCCCGGATTGCCGCCGGGCTACCTGTAGATGATGAGCGATCTGAATGAACTGGACGTGGTTTCACAAGTGGGGTTCGCCCAAGTGGTTCTATGAGATGAGCGGCCGCTGGCTGCCCTGGCTCAGTGTCGCTGCCGTGTTGCTGATCGTTGCCGGTCTGGTCTGGGGCCTGGCTTTCGCACCACCGGACTACCAGCAGGGCAATAGCTTTCGCATCATCTACATTCATGTTCCGGCGGCTTTCCTGGCCCAGTCGATCTATGTGACGCTGGCGATCGCCGGCCTGGTCGGGCTGGTGTGGAAGATGAAGCTGGCCGATGTCGCCCTGCAGCAGGCTGCGCCCATTGGCGCCTGGATGACCGCCATCGCATTGCTCACGGGGGCCATCTGGGGCAAACCGACCTGGGGTACCTACTGGGTGTGGGACGCGCGCCTGACCTCGATGCTGATCCTGCTGTTCCTGTATTTCGGCGTGATTGCCCTGGGTAACGCCATCAGCAATCGCGACAGTGCCGCCAAGGCCTGCGCCGTGCTGGCCATCGTCGGCGTGGTCAATATCCCGATCATCAAGTACTCGGTGGAATGGTGGAACTCACTGCACCAGACCGCCACTTTCAAGATCACCGAAAAACCGGCCATGCCGATGGAGATGTGGCTGCCGCTGCTGCTGGCCGTGCTGGGTTTCTACTGCTTCTTCGGCGCCGTGCTGCTCTATCGCATGCGTCTTGAAGTGCTCAAGCGTGAAGCACGCAGCAGTTGGGTGAAAGCCGAAGTGCAGACATTGGTGGAGGGCAAGGCATGAGTTTCGCGTCGTTCTCCGAGTTTCTCGCCATGGGTACTCATGGTGTATTCGTCTGGAGTGCCTACGGCATCAGCCTGGCGATCCTGGCGTTGAATGTGGTGCTGCCAATCCTGGCGCGCCGCCGTTACCTGCAAGACGAGGCGCGTCGTTTGCGCCGGGAGAAGTCGAAGTGAATCCGGTTCGCAAGAAACGCCTGTACATCATCCTGACCATCCTCTGTGGTGTCAGCATCGCCGTCGCCCTGGCGCTGACCGCGCTGCAGGAGAACATCAACCTGTTCTACACCCCCAGTCAGATCGCCAATGGCGAGGCGCCCGAGGGCGCGCGCATTCGTGCCGGTGGTCTGGTCGAAGAAGGCTCGGTGAAGCGCTCCCCCGATACCCTGGAAGTCGACTTTGTCGTCACCGATGGCGCCCATGGCGTGACCATTCGCTACAGCGGTATCCTGCCGGATCTGTTCCGTGAGGGGCAGGGCATCGTCGCCCTGGGCCGGGTCAATGCAGAGGGCGTGCTGGTGGCTGACGAGGTACTGGCCAAGCACGACGAGAACTACATGCCGCCTGAAGTCATGCAGGCCCTGGAAAAGAGCGGAATGATGCAGAAGCACAATGAGGCCAAGGCCGCCAAACAAGGCTATCAGCAGGAGAGCGCACAATGATTCCCGAGCTTGGCCATCTGGCGATGATCCTGGCGCTGTGTCTGTGCCTGGTGCAGGCGACCCTACCGCTGATCGGTGCCTGGCGCGGTGACCACCAGTGGATGAGCCTGGCGCAGCCCGCTGCCTGGGGCCAGTTCGCCTTCCTGCTGTTCTCCTTCATCTGCCTGACCTACGCCTTCATGGTCGACGATTTCTCCGTCGCCTACGTGGCCAACAACTCTAATACGGCACTGCCCTGGTACTACAAGTTCAGCGCGGTATGGGGCGCGCACGAAGGCTCTCTGCTGCTGTGGGCGCTGATTATGGCTGGCTGGACCTTCGCCGTGGCGATCTTCTCGCGCCACCTGCCGGAGGAGATGCTGGCCCGCGTACTGGCAGTGATGGGCATGATCAGCATTGGTTTTTTGCTGTTTATGATCATCACCTCCAACCCCTTCGAGCGCTTGCTGCCGAATGCGCCAGCTGACGGCCGCGATCTCAACCCGCTGCTGCAGGATTTCGGTCTGATCGTTCATCCGCCGATGCTGTATATGGGCTACGTCGGTTTCTCGGTGGCCTTTGCCTTCGCCATCGCCGCATTGCTCGGCGGCAAGCTCGATGCTGCCTGGGCGCGCTGGTCGCGGCCCTGGACTACCGTTGCCTGGGCTTTCCTCGGTATCGGTATCGCCCTGGGTTCCTGGTGGGCTTACTACGAGCTGGGCTGGGGCGGCTGGTGGTTCTGGGATCCGGTAGAGAACGCCTCCTTCATGCCCTGGCTGGTGGGTACTGCGCTGATTCACTCGCTGGCAGTCACCGAGAAGCGTGGCGTGTTCAAGAGCTGGACGGTGCTGCTGGCCATCGCCGCCTTCTCCCTCAGCCTGCTCGGCACCTTCCTGGTTCGCTCGGGCGTGCTCACCTCGGTGCATGCCTTCGCCACCGACCCGGAACGCGGCGTGTTCATCCTCGCCTTCCTGCTGGTGGTGGTCGGTGGTTCACTGGCGCTGTTCGCCCTGCGCGCGCCATTGGTCAAGAGCCGTGTCGGCTTCAGCCTGTGGTCGCGTGAGACGCTGCTGCTGGTCAACAACATCGTGCTGGTGGTGTCGGCGGCGATGATTCTGCTTGGCACGCTGTATCCGCTGGTGATCGATGCCCTGACTGGCGCCAAGCTGTCGGTCGGCCCGCCTTATTTCAATGCGCTGTTCCTGCCTTTGATGGCACTGCTGATGGCGGTCATCAGCGTTGGCGTACTGGTGCGCTGGAAGGATACGCCGGTGAAATGGCTGGCCGGCATGCTGGCGCCGGTGCTGGTGGCCAGCGTGGTGCTGGCGGTGATCGCGACCTTCCTGCATGGCGATTTCCACTGGGCTGTGCTTGCAGTGTGCCTGCTGGCCTTCTGGGTGATCCTGGCGGGCGCGCGCGACATTCTCGACAAGACCCGGCACAAGGGCCTGCTCAAGGGGCTGACGGCCTTGGGCCGCAGTTACTGGGGCATGCAGATCGCCCACCTGGGTTTTGCCGTCTGCGCCGTCGGTGTCGTGCTGACCAGCCTGGGCAGCTATGAGCGCGATCTGCGCATGGCGCCGGGCGACTCGGTGGAGCTGGGTGGCTATCGTTTCCAGTTCGACGGTGCGGTGCACCACGAAGGTCCCAACTTCACGTCGGACAAGGGCACGGTGCGCGTGTTCGACGGCGAGCGGCAGATCAAGGTGCTGCACCCGGAGAAGCGTCTGTACACCGTGCAACAGACCACCATGACCGAAGCCGGTATCGATGCCGGCTTCACCCGCGATCTGTTCGTCGCCCTGGGTGAGCCGCTGGAGCAGGGTGCCTGGGCCGTGCGCATCCACATCAAGCCCTTCGTCCGCTGGATCTGGCTGGGTGGTTTGCTGATGGCGCTGGGCGGCTTCCTGGCTGCCGCTGACAAGCGCTACCGGATCAAGGTGCGTACCCGCGTGCGGGAAGCCTTGAGTATGCAGGAGGCCAGCGCATGAGACGTTTGCTGCTACTGATGCCGCTGCTGGCCTTTCTGGCGATTGCCGTATTTCTCTATCGCGGTCTGTTCCTCGATCCGTCCGAACTGCCTTCGGCGCTGATCGGCAAGCCATTCCCGGCCTTCAGCCTGCCGTCGCTGGACAATCCCGAGCGCACGCTCAGCGAGGCCGACATCAAGGGTAAGCCGGCTCTGGTCAATGTCTGGGCGACCTGGTGTCCGGCTTGCCGACACGAGCACCCGGTGTTGAACAAGCTGTCCGAGGCTGGCGTGGTGATCCATGGGGTCAACTACAAGGATCAGCGCGAGGCGGCACAGCAATGGCTGCGCGATCTGCACAATCCCTATCAGCTCAATATCGAGGATGCCAAGGGCAGCCTGGGGTTGGACTTGGGGGTATACGGCGCGCCGGAAACCTTCTTCGTCGATGCCAAGGGCATCATTCGCCACAAGTTCGTCGGCACCATCGATGAGCGGGTCTGGCGCGAGACGCTGGCGCCGATCTACCAGCAATTGGTTGACGAGGCCCAGCCATGAAGCGTTTGTTGATTTCTGCCGGTTTGGCGCTAGGGCTGTTGGCCAGCGCGCATGCCGCCATCGATACCTTTGAGTTTGCCAACGACGCCGAGCGTCAGCGCTACCGCAGCCTGATCGAAGAACTGCGCTGCCCGAAGTGCCAGAATCAGAACATCGCCGACTCCGATGCGCCGATCGCCACGGACTTGCGCAACGAGATCTTCCGCATGCTCGAAGAGGGCAAGAGCAACGACGAGATCATCGATTTCCTGGTTTCCCGCTATGGTGATTTCGTCCTCTACAAACCACCACTGACCAGCCGCACGCTGCTGCTCTGGTACGGCCCGGCCGGCATGTTGGTAATCGGCTTCGGCGTGCTTGGCGTGATCCTCATTCGCCGCCGCAGCCAGAACAAGGACCGTTCAGCCGCAGGCCTCTCCCTTGATGAGCAGACGCGCCTCGCCGCATTGCTCGAGCAAAACTCTCAGGACAACAAAGACCGATGATCGATTTCTGGTTGCCCGCCGGGCTGCTGTTGCTGACTGCCCTGGCGTTTCTACTGATTCCCGTGCTGCGCATTCGCAAGCTGCAGGCTGAAGAAGACCGTACCGCTCTGAATGTCACGCTCTATCAGGAGCGTCTGCAGGAGCTCGAAGCCCAGCGCCAGGCTGGCGTGCTCGACGATGCACAGATGGAGGCCGGCCGCGCCGAGGCTGCGCGCGAACTGCTCGATGACACCGAAGGTGTGCAGCGTCGCAGCAGCGTACTTGGCGGCAAGATTCCGCTGATTTCGGCGTTGCTGGTGCCGGTACTTGGCGTGGCTCTGTACCTGCACTGGGGTGCTGCCGATGAAGTCGTGCAGGCGCGCCAACTGGCCGCTGCGCAGCCACAGAGCATCGAGGAGATGACTGCGCGCCTGGAGCAGACCGTGCAGCAGCAGCCGGACTCCGCCGAGGCCTGGTATTTCCTCGGTCGTACCTACATGGCGCAGGAGCGTGCCGCAGATGCTGCCAAGGCCTTCGGGCGTGCCGTGGACGTCGCCGGACGTGCGCCGGAGCTGCTCGGTCAATGGGCGCAGGCGCTGTATTTCGCCGAAGGCAAACAGTGGAACGAGCGACTGCAGGCGCTTACCGACGAAGCGTTGCAGGCTGATCCGGAAGAGGTCACCAGTCTCGGTCTGCTGGGTATCGCTGCCTACGAAAGCCAGCGCTATGCCGATGCCGTGCGCTACTGGGAGCGTCTGGTCGCCGTGTTGCCGGAGCAGGACCCGTCCCGCGCGGCCATCGCCGGTGGTATCGAACGTGCCCGCCAGCAGATGGCTGAGGGCGAGCAGCCCAGCGCTGCAGCCGAGCCGGACGCCAAGGTTCAGGCACTGCAGGTCAGCGTATCGCTGGCGCCCGAGGTGCAGCAGAACGTGCAGCCGGACGATGCTGTGTTCATCTTTGCCCGTTCCCTCAGTGGCCCGCCGATGCCGTTGGCGGTCAAGCGCCTGAAGGTTTCCGACCTGCCGGCGCAAGTCAGCCTGTCGGATGTGGACGCGATGATGCCACAGCTGAAAATCTCCCAATTCGATCAGGTGCAACTGGTGGCGCGTATATCGCGCGCCGGCAATGCCACTCAGGGTGAGTGGATCGGCCAGAGCGGTCCTGTAGCCAACACGGCCACTGACGTACAGACGCTACTGATCGACAGCCGTGACGGGCAGGTCCAGTGAGGCGCCTGGCACTGATTTGCCTGCTTGGCCTTGGCCTGAGTGGCTGCGTATTGCAGCAGCCGGCTGCACCGGTCGGTGATCTGCCACCGGTGCAGCAGCCCTCACATCCGCGCTACGCGCCGCCGCCAGGGGTGAACAGCCACTGGAACCCGGCGCTTGGCGTGTATGTGATCGAAGGTCGGCGCCATCTCTATTATCGCGAGCGCGTCTTCTATCGTTGGGATGGCGGCTGGAGCTGGTCGCCACAGGCCGGCGGGCCATGGCGGGATACCGACAGCTCCGGCATTCCTCCGGGGCTGTTCCGCCACTATCAGAATCGCTGATCGCGGGATAGGGCGGGAGCAACCCGCCGCATTTCAGATAAGACTTCTCGGGTCGTCTTTCGTAGGCACTTCGGCGCGAAGGTTTTGGCTTTGCGCCGTGCTTGATTCGCCGCGCGGCGTGGCTCCTGTGCCGCTCCATGTCGAAATCCTGCCCCGTGGCGAAGCTTTGCCGTTGCGGCGCGCTCTCGATTCGCGGCGGGGCGCCGCTCCTACGGGTAGGGGTATTCCGGGTTTCTGTGTAGGAGCCCCGCCCCGTGGCGAAGCTTTGTCGCTGCGGCATTCTCTCGATTCGCGGCGGGGCGCCGCTCCTACGAGTAGGGGGTGTTCCGGGTTTCTGTGTAGGAGCCCCGCCCCGG
>NZ_QASO01000002.1 GCF_003052605.1 Ectopseudomonas oleovorans | reverse complement strand
GCCTGGGGCCGCACCAGCGTGCAGGAGCGTTCGCACATCCTGCTGAAAATCGCCGACCGCATCGAAGCCAACCTCGAACTGCTCGCCGTGGCCGAAACCTGGGACAACGGCAAGCCGGTGCGTGAGACGCTGAACGCCGACGTACCGCTGGCCGTCGACCACTTCCGTTACTTCGCCGGCTGCATCCGCGCTCAGGAAGGCAGCACCGCCGAGATCAACGACGGCACCGTGGCTTATCACTTCCACGAGCCGCTGGGCGTAGTCGGGCAGATCATCCCGTGGAACTTCCCGCTGCTGATGGCCGCGTGGAAGCTGGCTCCGGCGCTGGCTGCCGGCAACGCCATCGTGCTCAAGCCGGCCGAGCAGACGCCGCTGTCGATCACCCTGCTGGTGGAAATCATCGGCGACCTGTTGCCACCAGGCGTGCTCAATATCGTCCAGGGTTTTGGCCGCGAGGCCGGTGAGGCGCTGGCCACCAGCACGCGCATCGCCAAGATCGCCTTCACCGGCTCCACCCCGGTGGGCTCGCACATCATGAAGTGCGCTGCCGAGAACATCATCCCGAGCACTGTCGAGCTGGGCGGCAAATCGCCGAACATCTTCTTCGCCGACATCATGAACGCCGAGCCGGCCTTCATCGAGAAGGCTGCCGAAGGCCTGGTGCTGGGTTTCTTCAACCAGGGCGAGATCTGCACCTGCCCGTCGCGCGCGCTGGTGCAGGAGTCGATCTACGACGCCTTCATGGTCGAGGTGATGAAGAAGGTCAAACAGATCAAGCGCGGCAACCCGCTGGACACCGAGACCATGGTTGGCGCCCAGGCCTCGCAGCAGCAGTTCGACAAGATCTTGAGCTACCTGGAGATCGCCCAGCAGGAAGGCGCGCAGGTGCTTACCGGCGGTGCTGCCGAGCGGCTCGAAGGCGACCTGGCCAGCGGCTATTACATCCAGCCGACCCTGCTCAAGGGGCACAACAAGATGCGCGTGTTCCAGGAAGAGATCTTCGGCCCGGTGATCGGCGTGACCACCTTCAAGGACGAAGCCGAAGCCCTGGCGATTGCCAACGACACCGAGTTCGGTCTGGGCGCCGGTGTGTGGAGCCGCGACATCAACACCGCGTACCGCATGGGTCGTGGGATCAAGGCCGGCCGTGTGTGGACCAACTGCTACCACCTGTACCCGGCGCACGCCGCCTTCGGTGGCTACAAGAAGTCCGGTGTCGGCCGTGAAAACCACAAGATGATGCTCGACCACTACCAGCAGACCAAGAACCTGCTGGTGAGCTACGACATCAATCCGCTGGGGTTCTTTTAATCCACCGTTGTTTACGGTCTGCCATGCACAAGACGCGGCTCACGCCCGTTCGGATCGTCCGCAAGCCGGCCCTGCTGCCTCTGCGCAGAGGGCTCGGCCAAGGCAGCGTTCGAGCGGGCCAATACCGCACCGTCACTCAATAAAGACAGTCAGGGCACAGCAATGGATCAGATAGGTAATTACGTTCTCTACATCATCATGGCCTGCGCCGTTGCAGGGGCGTTCGCGGCCATCTACGACAGCGAGAAGGGCCTGGGCAAGGAGTTCATGGAGGGCATCCACGCCACCGGCTACATCTTCGTACCGGCGGCCGGCATCATGGCCTCCATCCCGTATCTCACGGTGATCATCGAGAAGGCTTGCGGGCCGTTTTTCAACGCCCTCGGCGCCGACCCGGCACTGGCCGCGACCATGATCATCGCCTCGGACATGGGCGGCTATCACCTGGCATCGGCGCTGGCGTCGAGCAAGGAAGCGCTGGTCATGGCGCTGATCACCGGCTTCATGGGTGGTGCCACCATCGTCTTCTCCATCCCCATGGGGCTGGCGATGCTTGACAAGCGTGACCACAAATACATGGCACTGGGCATCATGTCCGGCATCCTGACCATTCCGCTCGGCGTACTGATTGCCAGCGTATTGCTGGTGGCGAGCGACCCGATGATCCGCGAAGTGGTCGCCACCAATGGCGAGGCGACCTATCAGCTGGCCATGGGCCTGGGCAGCATCTTCGCCAACCTGCTGCCGATCATCGTCTTCGTCGTCGCCCTGGCTACCGGTCTGCGTTTTCTGCCGGATCTGATGATCAAGGGCTTCATCGGTTTCGGCCGCGGCCTGGACGCGATGATCAAACTGGTGCTGGTATTCTCCATCGTCGAGTACTTCACCGGGGTGTTCACCATCGTCTTTGGTGGCTGGGGCTTCGACCCGATCATCGCGGACGCCGAAGACCAGACCCGCGCCCTGGAAACCGCCGGCTACATCGGCATCATGCTGGCGGGCGCCTTCCCCATGGTCTACCTGCTGCGCAAATACTTCGGCGGCCCGCTGGAACACCTGGGCAGCAAGGTCGGCCTGAGCGCCGTGGGCAGCGCCGGCATGCTCGCGACCATCGCCAACATCCTGGCCATGTTCCGCCTGGTGCGCTTCATGCCACCGAAGGACAAGGTGATCAACATCGCCTTCGCCGTCTGCGCGGCCTTCCTGCTGGGTGACCACTTGTCCTTTACGGCCAACTTCCAGCCCACCATCATCCTGCCAGTGCTGATCGGCAAGCTGATCGCAGGTTTTGCCGCCATCGGCCTGGCCTATTGGCTATCGGTGCCCAAGGCGCTGGAACTGGAGCAACAGGATCGCGCTGTCGGCATCATCGAACAGGATGAGTACCCGGTCGCAGGCAAGCCGCAGGTCAGCCCGGCCTGACAACCGCCGCAACGCCTGACGCCTGCCACGCAGACGCCGGGCGTTGCCCGACGGCGACCGAGAGAGACTGGTTGAGGACAGATACATGGCAAGCTACTCCCACAGCATGGCCGGCCAGACCTGGCGCTTCGACAGCCTGCGCGAACTGATGGCCAAGGCTACGCCGGCACGCTCCGGCGACTACCTGGCCGGCGTCGCGGCCGGCAGCGATGCCGAGCGCGCCGCCGCGCAGATGACGCTGGCCAATGTGCCACTGAAGACCTTTCTGCAGGAGGCGCTGATTCCCTATGAGAGCGACGAAGTCACCCGCCTGATCATCGACACCCATAATGCCCAGGCCTTCGCCCCGGTCAGCCACCTCACGGTGGGCGGGTTTCGCGACTGGTTGCTCTGCGACGATGCCGACGAAGCCAGCCTCACGGCGCTGGCCCCCGGCCTGACGCCGGAGATGGTCGCGGCAGTGTCGAAGATCATGCGCATTCAGGATCTGGTCCTGGTGGCGCAGAAGACCCGCGTGGTCACCCGCTTTCGCAACACCCAGGGGCTGCGCGGGCGCATGTCCACCCGCCTGCAACCGAACCACCCGACCGACGATCCGGCCGGCATCGCCGCCAGCGTGGTCGATGGCCTGCTCTACGGTAACGGCGATGCCATGATCGGCATCAACCCGGCCACCGACAGCATGAGCGCCGTATGCACCCTGCTGGAGATGCTCGATGCGGTGATCCAGCGCTACGAGATTCCCACCCAATCCTGCGTGCTGACCCACGTCACCAGCTCCATCGCTGCCATCGAGCGCGGCGCGCCGCTGGATCTGGTGTTCCAGTCCATCGCCGGCACCGAAGCGGCCAATGCCAGCTTCGGCGTCAGCCTCAAGGTGCTGCAGGAAGGCTACGAAGCCGGCCTGAGCCTCAAGCGCGGCACCCTCGGCAACAACCTGATGTACTTCGAGACCGGCCAGGGCAGCGCGCTGTCGGCCAACGCCAACCACGGCGTCGACCAACAGACCTGCGAAACCCGCGCCTACGCCGTGGCCCGCCACTTCAATCCGTTTCTGGTCAATACCGTGGTCGGCTTCATCGGCCCGGAGTACCTGTACAACGGCAAGCAGATCATCCGCGCCGGCCTGGAGGATCACTTCTGCGGCAAGCTGCTCGGCGTGCCCATGGGCTGCGACATCTGCTACACCAACCATGCCGAAGCCGACCAGGACGACATGGACATGCTGCTGACCCTGCTCGGCACGGCTGGCATCAACTTCATCATGGGCATTCCCGGCTCGGATGACGTGATGCTCAACTACCAGACCACCTCCTTCCACGATGCCCTGTATGCACGCAAGGTGCTCGGCCTGCACGCCGCGCCGGAGTTCGAGGCCTGGCTGGCGCGCATGGGGATTTTCCAGCAACAGGGTGGCCGCCTGCGCATGGGCGATGAGCTGCCCCCGGCATTTCGCCAGGCGTTGGCGCAGTTGTCCTGATCAATCGAGGCCGTCATGAGCGAAAAGTCCCCCGCCACCGCAAACCCCTGGCAGCAACTGCGCCAACTGACGCCGGCACGTATCGCCCTGGGCCGCGCCGGCACCAGCCTGCCGACCGCTGCGCAACTGGATTTCCAGTTCGCCCACGCCCAGGCGCGTGACGCCGTGCATTTGCCGTTCGACCACACTGCCCTGCGCGAAGCGCTGCATGATCGCCAGTTACCCACGCTGCTGCTGCACAGTGCCGCCGCCGACCGCCACACCTACCTGCAACGCCCGGATCTGGGCCGGCGCCTGCACGAGGATGCCGCACGCCTGCTCGATGACTACGCCGCCGAGCACGGCCGTGGCTATGACCTGGCCATCGTCATCGCTGACGGCCTGTCATCGCTGGCGGTGCACAAACACAGCTTGCCGTTTCTCGACCGTTTGCTGGAGCAGGTACAGGCAGAAGGTTGGTCGCTGGCGCCGGTCACCCTGGTGGAGCAGGGCCGGGTTGCAGTGGCTGATGAAGTGGGACAGCGCCTGGGGGCGAAGATGACGGTGATCCTGATTGGCGAACGCCCCGGCCTCAGTTCGCCGGACAGCCTGGGCCTGTATTTCACCTACGCGCCGCGCGTTGGCCTCAACGACGCCTACCGCAACTGCATCTCCAACGTGCGCCTGGAGGGTCTGAGCTATGGCATGGCCACCTTCCGCCTGATGTACCTGATGCGCGAGGCCTGCCGCCGCCAGCTCTCGGGCGTCGATCTCAAGGACGAAGCCGAAGTGCCGACGCTGGACAACGCCGGGCCGGGTAATTTTCTGCTGCCGGATCAGCGTTGAGATGCTGTCGCGGCTAAAGCCCCTCCCACCCAGCCGCTCACAAAGCCCTTCTCACAGGAGGTAAGCCTTGTGGGAGGGGCTTCAGCCGCGATCTTTACGACCGATCAGCACGCCTCGATACGAAAGCCCAGGCGCGGGAAGTGCACATGCACGGTGCCGGCACGCTCGTCCTCGCGGCGCAGGATCAGCTCCTCGCGCCCGGAGAACAGCAACTCACCCTCCACCGGATCGACCCCGTAGTCCACCGCTGCGATGCGTACCGCCTGGCCAGGCTGGAAGCCATTGGCATCGATAAAATCCTCGTCCGGGAGTGCTGCCGGCGTTGCCTCGCGCGCCACGGCGATAGCCTCTTCGCCGCTCATCTCGCTCAGTGAGCCATGCCCAAAGCCCAGCACCCGCGCCAGCCAGGCGGCGACTTCCGGATAATCGTCCACCAGGGGTGCCGTGATCGGTGTGGCGCGCAGGAACCACAACGGATGCGCGACGGCGAAGTCGGCAATCGAGGGCTGGCCAAACAGGAAGTCACCACCGCCCTGCTGCAACTGCTGCTGCAAACGCCCCATCAGCGCCGGCCACTGGTGACGCGCCTGCTCCAGCGGCAAACGGCTGGCCGTGCCGCCGGAAAACAGCGCGGCACGATCAGCCGCAAAAGCCTTGGCGAACTCCGGAGGCACCTTGGCAAAGCGCACCGCCATGGACTCGGGGGCGAAGACCAGTGACACCGCATACTGGAACAACACCGCGTCGGCCCATTGGGCGAGGGTCGCAACATTGAAGCCCTGCCCTTCCGGGAACAGTGCCGGGGTGGCTTTCTCGGCTTCCAGACGGCGAGCGATCAGCGCGGTATCGCAGTAGATGTCGGCACCGATCTGCAACACCGGCGTCTTGCGGTAGCCGCCGGTCAGCGCAGTGAGATCCGGCTTGGGCATCACCGGCGGGATCATCACCGAGCGCCAGGACAGTTGCTTGAAGCCCAGTAGCAAGCGAGCCTTCTCGGCAAACGGCGAGGTCGGGTAGTGATGAAGGATCAACTCGTGCATGGCGCGCTCCGCGACGGTTCGAAAGCACCCAGCTTACCCGCGCAACCTAGTCACGCACACCGCCTACGGCTGATGAAGCGCCATCAACGCTCAGAATGAGCGCCTCCTTGGCCGCTTTGCTCAGGCGCTTGATGGCCCGCTCACGGCGCAGGGCATCGCCCTTGCCAGCGCAGGCTTCGACATAGGCCAGCGCCAGCGCCGGGCTGGTATGGAAGAACCGTGCACCCTTGCCGCTCTGATGCTGGGCGAAACGCCGCTGCGGGTCATCGCTGATGCCGCAATACAGCGCGCCGTTGGCAGCACGCACCAGGTAGACGAACCAGGGCTTATCGACGGCCGCCGTCATCCGCGCGCCGGAAACCACTCGCGCGCCGAGCGCCACAGGCACATGCCGACGAAGTAGGCCGAAGCCAACCACCAGAGCGTCAGCAGCCAGGGCTGGCTGACGGGGTACTGCAGAATCAGCAGCGCGCTGGAGAGCATCCAGACGAAGGTCACCAGGATGTTCAGCGGCATGAACTGACGCACGCGGAACGGGTGCAGGAACTTCATCTTGGTCAGGGTCAGGCCGGCCAGCAGGACGATAATGGCCAGGGTGATCCAGGGATGCACGTCGAGGATGTAGAAATACAACACGACCACGTTCCACGCCGCCGGAAAGCCGACGAAGTAGTTGTCCTTGCTCTTCATGTTCAGGTTGCAGAAGCAGAACAGCGACGACAGCAGAATCAACCCCACGGCGAACAGCGCGGTGTATTCAGGGAGGGGAATGAAGCGATAGAGGAAGATCGCCGGAATGAACACGTAGGTGAGGTAGTCGATCACCAGATCCAGGGTCGAGCCGTCGAAATGCGGCAGCACACCCTTGACGTCGTAACGACGCGCCAGCGAGCCGTCCAGGCCATCGACCAGCAACGCCAGACCGAGCCAGAGCAGGCACTGCTGGGGTTGGCCGTCGAGTACAGCCAGTAGCGCCAGCAATGCGAGGATCACACCGCTGGCGGTAACGGCATGGACCCCCCAGGCTTTGGCCTGTTTTACGGCAACGATCAGTTCGGTCACGGCAGGTCTCTTGGCAGTGGAGGTGCGGCACCCCATGTGCGCACTCTCATTATTGAAGGCTAAGACCGGCTAGCCTACCACTGCGTTCCTTCATCTGCCTTAGCGTGAAGCGCGGAATTGCACCAGCCCGCGTGCCGCCTGCCGACGAATGGTAGCCTGAACCGATGGCGCCCACCCCAGCAGCAGCCCTTTGCCACCTAGCGCCTGACGTGCCCAGCGCCAGAGATCGAAGTGATCGCGATGCTCGACGATGAGTCCGTCGCGAAACACGAAGCGCGCCTGAATATGGTTGACCACCTGACGACCGGTGGCGCTGAAACGGTAGCTTGCACCCGCAGGAGTGCGCCCATGCTGGGCGCACAATGAAAAAGGGTGCCCGAAGGCTCCCTGATCCATGGCGCAATGCCGGCTCAGTGCAGGATCTGACTGAGGAACAGCTTGGTGCGCTCGTTCTGCGGGTTGGTAAAGAAGGCGTTCGGCTCGGCCTCCTCGACGATCTCGCCCTTGTCCATGAAGATCACGCGGTTGGCCACGGTACGGGCAAAACCCATCTCGTGGGTCACGCAGAGCATGGTCATGCCGTCTTCGGCCAGACCGATCATGGTGTCGAGTACCTCCTTGACCATCTCCGGGTCGAGGGCCGAGGTCGGCTCGTCGAACAGCATGATCTTCGGCTTCATGCACAGCGCGCGGGCAATCGCCACACGCTGCTGTTGACCGCCGGAGAGCTGGCCCGGAAACTTGTTGGCCTGCTCGGGGATACGCACGCGCTCAAGAAAGTGCATGGCAATTTCCTCGGCCTGACGTTTGGGCATCTTGCGTACCCACATCGGCGCCAGTGTGCAGTTCTGCAGCACGGTCAGGTGCGGGAACAGGTTGAAGTGCTGGAACACCATGCCCACTTCACGGCGAATCGCTTCGATGTGCTTGAGGTCGCTGGTCAATTCGGTGCCATCGACCACGATGCGCCCCTGCTGGTGTTCTTCCAGGCGGTTGATGCAACGAATGGTGGTGGACTTGCCCGAACCGGACGGCCCGCAGAGCACGATACGCTCGCCCTGCTGCACGCTCAGGTTGATGTCCTTGAGCACATGGAACTGGCCGTACCACTTGTTCACACCCTGCAGCAGGATCATCGGCTCGGCGCTGGGTTGTTTGATTGCTTCACTCATGACTCACTCCTCTTGAGGGGCTCGATTCAGGATTTAGCGAGCTAGAGCCAGGCAAGGCGAAAACATTCGAGGGAGCGCAATGTACGGTTGTACATGAGCATCCCGAGAGTGTTTTCAACGCCGCCTGGCCGACGCGCAGCAAATACTGATCAGCTCCTAACGCTTGTGGCCGGTATCCAGTTTTCGCTCGAGATGCAGCGAATAGCGGGACATGCCGAAACAGAAAATCCAGAAGACCAACGCGGCGAACACGTAGCCCTCGGTGGCCATGCCCAGCCACGCCGGGTCGGTGGTCGCCTGCTTGATGCTGTTGAGCAGATCGAACAGGCCGATGATGATCACCAGGCTGGTGTCCTTGAACAGGGCGATAAAGACGTTGACGATGCCCGGAATCACCAGCTTCAGCGCCTGCGGCAGGATCACCAGGCCCATCATCCGCCAGTAGCCCAGGCCCATGGCCGCAGCGGCTTCGTACTGGCCTTTGGGAATGGCCTGCAAGCCACCACGCACCACTTCGGCGATGTAGGCGGACTGGAACAGGATCACCCCGATCAGCGCACGCATCAGCTTGTCGAAATGCATGCCTTCGGGCAGGAACAGCGGCAACATCACCGAGGACATGAACAGCACGGTGATCAACGGCACACCGCGCCAGAACTCGATGAAGGTGACGCAGATGACCTTGATCGCCGGCAGGTTGGAGCGTCGCCCCAGCGCCAGCAGGATGCCCAGCGGCAACGCACCGGTGAT
Organism: Ectopseudomonas oleovorans; assembly: GCF_003052605.1. Lineage (GTDB taxonomy): Bacteria > Pseudomonadota > Gammaproteobacteria > Pseudomonadales > Pseudomonadaceae > Aquipseudomonas > Aquipseudomonas oleovorans_A. Next base: position 32,186 of record NZ_QASO01000002.1, on the reverse strand, counting down.
GCCGACAGCAGCGATCACCAGGGTCAGCATCAGGCCGCCCCAACGGCTGGTGGAAACCACGTCCAGGCCGAATACACCACCGTGCAGCAGGGTCCAGGCGATGAACGGATAGATCGCCAGGAAAGCCAGACCGTACACCGCCTTGCGCGGCATCTGCGGCACGAACAGCGGCGCCGCGCCGACGATTGCCAGCCACAGCGTGGCGTCCACGCGCCAGCGCAGTTCGCTGGGGTAGAAGCCGTACATGAACTGACCGAAGCGCTGTTGGATGAAAACCCAGCACGCGCCTTCCTTGGTGCAGTCGGCGCGAGTGCTGCCGACCCAGTTGGCATCGATGATCGCCCACTGCAGCAGCGGCGGCACGATCAGCCAGATCAGGTACAACGCAAAAACGGTCAACAGGCTGTTGAACCAGTTGGAAAACAGGTTGGCCTTGAGCCAGCCCACTGCACCGACGTTCGAGCGTGGCGGCGGCAGGTCCGGTTTGAATGTATGAGTCTGCATGGCTGCTCCTTACCGCTCAGCCAGCGCGATGCGCTTGTTGTACCAGTTCATCAGCAGGGAAATGCTGATGCTGATCGCCAGGTACACGCTCATGGTGATGGCGATCACCTCGATGGCCTGGCCGGTCTGGTTGAGCACAGTGCCGGCGAACAGCGACACCATGTCCGGATAGCCGATACCGGCAGCCAGGGACGAGTTCTTCGCCAGGTTGAGGTATTGACTGGTCAGTGGCGGAATGATCACGCGCAGTGCCTGCGGGATGATCACCAGACGCAGGGTGATGCCAGGGCGCAGGCCCAGCGAGCGCGCAGCTTCGGTCTGACCATGGCTGACCGCCATGATCCCGGAGCGAACGTTCTCGGCGATGAAAGCCGCGGTGTAGATGGTCAGCGCCAGGGTCAACGCCATCAGCTCGGGGATCATCACCCAGCCGCCACGGAAGTTGAAACCGGTCAACTCCGGCACGCTCCACACCAGCGGGTTACCGCCGATGAGCACGGTGAGGCCTGGGATGACTACGATCAGCGCCAGCGAGATCCACAGCAGCGGGAAGATCTTGCCGGTAGCTTCGCGGCGTTTCTTGGCCCAGCGTCCCAGGGTTACGATGCCGACGATGGTAGCCAGCAGCACCACGGCGAACAGACCGAAGCTCTCCGACGGACTCGGCGCAGGCATGTACAGACCGCGACTGTTGAGAAAGAACGTTTCGCCAACATCCAGGCTCTGCCGAGGTCCAGGCAGGGCGAGGAAGACCGCGAAGTACCAGAAAAGGATCTGCAACAACGGCGGAATGTTGCGGAAGATCTCGATATAGACGGTCGCCAGCTTGCTGATCAGCCAGTTCGGCGACAGCCGCGCCACACCCAGCAGAAAACCAAGGATGGAGGCCAGCACGATACCGATGAAGGACACCAGCAGGGTATTGAGCAGACCGACCACGAACACGCGACCGTAGCTGTCGCTTTCGGTGTAGTCGATCAGGTGCTGGGCAATACCGAAACCGGCGCTGTTGTTGAGGAAAGCGAAGCCGGAAATGATCCCGCGCTTCTCCAGGTTGGCCTGGGTGTTCTGGAAGAGAAACCAGCCGAGCGCCACGACAGCGACAACAGCGATGATCTGGAAAGCCCAAGCGCGCACCTGCGGATCGTTCAGAAGCGATCCTTGCGGGCGCGGGGCATTAGCAGTCGTATGCATGACAACCCTCACGGAAACCCCGGCCGCACGCAAGCCGGCCGGGTTTCACTAATCGGAAACGACAGCGGCAGGCCATAGGCCTGCCGCTGTGGACGGTCAACGCACCGGCGGTGCGTACTGCAGACCACCCTTGTTCCACAGGGCGTTGAGACCACGTTCGATCTTCAGCTCGCTGCCGGCACCGACGTTACGGTCGAAGGACTCGCCGTAGTTACCGACTTGCTTGACGATCTGTACTGCCCAGTCTTTCGGCAGCTTGAGGTCTTTACCGAATTCACCTTCAGTACCCAGCAGACGGGCTACGTCCGGGTTCTTGGTGTCTTTGGCGGTGGCTTCGACGTTGGCCGAGGTCACACCCAGCTCTTCGGCGTTGACCATGGCGAACAGGGTCCAGCGCACGATGTCGAACCACTCTTCGTCACCCTGGCGCACGACCGGGCCCAGAGGTTCCTTGGAGATGACTTCCGGCAGCACGACATAGTCGTCCGGGTTGGCCAGTTTGATGCGCTGTGCGTACAGCTGCGACTGGTCGGAGGTCAGCACGTCGCAACGACCGGCTTCGACCGACTTGGCGCTCTCGTCAGAGGTATCGTAGGTGATGGGGGTGTATTTCATGCCATTGGCACGGAAGTAGTCGGAGAGGTTCAGCTCGGTGGTGGTACCGGCCTGGATGCAGACGGTAGCGCCGTCCAGTTCCTTGGCGCTGGAAACCCCCAGCTTCTTGTTCACCAGAAAGCCCTGACCGTCATAGTAGGTCACGCCGGTGAAGTTCAGGCCCAGTGCGGCGTCGCGCGAGCTGGTCCAAGTGGTGTTACGCGACAGGATGTCGACTTCGCCGGATTGCAGCGCGGTGAAGCGCTCCTTGGCGGTCAGCGGACTGTACTTGACCTTGGTCGCGTCGCCGAAAACCGCGGCTGCAACAGCGCGGCAGACGTCAACGTCGAGCCCCAGGTAGTTGCCTTTTTCATCGGCGTAGGAGAAGCCAGGAAGACCGTCGCTGATACCGCACTGCACGAAGCCTTTCTTCTGCACTGCATCCAGGGTGGCGCCTGCCTGAGCAAAGCCACTGACACCGAGCACAGCTGCGGTGGTCAGCACAGCCAGGGTGGATTTCACCATCTTCATCAAAAACCTCCAGTTGCTCTTGTTGTGTTGGAGTCTCCGTCCGCCTTCCTCACCCTTTTGAGGCCGCGACCCGCCGGCAGCAACGGTATCGACGAGAAGTTCGAACGTCAGGCAGGAGCCTAGTCGGCATTTCCCTCTGCTGGCCAACTGCTCCTACCCAGCCCATTGGTTGAACGGGCCTGAGACGGATCGTCATCCGCCTGGGCGTTTCATCACCCCGACGGTCTAGTTAGGAACCCCACACAGCAGATTCCTGCCTGTTGAGCAATGCGCAATGGCACAGTGTTACCGTTAGCGCACCGCGTCGTCAGTCCGGATGAGCCATAGCAAGCCCCGTACCAGCACATGGCGAATTGCCGTATGTGCAGGGGGGGCAAGAGCAAAAGATTCACCCGTGCGACAACTTATTCACAGATTAGCCAAGCCTTGAACAGGGGCACGCCCCAATTCGATGCGCCCGCACCACACTGGAGCTACCAATGACCGCACCCATGATTTTGCAGCCCCCACAATCCGCCGATGCCAGCGTGATCTGGCTGCATGGGCTGGGGGCTGACCGCTACGATTTCCTGCCGGTCGCCGAGTTGCTGCAGGAGCGCCTGCCCAGCACACGCTTCATCCTGCCGCAGGCGCCAACCCGCCCGGTGACCATCAACGGCGGCTGGAGCATGCCGAGCTGGTACGACATCCTTGCCATGAGCCCGGCGCGCGCCATCGACCAGGCCCAGCTGGACGAGTCCGCCGACCAGGTGATCGCCCTGATCGAGGCCGAGCGCGAAAGCGCCATCGCCGCTGAACGCATCGTCCTGGCGGGCTTCTCCCAGGGTGGCGCGGTGGTACTGCACACCGCCTTCCTGCGTTATCCGGAGACCCTCGGCGGGGTGCTGGCACTCTCGACCTACGCACCGACCTTCAGTGACGACATGCAGCTGGCGGATACAAAAAGACAACTGCCGGTGCTTTGTTTGCATGGCAGATTCGACGACGTGGTGACACCCGACATGGGACGCGCCGCGTATGACCGCCTGCACGCCTGCGGGGTGCCGGTGCAATGGCGCGACTATCCGATGGCCCACGAAGTGCTACCGGAAGAGATTCGCGATATCGCCGAATGGTTGAGCCAATTGCTGACAGACTGACCGAACCGAAGAGATGCACGATAAATGAGCACAGCGCCCCTCATTCGCACCCTGCAGGATATTCAACAGATCGAGAGCACCCCGCTGAGCGAGCGCGACCTGCCCAGCAGCACCTTCGAGCTGATTCGCCGCACGGCGCAGGCCAGCCCCGAGGCAGCGGCGCTGTCGTTCATTCTCCAGGGCACGGGAGAGGAAACCCCGCTACGCCTGAATTATGCCGAGCTGCTCGGCAAGATCACCCAGACCGCCAACGCCTTCCACCGCCTGGGCCTGCGTCCCGGCAAGGCGGTGTCCTTCCTGCTGCCCAACCTGCCGCAGACCCACTACACCATCTGGGGTGGCGAGGCCGCCGGCATCGTCAATGCGATCAACCCGCTGCTCGATCCCGAGCACATCGCCGAGCTGATCCACGCGTCGGACTCCGAGCTGCTGGTGACCCTGGCGCCCTTCCCCGGCACCGAGCTGTGGGCCAAGGTCAACGCTCTGCGCGATCAGCTGCCGGAGTTGAAAGCGATTCTCTGCGTGGATATGGCCAACCTGCTGCCGGAGCCACAACGCAGCGCACTCAAGGCCCAGCGCGGCCCGCTACCAGAGGGCGTGCTGGACTTCGACGAGACCATCGCCGCCTGCCCAGCCGATCACCTGGAAAGTGGCCGCGTGATCGCCGCTGACGATATCGCCAGCTACTTCCACACCGGTGGCACCACCGGCACGCCAAAACTGGCGCCGCACAGCCACGGCAACGAAGTGGCGATGGCCTACAGCATGAACCTGGTGACGCGCTTCGGCGTCGGCGACGTGACGCTCTGCGGCCTGCCGCTGTTTCACGTCAACGGCGTCATCGTCACCGGACTGACGGCTTTCATCGGCGGTGCCGAAGTGCTGCTGGCCACGCCGCAGGGCTATCGCAACACCACCTTGATTGGCAATTTCTGGAAGGTCATCGAACGCCACAAGGTCAGCTTCTTCAGCGGTGTGCCCACCATTTATGCCGGCCTCCTGCAGATTCCCAGCGAAGGCCATGACCTGTCCTCGCTGAAATACGCCCTGTGCGGCGCCGCGCCCATGCCGGTGGAACTGATACGCCAGTTCGAGGCCAAGACCGGCCTGACCCTGCTCGAAGGCTATGGTCTGACCGAGGGCACCTGCGGCAGCTGCGCCAACCCTCCAGCCGGCGAGCGCCGCCCCGGCTCGATCGGCCTGCCCATGCCGTACTGCGAAGTGCGCATCAAGGTACTCGACGAGCAGGGACGCTATCTCCGGGATGCAGAGCAGGATGAGATCGGCAACCTGTGCATCCGCGGTGCCACGGTATTCAGGGGCTATCTGCAGGCGAGCAAGAACGCCGACATCTGGGTCGATGGCGACTGGTTCAATACCGGCGACCTCGGTCGCGTCGATGCCGACGGCTACATCTGGCTGACCGGGCGCAGCAAGGATCTGATCATCCGCGGCGGTCACAACATCGACCCGCAGATGATCGAGGAAGCCCTGCACAAACACCCCGCCGTGGCCATGGCCGCTGCCGTGGGCAAGCCAGACGAGAAGGCCGGCGAATTGCCGGTGGTCTACGTGCAGCTCAAGCCGGGCGCGCAGACCAGTGAAACCGAGCTGCTGGAACATGCCGCCGCACATATTCCCGAACGCGCCGCGGTGCCCAAGGATGCCTGGATCATCGATGCCATTCCGCTCACGGCGGTGGGCAAGACCTTCAAACCAGCGCTGCGCTTCGATGCCATCGCCCGGGTTTACCAAGCGGCTATCGATGAGTTGCACCCGGCTGTTCGGGTTGAAGTGCTGAGCGATGACAGGGCTGGTCAATTGGCCCACATCCACCTGCCGAATCAGGATCAGGCCTTGGCTGCCAGCATTGGCGAACGGCTGTCCGGCTACGCGGTGGGCCATCGCATTCACTTCGCAGCGTGATCCAGAGCGCGCCAGGACGCGCGCTAGTTAACAGCTTTGCACTTTCGCGCAACCACTGGTCGGCCGAGCTTCAGGCAAGCATTGCCACGCCTGAAGCTCGGGAATACTGTCGAACTCTATTCGTAGACACGACAGGGAGCGTTGGTGGTGCCCTCAGGCCTATTCGCCCGGCCAGGCCCGACGAGATCGCAATGAAACCGGCGCACTGGCAGGCAGACCTGCAGCAAGTTCAACAGTTGCGACTATTTCATAATGTCGCCACCAGCAGCCTCGACCAGTTGCTGCGGGAATTTCGTGCCTGCGAGCTGGAAGCCGGCGAAGTACTGCTCTCCCCCTTCAATCGCAACCAGCACCTCTATCTCCTGATCGAGGGCCAACTGCGCGTCTACCTAGGATCACTGGACAACCAGGCCGTCAGCACCCTCGAAGTCGGCGACTGCGCCGGTGAAATCAGCTTCATCGACAACGAACATCCCTCCGCCTACGTCGTGGCCGAGCGCCCCTCCATCGTCCTGCGCCTGCACCGAGAGTCACTGGTGGCGTTGTTCCAACAATCCCCACAGATGATGCAGAACCTGCTGGAGCTGCTCTGCGATCGCGTGCGCCAAGGCAACCGGCAGATTCTCGACAGTGAGCAGAACGCCAACGTCGATACCCTCACCGGCTGCTTCAACCGGCGCTGGCTGGAACACGTGTTCGAGCGCGAGACCACCCGCTGTGCCTTCAACGACGAACCCATGTCATTGCTGATGCTCGATGTCGACCACTTCAAGGCCTACAACGACCAGCACGGCCACCTGGCCGGCGATTACGCCCTGTGCCTGGTGGCGCATACCCTGAGCAGCCAGCTGAGGCCGAAGGACAGCCTGATACGTTTCGGTGGCGAGGAGTTCGTCATTCTCCTGCCGGAGATCGCCGATGAGGCTGCACGCGGTATCGGTGAGCGCCTGCGTATCGGCCTGGAGCAGATCGCCTCCTTCTATTCGCCGGTTGGCGTGCTGCCCGGCGTCACCATCTCCATCGGCCTGGCGCAGATGCAGCACCAGGACAGCCTGCAAAGCCTGATCGCGCGGGCCGATGCGGCGCTATACCAGGCCAAGCAACAGGGGCGTAACTGCCTCTGCGGCTGATAATTTGCGACATTGGTGCGCTAGGCATTGTGGGAGGGGCTTTAGCCGCGACCGAATCGCCGCTGAAGCGCCTCCCACAGAGCTGCCGCGCAACGCCGTCCCTTGCCTTGCTACAGTGCCGAGCATAACGACAAGCACCTGCAGGCCATCGCGGCCACGGGCGGGGTGATCGGCATCGGCTACTGGAGCACCGCCGTGTGCGACACCTCGGTCGCCGCCATCGTCAAAGCCATCCGCTACGCGGCGGACAAGGTCGGCGTCGAGCATGTCGCCCTGGGCTCGGACTTCAATGGCACCGTACACACCCCGTTCGACGTTACCGGCCTGGCGCAGATTACCGAAGGCCTGCAAGCCGCCGGCTTCGACGACACGGCCATCGCCGCCATCATGGGTGGCAATGTACAGCGCCTGCTGCTGGCCAGCCTGCCGGAGAAATGAGGCACTGACCGCACGGTACTCTTGACAGACGCGAGCGAAGCACTTCGCCACGCCCGCGTCTTGCATTACACTGGCGGGCGTTCACTCCTTAACCAGTCGATGAGAAGCCCGTGCTCAAAGCACTCAAGAAAATGTTCGGCAAAGCCGAAGACGAGCAGCCACAACCAGCGCCGTCATCCGTAGCAGCGCCCGCCCAGAGCGGTGACGCAGAGCAGAAGCGCCCACGCAAGAACAAGCCCGCCCGCACTGCCAGCGAGAGCGCAGGCGATAGCCCGGCGCCGCAACAACCCCGCCCGCCGAAGGCCGACAAACCGCGCCGCGAGCGCCCAGCCAAGCCAGTCGACACCTGGAAACTGGAAGATTTCGTGGTCGAACCTGCCGAAGGCAAGACCCGTTTTCATGACTTCAAGCTTGCCCCCGAGCTGATGCATGCCATTCATGATCTGGGTTTCCCCTACTGCACGCCGATCCAGGCCGGCGTACTGGGCTACACCCTCAAGGGCCAGGACGCCATTGGCCGCGCCCAGACCGGCACCGGCAAGACCGCCGCGTTCCTCATCTCGATCATCACCCAGCTGCTGCAGACCCCGCCGCCGAAAGAGCGCTACATGGGCGAGCCTCGCGCGCTGATCATCGCGCCGACCCGCGAACTGGTGGTGCAGATCGCCAAAGACGCGGCCGAGCTGACCAAATACACCGGCCTCAACGTCATGCAATTCGTCGGAGGCATGGACTTCGACAAGCAGCTCAAGCAGCTGGAATCGCGCTTCTGCGACATCCTCGTGGCCACGCCAGGCCGCCTGCTGGACTTCAACCAGCGCGGCGAAGTGCACCTGGACATGGTCGAGGTGATGGTGCTGGACGAAGCCGACCGCATGCTCGACATGGGCTTCATCCCGCAGGTGCGCCAGATCATCCGCCAGACGCCGATGAAGGGCGACCGCCAGACCCTGCTGTTCTCCGCCACCTTCACCGAAGACGTGATGAACCTGGCCAAGCAGTGGACGGTCAACCCGGCCATCGTCGAGATCGAGCCGGAGAACGTTGCCAGCGACACCGTCGAGCAGCACGTGTACGCCGTAGCCTCGGCTGACAAGTACAAGCTGCTGTACAACCTGATCAGCCAGAACGACTGGACGCGGGTCATGGTCTTCGCCAACCGCAAGGACGAAGTACGACGCATCGAAGAGCGCCTGACCCGCGACGGCATCAGCGCCGTGCAGATGTCCGGCGACATTCCCCAGCACAAGCGTATCCGCGCCCTGGAAGGCTTTCGCGAGGGCAAGATCCGCGTCATGGTCGCCACCGACGTGGCCGGTCGCGGCATCCACGTCGATGCCATCAGCCACGTGATCAACTTCACCCTGCCGGAAGACCCGGACGACTACGTGCACCGCATCGGCCGTACCGGCCGCGCCGGCACCAGCGGTACCTCGATCAGCTTCGCTGGTGAAGACGACGCCTTCGCCCTGCCGCCGATCGAAGCGCTGATCGGCCGCAAGATCCAGTGCGAAATGCCGCCGGACGAACTGCTCAAGCCGGTGCCGCGCAAGCACTGAGCCAGCGCAGGTAGAACCAAGGCGAAGCCCTCCAGCTTCGCCTTTTTCATTTGACCCCGTTGATCGACACGCCATGCAACACTGCGACTACCTCATCATCGGCGCCGGCATTGCCGGCGCCTCCACCGGCTACTTTCTCGCCAGCCATGGCAAGACTCTGTTGCTCGAGCGCGAGGCGCAGCCCGGCTATCACTCCACCGGCCGCTCAGCGGCGCTGTATACTGTCGCCTACGGCACGCCCCAGGTCCGCGCGCTGACGGCCGCCAGTCGCGTTTTCTACGATGCCCCGCCAACCGGCTTCGCCGAGCATCCCTTGCTCACGCCACGTGGCGAGCTGGTGGTGGATTTCAGCGGTGACGCAGTCGAGTTGCAGCGCCAGTACGATCAGGCCCGTGAGCATGTTGCAGAGGCTCGTCTGCTCAGTGCTGACGAGGCCTGCGCGCTGGTTCCGGTGCTGCGCCGTGAGCTGGTGCATGGTGCATTGCTCGACCCCAGCGCCGCTGATATCGACACCGCAGCGCTGCACCAGGGCTACCTGCGCGGCATCCGTCAACAGGGCGGGGAGATTCATTGCCAGCGCGAGGTCATCAGCATCAGCCGCCTCGCCGACGGCTGGCAGGTGGATTGCGCCGGGCAGAGCTATCGCGCGAGCGTATTGATCAATGCCGCCGGTGCCTGGTGCGACGAGATCGCTGGCTTGGCCGGCCTACCCGGCATCGGTTTACAGCCCAAGCGCCGCGCCGCCTTCACCTTCAACGGTCCGACAGGCATCGACTGCCAGCACTGGCCGGCGCTGGTGAGCCTGGACGAATCGTTTTATTTCAAACCCGATGCCGGTCTCTTACTCGGCTCGCCAGCCAATGCCGACCCGGTGGCGCCGCATGACGTGCAGCCGGAAGAGCTGGACATCGCCCAGGGCATCCACCAGATCGAAACCCACACCACGCTGCAGATTCGTCGTCCGGCGCATACCTGGGCCGGCCTGCGCAGCTTCGTCGCCGATGGCGATCTGGTTGGAGGTTTCGATACCCAGGCCGAAAACTTCTTTTGGGTGGCAGCGCAAGGCGGCTACGGCATCCAGACCAGCGCCGCCATGGGCCAGGCCTGCGCGGCGTTGATTCGCAGGCAACCCTTGCCGCAACCTTTGCTCGAGGCGGGCCTGAGTGAAGCGATGCTCAGCCCGGCACGGCTGTCGTCATGCCAGGCGCGCTGATCAGGCTGTTGCAGGGCTCACTGCTGCTGCCCAGCACTGCCCTGTTCATCGGCCTGCTGCCTGTCACCTGCAGCACGGAGGGCTTGGTCTGGCCTGGCCGCTGCTGGCGGAGCCTGACGGTCAGATCGCCATCGAGTTGGCGCTGGCCTGTCTGCCGGCATTCGCGCTGTTTCTGCTGGCCGCTGCCAGCGGCATGCTGAAGCGGCGCCTCGCCGTCCTCGCAGTGTTCGGCTTGTGCGCCGCCATCGCCGCTTACAGCGCGGTCAATCTGCTCGCCAGTGCCTATGGCAATACCTGGACGGCCGGCGAGATCCTTCGTGGGCTGTTTCTCGCACAATTGCCGCAGCTGGGCCTGGCGTCCGGGCCATGTCTGGCGTTGACAGCGCTGCTGGAGCGGCTCAACCACCCACGCCCTTGAGTACGTTTTGCTCCTGCTCGGCCGCTTCTTCATGCTTGGCCGAGCGCTCTAGCTCGCGGCGAAAACCGTCAGCCTTGTTCAGGCTCAACTCCAACACCCGATCACGCCCTCCCTCTGCGATCAGGTAACGGCCATCGTCCAGCGGCAAGATCGCCTGCGGCGCCTTGAGAAATGACAACACAGTGGTCTGCGCGCCTTGGGCATCGACCAGCAGCAGACGGGCGCGATGGGTCGAGTCCTCGCTGATCCACAGGCCCTGCTCGTCGCAGAGCATGAACGTCGGGTTACGCAGCCCGTCGATCACCACCGGGTCGCGGCCATCCTCGCGCAGCTCGCGAATCACACCGGTTTCCTTTTCGCTGTAGAGCATACGGCCGTCGGTGCAGCGGGTGATCGACTCGGTTTCCGAGAGATTGTCACGCACCACGCTCAGTTGCCGGTCATCCCAGCGGTAGCGCCATAGCCGACCGTTGCCCTTGCGGTCCTCGATGGCATAGAGGTAGTGACCGTCATCCCACAGCCCCTGCACCTGATCGCCCGCGAACAGTTCGGAAACACGCTTGCCTTGCAGGAAGCTGACCGGCTTGCCTCCCGACTCCTGACTGAACACCAGGCCACCACGGGCGCTGAGCAGGCCATCGGGTTTGGACAGGCCTTCGACCACCACTTCGCGGTCACCGTCGGGCTGCATCAACAGGATGCTGCCGCGGCCATCCTGCAGTTCCTGGCTGACCAGAATCCCGCCATCCGCTGCTCGCGCCAGCCCGGCCGCCTTCTGCACGTCATCGTAGGCAACGCGGTACGACCAGCCGCTGGCGGCCTGCACCGGAAAGAAGTACTGCCAGGCGAAAAACATCAGGGCGGCGGCAACCAGCGCGGCAGCCGCCAGAAGTGCGCTTTTCAGCAAACGCAGGGACATGTTCATGTTTCACAGACTCGCAAAGTGTTCGTAGAGAATCGTCGCGCCAACCAGCATCAGCACCACACCGCCGACGATCTCGGCACGCTTGCCGACCAGTTGGCCCAGCATACGACCAAGCAACATGCCCAATGTCACCATCAGGGTGGTGGCCAGACCGATACACAGTGCAGCGACCAGGATGTTCACCTCGACGAAAGCCAGACGATGATCGGCGTGATGGCCTCAATGGTGCCAAAGATCACCCCAGCGCGCGTGGCTTGTGCTGGCCCGAGCCCTTGCCGATGGCAGCCGCGAAGGCATCCGTCGACATGGCGAAAGACAGAAAAAGCAGCAAGAGAGGATTCAAGGGAAACTCCAGCCGGGCCTGAGTCAACGACAAGCCACTGCGCGCCCGACCTGGCACAGGACTGTCGTTGGTCTCACCGATCCCAGCGGATGGGTTGGCCACGGCAGGTTGCCGAGAATGTTGACCAACGCGCCGACGCTAGCGCGACGGCAGGCTACTCCCCAAAGAGGCGCGCAGGATAAACCCAAGCACGCCGGGGCGGAAGTGGCGGCGCCCAGCAACCGCTCAGCGGTAGCCTGCGCCACCGAGCAGGCATCAGGTTTCGACGCCCTGCTCGAGCGGTTTCTCGGGCTCCACCTGCGGCGTCTCGGCGCCCTGCTCTTTCTCCTTGTCGTCTTTGCCAAGTGCTCGGTTGGTGGACTCCTGCAGGGAGTCCACCTGGCGGTTGACCTCATCGACCACCTCGCCGACCGAGTCACTGATCAGCGCCTGCACTTCCTTCTTCGCCTCTTCGGCGAGCTTCTGTGCGGACTGCTCGGCGGCGTCGCAGCCCGCCAGGGCGATCAGTGCCAGACCAAGTGCGGCAGGCGTCAAGCGGTGTTTCCAAGGGTTTTGCATCAGGTCTCTCCAGTGTCGAAGGCCCGGATACACACGGGGCGTAACCGGGCAAAAGCTTATCCGTCAGATCTTGGCGAGCGGCTGGCCGCGGGTCTTGTACAGCGACAGCAGCACTCCGCCGACCAGCAGGACCAGGATCACGCTCAGCGACACCACGGCCGGAATCTTGCCGATGATGCCGACCAGGAAGATCTTCGCGCCGATGAACACCAGCACCAGGGCCAGCGCGTACTTGAGGTAGGCGAAGCGGTGGATCAGCGCAGCCAGGGCGAAGTACAGGGCGCGCAGGCCGAGGATGGCGAAAATGTTCGAGGTGTAGACGATGAACGGGTCCTGAGTGATGGCGAAGATCGCCGGCACGCTGTCGATGGCGAACATCAGGTCGGCACACTCGATCAGGATCAGCGCCAGGAACAGCGGCGTCACCCACAGCACGCTGCGCCCTTGGCCGTCATCCTGGCGCACGAAGAAGCGCTCGCCATGCAGGCCATCGGTCACGCGCAGGTGCCTGCGCAGGAACTTCACCAGTATGTTGTTCTCCAGATCCGGCGCATCGTCGAGTTTGGCGAACAGCATCTTGATGCCGGTGAAGAACAGGAAGGCGCCGAATACATAGAGAATCCAGGCGAACTCGTGAATCAGCGCCGCGCCCAGGCCGATCATGATGGCGCGCAGCACCAGCACGCCCATGATTCCCCAGAACAGCACCTTGTGCTGGTACTGCCTTGGAATACCCAGGAAGCTGAAGATCATGGCCATGAGAAATACGTTGTCCATCGACAACGATTTCTCGATCAGAAAGCCGGTGACGTAATCCATGCTGGCGTCGCCGCCTTTCTGAAAGAACACCCAGACGCCGAACAGCAGGCCTGCGGTGATGTAGCCAGCCGACAACATCAAGCTTTCACGCACGCCGATTTCGCGATTATCGCGGTGCAGCACGCCAAGATCGAAGGCCAACAGAGAAATGACGACAGCGATGAAGACCAGCCACAACCAGGTGGCCGTGCCGAGGAAGTCGGCGAAGAGGAACGGTTCTAGGGCAGTCATGAGCCCCTCCTACAGTCAGATTGAACAGACTGTGACTCCGACATCGCGGTGTTAACCGCCAGAGGGGCCCGGTATCACGGGCGCCACAATATTCAGGCCGCGAACGCCACTCAACGGGTAAAATTTTACAAAATATTTCCAATTCTGCGCCACTACAGAGCCTACTGTCGTCTTGTAGAAGCTCGCTTGCGGACAATCCTGGCGCCGTCGGCTGATCGCCCGCAAGCGGGCTCCTACAGGGTTCGCTGTTTATCCAAAGGTTTCAGAACAGCCCCAGCTGCCCGTTCACCAACCGTTCGAACTCACCGCCGACGAACGGCAGGATGGCATCGGCCACCGGTTTCAGTTGGCGGCTGATGTAATGCTCGTAGTCCACCGGCGACAGCAGACGCTCCAGCGGTTGCGGCCCACCTGTGGTGATCAGATAGCTGATCCAGCCGCCGCGCTGATATTGCAAGGGCCGCCCCAAGCTCTGATTGTGCTCGTCGGCCAGGCGCGCGGCGCGTACGTGTGGCGGCACGTTGCGCAGGTAATCGTCGAGGCGTCGGCGCAAGCGCTTGCGATAGACCAGCAGCTCATCCAGCTCACCGGCCAGGGTGCGCTTGACGTAGTCGCGCACGTAGTCCTCATAGGGCTGGCCGGCGAACACCAGGCGATACAGCTCCTGCTGGAAGCGCTGGGCCAGCGGCGACCAGTCGGTGCGCACCGTTTCCAGGCCCTTGAACACCATGCGTTCGCTGCCGTCGGCGGCGAGCACCAGGCCGGCGTAGCGCTTCTTGCTGCCCTCCTCGGTGCCGCGAATGGTGGGCATGAGAAAACGCCGGTAATGGGTCTCGAACTGCAGCTCCAGGGCGCTGGTCAGGCCGTACTCACTCTGCAGATGCTCGCGCCACCAGGCGTTCACGCGCGCCACCAGCGCACGGCCGATGCGCGCTGCCTCGTCCTCGTCGTGGGCACGGCCGAGCCAGACGAAGGTGGAGTCGGTGTCACCGTAGATCACCGCATGCCCCTCGGCTTCGATCAGCTCGCGCGTGCGCTTCATGATCTGGTGCCCGCGCAGGGTGATCGACGAGGCCAGGCGCGGGTCGAAGAAGCGGCAGCCGCTGGAGCCGAGCACGCCGTAGAAGGCGTTCATGATGATCTTCAGTGCCTGCGACAAGGCCGCGTTGCCGTCGCGCTTGGCCGCCTCACGGCCCTGCCAGACGCGTTCGACGATGGCTGGCAGGCAATGCCGGGTGCGCGAGAAACGCGCGCCGCGAAAGCCTTCCACCGAGTGTTCATCATCCGGCTGGTGCAAGCCTTCGACCAGCCCCAGCGGATCGATCAGAAAGCTGCGGATGATCGACGGATACAGGCTTTTGTAGTCCAGCACCAGCACCGAATCGTAGAGGCCGGGGCGCGAATCCATGACGAAGCCGCCAGGGCTGTTCTCGCCGCGAATGTCGCCAAGATTAGGCGCGACGTAGCCCAGGCGGTGCATCGGCGGCAGGTACAGGTGGGTGAAGGCCGCGACCGAACCGCCGCTACGGTCAGCCGCCAGGCCGGTAACACTGGAACGTTCGAGGAGGAAAGCGAGTAGATCGGTGTGGGCGAAAATCCGCGTGACCAACTCGCAGTCCTTGAGGTTGTAGCGCGCCAACGCGGGCTTGTCCTCATCGAACATGCGCTGGATCTCGTCCATGCGCGCATAGGGCGTGTCGATGGCCTTGCCTTCACCGAGCAGCGTCTGCGCCACCGATTCCAGGCTGAACGAAGGGAAACTCCAGGTGGCCGAACGCAGCGCCTCGATGCCGTCGATGATCAGCCGACCGGCCGCCTCGGCGAAGTAGTGCTGGCTGCTGTTGTGCTGGCGCCAGCCCATCACGTCGCCGCCACGCCCCAGCAGCAGCGGCACCTTGAGTTGCTCGGCGTGATCGCGCAGCACGCGCAGGTCGAACTGCACCAGGTTCCAGCCGATGATGGCGTCCGGATCGTGCCGCTGCAGCCATTCATTCAGGCGTTCGAGCAGCACCTTGCGGCTGTCGCAGTACTCCAGGTCGAAGTCGACGCTGCTGGCGTCGCCATTGGCCGGACCGAGCATGTACACCTGGCGCTGACCGCAGCCTTCCAGGGCAATGGAATACAGCTCGCCACGGGCACTGGTCTCGATATCCAGCGATACCAGGCGCAGCGCCGGGCGGTAATCGGCGGCGGGCTTGAGCGACTTGCACAGCAGGCTGCCGTCCTGTTGCTCGATACCGTCGAAGAGCACGCTGGCGGTGATAAAGCGCTCCATCAGGTAGCGATCTGGCGGGCGGATATCGGCCTCGTACACATCGACACCGACCTGACGCAGCTTCTTCTCCAACTGCAGCAACTGGCGGTACTGGCGGCAATACAGGCCCAGCACCGGGCGGCGCTTGAAGTCGCACAAGGCCAACTCGCGCAGCTCGACGCCCTTCTCATTACGCAGCAACGGCTCGGCCCAGGCACGCTGCTCGGCCGGGATGAACGCCACCACGTCCTGGCACGGCAGGCGCACCTGGCGCGGGCCTGCATCGGTCGCCAGCCAGAAGGCCACTTCGGTGCCCTCCGGCGTGTCGCGCCAATGGCGGCTGAGCACGAAGCCTTGCTGGGGTTGCGTCATCATCGTTTCAGGCAAGCACGACCGGCCCCCTCTCCCGCTTGCGGGAGAGGGGAGAAAACAGCCTCTGCAGTTGCCCATTACCTCGAACCAAACTGGCCGAGCATTCTACGCCAGCGGTTACAATGGCGCCTTTTCCGCGGAACAACGCGATGAGTGACACACCTCCCTACGGCACCGGCGATGCGTCCTACCAGGCTGCCGGTGGCATCGACGGCCTGCGCCGTCTGGTCGACGACTTCTACCGGCTGATGGACGAACGCCCCGAGGCCACCGCCCTGCGCGCCCTGCACCCAGCCAACCTGAGCGCCTCGCGCGACAAGCTGGCGTGCTTCCTGAGCGGCTGGCTGGGCGGGCCGCGTCTATTCGCCGAGAAATACGGCAGCATCAGCATTCCGGCCTTTCATGCACAGTGGCCAATTGACCAGGCACTGGCCGAAAGCTGGTTGAGCTGCATGGCCGGCGCCATCGCCCTGCAGAACTATGACCCGGCGTTCGCCGACTACCTGCTGGTTCAACTGCGCGTGCCCGCCGAACGCTCCGTGCAAGCCAGCCAAAACCGTCACCGCAAGGAAACCTGACATGACTGACCAACTGATCATCGAAGACCTGCAAATCGGCGACGGCAAGGCCGTGGTCAAGGGCGCCCTGATCACCACCCAATATCGCGGCTGGCTGGCCGATGGCAGCGAGTTCGACTCGTCCTACTCGCGCGGCAAACCCTTCCAGTGCGTGATCGGCACTGGCCGGGTAATCAAGGGCTGGGATCAGGGCTTGATGGGCATGCAGGTGGGCGGTAAACGCAAGCTGCAGGTGCCGGCGCACCTGGGTTATGGCGAGCGCAGCATGGGTGCGATTCCACCCAACTCCGACCTGACCTTCGAAATCGAGCTGCTGGAAGTGCTGACCCGCGATGACTGATACCGCCCTCGCCCTACTGCGCGAACACCTGCTGCTGGCACTGGACAACCACCCCGGCAGCGAGACCCGTCGCCTGTTCCATGGCCGTGGTCGCTGCTGGCCGGGGCTGGAGCAGATCACCGTCGACTGGTTGTCCGGCATCGTGCTGGTGATGCTGTTCCGCGAACCGTCGCCGGCGCTGCGACCGCTGCTTATGGAGTTGCTGGAAACGCCGCAATGGCAGGCCAGCGGCGCACGCGGCCTGTTGCTGCAACACCGCTACGTGCTGGGCAGCGAGAGTGAATGGCTGGCCGGCGAGCCGCAGGCGCAATGGCCGATCATCGAGGACGGCCTGCACTACCTGCTCGACCTGGGCAGCAAGCAGAACAGCGGGCTGTTCCTCGATATGCGCCTGGGCCGCCAGTGGGTGCGCGAGCAGGCCGCCGGCAAGCGCGTGCTCAACCTGTTCGCCTACACCTGCGGCTTCTCCGTCGCCGCCATCGCCGGTGGCGCCGCGCATGTGGTCAATCTGGATATGGCCCGCGCGGCCCTGTCGCGCGGGCGTGACAACCATCGCCTGAACGGGCATGACCTCTCCCGGGTGGAATTTCTCGGCCACGAGCTGTTCAAGTCCTGGGGCAAGGTGCGCAAGAGCGGGCCATACGATCTGGTGATCATCGACCCGCCGAGCTTCCAGAAAGGCAGCTTCGCCCTCATCCAGGATTACGCCAAGATTCTCCGGCGCCTGCCTGAGCTGCTGACCGAGCACGGCACGGTGCTGGCCTGCGTCAACGACCCGGACATCGGCCCGGACTTTCTCATCGACGGCATGGCCGCCGAAGCGCCGCAACTGCGCTTCATCGGGCGCCTGGACAACCCACCGGAGTTTCCCGACATCTCCCCCGAGAGCGGCCTGAAAGCGTTGGTGTTCCGACTGTAGCCAGGATGAAATCCGGGAATGGCTGGCCCCGGATTGCATCCGGACTACGGGCAGATGCCTGGCTCGTCGTAGGGTGCGCCGTGCGCACCGCCAGCCAACGCTGACAGACCCGGTGCGCGCAGCGCACCCTACCGAATGCCCAGGCGCCTGGCCAAGCGGCTGAGGTTGGCGCGATCCACCCCCAGCTCGCGCGCCGCATCGGCCCATTTGCCCTGATGGCGCGCCAGGCACTGCTCGATCAACTGGCGCTGAAAGGCATCCACCGCTGTGCGCAGCTCGACGCCTTCCGGCACCGGCTCAGCGCTCGTCAACACGACCTCGACGGCTGCGTGCAGCTTACTGCTCGGTAGATCCACATCCTGCACATCGAGGCTGAGAATGCGCGGGCGCTCGCCATGGCGCGCCAGCGCCTTGATCGCCGCGCGGCCGATCAGGTGCTCCAGCTCGCGCACGTTGCCCGGCCAATCATGACCGAGCAGCGCCTTCTGCGCCTCGGCACTCAGGCGCAGGCTGCGCAGCCCGAGCCGGGCGCGGTTCTCTTCGAGAAAGTAACCGGCCAGCAGCAGCACATCGCGGCCGCGTTCACGCAATGGCGGCACTGGTAGCGGGTAGACGCTCAGGCGGTGATAGAGATCGGCGCGAAAACGGCCGGCACGCACTTCCGCTGCCAGGTCGCGGTTGGTGGCGGCGATCACCCGCACGTCGACGCGGTGCTCACGATCCGAACCGACACGCTGCAACTGACCACTCTGCAGCACGCGCAACAGCTTGGCCTGGATCGCCAGCGGCAGCTCGCCCACTTCATCGAGGAACAGGCTGCCGCCATCGGCCAACTCGAACTTGCCGCTGCGCTCGCTCATTGCCCCGGAGAAGGCGCCGCGCACATGACCGAACAGTTCGCTCTCCACCAGCGCATCGGGCAATGCCGCGCAGTTGATGCTGACCAGCGGCCGCTGCGCCCGTGGCGAGGCGGCGTGGATGGCTTCGGCCACCAGCTCCTTGCCGACGCCGGTTTCACCGGTGATCAAAACGGTCAGCGGGCTGTCGCCGACCAGGCGAATTTCGCCCTGCAGCTTGCGCAGCGCCGCGCTCTGCCCTACCAGCTCGCGCGGTTGCTGACGCGCCTGCTTGTACAGCTCGGTGAGCTGGCGCTCGGCCTCGACCCGCTGCGCCAGGCCGCTGATACGCTCGCTGACCTTGACCGTGGCCGCCGCCAGGCTGGCGAAGGCCTCGAGGCTGTCCAGATCGAGCCGGCCGAAACTGGTCGGATCAAGCGAATCCAGGGTCAGCAGGCCCCAGAGCTGTTCGTCCAGATAGAGCGGGCAGCCCAGGCAATCATGCACTTCCAGATGGCCATGCAGCCCCTCGACTAGCCCGTCGTAGGGGTCAGGCAGGCCACAATCGGCGGCGAAACGCGTAGGCCCGGCGTGCTCCAGCAACGCAGCCAGGCGCGGATGCTCGCTGACCTTGAAACGTCGTCCCAGGGTATCGGGGCTTAGCCCCTCGACCGCCAAGGGCACCAGAATTTCGCCGTCGAGCCGCAGTAGCGCCACGGCATCGCAAGGGAACAACTGGCGCAAGGCCGCGAGCAGGCGGCGATAACGCTCGCCATCGTCCAGCTCGCGAGACAGATCGGCGACCAGGGGAATAAGAGTTTCCAGCAGAGGATTAGCGGTCATTTCGACTACTCAAAGTCTTTATGACTCACGCGCAAGGCGAGTCATTAATACAACAAAACAAGTAAGCCACTGATATTTAAGGATTATTTAATTGGCACGCTTACTGATAGGTATCTATCGCTAACGCTAGCACGCCACAACTGGCCAGACGAGCCACACCGGCTAATGCCAGTCAGTTAAACGTCGCCGCTGCGAATACGTAGGAGCGGCGCCCCGCCGCGAACCAGGGCGATGCGCAATTGAAAAGCTTCGCCCCGAGGCGGGGCTCCTACGAAAGGCCGCTTTGGCAATCTTATCTGATCGGCATTAGCCACACCGGCGCCTTTATTTGCCTTGCGGAGATACCCCCATGCTGACCAATGCTCAACGTGACCTGATCAAAGCCACCGTGCCTCTGCTGGAAAGCGGCGGCGAAGCGCTGACCACGCATTTCTACCGAATGATGCTCAGCGAACACCCCGAGGTACGTCCGCTGTTCAACCAGGCACACCAGGCCAGCGGCGACCAGCCGCGCGCACTGGCGAACGGCGTACTGATGTACGCCCGGCATATCGACCGCCTCGAAGCACTCGGCCCGCTGGTGGCGCAGATCGTCAACAAGCATGTGTCGCTGCAGATTCTCCCCGAGCACTACCCCATTGTCGGCGACTGCCTGTTGCGTGCGATCCGCGAGGTACTGGGCGCCGAGATCGCCACCGACGCGGTGATCGATGCCTGGGCGGCAGCCTATCAACAACTGGCCGATATTTTGATCGGCGCAGAAGAAAGCCTGTACGCGCAGAATGCCGCAGCGTCTGGCGGCTGGCGTGGCGCGCGGGCCTTCCGCGTAGCACGCAAGGTCGTCGAAAGCGCCGAGATCGTTTCCTTCTACCTGCAGCCTGTCGATGGCGGCGCCCTGCTCGACCATCAGCCCGGCCAGTACATCGGTATGCGCCTGCAGCTGAACGGCGAAGAGGTACGCCGCAACTACTCGCTGTCGGCCCTGGCTAACGGCCGTGAGTACCGCATCAGCGTCAAGCGCGAGCCAGGCGGCCGTGTGTCCAACCATCTGCATGACAAGGTTCAGGTTGGCGATGTGCTGGAGCTGTTCCCGCCCGCAGGCGAGTTCACCCTGAGCGCGTCGAACAAGCCGCTGGCCCTGATCAGCGCCGGTGTCGGCATTACCCCGGCGCTGACCATGCTCGATGCTGCGCGGCATTCGGGCCGGCCGATCCACTTCATCCACTGCGCACGCAATGCCGAGGTGCACGCCTTCCGCGACTGGGTCGATGCGCATGCCGCCGAGCATCCGCAGATTCGCCATTACGTGTGCTACAGCGAGCCGCGTGCGGGGGATGCGGCCGACGCCGAGGGTTTTCTCAGCCGCGAACTGCTGGAGCAGTGGCTGCCGGCCGAGCGCGATCTGGACGCCTACTTCCTCGGCCCGAAACCCTTCATGGCCCAGGTCAGGCGCCACCTGCAGGCACTGGGCGTACCTGCCGAGCAGAGCCGCTACGAGTTCTTCGGCCCGGCCTCGGCTCTGGATAGCTGCACGATGAGGAGGTGAAGCATGTACCCACTGAATCTTCCACCGCTGCAGATCCTGCACCTGTCCAGCCAATTGCTCTGGGTCGGCCTGATCCTGCTGCTGGTGGGGCTGGTGGCAGCCTATGGCCTGGAGAAGCAGCTGAACGTGCCGACGCTGGTGCTGGCGCACAGCCTGACACTGCTCGGTCCCAGCATCTTGAAGATCGGCTATGTGCTGCGCCTGGTCGCGCAGCAACGCCTGAAAGACGAGGCATACGTACATGCAGTTGCTTGATCGCAAGCGGGCCCTGGCCATCACGCCACTGTGGCGCCTGGGCTTTCGTCCGTTCTTCCTTGCTGGCGCACTGTTCGGCCTGCTCGCCGTCGCCTTCTGGGCGGCGGCGCTGCACGGTCTGATCAACCCTGCGGTGCCGGGAGGCATGCTGGCCTGGCATCGCCACGAAATGCCCTTTGGTTTCGGCCTGGCGATCATCGCCGGCTTCCTGCTGACTGCCGTGCAGACCTGGACCGGGAGTCCGGGTCTCAGCGGCCGCCCCCTGATTGCGCTGTTCGGGCTGTGGTTGGCCGCGCGCCTGGCGTGGTTCTTCCCCGTGCCGCTGGCAATGCTGATCGCACTGCAACTGGTGTTTATCGGCCTGTTCATTGCGCAGATGGCGCGCCAGCTGATCACCGCCCGGCAACGCAACAACTACCCGATCCTGCTGGTGCTGAGCCTGCTCGCGCTGTGCCAGTCCCTCACGCTCGCCGGCCTGGTGCAGGGCGATGATGGCCTGCAACGCCGTGGCGCACTGGCCGCACTTTGGCTGATCGCCGTGATGCTGAGCCTGATCGGCGGTCGGGTGATTCCCTTCTTCACCCAGCGCGGCCTGGGTCGGGTCGAAGCCTTCGCCGCCCATCCCTGGCTGGATCGCTTGCTGCTGGTCTGCGGCGTGCTGGTCGCCGCACTGTTCGCCAGCGGGCATAACCTGCTGGCCAGTCCCTGGCTGGCTGCCCCCTTCATCGTGCTGAGCGCGCTGCACGGCCTGCGCCTGTGGCGCTGGCACCTGCGCGGCATCTGGCGCGTGCCGCTGCTGTGGTCGCTGCACCTGGCCTACGCCTGGCTTTTGCTGGCCACACTCGGCATGGCTGCGTGGCACCTGGGTTGGCTGACGCAACCCAGCCTGGCCAACCACGCGCTGGCGGTGGGTGCGATGGGCGGGCTGATCCTGGCGATGATGGCGCGGGTCAGCCTCGGTCATACCGGCCGCGCATTGCAACCGCCGAAGGCAATGGCCTGGGCCTTCGGTCTGCTCAATCTGGGCGCGCTGATTCGGGTCACATGCGGTGGCGGGTGGCTATGGTTGGCAGCGCTTTGCTGGGGCGTAGCCTTCGCCCTGTTCGCCTGGTATTACGCGCCGATGCTGTGTCGGGCGCGGGTGGATGGGCATCCTGGGTGATAAGCGCTGGCGGAAATGTCGGTGCGCACGGCGCCCCCTACGGGCGGAGGGACTAGCGCGTTCGCGTAGGGTGCGCCGTGCGCACCGAATCAGACGCAGGTGTTGGCGCGTAGGGTAGATGTCGCTTCTTCACATCCACCAGGGAGATGGATCGACAACGCGCCATCCACCCTATGCAGGCGGCCTCAATCGACTAGCGTGCAGGCCATCACCAGCGCATCTTCACGCCCGCCGACTGCCGGGTAGTAATCGCGGCGGCGCCCCACCTCGTTGAAGCCGAAGCGCTCGTACAGGCGGTAGGCGCTCTGGTTGCTGGCGCGCACTTCCAGGAAACACTCGCGCCCGCCCAGCTCGTAAGCCTCTTTCATCAGGTGCTCGAGCAGGCGCAAGCCAAGACCACGGCCCTGGCTTTCCGGCTTGATGGTGATATTGAGCAGATGCGCTTCGTCGAGGATCAGGTTGATCACACCATGACCGACCTGCTGGTTGCCCTCGAACATCAGCCAGCAGTTATAGGACTTGAGGCTGTCGGTGAAGATGCCGCGCGTCCAGGGATGACTGAAGGCGGCGTATTCGATCTTCAGCACGGCATCGAGGTCCGCCTCGGTCATCGGGCGGAAGGAAATCGCATCGCTCATCGGGCGTAACTCGGGCTCAAAGACGGGTTCTCAGGATTGGGCAGGGATTGACCAACGCTGGCGAACGCGCCGCATGGCCTGCCACAGCTCACGCTTGCGCGTCGGCTCTTCCATCAGCAGCTCCAGGCCCGGCAAGGCCCAGCAGGCGCCAAGGCCTTCGATCTGCAGCTCGCGGTTGTAGCTGTGCTCGTCACCCTCGCCGGCAAAGCGAATGGCCGGCAGGCCAACCAGCCACAGGCAGACGCTGGGCTGCTCCTCCAGACGCGCAGCGACGAAGCTCTGCACGAATTCCAGCGCCGCTTGCGGGCCCTGATCCATGTTGCCGCGCACCAGCAGCGGCCAGCGCACCGGCTCGCCGAGCAACTGCGGGCTGTCCGGCAGACCGGCGGCGCGCAGCAGATCCTTGAGCAGAATGTAGGCCGGATCGCGACTCTGGAACGGCTGGCCGGTGGGCAGTTCCACCAACAGGGCGCAATCGCCAGCCCGCAGCAACTGCAAGGCAAAACGCGGCGGAGGCGCACTGACCCGGGCCGGTTTTTCCTCGACAGGTTCCGCCTCGGCCACCGGCTCGACAGCTGCCTGGCGCGGCTGGGCGCCCGGGCGTGGAATTTCGATCTTCGGCCGCTCGACCGGGCTCTCGCGTACCGGCTCGGCCACCGCGGCTACCGGTTCGCTCACGATAGCCAGCGGCACTTCAACAGGCGGCGGCGCCAGCAACTCGGCACGCGATGGCGCGGCAAAGGGCAGCTCGGTACGCGGCAGCCAGGTGGCTACCTGCATGGCATCGAGGTAGGCGCGACGGCGCTGTTCGGGAATCACAGGCGCTCCAGAGAGAGGATTTTCAACAGGGGCGGATTGTCGCGTGAAATGACCGGAGCGGGAAGCGTTGCAGGGAGATTGCGGGCAAACAAAGCGCCCAGAAACAAAAAACCCCGCTGCTCGCGCAGCGGGGCTTTCGGAGGCCACCTGAGATTACTGATCCCAGGGACGGTCGCCGTGCTCGTCCTTGATGCGGGTGGGCAGGCCCATCACATCGAGGAGCTTGAGGAACGGCTCGGCCGGCAGCTCCTCGACGTTGACCATGCGCTTGGCATCCCACTCGCCACGCGCCACCAGCAGCGCCGCGGCGACCGGCGGCACGCCGGCGGTGTAGGAGATGCCCTGGCTGTCGGTCTCGGCGAAGGCTTCTTCGTGGTCGGCGACGTTGTAGATGAACAGCTCGCGCGGCTGGCCATCCTTGGTGCCCTTGACCAGGTCGCCGATGCAGGTCTTGCCGGTGTAGCCCGGCGCCAGCGAGGCGGGATCCGGCAGCACGGCCTTGACCACTTTCAGCGGTACCACTTCGAGACCTTCAGCGGTCTTGACCGGCTGCTCGGAGAGCAGGCCGAGGTTCTTCAGCACGGTGAACACGTTGATGTAGTGGTCGCCGAAGCTCATCCAGAAGCGGACGTTCGGTACGTCGAGGTGCTTGGACAGCGAGTGCACCTCGTCATGGCCGGTCAGGTACAGGTTCTGTTCGCCCACCACCGGCAGATCGTCGGTGCGTTTGACTTCGAACATGCGGTTGCTCACCCACTGGCTGTTCTGCCAGCTGTAGACCGTGCCGGTGAATTCGCGGAAATTGATTTCCGGGTCGAAATTGGTGGCGAAGTACTTGCCGTGCGAACCGGCGTTGACGTCGAGGATGTCGATCGACTCGATCTTGTCGAAGTACTGTTGTTGCGCCAGAGCGGCATAGGAGTTGACCACGCCCGGGTCGAAACCCACGCCGAGGATGGCGGTCACGCCCTTTTCCTGGCATTCGGCCAGGTGCTTCCACTCGTAGTTGCCATACCACGGCGGGGTTTCGCAGATCTTGCTCGGATCTTCGTGGATGGCGGTGTCCAGATAGGCGACGCCGGTGTCGATGCAGGCGCGCAGCACGGACATGTTGAGAAATGCCGAACCGACGTTGATGACGATCTGCGATTCGGTCTCGCGGATCAGAGCCTTGGTCGCTTCCACGTCCAGGGCGTTCAGCGCATAGGCCTTGATCTCGCCGGGCTGCTTGAGGCCGCCCTTGGCCTGCACGCTGTCGATGATGGCCTGGCATTTGGAGATGTTGCGCGACGCAATTGCAATGCGACCTAACTCGTCATTGTGTTGCGCGCACTTATGGGCCACCACCTTGGCAACACCTCCTGCACCAATGATCAGAACATTCTTCTTCAATTGTTTCACCTCCAGAGAACTGCGTTTGTTGAAAGCATGTGCTGAGGTGGGCCGAAGCGGAACGCCGCCCGGCCCACCCTACACCGAGTCTTGAGCCGTAGGGTGGGCTTCAGCCCACCGCAGCAATGTCAGGACAGGCTGGACAGGTAGTCGTCGAACTCGAACTGGCGAACCACTTCGATGCTACCGTCGAGTTGTTTCACCACGATGGACGGCATCTTCAGGCCGTTGAACCAGTTCTTCTTGACCATGGTGTAGCCGGCCGCGTCGATGAACGACAGACGGTCACCGATCTTCAGCGGCTTGTCGAACTGGTACTCGCCGAAGATATCGCCGGCCAGGCAGCTCTTGCCGCACACCATGTAGCTGTGTTCGCCGTCGTTCGGCGCCATCTTGGCGTTGAGGCGATAGATCAGGAGGTCGAGCATGTGCGCTTCGATGGAGCTGTCGACCACCGCCAGGTTCTTGCCGTTGTACAGGGTGTCGAGCACGGTCACTTCCAGCGAGGCGCTGAGGGTGATCGCCGCTTCGCCCGGCTCCAGGTACACCTGCACGCCGTATTTTTCCGAGAAGGCTTTCAGGCGCGCGCAGAAGGCATCGAGCGGATAGCCCTCGCCGGTGAAATGGATGCCACCGCCGAGGCTGACCCACTCGACCTGGGCGATCAGGTGGCCGAAGCGCTCCTCGATGGTGCTCAGCATCTTGTCGAACAGCTCGAAGCTGCCGTTCTCGCAGTTGTTGTGGAACATGAAGCCGGAAATCTGCCCCATGACCTTGGCGATCTTTTCCGGGTCCCACTCGCCGAGGCGGCTGAACGGACGCGCCGGGTCGGCCAGCAGGTAGTCGGAGCTGCTCACCTGCGGGTTGACGCGCAGGCCGCGGATGGTGCCTTCGGTCCGCTCGGCGAAGCGTTCGAGCTGGCCGATGGAGTTGAAGATGATCTTGTCGCAGTTGGCGACCATCTCTTCGATCTCGTCGTCGGCCCAGGCCACGCTGTAGGCGTGGGTTTCGCCGGCGAACTTCTGCCGGCCGAGCTTCAACTCATAGAGGGACGATGAGGTCGTGCCGTCCATATATTGCTGCATCAGGTCGAACACCGACCAGGTGGCGAAGCATTTCAGCGCCAGCAGCGCCTTGGCGCCCGAGTTCTCGCGCACATAGGCGATCTTCTCCAGGTTGACCAGGAGCTTCTGTTTGTCGATGAGGTAGTACGGCGTCTGGATCATCTCGTCGCTCCAGCAAGGTCGGCCAAGGGGTGCCTTGTGGCCCCCGGAAAAAAGTGGACGCGAATTGTGCCGATAACCGATGAATATCGAAAGGGCATTGGAGATTTTTTGTACAACCGGCGATGACCATTATTCGGCCTGCCTGGGCTGACAGGCTATGAAAGCCTGGTTACAGCCCGATGACGTCACGTCGCGATAAGCTTGTCCCCGGCATCGCTGCTCCATGCCTCTGATCGATTGGGACTCAAAACAGGCATCGCGCTTGCAGTACAATCCTCCCCTTTTCACTTGCCTGGACCCGGCGCCTCGATGATCGATCCCAAGCGCGTTTTGCGCGCCCTCGCCGAACACTGGACGTTGCTCGAACCGCTCTGCGAGCGTTTCGACGCCGGCACCCTGAGCCTGGTGGAGCTGCGCAACCAGCTCGCCACCCAGTTGCCCGACACCACGCCCAGCGACACCACTGCCCTGCTCGACACCTGGATTCGTCTGGACATCCTGGTGCCGGTGGCCAAGAGCCCGAACCGCTTCGAGCTCAACGCGCAAATCCATGATTTTCTCGCCTACCTGCGCCGCGAGCACCGCCTCGGCCTGTGCCTGGAAATCGAAGCCTACCTGCGCCACCTGGAGCGCCTGGCCGGCTATATCCAGGACGCCTTCGAGGTGCGTGATGCCAACGACCTCGCGCGTCAGTTGCGTCTGCTCGATATGCGCGTGCGCGACGTGCTGAAGAAGCTGGCCAACGACGAACAGGCGCTGGTCAGCGTGGCCGATCGGGCCAAGACCAGCGACCGGCAGATTCCCCTGCGCCAACGCTATGCCGAAGTGCTGGCCACCTGGGACGAATACGTCGAGCCGATGATTCAACTGGTCGCCGCCGACGGCGCTTTCGAGCAGGGCGTGCGCCGCGTCGAACAGGTGCTGCTGCGCCTGCTCGGCGACCAGCAGCGCCTCGGCCAACTGGTCGACGATGACCTGCTGCTACGTACCCACGCGCGCATCCTGGAAATGCAGACCACCGCCCAGCTCACCCTGCGCAAGGCCCGCGAACTGCTCCTGCCGCTGCGCGAGGAAGCCCGTCGGCACAACGCCGTGACCCGTGGCGCGGCGCTGGCACTGTCGGTGATCCGCAAGAAAGGCATCGACGCCGTGCCACAGGCAGCCATGCCGCTGTTCACCCGGCCACAGAGCAACTTCCTCGGTTCGGCCAGCCAAGTCGAGGCCTACGTCTACGCCCTGGCCCGCTTCGAAGCCAAGCCGGCGCATTTCCCCAAGGCCAGCAGCAGCCGCAAGGGCGGCGCGCCCAAGGCGCCGAAAACCGCGCGAGAAATGATCGAGCGCTGCGAACAGGCCCTGCCACTGCCGGACCTGATGACCTGGCTGCTGGAGCAGGAACCGGAAGGCGCCACCGACGAGTTGCTCTACTGGTTCTCGCGCCTGTCGCGTGAAGGCCGCTTCCAGCGCGACCGCCTGGAACGTCAGACCTACCTGACCCGCGAGCACGAAATCAGCATCAGCTCCTATGCGTTGGTGGGCCGCCCCAGTGCCTGATTTTTACCTAGGGTGGACCAGGGCGCGCAGCCAACGCCTTCTTTGCTCCACCTTGTTGATTGCCTTGATCGAGCCTGTAGGAGCGAGCTCTGCTCGCGAACGACTACGGGACGCTTCGCGAGCAGAGCTCGCTCCCACATTCGTCAGATGACTTGCGTATGAACATCGATCTGAAAGAAATGACCCAGCTCGCGGCCGCCTTCCGCGACCTGTTCAAGGGCTACCACATCTCGCGCAGCGAGCCGGAGTGCTACGCCCAGCTGTCGAGCATGCAGGATCAATATCGCTCGCTGTTCCGCGCCCTCGGTTTCGAGCTGGTCTGCGACCCGCGCGGCTTCTACTACTTCGTACCCGAGCAGGTGGCGCCGCAGGTGAACAAAACCGCCCAGCGTCTGGCGCTGTTCACCTTCATTCTGGTCGAGCACCTGGCTGACCAGGGCCGCGATCCGCTCTCCGTACTCGACGGCGGCAGCATCGGCCGTGACGAGTTGCCGGCGCTGCTGGAAAAGTACCGCGACCTGTTCCTGCAGGCCGAAGTCACCACCTTCGAGGAGCTGGAAGACAAGATCATCCGTCGTCTCATCCAGCTCGGCTTCGCCGAGGACAGCAACGGTGTGTACCGTTTCCTGCCGCCGATGCATCGTTTCCTCGACGTCTGCCTGTCGGTGCAGCACGACCGCGACCTGGCCGCCAGCCTGCACAGCAGTGACCTGCCGCTGCCGGCTCCGGTGCTGCTGGACGATGATGGCGACGCCGATCCGACTGAAGCCGTGGGCGTCGAAGAATCCGAGGAAGACGCCCTGGCCCGCGCCATGGCCGAAGAACGCGCCGCACAGGAGATGGACGCATGAGCCAGGAACGCTACGGCATCCGCCGCTTCGCCCTGCTGAATACCGCCGGCTACAGCCTCGGCCTGTTCCCGCTGGAAAACCCGCTGTCGGTCTACGGCGCCAACAACCTGGGTAAATCCGCCTCGATCAACGCCCTGCAGTTCCCCATCCTGGCGCGCATGTCGGACATGAGCTTCGGCAAGTACAGCCTGGAAGCCTCGCGCAAGTTCTACTTCGCATCAGACACCAGCTACATCCTCGTCGAAGTCGCCCTGCCCCACGGCCCGCACGTGATCGGCGTAGCCGGTCGCGGCCCGGGCGGCGGCTTCGGCCACCAGTTCTTCGCCTACGCTGGCGAGCTGGATCTGGAGCACTATCAGCAGAACGGCACCTGCCTGCGTCAGCGTGAGCTGTTCAAGAACCTCGGCCAGGCCGGCATCACCGCCTACGAACTGAAGCCCGACGAACTGCGTCGCCTGCTGGTCGGCGGTCACACCAGCATTCCACTGGATCTGACCCTGATCCCGCTGCGCTCGACCAGCGAGCAGAGCCTGAAGACCTTCCGCGCCCTGTTCATCAACCTGCTGCACATGCGCGAGATCACCGCCGCCAAGCTCAAGCAGCTGTTCCTCGATGCCTTCGAGCACAGCCTGCGCTCCGGCAGCGTCGACTATATCGCCGCCACCGAGGAAGCCTTCCGCGACGTACGCCGTATGGAGCAGGACTACCAGGCGCTGGTCACCGCCGGCCCGTTGATCGAAGCGCTGGCCTCGGGCGTGGCCCAGCGCGAAGTGCTGCGCGGCAAGCTGCACCGCCTCTCGCCGCTGCTCGACAACCTGCTGGGTACCTGGCACGACTATGCCGATGCGCGCAAGGAAGAGCTGGTGATCCAGGCCGAGCATTACCGCAGCGAGCAGGACGGCCTGCAGAACGAGCAGCGTGGCGGCACCAGTGAGCTGATGCGCCTGGAGCGCGAGATCAGCGAGATCCAGCGCTGGCTCGGCGAGCTTGCGGTGCTGAAAAACCGCTTCGCCCTGGTGGACAACGCCAAGGTGCTGGAAGAGCAACTGCTCGCGGCCAAGGACGCCCACGATGAGCTGGCCGGCGCCCTGGCGCAGTCGCGGCAGTTCTCCAGCGAAGACCTGGATGAGCGCCTGCGCGACCTGGAAAAACGTCTCAAGTCGGTCAAGCAGCAACTCGATCACGCCGACAACAACAGCTACTCGCGCCTGCGCGAGGAATTCAGCCAGGCCGATGTCGATCGCCTGATGCGCCTGTTCAACGGCCAGCTGTTCAGCCTGCCACTGGGCGAGAAGGGCATCCAGGCCGACGGTGACGACTGGGTCAAGGCGGTCGAAGCAGTGCTGGATCGCTTCAAGGGCGACACCTTCGCCGTGCCGGGCCTGTCCATCGACCTCAGCCATATCGAACCACCCGCCCTGCAGGCCCTGGCCGACCGCGCTGCCCTGCGCGACCAAAAGGATCGCCTGGAGCGCGAGCTCAAGCAGCTCAAGACCCAGCAGTCGGTGGCCGCCGACCGCGCCGCCAGCAAGGCCCAGGCTGAGACGCTGTACCAGGCCGTGCTGGACGCGCAGAAGGCCCTGGAAGACTTCCGCAAGAGCCAGACCCTGGCCGCCGAGGAACCGCAGAAGCTGGAGCGCCTGGCCGAGCTGGAAGGCGCCCAGGACGAACTCAAGCGTGCCAGCGATGCCTTCGCCGAGCGCGTGCAGCAGCTGTCCGCCAAGCTGCAACTGGTCGGCCGCCAACTGGCCGATCTGGAAGCCAAGGAACGCACCCTGGAAGATGCCCTGCGTCGTCGCCAGTTGCTGCCGGCCGACCTGCCATTCGGCACGCCGTTCATGGAGCCGGTGGACGACTCGCTGGACAACCTGCTGCCGCTGCTTAACGACTACCAGGACACCTGGCAGGCGCTGCAGCGTATCGACGGTCAGATCGAAGCGCTCTACGCCCAGGTACGCCTCAAGGGCGTTGCCAAGTTCGACAGCGAGGACGACGTCGAGCGCCGCCTGCAACTGCTGGTCAACGCTTACGCCCACCGCCAGGACGAAGCCCTGACCCTGGCCAAGGCGCGCCGTGCGGCAGTCACCGATATCGCCCGTACCCTGCGCAATATCCGCAGCGACTACGACAACCTGGAACACCAACTGGCGCTGTTCAACCGCGAGATCAACAAGCGCCAGGTCTCCAACCTGCAAAGCTTCCGCATCGTCCTGGCACCGAACAAGGAAGCCCTGCGCCATATCGATCAGATAATCCACAGCGCCGGCCAATATGAGGAAGGCGAAACCCTGTCGGTATTCGACCTGTCGCAATCAGCCGATCAGGATACGAAGAACGAGGAAGCCAAGGACTACCTGTCGCGCCTGGTAGCCGCCAACGGCAACCAGCTGGGTCTGAAAGATCTGTTCGAACTGGCCTTCGAGATCACCAAGGTGCATGGCCAACCGGTGATCCACACGGACATCGATGGCGCTGCTTCCAACGGCACCACCATGACCATCAAGGCGCTGACCAACATGTACCTGCTGCTGCACCTGATGGATCGCGAGCTGGCCGGGCGCGTGCGCCTGCCCTACTACCTGGACGAGGCGGCGGACATCGACGAACGCAACCAGCAGGCGCTGATCGAAACCAGCCTGCAGCTTGGCTTCGTGCCGATCCTGGCCTCGGTCAAGCCGCAGGTCTCGGCCCATGTGGCCATCGACCTGGAAGGCGGCAGCGGCCCCAACGGTATCTATATCGACGAGGCGGACTGGAAATTCATCAAGCCACGCGAGAATGCCAAGGCTCAGGCGCCTGCGCAGGAAGAAGCCACCGAGCCGGCCTGACTCGTCGCAGCTAAAGCCGCTCCTACGACCCACGCACGTGTAGGAGCGGCTGGGCGGCATTCCGCTTTAGCCGCGAGCCTTTATAGCCGCAAAATCGGGTAGGAGGCGGGGTCACCCCCGCCGTCCTCCCACACCACCGTACGTACGGTTCCGTATACGGCGGTTCCTGCCTACTGACAAACAGCATCAGCGAGCTTGGTTCCGTTGATGTGTCGCCTGCGGTAGCTAAGCGCCCAGACCGGCCCTCGGAGTTT
>NZ_QASO01000019.1 GCF_003052605.1 Ectopseudomonas oleovorans | reverse complement strand
GTAAATGAGCATTTTGAGCCTGTTTTTAACGCAGCGATGGCAACGCAGGTAGTTTTTAGAGGTACCCCATAGCGGTTCCTGTCCTACAGATGGAGTTAGCAGACCATGAGTGTGGAAACTCAAAAAGAAACCCTGGGCTTCCAGACCGAGGTGAAGCAACTGCTTCACCTGATGATCCATTCCCTGTACTCGAACAAGGAAATCTTCCTGCGCGAGTTGATCTCCAACGCGTCAGACGCCGCTGACAAGCTGCGTTTCGAAGCGCTGGCCAAGCCGGAGCTGCTCGAAGGTGGCGCCGAACTGAAGATCCGCCTGTCGTTCGACAAGGATGCCAAGACCGTCACCCTCGAAGATAACGGCATCGGTATGAGCCGCGAGGAAGTCATCGCGCACCTGGGCACCATCGCCAAGTCCGGCACTGCCGACTTCCTGAAAAATCTCTCCGGTGACCAGAAGAAGGATTCGCACCTGATCGGCCAGTTCGGTGTGGGCTTCTATTCTGCCTTCATCGTCGCCGACGAGGTCGAGGTGTTCAGCCGCCGTGCCGGTAGCCCGGCCAGCGAAGGCGTACATTGGTCATCCAAAGGTGAAGGCGAGTTCGAAGTCGCCACCGTTGAGAAAGCCGAGCGTGGTACCCGCATCGTTCTGCATCTGAAGAGCGGTGAAGAGGAGTTCGCCGATGGCTGGCGCCTGCGCAATATCGTCAAGAAGTACTCCGACCATATCGCCCTGCCCATCGAAATGCCGAAAGAGCACTATGGCGAAGAAAAGGACAAGCCTGCCGAAGTCGAGTGGGAAACCGTCAACCGCGCCAGCGCCCTGTGGACCCGCCCGCGTACCGAAATCAAGGACGAGGAATATCAGGAGTTCTACAAGCACGTTGGCCATGACTTCGAGAACCCGCTGACCTGGAGCCACAACAAGGTCGAAGGCAAGCTGGAGTACACCTCGCTGCTCTACGTGCCGGGCCGTGCACCGTTCGACCTGTATCACCGCGAAGCACCCAAGGGCCTCAAGCTCTACGTGCAGCGCGTGTTCATCATGGATCAGGCCGATCAATTCCTGCCGCTGTACCTGCGTTTCATCAAGGGAGTGGTCGATTCCAATGACCTGTCGCTGAACGTTTCCCGCGAAATCCTGCAGTCCGGCCCGATCATCGATTCGATGAAGTCGGCGCTGACCAAGCGCGTACTGGACATGCTGGAGAATCTGGCCAAGGACAAGCCGGACGACTACAAGGTGTTCTGGAAGGCCTTCGGTCAAGTGCTCAAGGAGGGCCCGGCGGAAGACTTCGCCAACAAGGAGAAGATCGCCGGTTTGCTGCGTTTCGCCTCCACCGCTGGCGAGGGCGACGAGCAGTCGGTTTCGCTGGCTGACTACCTGGGCCGGGTCAAGGACGGTCAGGACAAGATCTACTACCTCACCGGCGAATCCTACGCGCAGATCAAGAACAGCCCGCACCTGGAAGTCTTCCGCAAGAAGGGCATTGAAGTGCTGCTGCTCACCGACCGCATCGACGAGTGGCTGATGAGCTACCTGACCGAGTTCGACGGCAAGCAATTCGTCGACGTGGCCCGTGGTGACCTGGATCTGGGCAAGCTGGACTCGGCAGAGGACAAGAAGGCCCAGGAGGAAGTGGCTAAGGCCAAGGAAGGACTGATCGAGCGTCTCAAGGGCGCGCTGGGCGAACAGGTCAAGGAGGTGCGTGTGTCGCATCGTCTGACCGACTCGCCGGCGATCCTCGCCATTGGCGAACAGGACCTGGGCCTGCAGATGCGCCAGATTCTCGAGGCCAGCGGGCAGAAGGTGCCTGAGTCCAAGCCGATTTTCGAGTTCAACCCGGCGCACCCGCTGATCGAGCGCCTGGATGCCGAGCCGGACGAGGACCGTTTCACTGATCTGTCGCACATTCTCTTCGACCAGGCCGCTTTGGCCGCAGGCGACAGCCTGAAGGATCCGGCCGCTTACGTGCAGCGCCTGAACAAGCTGCTGGTGGAGCTCTCCGCCTGATCTATCTGGCAATAGGACAAGCCCGCTTCGGCGGGCTTTTCTATGGGTGTGATTGATCGGGTTTAATTGACAAGTGTGACCCCGTCGTTTCAGATGCTGGCAATTGGCTGGCTTTCTGCCGGTGCCTTGGGGTTGCATGTCGATTCTCGAGTTGTTCTTCATCATGGGCGCGGATCCTAGTGTTCTCGTGCTCAGCCGCTACGATCCCGAATTGGTGCTGTTGTCACTGGCCATTGCCGTGTTCACCGCTGGCATGGCGTTGCAACTGGCTGGTGAGGCGCGCGACAGTTCCCACCCCGTCGCCCGGCAAATCACCATCTTTACCGGTTCCCTCGCGCTCGGCGGTGGCATCTGGGCCATGCACTTTCTCGGCATGCTCGCTTTCGAGCTGTGTGCGGCGGTGCGTTTCGACCTGGGTATCACGCTGCTGTCCATGCTGCCGAGCCTGGCAGCCTCCTGGGTCGCCCTGAATCTGTTGGCGCGACGTGATCTGAGCCTGCTGCAACTCTGCGTCGGCGGTGTGCTGGTTGGTGCTGGTATTGGTGCCATGCACTACAGCGGCATGGCGGCGATGCAGATGGCGCCGCTGCTGCGTTATGACCCCTGGATGTTCGCGCTGTCGATAGTCGTGGCCGTCGCCCTGGCTATCGTTGCGCTGTGGGTGCGCTTCGGTCTGGAGGGACGCCTGCCGACGTACTGGTCGTTGCTGATCAGCGCGCTGGTCATGGGCCTGGCAATCAGCAGTATGCATTACACCAGCATGGCGGCGGCACGTTTCGTCGGTACGCCGGAGTCGGTAGCGCCAATGGGGGTGGTCGACAGTGGCTATATCGCTATCGCCATCACACTGCTGACCGTAGCTCTTACGGTATTCGTGGTATCGGTCAACACGCTGCTGCGCTACCGCCGCATGAGCCTCCAGCTCAAGGCCAGCGAACAGCATCTGCGCTCGATCTTCGATACCGCGCTGGATGCCATCGTCACCGTTGATCACACCGGCACTGTGCGCTCGGCCAATCGTGCGGTTTCGCGCCTATTCGGCTGGTCACCGCACGAGCTGGTGGGCATGCACATGCGCTCGCTGATGCCTGCCAGCCATGTCGAACAGGTGGAGGCACTGCTGGAGAGCTACCTCAGAACCGGACGCCTGACGATGCCGGCGGGCGAGCAGGAGCTGGTGTGCCTGACTCGAGAGGGTGAAGAAAAACCTGTGCGCATCAGCGTTGGCGTTACCCATTCAGGCAGCCGGCCGCTGTTTGTGGTATTCGTCGCCGACATCAGCGAAAGACAGGCCATGGAGAGAGCCCTGCGTGACAGCGAGCAGCAGTACCGCTCGTTGATCAGCAACATTCCTGGTGTGTCGTTTCGCTGCATGCTGGACCGGGACTGGACCATGATATTTATCAGCGATGCGGTGCAGACCCTCACGGGGTGGAGCGCGGACGACTTCATCAGTCGCCGCTGTTCGATTGCCGATATGTATCACCCGGACGACTATCAGCGGGTCGTTGACGAGGTCGTTCAGGCCATTGAGCAAGGGTGCAACTATACCGTCGAATATCGTCTCTTTGATCGTAGCGGAACCGAGCACTGGATCTGGGAAAGTGGTAGCGCAGTTTGCGACGAGAACGGTGTGCCGCGCTGGATCGATGGCGTATTGCTCGACCAGACCGAAACCAAGCGGCGCAATGCCGAATACGAAGGCAAGGTCACCGCGATCAGCAAGGCGATGGCACTGATCGAGTTCGGCCTCGACGGCAATATCCTCGACATCAACGACAATGCACTGGCGTTGTTTGGTTATGACAAGGAGGAGGTGATAGGGCGCCACCACGGCATGTTCTGCGATCCTGAACTGGTGGCAAGCGATGCTTATCGCCAGGGTTGGGTGGATCTGCGTGCAGGTCATTTTCGTGCAGGTGAATACCAGCGCTTTGGTAAGGGCGGGCGGGAAGTCTGGATTCAGGCCAGCTACAACCCGATCCTCGATACCGACGGTAAACCGTTCAAGGTCGTCAAGTTGGCGACCGACCTGACCCCGCGCCGCGTCATGGAACAGGATCTGCGGGCTGCCCGTGATCGCGCCGAGGCCGCCGCTGCCGCGCGCAGCAGCTTCCTGGCCAACATGAGCCATGAAATTCGTACGCCGATGAATGCCATCATCGGTTTTACCGACCTGCTGCTGGAAACGCCGCTTTCCAGTGAGCAACGTCGCCATCTGAGTACCGTGCAGCATTCGTCGCGTTCGTTGCTGGGCTTGCTCAATGACATCCTCGACACGGCCAAGCTCGACCGTGGTGCCATCGAACTGGAACAACTGGATTTCTCCCTGCGTGAGCTGTGCGAGCAGGTACTCGCGGCGCAGCGCCTGACGGCCGAAAGCAAAGGCCTGCAGCTGCATCTGGATTACCCGGCAACGACCAACGAGTTCTTCTGTGGTGACCCACTGCGTTTGCAACAGGTCCTGACCAACCTGCTCGGTAATGCGGTCAAGTTCACCCTGCACGGCGAGGTTCGCCTGAAGGTGACGGGTGAGCCGGGCGCGATGCGCCTGGCGGTGAAGGACACCGGCATCGGTATCGCAGCCGACCGCCTGGAGAAGATCTTCGAGCCTTTCGCTCAGGCTGATGCTTCGATGAGCCGGCGCTTTGGCGGTACCGGCCTCGGCACTACCATCTCCCGGCAGTTGGTCGAGTTGATGGGGGGGCGTTTGCGGGTCGAAAGTACCGAAGGGCAGGGCAGCTGCTTCAGCGTCGAGTTGCCGCTGCGTGCCGGCAAGCGTCTGGCCTCGCAGCAACGTGCCGTGCTGCCTGAGCTGGGGCAGTTGAACATTCTTGCGGCCGATGACGTGCCGCAGAACCTCGAACTGTTGCAACTGACCCTGGAGCATTTCGGCCATCGCGTTCACTGCGTCGCCGATGGTGAAGGCGCACTGCAGGCGTTCACCCAGCAGCGCTTCGATCTGATCCTGATGGATGTGCAAATGCCGGGTGTCGACGGTCTGGAAGCGTCGCGGCGGATCCGCCAACTGGAAGCCGCCGAGGCGCGAGAGCCGATTCCGATCATTGCTCTGACCGCCAGCGTGCTTGATCAGGATCGTCAGGCCGCCCTGGATTCTGGGATGAACGGTTTCGCCTCGAAGCCATTGGATGTCAACGCGCTGCTCTGGGAAATCGCCCGCCTGCTTGGCCTGACCGATGTGCCCAGCGCAGTGGTCAGTGCCACCCGGGTTGCCGACGATGGCCTGTTCGACTGGGTCCGTGGCAGCAGCCTGTGGGGCGGGCCGCTGCGTATGGCGCAGGCGATCAATACCTTCATTGGCGAACAGCATGCTCTGGCGGCGCGCCTCAGTCACCTGCTGACGGCGCGCGACTGGCGCGAAGGCGAGGCGCTCGCGCACCGTTTGCACGGCGCCGCCGGCAACCTGGCCATGAGCAGCCTTGCCAGCCTTGGACAGTCGATCGAACGGGCCTTTCAGAGGCGAGACGAGCAGGCGTTACCCGCACTGATCGTGGAACTCGAGCAGGCTCTGCTGACGGTCAAGGACGTGGTGCCGCAGGTGCCGGAAGTCGTATCTTCGGCTGAAAGCGCGGCCGTCGACTTGCCCTCGCTGCGTGAACAGGCAATTCAGCTGCGACAGGCGCTACAGCGGGGCGGCCTGGACGATGAAACCCTTGCTGTCATGGAGCAGGCCGCCAGGGGCACAGCCTATGGCGCCGCGCTGAGCGATATGCGTCAGGCGCTGGAAGATTTCGATTTCGATCAGGCTCTGCTGGTGCTCGATCAACTGTTGCTGCGACTGCAAGACGAGGAAACGACCCCATCATGACCCTGGCTGCCGATACTCGTCCGCTGTTGCTGCTGGTCGATGACGAACCCACCAACCTGCAGGTGCTGCGCCATATCCTGCAAGAGGACTATCGCCTGCTGTTCGCCAAGGAGGGTTCGCGCGCGCTGGAAATGGCCGAACGTGAACGGCCTGACCTGATCCTGCTCGATGTGATGATGCCGGGTATGACCGGTTACGAGGTCTGCGAGCGGCTCAAGGCCAACCCTCTGCTAAAGACGATTCCGGTGATCTTCGTTACCGCTCTGGGCGATGTCGAGGATGAGGCACACGGCTTCGAAGTTGGTGCGGTGGACTACATCACCAAGCCGGTGAGCCCGCCGATCGTGCGTGCACGTGTGCGTACCCACCTGTCACTGGTGCGGGTCGATGAGCTGAAACAGACTCGCTTGCAGATCGTCCAGCGCCTGGGCATGGCGGCTGAATACAAGGACAACGAGACCGGCCTGCACGTTATCCGCATGAGCCATTTCTCCAAGGTGCTGGCCTTGGCCGCCGGCTTCAGCGAGAGCGCTGCCGAGGAATTGCTCAATGCGGCACCCATGCATGATGTCGGCAAGATTGGCATACCCGATGCCGTGCTACGCAAGCCGGGCAAGCTCGACGAGCAGGAGTGGCAGGTGATGCGCCAGCACGTGGAGATCGGAGCAAAAATCATCGGCGAGCACAGTTCGGGGCTGCTGCGCACAGCGCAACGGATCGCGCTGTCGCACCATGAGAAGTGGGATGGCAGCGGCTACCCCAATGGCCTAAGTGGCGAAGACATTCCTCTCGAGGGCCGCATCGTCGCCATCGCCGATGTGTTCGATGCGCTGACCAGCGTGCGCCCTTACAAGCAGGCCTGGCCCGTGGACGATGCAGTCGGTTTCCTGCGAGAACAGAGTGGGCGCCACTTCGATCCGCGTCTGGTCGAGCTGTTCATCGCTTGTTTGCCCGAGATTCTGCAGATCAAGGAACGCTGGGCCGAACAACCTGCCGCTTGAGATCTCCTGTCTAAAACCCGCCTCCTCTCGACTTAGTCATTGTCGAAGGTGAGGCTATTGTTAGGGGCTACCATTGCCAAGGGCAGGC
Source organism: Ectopseudomonas oleovorans (assembly GCF_003052605.1). Taxonomy (GTDB): domain Bacteria; phylum Pseudomonadota; class Gammaproteobacteria; order Pseudomonadales; family Pseudomonadaceae; genus Aquipseudomonas; species Aquipseudomonas oleovorans_A. The sequence goes on along the minus strand of NZ_QASO01000019.1, from coordinate 920 downwards.
CTCACCATGCAGAAGAAGACACTGATTCCCCTGTTGTGCGCCGCATTCGCCGGTCTTGCCAATGCGGCGGTCGTGACCAAGACAGTTGCGTACGAAATCGATGGCGAAGCGTTCGAAGGCGTGCTGGTTTACGACGATTCGGTCACCACGCCGCGCCCTGGGCTGCTCGCCGTTCCCAATTGGATGGGGGTGAATGAAGACACCGTGGCCAAGGCCGCCCGTGCGGCAGGCGACAAATACGTGGTGTTCGTCGCCGACATGTACGGTAAATCCATTCGTCCCAGCAATGCCGAAGAAGCAGGGGCTGCGGCCACTGCCGTGCGAGCAGATCGCCCGCTGATGCGCAAGCGGGCGCAGGCTGCAGTCGAGGTGCTCAAGGCGCAGAACGGCGAGGTGGCACTGGATCTGAGCAAGCTGGGTGCCATCGGCTTCTGCTTCGGTGGTGGCACGGTGCTGGAACTCGCGCGCTCTGGGGCGCAGTTGAAAGGCTTCGTCTCCTTCCACGGTAACCTGGATACACCCAACCCGGCCGATGCCAAGAACATCAAGGCGCCGGTATTGGTACTGCATGGGGCTGATGATCCCGCCGTACCGCAGGCGCAGGTCGACGGCTTCATCGCCGAGATGAAGGCGGCCAAGACTGATTGGCAATTGGTGAGCTACGGCGGCGCCGTGCACTCGTTCACCAACCCCAAGGCCAACGTGCCGGGTCGCAACGAATACCATCCGGTGGTCGCCGCGTAACCGCTCCATAAACCCCGTCCTGGCGGACGGTTTTTTCAGGAAGCAGAGGCAGAAGCTGGCGAGCAGTTCCACGGCAGCAGCGCTTCGTAATCCTCGACGCGGCTCGCCGCTGACAGGCGTTCAAGGATGTGGCGCAACCAGGCGTAAGGCTCTTGCCCGTTGGCTTTGGCAGTTTC
>NZ_QASO01000018.1 GCF_003052605.1 Ectopseudomonas oleovorans | reverse complement strand
CGGGCTTTGGCGATTATGGCCACCTCACCCCGCTGCGCCGCCTCATCCGCTTCCTGTTCGTCAGGCCAGCATTTTGCCTCGGGCTTCCTTCAGATTCGCAGTCGCCCGCGACACCCTTGCCTTCAGCTAACACTTCCCCTTGCCGGGTGTGTAGAGGACTTTCACCTCCAAGTCGCCAGGCTCACCACCACAGTGAACCCGACAGCGCCAGTCACGGCGCTACGCGCCATGCCTGGCGCACCATAAAAAAACGGGAGACGAAGCTCCCGTTTTTGCGACCTTGACGCTTAGCGCGGGAAGGCCGGCGGGTTGACCCCGGCCATGTCCTCCATCACGCGCACCACCTGGCAGCTGTAACCGAACTCGTTGTCGTACCAGACGTACAGCACAACGCGGTTATCGTTGGCGATGGTGGCTTCGGCATCGACCACGCCGGCATGGCGCGAACCGACGAAGTCGGTCGATACCACTTCCTGAGAGCTGACGAAGTCGATCTGCTTCTGCAGATCCGAGTGCATGGCCATCTGGCGCAGGTACTCGTTGATCTCTTCGCGGGTGGTGGCCTTCTCCAGGTTCAGATTGAGGATGGCCATGGACACGTTCGGCGTCGGCACACGAATGGCGTTGCCGGTCAGCTTACCCTTCAGAACCGGCAGTGCCTTGGCCGCAGCGGTAGCCGCGCCGGTTTCGGTGATGACCATGTTCAACGCAGCGCTACGACCACGACGACTGCCTTTGTGGAAGTTGTCGATCAGGTTCTGGTCGTTGGTGTAGGAGTGAACGGTCTCGACGTGACCGTTGACGATGCCGTACTGATCATTGACCGCCTTGAGCACCGGCACGATGGCGTTGGTGGTGCAGGAAGCCGCGGAGATGATCTTGTCCTCAGCGGTGATTTCGCTGTGGTTGATGCCGTGCACGATGTTCTTCAGCGCGCCCTTGCCAGGTGCGGTGAGAACAACGCGATCAACGCCCGGGCAGGCCAGGTGCTGACCCAGACCCTCGGCGTCACGCCATACACCGGTGTTGTCCACCAGCAGTGCGTTCTTGATGCCGTACTGGGTGTAGTCGACTTCCTTCGGGTCCTTGGCGTAGATCACCTGGATCAGGTTGCCGTTGGCCGTCAGGGTGTTGTTCTCTTCATCGATGGTGATGGTGCCGTTGAACTTGCCGTGCACCGAGTCACGACGCAGCAGACTGGCACGCTTAACCAGGTCATTGCTAGCGCCCTTGCGCACGACGATGGCACGCAGACGCAGGCCGTCACCGCCACCGGTCTTCTCGATCAGGATGCGCGCCAGCAGGCGGCCGATGCGACCGAAGCCGTACAGCACCACATCAGTGCCTTCACGGGCCGAACCATTCTGCTTGCCAACCACATCGGCCAGCTCGTCCTTGACGAACTGCTCGACGCCGCGACCTGCGCCTTCAGCCTTGAACTTGGCAACCAGCTTGCCCAGATCCACGGAGGCAGCGCCCAGCTTGAGCTCGCTCATGGCCTTGAGCATGGGGAAGGTGTCGTGCACCGACAGCTCGGCTTCGTCAGCCAGGCGGTGACGGGCAAAACGGTGAGCCTTGAGGATGTCGATGACCGAACGGTTGATCAGGCCACGGCCGTAGATCGAGGTCACCACATTGTTGTTGCGATAGAGCTGACCAATCAGCGGAATCATTGCTTCCGCAAGGGCTTCACGATCGATCCATTCACCGAGACACTGGTCGGGCTTCTGAGTCACGGGCAGTACCTTCCACATGTAGGGGCTGAAAAAAGGGGCTACATTATGACGGTGCGCGCGAGCATGAGCAATGCGCGCCTGTCGCGACTGACATTGACCAACAAGCCCCGCTACAATTCACGGCCTTCCTTCACGACCGTGAGCCGCCCGTGTCCGTACTGCGTCTTCCGTCTCTGCCGGCCAACGCCGGCAAACAGCAATGGGGCAACTTGCCCGGTGCTGCCCTGTCCTTGGCCATCGCCGAAGCAGCCAGCAATGCCGGGCGTTTCACCCTGGTTCTGACCGAGGGCAGCCAGAGCGCGGAACGCCTGCAGGAAGAGCTGGCCTTCTTTGCCCCGAACCTGCCCGTACTGCATTTTCCCGACTGGGAAACCCTGCCCTACGACGTGTTCTCGCCACACCAGGACATCATCTCCCAACGCATCGCGGCCCTTTACCAACTGCCGCAACTGAGCCGTGGCATTCTCGTAGTGCCCATCGCCACGGCCCTACACCGCCTGGCGCCGAAACGCTTTCTGCTCGGCAGCAGCCTGGTGCTGGATGTCGGCCAGACGCTTGATGTGGAACAGATGCGCACGCGCCTGGAAGCGGCCGGCTATCGCTGCGTCGATACGGTGTACGAGCACGGTGAGTTCGCCGTACGCGGCGCGCTGATCGACCTGTTCCCAATGGGCAGCGACACGCCCTACCGCATCGACCTGTTCGATGACGAGATCGAAACCCTGCGCACCTTCGACCCGGAAACCCAGCGCTCGGTGGACAAGGTGGAGTCGATACGCCTGCTGCCGGCACGCGAGTTCCCCCTTGAGAAGAAGGCCGTCACCGATTTCCGCGGGCGCTTTCGCGAGCGCTTCGACGTGGATTTCCGCCGCTGCCCGATCTATCAGGACCTTTCCACCGGTATCACCCCGGCCGGCATCGAGTACTACCTGCCGCTGTTTTTCGAGGAAACCGGCACCCTGTTCGACTACCTGCCGGGCGATACCCAGGTGTTCTCCCTGCCCGGCATCGAGAAGGCCGCCGAGCAGTTCTGGCAGGATGCGCGCAACCGTTATGAAGACCGCCGAGTTGACCCCGAGCGTCCGCTGCTGCCACCTGCGGATATTTTTCTGCCGGTGGAAGACTGCTTCGCCCGCCTGAAGAGCTGGCCGCGTGTGGTGGTCAATCAGGCGGATATCGAGCCAGGCGTCGGCCAGACCCGCTTCGAGGCACGCGCCTTGCCCGACCTGGCGATCCAGGCCAAGGCCGGCGAGCCGCTGGCGGCGTTGCGCCGCTTTATCGAGGACTACCAGGGCCGCGTGCTGTTCTGTGCGGAATCCGCCGGTCGCCGCGAAGTGCTACTGGAACTACTCGCCCGCCTCAAGCTCAAGCCGAAGGAAGTCGACGGCTGGCCGGCGTTCGTCGAAAGCAGCGAACGCCTGAACATCTGCATCGCGCCCCTGGATGAAGGCCTGCTGCTCGATGACCTGGCGCTCATCCCGGAAAACCCGCTGTTCGGCCAGCGCGTGATGCAGCGTCGTCGGCGCGAGAAGGGTCGTGACGGCGGCGACAACGTGATCAAGAACCTCACCGAACTGCGCGAAGGCGCACCGGTGGTGCATATCGATCACGGTGTCGGCCGCTACCTGGGCCTGGTGACCATGGAGTTCGACGGCCAGGCCGCCGAATTCCTGACCCTGCAGTACGCCGACGAGGCCAAGCTCTACGTGCCGGTAGCCAGCCTGCACCTGATCGCCCGCTACAGCGGCAGCGACGATGCCCTGGCTCCACTGCACCGCCTCGGTTCGGAAGTCTGGCAGAAGGCCAAACGCAAGGCCGCCGAGCAGGTGCGCGACGTCGCCGCCGAACTGCTCGATATCTACGCCCGCCGCGCCGCCCGCGAAGGCTTCGCCTTCCAGGACCCGGCCGTGGACTACGCCACCTTCAGTGCCGGCTTCCCCTTCGAGGAAACCCCGGACCAGCAGGCCGCCATCGATGCCGTGCGCAGCGACATGCTGGCCGGCAAGCCGATGGATCGCCTGGTGTGCGGCGACGTCGGTTTCGGCAAGACCGAGGTGGCCATGCGTGCCGCCTTCATTGCCGTGCACAGCGGCAAGCAGGTGGCGGTGCTGGTGCCCACCACCCTGCTCGCCCAGCAGCACTACAACAGCTTCCGCGACCGCTTCGCCGACTGGCCGGTGAAGGTCGAGGTGATGAGCCGCTTCAAGAGCGCCAAGGAAGTCGAGGGCGCCGTGCAGCAACTGGCTGAAGGCAAGGTGGATATCGTCATCGGCACGCACAAGCTGCTGCAGGAGGACGTCAAGTTCCACAACCTGGGCCTGGTGATCATCGACGAAGAACACCGTTTCGGCGTGCGCCAGAAGGAGCAGCTCAAGGCGCTGCGCAGCGAGGTGGATATCCTCACCCTCACCGCCACGCCGATCCCACGCACCCTGAACATGGCCGTGGCCGGCATGCGCGACCTGTCGATCATCGCCACGCCACCGGCGCGGCGCCTGTCGGTGCGCACCTTCGTCATGGAGGAGAACAAGCCGACCATCAAGGAAGCGCTGCTGCGCGAGCTATTGCGTGGCGGCCAGGTGTATTACCTGCACAACGACGTGAAGACCATCGAGAAATGCGCCGCCGATCTGGCCGAACTGGTGCCCGAGGCGCGCATTGGCATTGGCCACGGGCAGATGCGCGAACGCGATCTCGAACAGGTGATGAGCGACTTCTACCACAAGCGTTTCAACGTGCTGGTGGCCTCGACCATCATCGAAACCGGTATCGACGTGCCCAGCGCCAACACCATCATCATCGAGCGCGCCGACAAGTTCGGCCTGGCCCAGTTGCACCAACTGCGCGGCCGCGTCGGCCGTAGCCACCACCAAGCCTACGCTTACCTGCTCACGCCGCCACGCAAGAGCATGACCGAAGATGCACAGAAGCGCCTGGAGGCGATTGCCGGCGCGCAGGATCTCGGCGCCGGCTTCATCCTCGCCACCCATGACCTGGAAATCCGCGGCGCCGGCGAATTGCTCGGTGACGGCCAGAGCGGGCAGATCCAGGCCGTCGGCTTCACCCTGTACATGGAAATGCTCGAGCGCGCGGTCAAGGCCATTCAGAAAGGCGAACAACCCAACCTCGACCAGCCGCTGGGCGGCGGCCCGGAGATCAACCTGCGCGTGCCGGCACTGATCCCCGAGGACTACCTGCCCGACGTGCATGCGCGCCTGATTCTCTACAAACGCATCGCCAACGCCAGCGACGAGGAGGGCCTGAAGGAGCTGCAGGTCGAGATGATCGACCGCTTCGGCTTGCTGCCGGAGCCAACCAAAAACCTGATGCGCCTGACCCTGCTCAAGCTGCAGGCGGACAAGCTGGGCATCACCAAGGTCGACGCCGGCCCGCAGGGCGGGCGCATCGAGTTCGCCGCAGAAACCTGCGTCGACCCGCTGACGCTGATCAAGCTGATCCAGGCCCAGCCGAAACGCTACAAGTTCGAAGGCGCCACCGTCTTCAAGATCCAGGTACCGATGGAGCGCGCGGAAGAACGCTTCAACACCCTGGAAGCCCTGTTCGAGCGCCTCGCGCCCACCACCTGAAGGACTCTCCCATGACGCGCCCATTGCACCTGATCGCCCTGCTGCTTTGCCTGCTCGCCCCGAGCGCCTTCGCCGAACGCCTGTACCAGGTCGAACTGCTGGTATTCCGCCAGGCCGGCGAACCCGTCTTCGCCCCCAAGGTGGCACCGGACGACTGGGCGGGCACGGCATTGCCGATCACCGGCAACGAACGCCCGACAACGCTCGATGGCGAGGCGGCCAAGCTCAATCCGGGCAGCGGTTATCAGGTATTGCTGCACAAGGCCTGGAGCCAGACCATCGGCAGCTCGCCGAGCCGAGTGGCCGTCAGCAGCGGTGAAGAGCGCTTCGGCCATCATGTGATCGAAGGCACCCTGAGCTTTACTCAGGAGCGCTTTGCCGACCTGGACCTGGAGCTGTGGATCAACCAATTCAGCGGCGACGGCCTGCTCGAGAGCAGCGAGCACATGAAAGTGGCCCAGCGCCTGAAGGACAACAGCCTGACCTACCTGGACCATGGCAGCCTGGGCGCACTGGTACGCATCAGCCCGCTCTGAGCGGAAACCTGATGCCGCCAGCCTTTCGTAGGAGCCCCAGGGCGAAGTTTTTCAAGTGCGCGCCGCCCTGATTCGCGGCGGGGCGCTGCTCCTACAGATTCGGCGCGTCGACGCCTGACTGACGGGCATTGAGCGCTGTCTTTGTAGAGCAGCTAGTTACTCAGCACGCGTGCCAACACCGCCTTGACCGTCCCCATGCCCTGCTCGATCACTCGCTCGATCTCGGCCATGGTGATCAAGGCGCTGGATTTACCCGCCGCCGGATTCACCACCAGCGCCAGGCAGGCATAGGGCAGCGCCAATTCGCGCGCCAATACCGCTTCGGGCATGCCGGTCATGCCTACCAGGTCGCAGCCATCGCGCTCCATGCGGGCGATTTCCGCCGCCGTTTCCAGTCGCGGCCCCTGAGTGCAGCCATAGATTCCGTGATCGCTGAATGCCGCATTTTCGGCCCGCAGCGCCGCCACCAACGCCTCGCGCAGTTGCTTGTCGTACGGCTGGCTGAAATCGACGTGGGTCACGTGCTCCAGATCGCCTTCGTAAAAGGTGTGCGCACGCCCGGAGGTGTAATCGATGATCTGATGTGGCACGCAGAAATGCCCATCGCCCATGGCAGCATGAATCCCCCCCACCGCATTGACCGCGACAATGGCCTTGGCGCCGGCCTGCTTGAGCGCCCAGAGGTTGGCCCGGTAGTTCACCTGATGCGGTGGAATCCGGTGCGGCTGGCCATGGCGGGCGAGAAACAGCACTTCGCGCCCGGCGTAACTGCCCCGCAGGATATCGGCGGAGGGCGCCCCGTAGGGGGTATCCAGCGGCAGCGCTTCGTGAATCGTCAACCCTTCTAGCTGAGTCAGGCCGGTGCCGCCGATAATGGCGTAGACAGTCATAGGCAGGTCCTCAGTCGAGCAACTGGGCAGCTCTCAGGGCCGCCACAGCAGTAAGCCAGCGTGGCGCCTGGCGGTATTCGGTAGTGGCGTGACCACGGCCACGCATGCGCTCGAGGCGCGCAGGCGCTGTCACTCGCAGACGCTGCAAGGCGCTGAGCGCCAGCTCGGCCGAAGCGCGGTCATTGCACACCAGCCCCATATCGCACCCCGCAGCCAGTGCGGCCTCAATACGCTTGCCGGCATCGCCGACCACATGGGCGCCGGCCATGGACAGATCGTCGCTGAAAATCACACCCTCGAAGCCCAGCTCACCGCGCAAGATGTCCTGCAGCCAGCGACGGGAGAAGCCAGCCGGGTGCTGGTCAACCTGAGAATAGATGACATGCGCCGGCATCACTGCATCGAGCTCGTGCACCAGATGCTTGAACGGCTGCATGTCGCAAGCGCGGATATCATCGAGACAGCGCTCGTCGAGCGGGATGGCGACATGAGAGTCCGCCTCGGCCCAGCCGTGCCCGGGGAAGTGTTTGCCGGTAGCGGCCATCCCCGCCTGATGCATGCCGCGGATGAAAGCGGCCGCCAGCGTGGCGGCCCGCTGCGGATCACCCTCGAAGGCGCGACTGCCAACCACCGCACTGCGCTGGTGGTCGAGATCCAGTACCGGCGCGAAACTCAGATCCAGGCCAACCGCCAACACCTCGGTGGCCATCAGCCAGCCGCAATGCTCGGCGAGCACCTCGGCATTGTCGTTGTCGGCGATGGCGCGCATCGCCGGCAGACGCAGAAAGCCCTGGCGCAGACGCTGTACCCGGCCACCTTCCTGATCCACCGCCAGCAGCAGATCCGGGCGCAGGGCACGGATACTCTGGCATAGCTCGCGAACCTGGCGCGGCGATTCGATATTGCGGGCAAAAATGATCAGACCGCCCACTTCGGGCTGGCGCAGCATCTGGCGATCCTCGGCGGTCAACCAGGTGCCAGCGATGTCCATCATCAAAGAGCCTTGCATGAGAGTATTTCCTTACGTGAAGTCTTGGTCTGCAGCCCACTGCGGGCAGGGCGCCTCATCGATACGTACCTTGCAGTGCGGCGGTACGCGCTCGAAAAGCGCCAGCATGTCGGCGTTACGCAAACGAATGCAGCCATGGGACAACGGCGTCCCCATGGGTTCCGTATCCGGCGTGCCATGCAGATAAATGTAACGGCGAAAGGTATCGACCTCGCCCAGGCGATTGCGCCCCGGCTCAAGACCGCTTAGCCAGAGAATACGGGTGAGAATCCAGTCGCGGCCAGGAAACTGCTCGTGCAGCTCAGGTGACCACACCTCCCCTGTCCAGCGACGACCGCGCAATACGGCGGCCAGAGGCAAACCTGCGCCGATCTTCGCGCGTACCTGATGCAGCCCGCGCGGCGTACAGCCTGAACCGTTAAGTTCACCCACCCCATTGAACGCCGTGGAGACAGGCAAGCTCAGCAGCAGCCGCCCAGCACGAAAGCCGTAAAGCGCCTGGTCGGCAATGGAGATATGGAGTAAATCGAGATCGGACATGGGCCGCTAGCTTAGCAGGCCGCAGGGCGAAGCCAAGCCCACCTGCCGTCAGGTCAAACCTTGGGCGCGGCGCTCGGTGTCTTGCTGCGCGGTTTGAGTTGCGCGCCAGCCAAGGCGGGGTCGGCAACCCCAGTCTCAGAACGCATGCCTGCAGCCAGGAACGGCACCATCATGCGCATCACCTGCTCGATCGAGGTGTTGACGCCGAAATCGGTCTCGGCCATCGCCCGCAGCGCCTTGATACCGGACATACTGAACGCAGCGGCGCCGAGCATGAAGTGCACGCGCCAGAACAGCTCAAGCGGCGGAATGCGCGGCGCAGCCTCATGCACCAGCAGCATGTAACGACGGAAAACCTTGCCGTAGACCTCTTCCAAGTACTTGCGCAGGTGTCCCTGACTCTGACTGAAGGCCAAACCGAGCAGGCGCATGAAGATGGACAGGTCATTGCCGCTGCGCGGCTTAACGGCCAGGGCCTGCTCGACCAGCAATTCGAGCAGCTCTTCCAGGGAAACCTGGGTTTCGGACTTGGCCTGACGGCGATCAAGTTCCTTTTCCAGACTGGCACAGAACGGCCCGAGGAAACGCGAGAAGACCGCCTGAATCAGCGCCTTCTTCGAACCGAAGTGGTAATTGACGGCAGCCAGGTTGACCCCGGCCTTGCTGGTGATAAGACGCAGGGATGTCTCGGCGAAGCCTTTTTCCGCGAACAGCTGTTCCGCAGCATCGAGAATGCGTTCAACGGTTTCCGACTGAGCCATGAGTGATCACCTGACAAACACTTGTTTGAAACATACGTTTCATCCCACTGAATTGTCAAGCCGCATGAGCCGTCTTTTGGCCGGCTGGTCACAGCTTACAACAAGCAGAGACGCAGATTACCCGGCATGGGTAACAAGCCGGACGGCAGTCATTCAAAAAATGGACATTGCCAAGACTCGATTACTGTATATAATTCCAGTCACTGTATAAAAAGACAGAGCCCAGCCATGCTGAAACTGACGCCACGCCAAGCCGAGATTCTCGCCTTCATCAAACGCTGCCTGGAAGACAACGGCTACCCACCCACCCGCGCGGAAATCGCTCAGGAACTGGGGTTCAAATCGCCCAACGCCGCAGAAGAGCACCTCAAGGCCCTCGCCCGCAAGGGGGCTATCGAGATGACTCCAGGCGCTTCACGCGGCATTCGCATTCCCGGCTTCGAGGCAGGTGCCGCGAACGAGGATGCGGGCCTCCCGGTAATCGGCCGTGTCGCCGCCGGCGCACCAATCCTTGCGCAGCAACATGTCGAGGAATCCTGCCAGATCAATCCGGCGTTCTTTCAGCCCAAAGCCGACTATCTACTGCGTGTACGCGGCATGAGCATGAAAGACATCGGCATCTTCGATGGCGATCTGCTCGCCGTGCACACCACCCGTGAAGCCCGCAACGGCCAGATTGTCGTCGCCCGCATCGACGATGAAGTGACGGTCAAACGCTTCAAGCGCGAGGGCAACAAGGTCTGGCTGATTGCCGAAAATCCTGAGTTTGCCCCGATCGAAGTGGATCTGGAACACCAGGATCTGGTCATCGAAGGTTTGAGCGTCGGTGTAATCCGCCGCTGAGGAGACACCATGTACGTGCAGCAGTCGTTCGAGCGCCCACAACTCCCTCTTTTCGACGCGTTCCTTGGCCGAACGCCTGAAGAGCCGCTGCTAGCCACAAATCATATCCCGCGTGGCGAGGATGATCAGACGTTCAGTGAACTGGCTCTGCGTGGTGCCGCCGGCCACTGCCTGCACCTGCTGGCGCCGATTCTGCGTGAGCTGAGCCAGAATCAGGATGCACGCTGGCTGACTCTGGTAGCACCGCCGGCCAGCCTCACGCAAAGCTGGCTGCGCGATGCCGGGCTGAACCGTGAACGAATCCTGCTGCTGCATCCGCGACAAGGGCAGAATGCCGTGGAGCTGGCCGAAGAAGCTCTCAAGCTGGGGCGTAGCCATACCGTGATCAGTTGGTTGCATCCGGTCGAGAGCAGCACTCGTCAGCGCCTTGCACAGGCCGCCAACACCGGTGGCGCGCAGAGCCTGAACATCAGCCTGGGTTGAACTCGCCACGATTTCATCTGCACAAATGAAAACGGGGCGCCAATGGAGCCCCGTTTTCGTCGAGTCGTAGCGACTCAGTGGAGAACGCGCGAGCCTTCTTCTTCACCACTGAAATCACCCTCAGCCATTCGGCCAGCCATCTGCACACCAACATTGAGCATGGCCTTGGCCACCTCGATGTGTTGCCCCTGCAGGAAAGCCTTGGCATCAGCGGAGAAATCCAGGGTCACCAACGCCTCTTCATCCTCTGCGCGACGCAGGGCAATGCGCCCATCGGGCAGTTCGACGATTTCCAGGAAGGATGTAGGCATGGCTCAGTCTCTGTGTAAAAACACGACATTGTAACAGCCAGCCGGGATCATCCCCAGCCCACTGGTCCAGTTAAACCCAATCAGCACTCGCTCAGGCCTTCGCGGAAACGCAGCACCAGCGCCTTGAGCTGCTGCCGCCAGGCATCGACATCATCGATGCTCAGCTCGGCCGGCTCCTCGCCAACACTGACGGCGGTGATCAACGGCATGGACGGATCGACCTTGGCCTTGCGCTCCTCACGCGGCGGCTGGAACAACGCAGCATAGGCCGCCAGCAACTCGGCCAGCCAGGTTTCGCGCTGCTGCGCCAATTCGACCAACTCGGCCAACTCAGGGCTGGGCGAGCCGTCGAGCACCGCCTGCTGTACGAATGAGTCGACACGCGAAGGCGTAACGTCGTTCATGCGGTAATAGCCGGCAATCTCATGACACAGCCCGAGCAGTCCACCGTACAGGTGAAACAGCGCGGCTTCTCGCTCGGCCTGCACCAGCGCCTGCACATTGAACGCGGAGGACGCTTCGGCCTTGCGCCAGTTATCCAGGGCAATACCGGCGAAGAAAATCTTCTGGTTGGTACGGGTATAGATTTCTTTGGCCATTACGGCGACCTCCACAGCAGATCGGGTCATGATACGCGCGTCAGCCCTGCCTGACGCGCATCTCGTCAGGCATTCAGGGCGCCGCAGTTACGCCGCCTGGCCGACGCGCGGCAGATCGTGACCAAACGCTAGCGCTTGTCCTCGACCTTCCATTTGCCGCCATCGTAGAACGCGCGCCAGCCGGTGGGTTTGCCATCGACCTCGGACTGCACGTACTGCTCCTTGGTCTTGCGGCTGTAGCGAATCACGGCCGGACGCCCATCCGGATCCTTCTGCGGGGCATCGCAGAGGAAGTGGTACTTGGGATCGATCTCATGCTTGTGCGGGAGGATTTCCAGTACCAGCGGCGCACGCGTCTCACGGTTCTTCGGGAACTGGCTGGCAGCGAGGAACAGGCCCGATGCGCCGTCGCGCAGCACGTAGGTGTCGTCCACCTTCTCGCATCTGAGTTCGGGCATCTCCACCTTGTCCATCTTCGGCGGCGCCGCTTCACCGTTCTTGAGCAACTTGCGGGTGTTCTTGCAGCTGGCATTGGTGCAACCGAAGAACTTGCCGAAACGGCCGGTCTTGAGCTGCATCTGGCTGCCGCACTTGTCGCACTCCAGGCTCGGCCCTTCATAGCCCTTGATGCGGTACTGGCCCTGCTCGATCTCGTAGCCGGTGCAATCGGGGTTATTGCCGCAGATGTGCAACTTGCGGGTTTCATCCAGCAGGTAGGCATCCATGGCCGTGGAACAGATCGGGCAGCGATGCTTGCCGAGCAGTACCAGAGACTCGGACTCACCCTCGACATCGGCGGCGATCTCATCGCCCGGCACCAGGTTGATGGTGGCCTTGCAGCGCTCCTTCGGCGGCAGCGCATAGCCGGAACAGCCGAGGAACACGCCAGTGGAGGCGGTGCGGATCATCATCGGCCGACCGCAGTCACGGCAGGGAATGTCGGTCAGGGTCGGCTGGTTGGCGCGCATGCCGCCCTCGCCTGCTTCGGCAGCCTCAAGCTTCTTCTTGAAGTCGCCGTAGAACTCATCGAGCAGGTGCTTCCACTCACGCTCGCCTTGGGCCACATCATCGAGATGCTCCTCCATGGTGGCGGTGAAGCTGTAGTCCATCAGGTTGGCGAAGCTCTCGTCGAGACGCTCGGTGACGATCTCGCCCATTTTCTCGGCATAGAAACGGCGGTTGTGCACCGTGACGTAGCCGCGATCCTGGATGGTGGAGATGATCGCCGCGTAGGTGGACGGGCGACCGATGCCGCGCTTTTCCAGTTCCTTGACCAGGCTGGCTTCGGAGTAGCGCGCCGGCGGCTTGGTGAAGTGCTGGCTGGGGTCGAGCTGGATCAGCTTGAGGCCCTCGCCTTCCTTCATTTCCGGCAGGACGTCGTCCTCGCCTGGCTTGCTCTGCTGCGGCAGCACGCGGGTGTAACCGTCGAACTTGAGGATGCGCCCCTTGGCGCGCAGCTCGAAATCGCCCGCGGCCACGGTGACACTGGTGGACAGGTATTCGGCCGGTGGCATCTGGCAAGCGACGAACTGGCGCCAGATCAGGTCATACAGGCGCTCGGCATCACGCTCCATACCGGACAGCTGGGTCGGACGCAGGTTGACGTCGGACGGACGAATCGCTTCGTGCGCCTCCTGGGCGCCTTCCTTGCTCGAATACAGGTTGGGCTTGCCCGGCAGGTACTTGTCGCCGTACTCGCTGCCGATGAAGCCACGCACCATCTCTACCGCGTCGTTCGACAGGTTGGTCGAGTCGGTACGCATGTAGGTGATGTAGCCCGCTTCGTACAAACGCTGAGCCATCATCATGGTTTTCTTCACCCCGAAGCCCAGGCGGTTGCTCGCTGCCTGCTGCAGGGTGGAGGTAATGAAGGGCGCCGAGGGTTTGCTGCTGGTCGGGCGGTCTTCGCGCTTGACCACGCTGTAGCTGGAAGCCTTGAGCTTCTCCAGCGCGGCCATGGCCTGCGCTTCATTGACCGGCTTGAAGGCTGCGCCACTTTCGCGCACTACCTCGAAACGCACCTTGGCGTTCTTCGCGGTGCCGAGGTCAGCGTGCACTTCCCAGTATTCTTCCGGGACGAAGGCGCGAATCTCTTTCTCGCGTGCAACGACCAGCTTCACGGCCACCGACTGCACACGACCGGCAGACAGGCCACGGGCGATCTTGGCCCACAGCAGCGGCGAGACCATGTAGCCCACCACGCGGTCGAGGAAGCGCCGCGCCTGCTGGGCATTGACGCGGTTGATGTCCAGCTCGCCCGGCTTGGAGAAGGCTTCCTGAATCGCCTTCTTGGTGATCTCGTTGAACACCACGCGCTTGTAGCGGCTGTCATCACCACCGATGGATTCGCGCAGGTGCCAGGCAATGGCTTCCCCTTCGCGATCCAAGTCGGTTGCGAGATAGATGGTGTCGGCATCCTTGGCCAGGCGGCGCAGTTCTTCGATCACCTTTTCCTTGCCGGGCAGGATCTCGTACTTGGCCTTCCAGCCGTGCTCGGGGTCGACGCCCATACGGGTGAACAGCTGGCGTTTGGCCTTTTCCTTGGGCGACAGCGCAGGCGCTTCACCAGCAGCAGCCTTGCCGCGCTTGGCAGGCTCCTTGGTGGCACTTGCCGAGCCGCTGGTAGGCAGGTCACGGATGTGGCCGATGCTCGACTTCACCACGTACTGGCTGCCCAGATACTTGTTGATGGTCTTGGCCTTGGCCGGGGATTCCACGATGACCAGCGATTTGCCCATGGATCAGAAAATTCCTGAATTGCGAAATATAGAAGGCACGAAGCCGGAGGTGTTTACAAAGCAGCGAGCGAAGGTCAGGCAAGGCGAAAACAGTCGAAAAAGCGCGCTGTACGAGCTGTACATGAGCATTTTGAGGCTGGTTTCAACGCAGCATGGCCGAGAGCAGCAATTTGTAGACGCCCTCTAAGGCCCCGCTATATATAGTGGCGACCAAGCGAAGGTCAAGCGCAGGGAGCTGCGCAGTCAGACTTGCGAAGCGCCGATGGGGCTGACTTCGGCCTGAATCAAAGCAAAGCGTGGAACGCGCTCGCCGTCCACTTCGATCTCTTCACAGAACATGCTCAGCGGTCTTACCCACAAGCCAAACTCGCCGTACAGCGCCTGGTAGACGACCACCTCTTCCTCGCTCTCGGAATGGCGTGCCACACCGAATACACGGTACTGCGGGCCTTTGTAGTGACGATAAAGTCCTGGCTGCAACTGCATGAGCGGTTCCCGAAATAAAAAGCCGTAAAAAGCAAAACCGGGGCACGGGGCCCCGGTTTCTGTCCGCTAACGCTTAAACGCGCTCGAAGACGGTGGTGATGCCTTGGCCAAGGCCCACGCACATGGTGGAAACACCCAAGGTGCCGCCGTTCTGTTTCATGACGTTGAGCAGGGTACCGGAGATACGGGCACCGGAACAACCGAAGGGGTGACCCAGGGCGATCGCGCCGCCGTGCAGGTTGACCTTCTCTTCCATCTTGTCGAGCAGTTTCAGGTCCTTCAGCACAGGCAGGGCCTGGGCGGCGAAGGCTTCGTTGAGCTCGACGAAATCGATGTCAGCCATGCTCAGACCTGCACGCTTGAGCGCCTTCTGAGTGGACGGTACCGGGCCGTAACCCATGATCGCCGGATCGACACCGGCAACGGCCATGGCGCGAACCACCGCCATCGGCTGGATGCCCAGATCCTGGGCGCGCTGGGCGCTCATGACGATCATGCAGGAGGCGCCGTCGGTGATCTGCGAGGAAGTACCTGCAGTCACGGTGCCGCCTTTCGGGTTGAACGCAGGTTTCAGCGCAGCCAGGCTCTCGAGGGTGGTTTCCGGACGAATGGTTTCGTCGAAGTCGTACACCTTGAGGAAGCCGTTCTCGTCGTAGCCTTGCATCGGGATGATTTCATCCTTGAACTTGCCTTCGACGGTGGCCTTGTGCGCCAGACGGTGCGAGCGCTCACCGAAGGCGTCCTGCGCCTCACGGCTGATGCCATGCATCTTGCCCAGCATTTCTGCGGTCAGGCCCATCATGCCGGACGCCTTGGCGGCGTACAGCGACAGGTGCGGGTTCGGGTCGACACCATGCATCATGCCGACGTGGCCCATGTGTTCCACACCGCCGACGACGAACACGTCACCGTTGCCGGTCTGGATCGCCTGCACGGCAGTGTGCAGGGCGCTCATCGACGAACCGCACAGACGGCTGACGGTCTGGCCGGCACTGGTGTGCGGGATCTGGGTCATCAGCGACGCCATGCGCGCGATGTTCCAGCCCTGCTCCAGGGTCTGGTTGACGCAGCCCCAGATCACGTCCTCGACTTCAGCCGGGTCGATCTTGGCGTTGCGCTCCAGCACTTTGCTGATCAGGTGCGCGGACATGGTCTCGGCGCGGGTATTGCGGTGCATGCCGCCCTTGGAACGACCCATCGGGGTACGACCGAAGTCGACGATCACTGCATCTCTAGGATTCAGGCTCATATTTCTACTCTCGCTCTGTTCGCTGCACGATTAACCGAAGAACTTCTGGCCCTTGGCGGCCATCTCGCGAAGTTTTGCGGTCGGGTGGTACAGGGCGCCCAGCTCGGCATATTTGTCAGCCAGGGCGACGAATTCAGCCACACCGATGGAATCGATGTAGCGCAGCGCACCGCCACGGAAGGGAGGGAAGCCGATACCGTAGATCAGGCCCATGTCGGCCTCGGCTGCGGTTTCGACGATGCCGTCTTCCAGGCAACGAACGGTTTCCATGCACAGCGGGATCATCATGAAGTTGATGATGTCCTCGTCGGTGACTTCGCGCTCTTCGACCACGATGGACTTGAGCAGCTCATAAGCCGCCGGGTCGGAGACCTTCTTCGGCTTGCCGCGCTTGTCGGTTTCGTAGGCGTAGAAGCCTTTGCCATTCTTCTGGCCCAGGCGGTTGGCTTCGTACATCACGTCGACGGCGGTCTTGCCTTCCACGGCCATGCGATCCGGGAAGCCTTCGGCCATCACGTCACGGCCGTGGTGGCCGGTGTCGATGCCGACCACGTCGGAGAGGTAAGCCGGGCCCATGGGCCAGCCGAACTTCTCCATGACCTTGTCGATGCGCACGAAGTCGACGCCGAAGCCCAGCAGTTTGGAGAAGCCGCCGAAGTACGGGAACAGCACGCGGTTGACCAAAAAGCCCGGGCAGTCGTTGACCACGATCGGGTTCTTGCCCATTTTCTTGGCGTAGGCAACGGTGGTGGCCACGGCCACTTCGCTGGACTTCTCGCCACGGATGACTTCCACCAGCGGCATCATGTGTACCGGGTTGAAGAAGTGCATGCCGACGAAGTTTTCCGGACGCTTGAGCGCCTGGGCCAGCAGGGAGATGGAGATGGTCGAGGTGTTGGAGGCCAGGATGGCGTCTTCACGCACGACTTCTTCCACTTCGGCCAGCACGATCTGCTTGACCTTGGGGTTCTCGACCACGGCTTCGACGACGATGTCGACGTTGCCGAAATCACCGTAGGACATGGTCGGACGGATGGCGTTGAGCGCCTCGGCCATCTTCGCCGGGGTCATGCGACCCTTCTCGACGCGCTTGCCGAGCAGCTTGGAAGCCTCGTTCAAGCCCATCTGGATACCCTCTTCACGGATATCCTTCATCAGGATCGGCGTACCTTTGGAGGCCGACTGGTAGGCAATACCACCGCCCATGATGCCGGCGCCGAGCACGGCAGCCAGTTTCACGTCACGGGCGATTTCGTCGTGCTGCTTGGCTTTCTTCTTCAGCTCCTGATCGTTGAGGAACAGACCGATCAGGCTTTCAGCGACCGAGGTCTTGGCCAGCTTGACGAAGCCGGCGGCCTCGACTTCCAGCGCCTTGTCGCGACCGAAGTTGGCGGCTTTCTGAATGGTCTTGATCGCCTCGACCGGAGCCGGGTAGTTCGGGCCGGCCTGGCCAGCGACGAAGCCCTTGGCGGTCTCGAAGCACATCATCTGCTCGATGGCGTTGAGCTTGAGCTTTTCCAGCTTGGGCTGACGCTTGGCCTTGTAGTCCAGCTCACCGGAGATGGCGCGTTTGACCAGATCCAGCGCGGCGGCCTGCAGTTTATCTGCGCTGACCACGGCATCGACGGCGCCCACTTTCAGGGCTTCATCGGCACGGTTTTCCTTGCCCGAAGCGATCCACTCGACGGCGTTATCGGTACCGATAACGCGCGGCAGGCGCACGGTGCCGCCGAAGCCCGGGTAGATGCCCAGTTTGACTTCCGGCAGGCCGATCTTGGCACTGGCGCTCATCACGCGATAGTCGGCGGCCAGGCACATCTCGAAACCGCCACCCAGGGCGATGCCGTTGATGGCGACGACGGTCGGCACGGCGAGGTCTTCGAAATCACTGAAGATCTTGTTGGCTTCCAGGTTGCCAGCCACCAGCTCTGCGTCGGGCAGTTTGAAGTTGTCGACGAACTCGGTGATATCGGCGCCGACGATGAACACGTCCTTGCCACTGGTGACAATCACGCCCTTGATCGAACCGTCAGCCTTGATCGCGTCGACGGAGGCGCGCAGCTCGTTGAGGGTAAGACGGTTGAATTTGTTGACGGACTCACCCTTGAGGTCGAACTTCAATTCGACGATGCCGCTCTCAAGAGCCTTAACCGTGATGGCTTTACCTTCGTAAATCATCAACTGATCTCCACGGTATGGAAGCTGAACAGTACACATCGGAGCCAACCGGCAGGCCAGCCCGCGGCAGCGCCGCACGAGCATAGCCCCAATCGGTACGACACACCCACCGACGCGATATTCGGGCTGCATATGGCGCGCCTAACAAGGCAAACGCTCAATTCATACGCCCGTTTGATTTGGGTGTGCACACCTTCACGGAAAAGCCTGCACTTGTCAATTGGCCTCTTTTCGTCGATTTCCCGACGATTTCTGCAGGCCTGGTCATTCGTGGCTTCCAGCCGGCTCCGATAAACAGCGTCAATAACGCACCATTGCGAGGGTTTTCCTGCTTGGTATAGACACGCCGAGGCGCCTAGCCAAATCGCCCCGCTGCGGGTACAGTCGTCTCACTTTCAGCTGGCACAGCGCCACCTGAGGGCAATACAAAAACAAATCGAGCCCCACGATGGGCCACACGGAGTCGCCAATGTCGAGCCGCCGTTCGCTTGCATTTCCCCTGAGCGCCCTGCTCCTTTTCGTCTTCACGTCGCTCTCCTCCTCCTTGCTCAGCGCTGCGCCAGCCGATGATCTGCTGCGTCTGCACCAGCTGCGCCTGGCAACCCAGAAAAGTCTGGGCGACTTCTACATGTATAACGGCATGGAAGGCGATCAGCGCTACGCGCGAATGATTGGCGAGTCCCTTCAGGAAGGCCAAGCGCACCTGGACGGCCTGGGCGAAATGCCCGGCGATGCAAGCAAGGCGCTACGCGCGCAGCTGCAAACCAATTGGCAAAGTTACCGCAGCGGGCTCCAGGCACTGATGGAAGCCATGCGCAGCCAGGGTTTCACCGACCTGCAACCCGTCGCCGATCTGGCTGAGAACAACCAACGCATCATGGCCATTGGTCAGGAGCTGTATCAGAAGATTCAGCAAGAAAGCGGTTTCAGCGTACCGCAGCTGACGCAGAAGAGCCGTGAGCAGAGCCTGCTGATGCAGAACATCGCTCTGGACTACGCTTCACGCAGTGCCTCGGTCGGCGCCAGCTTCTTCGGCGGCGGCGAAGAACGCGCCATCGACGAGCTTGCTGGCGAATTCGCCAGCAAGCTGAACAACCTCAGCGCCGCCCAGCAGAACACCCCGGAGATCAATGCGGCCCTGAACTCCATCGGCACCAAATGGCGTTACATCGAGAAATCCCTGCGCAACTACAACGAAAACACCGTACCTTTCCTGATCAGCAAGTATTCCGACAGCATCATCGAAGGCCTGGAAGCCGTTGCCGCCCAGTACGCCACCAGCCAACACTGATGCTCCATGTTTCCGGCCTGCCTGGCCCAACTCTTGCCCGGTGCTAGCACCGGGCTTTTCTTTGCCTTTTTCACGACCAGTCGCCCTATCCCACACAATGGGGCCATACTTGAGACA
Organism: Ectopseudomonas oleovorans; assembly: GCF_003052605.1. Classification (GTDB taxonomy): domain Bacteria; phylum Pseudomonadota; class Gammaproteobacteria; order Pseudomonadales; family Pseudomonadaceae; genus Aquipseudomonas; species Aquipseudomonas oleovorans_A. The sequence goes on along the minus strand of NZ_QASO01000018.1, from coordinate 31,469 downwards.
GAGCCATTTGCCCCCCTTTAAGGAGGATTTCACCATGCCCTACCAGCACATTCTGGTCGCCGTCGACCTGACCGAGGAATGCGACCCTGTCGTGACACGTGCGCAGAAGCTGGCGAAGGCCAGTGGCGCCAAGATGTCTCTGGTGCATATCGTCGAACCCATGGCCATGGCCTTCGGTGGTGACGTGCCGATGGATCTGTCGATGCTGCAGCAACAACAGTTCGAGCAGGCACGCGAGCGCCTGGACAGCTTTACCGGCAAGTACCCGGAACTCACCGCTGATCAGCGTCACCTGGCCTACGGGCAACCGCGCCAGGAAATTCACCGACTGGCCGAAGAACAGGGTTGCGACCTGATCGTGGTCGGCAGCCATGGCCGCCACGGCCTGGCGCTGTTGCTGGGCTCGACTGCCAATGACGTACTGCACGGCGCGCCCTGCGATGTACTCGCAGTGCGCCTGAAGAAAGGCGAAAAAGGCGCTTGAGATCGCGTCGCGGCTGAAGCCCCTCCCACAGTAGCCGCGTTGGCTCTGCCCGCGGGAGGCGCTTCAGCGGCGAGCTTTTTTGGCTTCAGCCCTACTCGAACGAATCGCCCGCGCTCATGACCAGCGGGCGAATCTTCTGCAGCTGGGTCTCCAGCGACACCGTCATGCTCGATGACATCGAGAAGAAGGTGAGGAAGGCCTTGAGGTTGGAGTCGCCTTCACAGGTGTCGTGAATGCGCTGCCAGAAAGCCTGATTGACCAGCTTCAGTTGCTGGAACAGGCGCACCAGCCCTTTCAGCTCCCAATCGGCCAGACGCCCCTCGCGCATGTTGAAATACTGCCGCGTCAGGTACAGCGATACCGCGCGCAGGATGAATTCCTGATTGTTGGCAAAGGGCAGATGGTGCTGCGCCATGGGTTTCAGGCGCGCCAGCACCGGGCAGGCGCTGGTGGCCATGATCACCCCGAGCAGCGCACGCAGGCCCTCCTCCAGGCCGACCTGCTTGGTGTACTCACGCTCCGGTGTGCGCACCCAGACGCTGGCCTTCTTGAAGGCTGGCAGGCCACGAAAATCCTCGATCACCCGATGCAGATCGACCGCTGCCGGACAATGGCTGAACTGCTCGCGACTCAGCGGACAATTGCTGCATTGCTGATGTTCAAGGCGCGTCCAGGCGGGGGCCTGTTGCGCCTGGACGGGGTCATATTCGCGGTTCAGCTCGATCCGGTAGCTGAACTGATGATTGTCGTCGAGAGTAATACGGTACTCGATGGCCATTGTCCGTTCCTTCGTCAGCCTTCCAGCTCTGCCCAGCGCTCGAGCAACTCGTCCATTTCCTTCTGCAAGCCCTCGAGACGCGCCAATACTTCCGTGGTGACCTGCACCGGCTGCTGGTAGAAGGCAGGATCGGATACCTGCTCCTGTACCGCGGCCATTTCCTGCTCCAGGGCATCGATCTGCCCGGGAATCGCTTCCAGCTCGCGCTGTAGCTTGTAGCTTAGTTTCTTCTTCGCCGGCTCGACGCTCTCTTGCACGGCAGTCACTGCGGCCGCGGCCGGCGCTTCGACGATGGCCGTGGCCAGTTCGGCCTTGCCGGACTTGCTTTCACCCACACCGAGCAGGCGCGGTGAGCCGCCCTGGCGCAGCCAATCCTGGTAGCCGCCGACGTACTCGCGCACCTTGCCTTCACCCTCGAACACCAGGGTGCTGGTCACCACGTTGTCGAGGAAGGCACGGTCGTGGCTGACCATCAGCACGGTGCCAGGGAAGTTGAGCAGTACTTCTTCGAGCAGTTCCAGGGTTTCTACGTCCAGGTCGTTGGTCGGTTCGTCGAGCACCAGCAGGTTGGCCGGCTTGCTGAACAACTTGGCGAGCAACAGTCGTGCCCGTTCGCCGCCCGATAGCGCTTTGACGGGCGTACGGGCACGTTGCGGGCTGAACAGGAAGTCGCCCAGATAGCTCAGTACATGACGGTTCTGGCCGTCGATAGTGATGAAATCGCGGCCTTCGGCGACGTTGTCGATTACCGTCTTCTCCGGCTCGAGCTGGTGACGTAATTGGTCGAAATACGCCACTTCCAGTTTGGTGCCGACCTCGATCTTGCCGCTGCTCGGTTGCAGGTCGCTGAGTAACAGCTTGAGCAGAGTGGTCTTGCCGGTACCGTTGGCGCCAAGCAGGCCGATACGGTCACCGCGCTGCAGGACCATGGAGAAATCCTTGACCAGGAAGGGTCCGCCGGCATGGGCGAAACTGACGTTCTCCGCCACCATCACCTGCTTGCCGGACTTGTCCGCAGTATCGAGCTGGATATTCGCCTTGCCCTGGCGCTCGCGTCGCTCGCTGCGTTCGGCACGCATCGCCTTGAGCGCACGTACACGCCCTTCGTTACGGGTGCGACGGGCCTTGATGCCCTGACGAATCCACACCTCTTCCTGGGCCAGGCGCTTGTCGAACAGCGCATTGGCGGTTTCCTCGGCAGCCAGTTGCTGCTCTTTGTGTACCAGGAAGCTGGCGTAGTCGCCGTTCCAGTCGATCAGGCCGCCACGGTCCAGTTCGAGGATGCGCGTGGCCAGGTTCTGCAGGAAGGAGCGGTCGTGGGTAATGAAGAGTACGGCGCCGCCAAAGTCTTTCAGCGCCTCTTCCAGCCAGGCGATGGCGCCGATGTCCAGGTGGTTGGTCGGCTCATCGAGCAGCAGCAGATCCGGCTCGGACACCAGTGCCTGCGCCAGCAGTACGCGACGACGCCAGCCCCCGGAGAGCTCGGCCAGGGTCTTGTCGGCCGGCAACTGCAGGCGGCTCAGGGTGCTGTCGACCAGTTGCTGCAGGCGCCAGCCGTCTTTGGCTTCCAGCTCCTGCTGCACGTGCATCAGTTGCTCGAGGTCGTCGTCGCCGTGAATGTTCTGCGCCAGATGGTGATAACGCGCCAACAATTCGCCAACGCCGGCAAGGCCTTCGGCGACCACATCGAACACCGTGCGCTCGTCGGCGCGCGGCAGCTCCTGCGGCAGCTCGCCGATCTTCAGCCCTGGTGCACGCCAGATTTCGCCGTCGTCGGGCATCTGGTCGCCCTTGACCAGACGCAGCATGCTCGATTTGCCGGTGCCGTTGCGGCCGATGATGCACACACGCTCGCCCCGCGCGATCTGCCAGGACACTCCATCGAGCAGGGGCATGGCGCCATAGGCGAGGGATACGTCGGCAAACTTGAGCAGGGTCATGGGCATCTCCAGAAACAGGGGGCGCATTCTACCCGAGTTGCCGGCCGGCTGTTGCCGTTTCCACAGACGCAACAGATGCCACCCCTGCTCATCATCTGGCGCAGGCAAAGCGCATCTTTGCTACATGTGTCCATCTGGCCCGACGGCATTCACCGCACCCCGATGAAGCGCTAAGCTAGAGCCATGCAACGACACGGATCGTGTTGCCCCATACCTCTGCTTCTCCTGGAAATGCCATGCGCAGTCGCTTTCTCTCTGTAGTTTCCTGTCTGATTCTCACCGCCACCGGCATCGCCAGTGTCGAAGCTGCCAGCCTCACCCAGCAGCGCCAGTACTATGATGAGGCCAAGCGGGCCTTGGCCAAGGGCGACAGTGGCCCTTATCGCCAGTACGCCAGCGCGCTACGCGATTACCCTCTGACACCTTATCTGGCCTATGACGAGCTGACTAACCGACTCAAGTCGGCCAGCAATGCCGAGATCGAGAAATTTCTCGCCGAGCACGGTGACCTGCCCCAGGCCAGCTGGATGAAACTGCGCTGGTTGCGCTGGCTGGCCGAGCGTGGCGACTGGAAGCCCTTCCTCGATCACTACGATGCCAAGCTCAACTTCACCGAACTGGACTGCCTCTACGGCCAATACCAGCTCAGCCACGGCCTGACCGCCGAAGGCAACGCCACTGCCGAGAAGCTCTGGCTGGTGGGCAAATCCCAACCCAACGCCTGTGACCCACTGTTCGAGCGCTGGGCCGCCAATGGCCAGCTCACCGAGCAGCGTCGCTGGCAGCGCACCAAGCTGGCGGTGGAAAGCGGCAACTACGGCCTGGCCAACTTCCTGATCAAAGGCATGCCAACGCTCGGCGAGCGCGGCAAGCTGATGGTCGAAGTGGCGCAGAAACCGCAGCTATTGAAAAACACCGCGCGCTTCGCCCCCGCCGATGACGCCATGAGCGACGTGGTCGGCCTCGGCTTGCGTCGCCTGGCTCGGCAGAGCCCGGAAGATGCCCTGGCCCTGCTCGACGGCTACGCCCAACGCATGAAGTTCTCCGCCGACGAGCAGGTCGCCATCGCCCGGCAGATCGGCCTGCGCCTGGCACAACGCTTCGACCTGCGCGGTCTGCAGGTCATGGCCAAGTACGACCCGCAACTGCGTGACAACACCGTCAGCGAATGGCGTGCGCGTCTGCTGCTGCGTCACGGCCGCTGGGAAGAGGCCTACCAGCTGACCCAGAACATGCCGTCCGACCTGGCCAGCAGCAACCGCTGGCGCTACTGGAATGCGCGCAGCCTGCAATTGGCGCAACCCAACAGCCAGCAACCGGCGGTGCTGTTCCAGGCATTGGCGAAGGAACGCGACTTCTATGGTTTCATGGCCGCTGATCAGGTCAAGGCGCCTTACGCCCTGAATAACCAGCCGCTGGCGCTCGATCCCAAGGTGGTGCAGAAGGTACGCAATACCGCCGGTATCAAGCGCGCCATGGAGTTCCATGCTCGTGGCCAGATCGTCGACGGTCGCCGCGAGTGGTATCACGTCAGCCGCCTGTTCAGCCGTGATGAACTGGTGGCCCAGGCGCGCCTGGCCTACGAAATGGAATGGTACTTCCCGGCCATCCGCACCATCAGCCAGGCCCAGTACTGGGACGACCTGGAAGTGCGCTTCCCCATGGCGCATCGCAACGAGTTGGTACGCGAAGCCAAGCGCCGTGACCTGCATTCGAGCTGGGTGTTTGCAATTACCCGCCAGGAAAGCGCGTTCATGGCCGACGCCCGCTCCCACGCCGGCGCCATGGGCCTGATGCAACTGATGCCGGCCACTGCCAAGGAAACCGCGCGCAAGTTCGGCATTCCCCTGGCTTCACCGCAGCAGGTACTCAACCCGGATACCAATATCCAGCTGGGCGCTGCGTACCTGAGCCAGGTTTATGGCCAGTTCAACGGCAACCGCGTACTTGCGTCGGCCGCCTATAACGCCGGCCCCGGCCGCGTGCGCCAGTGGCTGCGCGGCGCCAATCACCTCAGTTATGACGTCTGGGTGGAGAACATTCCGTTCGATGAGACCCGCCAGTACGTGCAGAACGTGCTGTCCTACTCGGTGATCTACGGCCAGAAACTCAACGCGCCGCACCCGCTGGTGGCGTGGAACGAGCGTTTCTTCGACGATCAGTAAAACTGCGTTAAGTGTTGGGGATTGGTGCAAAGACCCGTAGGGTGGGCCGGGCGGTGCTCCGTTTTAGCCCACCACCGACGGTCTACGTGAGCTAAAGCCCACCCTACAAAGCTCCGAGCCTTCCCGGAACTGCTTGACAACAGATAACGCAGACATAGCCAGCATCATAGGGACGCAGGGCAGCACTACGCTTTAACGCTGGGCTCAGCCCACTGCAGACACGAAGATTGCAGCGCGCACCCTACTCCAGCACTTCGACCGTCATTCCGACCTGCAGCTCACCAACGCCTCGTGGCAGCAGATTCTGTCCGAAGTACACATCGCCATCACGTTCCCGATAAGTTTTGAGCGTTGCCAGCGGTTCGCGCAGTGCGTTGCGCTCGCCGCTCTGCGGATCGATGGTGGTGAGAATGCAGCGCGAACAACCCTTGGCTACCTCGAACTCCACTTCACCGATGCGAATGCGCTGCCAGTTGTCTTCGGCATAGGGCTCGGTGCCGGTGACGACCAAATTGGGGCGAAAACGCAGCATTGACAGCGGCTGACCCACACGCTGAGACAGATCGTCCAGCGAGGCCTGGCTGATCAGCAGCAACGGGAAGCCATCGGCAAAGGCCACGCGGTCACCGGGCCGGGCATAGGCAGTATCGACCTGGCGGGTACGCCCTTCCGGCACCTGCACCAAGCGACAGGGCTTGCCGAGCAGAGCGCTGAGCCACTCAGCTGCTTCATCACCGGCATCCGGTACGCGCAGGGTGTCGCGCCAGACGATGACGCCACGCAGGTTTTGCTCGGGGTCAGGCAGCGCCACGGACAAATCGTCACGGCCAGGTGCGCTGAGCGTCAGGCCACCACGCGCATCGTACAGGGCGCTCAACTGGCTCATCTGCGGCAACAGGCGTTGGGTGATGAAACGGCCGTTGTCGGCGTCGACCAGCATCCAGCGCCGATCGCCATGCAGCCCTAGTCCGTCGACCGCGCTACGCTGCAAGGCCTCGCCGCGGCCGGACTTGAGCGGGTAACGGTACAGCCCCGAGAGCCTCAGCATGGGTCAGCTTCCTGTCGGCAAAACGCCGTTATACGAGCTGACGGCGATGCTCACAAGCACCGAAACCCAGGAAATATGCTGCGGTTCGACGGCAACGCCCGCCAGGTTTCACCCGCCCTGCAGCGACTTTAGCGAGGTTCGTCCAACTCAAGACGTTGACGAATCACATCGACCAGCTTGTCCGGCTGGAACTTGGAAAGGAAATTGTCGCAGCCGACCTTCTTCACCATCGCCTCGTTGAAGCTACCCGACAGCGACGTGTGCAGCACTACGTAGAGATCCTTGAGGCGCGGGTCATTGCGAATTTCGCTGGTGAGACGATAGCCGTCCATTTCCGGCATCTCGGCATCGGTGAAGATCATCAGCAGCTTGTCGGTCATCACCTCGCCGGTGTCAGCCCACTTCTTCAGCAGGTTGAGGGCCTTCAGGCCGTCGCTGGCCATATGCAGGCGAATTCCTAGTTGCGACAGGGTATCGCGCAGTTGGCTTAGCGCGACGCTGGAGTCGTCCACCAAAAGCACCTCGCGTCCACGCGCCTTTTCCAGCAGTGGATCGGCGAGCTTTTCTGCGGAGACCTTGGTGCTCATCGGCACGATCTCGGCGAGCACCTTTTCCACGTCGATGACCTCGACGATCTGCTCGTCGACCTTGGTGATGGCGGTCAGGTAATGCTGACGGCCGGCGCCACCGGGCGGTGGCTGGATCGACTCCCAGTTGAGGTTGAGAATGCGATCGACGCTGCCGACCAGGAAAGCCTGTACCGAGCGGTTGTACTCGGTGACGATGATGGTGCTGCGCTCATCCGGCACCAGCGGACGCATGCCGATGGCCTGGGACAGGTCGATCACCGGCAGAGTCTGACCACGCAGGTTGACCACGCCGCAGACGAAGCGATGGCGCTGCGGCATCAACGTCAGCTTGGGCAGTTGCAAGACTTCCTGCACCTTGAACACGTTGATGGCGAACAGTTGTCGACCGGCCAGCCGGAACATGAGGATTTCCAGGCGGTTCTCGCCGACCAGTTGCGTGCGTTGATCTACTGAATCGAGGATGCCGGCCATCATGTGCTCCGAGGGATATAGGGTGATTCTAGTCTGCCGTTTCGGGTTATCGGCGGACTGCCGGCAGACTGAAGCATTGCTGGCGCGCAGCCATCATGCCTTAGCCCTGTGTACCTGACCAGCGAGCAGCGACGAATGCTTGGGCAGATGCAGACGCAGGGCGCCGGGTTCGGCACGAAAACGCAGACCTGTACTTTCCATCGGTTCGCCGTCGAGATTCAGGTCCAAGCCCTCCAGCGCTTCCACCTCCAGCCAGGGCAGCCGTGCGCTGACCGCAACGCTCTGCAGGCCAAGAATGCCCCCGGACAACAACGTGCCCAAGGTGCCGACGACATCCTGCGCCGCCGGCACGATGCAGACATCGAGCAGACCATCGTTGATGCTCGCCTCCGGACAAAGCAGATGCCCGCCACCGGCCTGTCGCCCGTTACCGATGCCCAGAGCCAGAAACTCGCCCTGCCATTGGAAATCCGGCCCATGAAAACGACCGGCTGCCGCGCGCACTTCGGAAAAACGACTGAGCCCGGTGAGTAGATAGGCGGCGCCACCCAGGACTTTCTTGAGTTCTTCCGGAGTATTGGCGGTGACGTTGGAGCCAAAACCACCGGTGGCCATGTTCAGAAACGCCCGCTCGCCCGCCATGCCCACGTCCACAACCACCGGCTCGCACTCGAGCAGGGCCAACGCCGCAGCAGGTGTCAACGGAATACCGGCTGCGTGGGCGAAATCATTGGCCGTACCCAGCGGCAGCAGAGCCAGGCTGGCATCGCTTTGCGCCTTGACCAGCGCCTCGACCACATCGCGCAGGGTGCCATCGCCACCGCCAGCGATCAGCGTTGAATAACCGGCGGCCAATCCTTCCCCGACCAGCCGCTCGGCGTCGCCACCTTCCCAGGTCAGGCGCACGGCCAGATCCCAGCCGCGCTCACGCAGGCCGTTCACCGCTGCCCTCACCTCTTCGTTCAACGCCTGCTTGCCATGCAGGATCAACCAGGCCTTGCGTTCGCGCATTGCGCGTCCTCCTTGAAAGGATCAGCGAAAGCCTAGTGCCTGGCCCTCGTGAAAATTAATCAAATTAATCGATATCAAAACTGTATAAATTGCGCTTTTAAATCGATCAATCCAAATGGATCATTCACCCATCAACGCTGCACGGGACTGAACTCGTGCATGACTGGAGGATTGACCATGATCGATGTACGTCCGTTCGAACAACTCGGTGGTGCTCACCATGGCTGGCTCAACGCCCGTCACCACTTTTCCTTCGCCGAATACTACGACGCCGAGCGGATGAACTGGGGCCGCCTGCGCGTGTGGAACGACGACGAGATCGCTCCACATTCAGGCTTCCCGCCGCACCCACATCGCGACATGGAGATCATCACCTACGTTCGCGAAGGTGCCATCAGCCATGAGGACAACCTGGGCAACAAAGGTCGTACCGAGGCCGGCGACGTGCAGGTAATGAGCGCCGGTACCGGCATCGCCCACAGCGAGTACAACCTGGAGAATGAAACCACCAAGATCTTCCAGATCTGGATTCAGCCGAACCAGGCCGGCCTGCCGCCATCCTGGGGCGCCAAGCCTTTCCCCAAAGGCGACCGCTCCGGAGCCTTCGTCACCCTGGCCAGCGGTTACGAGGACGATGTCGACGCCCTGCGCATCCGTACCGACGCGCGCCTGGTGGCTGCCACGGTCAAGGCGGGAGAGAGCGCCGAATACGCCCTGCAACCGGGTCGCAAGGCCTATCTGGTGGGCGCGACTGGTGTCTTCAGCGTCAACGGTGTGGCCGTCAAGGCACGTGATGGCGTGGCCATCGCCGATGAAACGCTGATCCGCATCGAGGCGCAGGCAGACAGCGAGATCGTGCTGGTGGATGTCGCCTGATGCACAAACCATCGCCCTCCACTACGGAGGGCGATCTTTTTTGTAGGAGCCGGCTTGCTGGCGATCATTGATTAACGGCATCGCCAGTGACGTAGGGCGTACTCGGCTTTGGCTTCCTGCGTCGCTCTACCTCCTGCATCCATGCAGTTGTCGCGAAGCAGTACGCCGCTGGACTTGTGTAGCACCGAGGAACGGCGGACTGTTCGCTGGCGCTATGAGCGGCCGGCGTCCCGGTCCGCCCTACGCCACCATGCCCTACGCCGGATAACCGGTAATCTTGCGAATGCGATGGTACAGCGGCTTGAGCTGGCGGTACATGCGCTGATAGACCTGCCCGTAGAGCTGCTGGTAAACGCGCTGGGCCTCCGGGTTCGGCTGGAACACCTGACCAACCCGAGTCATGGCGGCGATGGCGCTCGGGTAATCAGGGTGCAAACCCAGACCTACCGCGCAATTGATCGCCGCGCCCAGGCCGCTGGTTTCGTACAGGTGCGGACGCTCGGCCGGCAGGCCAAAAATGTCGGCGGTCAGTTGCATCGCCGCATCGCTCTGCGAACCGCCACCGGACACGCGCAGGCGCTCGATACGGGTGCCGGAGCGCTTTTCGATACGTTCCTTGCCCTGACGCAGGGCGTAGGCCAAACCCTCCAGAATCGCCCGATACAGATGCGCGCGGGTGTGTACGTCGCCAAAGCCGATGATCGACCCCTTGGCCTCCAATCCCGGCTCGCGAATGCCCGGCGTCCAGTACGGCTGCAGCATCAGGCCCATGGAACCCGGCGGTACGGCGTTGACCAGCTCGTCGAACAGCGCCTCGGGGGACACGCCCAGCGCCTCGGCCCGCTGCATCTCGCGCAGGCCGAATTCGCGTTTGAACCAGCTGACCATCCAGAAGCCGCGATAGATCATCACCTCGGTGTTGAAGTGATCCGGCAGCGCCGCCGGATAGGGCGGAATCAGGCGTACGGTTTCCAGATAACGGCTGCGTGTGGTGTTGATGGTCGCCGTGGTGCCATAGGACAGGCACGCCGTGCTGGGCTCCAGCGCACCGGAACCCAGCACCTCGCAGGCCTTGTCGGCGCCAGCAGCAATCAGCGGCAGGCCTTCCGGAATACCGGTATGGCGGCTGGCCTCGGCGCTGATCTGGCCCAGTCGCTCACCCGGCTTGAACAGCTCAGGCAGTTGCTCACGGCGCACCTTCAGCGCCTGCCACTTCCAGTCGCCAGGGGAGGCCCAACGCAGGCGCTTGTAGTCGAACGGCAGGTAGGCCACGCAACTGCTGGTGGAATCGACGAAGCGGCCGCACAGGCGATGGGTGAGAAAACCCGAAAGCAACAGCACCTTGTGCGTGCGCGCTGCTATCTCCGGCTGGTGCTGGGCGACCCAGTTGACCTCGGCCTGGCCACGAAAGTGATCGACCGCCTCTTCGGCGCGCACCAGCTTGAACAGCCAGCCCCACAGGCCCTTTATCCGCCCGGCTACTTCGGCACGACGCTGATCGAGCCAGAGAATCGCCGGGCGCAGGGGCGTGCCCTGCTCATCGACATGAATGATGCTGCCGCGCTGGGTGGTCACGGCGACGCCGCGGATCAGGCTGCGGTCGATGTCCACCTGCTGCCACAACAGGCGGAAGGCCTCGCCGAGGCTGGCCCAGTAGTACTCGGGGTCCTGCTCGGCCCAGCCTGGTTGGCTGGAGAAATAGGGATCCAGCTCGACCTTGCCCTTGGCCAGCAGGTTGCCCTGAGTATCGAACAGCAGCGCCCGCACGCTCTGGGTGCCGTTGTCGATGCTCAGCAGGTAGCTTGGTTCGCTCAAGGTGTGATCCTTCTTGTTATGTCTCCCCTCTCCCATTTATGGGAGAGGGGCCGGGGGAGAGGGTGGTTCGTCTGGCGCAGAGTGGCCGGCAGATAAACGCTTTCCCTCTCCCCAGCCCTCTCCCGCAAGCGGGAGAGGGGGTTGTTCAACCACCGTTCCCGGCAGGCTGTAACAGCGCTGCCACAGAGCCAGATAATCCGTCTCTTCCTGCTGCCAGCGTGCATCGCTCCAACCCAGGCGCGGCTGGCATAGTGCGCGGATACGCGGCAGCTCGGCGCGGCCGCCGCCAGCCAGTAGCAGGCCCAGGCGCGTGCGCCTTAGCAGCAAGTCGTCCAGGTGCAACACCAGCTCGCCTTCGGCAGCCCAGGCCAGTTCGGCCCACAGGGTGTTCGTACCCGCGACGCAATCGCTGCCCACCTCGTCGATAAGACGCAGCACCTCGCCCAGCTGGCGGCCATGGCGACCGGCCAGACGGCGTTGCTGCGCCGGGCTCAATGCCGGCATCGGTGTCGGCGTATTCGAAGCGAAGACCGCGCCGCCCTGATCATCCACTGGCTTGCCGACGAAACCCGCGCACGCACGCAGCACCTCCAGCGCCAGCAGGCGGAAGGTGGTCAACTTGCCGCCGGCCAGCGTCACGCTGCCCGGCTCGATCCACAGAGCATGCTCGCGCTTCTCGTCGGAGGGTTTCAGTGCGCTGCCACCATCGCTCACCACCGGGCGCACGCCGGCCCAGGTCGACAGCACGTCGGCACGGCTCACCTGGGCGGTCGGGAACTGCTGGGCGCAGGCGGCCAGCAAGTAGTCGACCTCCTCGTTACTGATCGTCGCCTCGGCGTCCAGATCGTCCGCATGATCCAGATCGGTGGTGCCGATCACCGTTGCGCCTTCCCAGGGGAAGACGAACACCGGCCGGCCATCGGCCGAGTGCATAAAGCTGAAGGCATGCGCCACCGGCAGGCGCCAGCTCGGCAGTAGCAGGTGACTACCACGCAGCGGACGGATGCGACCATTGCCAGGCTGGCGCAGGCGATCGGCCCAGACACCAGTGGCTTGTGCCACGGCTCGGCTGCGCAGGCGGTAGCGGTTGCCCGTTTCCACATCCTCGGCGAGCACACCGACCACCTGCCCCGCCTCACGCAGCAGCTCGACCACGCGCATGCCATTTAGCGCCTCACCACCTTCGGCGCGCGCCTCGCCCAGCACGCGCTGAACCAGGCGGGCATCGTCGGTCACCGCATCGAAAAAGCGCGTGCCACCGAGCAGGCCGTCCTCGCGAATGCCCGGCGCCAGGTAACGCAGTTGCTGCAGCGGGTAGAACAGGTGATTGCGTTTGCCGGCCAGGGCGTCGTACAGGCTGAGCAGGCAGCCGAATACCTTCGGCCCGGGAAAGCCGCCGCGATAGTGCGGCATGACGAAGCTCAACGACTCCACCAGCCCCGGCGCCTCGCCGAGCAGGCGCCGGCGCTCGCGCACCGAGTCGCGAGTCAGCCCCAACTGGCCCTTGGCGACGTAGCGCAGGCCACCGTGCACCATCTTCGACGAGCGGCTGGAGGTGCCCCAGGCGAAGTCACGTTGCTCCAGCAGCAGGCAGCGCCAGCCGCGCCGCGCCGCCTCACGCAGGATGCCAGCGCCGCAGATGCCGCCGCCGATCACCAGCAGATCCCAGTCGCGCGCGGCCAGTTCAGGCAGCGCGTGCGTGCGCCAGGTGGCGTTCCAGGGTTTCATGCTCAGTCCTGCAGCAACACGCCAGGCGCCAGGCGCTGGTCAGGGTCGAAATGCGTGGCCAGGCTGCGTAGCGTGGCCATGCCCAGCTCGCCCTTCTCTGCCGCCAGATAAGGTGCGTGGTCACGACCGACGCCGTGCTGGTGGCTGATGGTGCCGCGATTCTCTGCGATGGTGCGGCTGGTCGCTGCTTTCAAGCGTTGCCAGCGCGCCATGGCCTCGGCGTAGTCGCTGCCGGGGCGGAATACGTAGGTGGTGTAGATGCTCGAACCTTCGCCGTAGACGTGCGACAGGTGGGTGAACACGTGCACCCGCTCGCCCTCGCCGACCAGCTCGTCACGCAGGCTGGCTTCGACCTTGTTCAACAGGTTGTCGACGTTGGACCAGTCGGTGGCGGTCTCCAGGGTGTCCACCAGGTAGCCGCGCTCCCACAGACCATGACGCAGGTAGGGGAAGCGGAAACGGTTCTGCTCCCACTTCTTGCCCAGCAGGGTGCCGGTGAACACACCGTCAAAACCTTTCAGCAAGCGCCGTGCCTGTTTCAGCGAGGCGGCGTTCTGCACCCGGCTGCCGGTAACGCCGAAGGTCAGCATGCACTTGCCGTCGCGGGCGCCGCGCAGAGCCAGGTATTTCTCCAGCAGAGCAATCTGCTGCGGGTGACCGGCCAGGGCCAGTTGGGTACGGGTTTCGATGGCGTTGGACAGGCGCAGCATGGACAGCGGCACGCGCGCCTGGGCCAGGCTGCGAATGGCGCTCAGCGCCTGCTGCCAGTTGGGCAGGAACACCGCGTAGAAACGCTCCTGCTCGGCCAGGCGACTGATGCGCACGCGCACCTCGGAGATCACCCCGAAGCGCCCTTCCGACCCCATCACCAGCTCGCGCAGATCAGGCCCGGCGGCCGAGGCCGGAAAGGTTGGAATCTCCAGGGTACCGGCGAAAGTTTCCAGCTTGCCGCCGGCGAACAATTGCTCGATGCGCCCGTAGCGCAGCGACTGCTGGCCGCTGGAGCGACTGGCGACCCAACCGCCAAGCGTCGACAGCTCCCAGGACTGCGGAAAATGGCCCAGCGTGTAGCCACGGGCGCGCAGTTGGCTTTCGACTTGCGGGCCATTGGCGCCAGGGCCGAAGGTGGCGATCAGGCTGTCCTCGTCGATATCCAGCAGACGCGTCATGCGCTCCAGCGACAGGGTCAGCACCGGGCGCTGGCCGGCCTGCGGGTTGATGTGGCCGGCCACCGAGGTGCCGCCGCCGTATGGGATCAGGGTGACGTCATGCTGTTGCGCCCAGGCCAGCAGCTCGCGGATCTGCTCGGCGCTTTCCGGGCAGGCGACGCCATCGGGAAACAGGCCGAACTCGCCGGAGCGCATGGCCAGCCAGTCCGGCAGGCTCTGGCCACGGGCGTGACGCACTCGTACCTCGGCGTCCTGGCTGATCAGCGGGTTGGGAGCCAGACGTGAGGCCGGCACACGCGCCAGCACGTCTTGCAGGCTGGCGTCGACCAGACGCTGGCCCGGCCCGACCAGTTCAGCGAGAAAGGCCTCGCCATGGGCCGGCAGTTCAACCTCGGTCGCTTCGTCACCCCATCCGTTCCAGCGTCGCATCGCATCCCCCATTCCGATCAGCACTTATGGCTGCCTATACTAGCCAGCCGCCGATTTCCGTCACTGTCGAATCGGGACAAGCGCTATCGCCAATCAAGACAGGCATCGCAGAACAAGAATAATCCATGGAAAACCTCGGCTATACCTCGGTTCCCGCCCTGCTCAAGTACCTGCGCCAGGCCGAACAGCTCGGTCTGGATATCGACCGTGCGCTCGCGGCAGCCGGTGTCCAGGCGCAGGATCTGGCCGACAATGGCAAGCGGATGCCCAGCGAGGTGCATGAGCGCCTGCTGGCGCATCTGATCGAGGTGTCCGGCGACCCCCTGTTCGGCCTGCACTCGGCGCGTTTCGTCCAGCCCGGCTCGTGGAGCGTGCTCGGCTACATCGCCATGAACTGCGCCACCCTGGGCGAAGCCATGGGCCGCATCGTGCCCTACGAGAAACTGGTGGGCGACATGGGCACCAGCCGTATCGAGGCGGCTGAGGATCACGTGCGGCTGATCTGGAGCTGCCGCCATCAGGCGCCGGACGTGCGCCGCCATATGGTCGAGAACGTGCTCGCCTCCTGGCTGCTGTATGCCCGCTGGATCGCCGACTCCGAGCATTCACCGCGTGAGGTGTGGTTCGAACACGCGCAACCGGCCGCCACCGACCTGGCCGAATACCAGCAGCTGTTCGGCTGCCCGGTGCGGTTCGAACAGCCCTGCAACGCCCTGCTGGTGCCGCTGGACTACCTTGGCGTGCCGCTGCGCCAGGCCGATGCCAACCTGCTGCGCACCCTGGAAGAACATGCCCTTACCCTGATGGCCGGGCTGGACGACAACGAGCCGCTGCCGCGCCGGGTGAAGAACGCCCTGCGCCTGCTGCTCAAGGACGGCCTGCCGCGCAAGGAACGGGTGGCGGAGAAATTCGACATGACCGTGCGCACCCTGCAGCGCCACCTGCAGCAGGCCGGCACCAGCTATCAGCAGATACTCGACGAGCTGCGTCAGGAACTGGCCGAGCATTACCTGCTGCGCAGCGACCTGGCGATTCAGGACATTGCCTGTTATCTCGGTTTCACCGAATCACGCTCGTTCCACCGCAGTTTCAAGAGCTGGACCGGGCAGACGCCGGGCGAGTTTCGCGAGAGCCGGCGCCGGGATAATCCGCTGGGCTAGCGCGATATGGCCGGAAACGCCGTGCCAGCCAGTAGTCGAGACTCAACCATCGCCCTGCCCCGCTGATGAAAAGCGCCACGGCGCAGCCACGGCCGGCACCGGTGAGGTTTGCCAATGGCATATCAGTCCTCCCGGCGCCCTTACTCGTTCTTATCGCCACTGCACGTGCCTTCAATACGGGAGCCTTCCTGCGCCTTCTCGGCAGCGGTCAGGCTGTAGCCGCCGGCCAGTTCCTGCTCAGCGAAGGGGATGCTGGTGGCGTGGGCAGTGAACGCCATGTAACTCGGCAGTGCAGCGCCCTAGGGTCTGTTGCCGTTTCGCGCACGGCCGCGTCGAAACGGCAAAAGACCCTAGGTGGCAGTCAGGGTATTGGCATCTCTCCATCGGTTTCGAATACGGCGCCAGGTTGGCGCCCTCGCAGCAATGGACGAGGCAGGGATGCGGGCGTTACAGCGGGCCAATAAGATTTCTCGTAGCCCATATCCGGATGAAATCCGGGGGCGCTTTGCTCGCCAGCAATCGCGGCTACGACTGCATGGACGCAGGAGGTAGAGCGAAGCAGGATGCCAGAGCAGAAAGCCTCTCCCACAGACACAGAAACATCCACCGCACGGTAGGAGGTGATTCAAATGATCAGGCATCTCCTCTGGTTGGACTGCATGGCCGCTGCGAGCGCGGGCGTTGTGGTTCTGTTGCTGGCCCCCTGGTTGAGCGGCTGGTATGCCCTGCCCGGCGAGCTGCTGAGCTTCATCGGCGCGGTCAATATCGCCTACGCCTGCTTTTCCATTTCGCTGGCGATTCGCCTGCGACGCGCCGAAGCGCTAATCAAGCTGCTGGCAGTGGCCAACGGACTCTGGGCGTTGGCATGCCTTGGCATCGCTACGATCTTTGCCCCGCTCATGACGCTACCGGGGCTTTGTCATGTGCTCGGCGAGGCTGCATCCGTCGCAGGCCTGGGCATGCTGGAGTGGAAATGGCGCAGGCAGCTGCTGGTGGCTGGCGAACAGGGCGTTTCGACTCAGCTTGTCGCGGTCCAGTAACCGTCACAGGTATTCAGGCGAAGATCCGGCGATGGCCGTTCAGGCCATCATCAGCCCTATCCTTCAGCCCTGTGAAAGCGGTTCTTGCCCGCGTGCTTGGCCGCGTACATGGCCTGGTCCGCACGTTTCAGCAGGTCCTGGCCGCCTTCAGCGTGCAGCGGAAACAGAGCGGCGCCCACGCTCGCCGATATCCGCACCATGCAGCCGTCCAGATCGAACGGCTTGGCCAGCACATCCAGAACCTTGAGCGCCACGGTCTCGCACTCCTGACTGCCGTGCAGATTGCCGAGGACGATGCCGAACTCATCACCGCCGAAGCGTGCGACCGTGTCGGTGCTGCGCACACAACCTTCCAGCCGCCTGGCGGCCATCTGCAGCAGGCTATCGCCGGCCGTATGACCGTGGCGGTCGTTGATTTCCTTGAATCCATCCAGGTCGATATAGAGCACGGCGCACAGCTGCTGGTCGCGCACGGACTCCAGCGCCTGGTCGAGTCGCTGGTGGAACCTGACGCGGTTGGCCAACCCGGTGAGGGCGTCATGCTCGGCGTCATGACATAGGCGCGCTTCCAGGTGCTTGCGCTCGGTGATGTCCTGCGTGACCAGCACCAGGAACTCCGGGTGACCATGGCGGTTGCGGACGACGCTCGAGGCCTCGCATACCCAGATCAGCGAGCCATCCTCACGCCGATAGGTTTTCTCGATTTCCGGGGAAAGCGCACGAGCCTCGCTGACCAGTTGCTCACTCAGAAAGCTGCGGGCGGCGGCAGCTACTTCGGCGTCGCTCAGGTCGAAAATGTTGGCGCCTTGCAGCGCCTCGGGCGGGCGCCCCAGCATGCGCGCGAATTTCTCGTTGACCCGCAGTATCCGACCCTCGGGGCTGATGTGGGCGATACCCATGGCCGCCTGGTGAAAGGTGGCGCGAAACAGCGCTTCGCTGCCTTGCAGGGCATCGGTGGCCGCACGTTGGCGAACCAGCATCAGCGCCAGCAGGCCAACGAACAGCATGACCACCAGGGTGACGCCGACTGCGGCCATCAGGTAGGTGGAGCGCCGCTGCAAGGTCGTGCCCATCTCCTCGTCATAGGCGGTGGCCACGGTAATCATCAGTGGATAACCGGTCATGGTGCGGTAGCTGACGATACGGGCGACGCCATCGAGCCCCTCGCCACTGTCGTGGAAATCATCGGCGCCGTGCAGCTTTTGCCGCTGGAACCAGGCCAGCGACTCGGCACCCAGGCCAAATTCGCTACGTGCGCCGATCTTGCGCGCACGTATCACGCCGTCGAGGCCGGCAAGCTCCAACAGCCCCTGCGGGCCCAGATCGACCTGCTGGAAGAAACGCGTGACGTCCTCTGGACGCACGGCCATCACCACGACGCCGGCGAAGCTGCCGTCATCGCGCTCGATACGCAGCGACATGGGGATCAGCCAACGCCCGGAAACCCGCCCGAGTACCGGCTGATTGATGAACAGGTGATCGATACGGGCATCGCGCTGCGCCGTGAAGAACTCGCGGTCGGCGTAGTTGACCGGGCCAGTGTCCTGGCTACTGCTGACGATATCGCCCTGCTCGTCCACCACGCTGACGATGGTGAACATCTCCTCGCGGATTATGCCCTCCTCGACCCAGCGGCGCAGGTCGATGGCCTTACCCTGCCGGCGGTACTGCTCGCGCACGAAAGCCGCCACCTGCTCGGCCGCCTTCAGCGCGCGGAACACCTGCTGCTCGAAAGCGATGGCCAGACTGGAGTTGGCTTTCATTTCCGCAGTCAGCGCCTGCTCACGTTCGAAGGCGATGCGTTGCAGGGTGATCAGCCAGACAACGGCAACGAATACACTCGCCAGAACGATAAGCAGGTTCAAGGGTGTTGCGATTCGAGGGTGTCGAGCGACGGCGTCATGCGCGTCAATCGGCGTGCTGGGCGGGGTCATCGCCTTGTTCTCCAAGCCTTTCACGGGCGGGCTGTTTTCTAGCTGTCGGGGCCAGGGTCTGTTGCCCTTTGGTTCAGCGTCGCAGAGCGTGATCCATCGCCTTGCGTTGAATCATAGGCATTGTTGCGCCACTGTGCTGCCATCATGCGGTAACGGGTTTTGGCCGAAAATCGAGCTTGCGCCAGACTGACGACCGACACGGCGCCTCAGCCACGTCACGTCGAGTCGAGCGGCATCCGCACGGCTCCTGCTCAATTTCTTCGATAACCGCCTGTCTTCGAGGCCCGCCTTGGAAACCACGGTCTTTCTCGCCGTCATCGCCGCCGCTGCCCTGCATGCCGGCTGGAACGCTCTGCTCAAGATTGGTCTGGATCGCTTCCTCACCGCCACGCTGATCCAGATCGGTGCTGGCCTGGTGGCGCTCTGCGCCCTGCCGCTGGTGGCGCTGCCGCAAGCCTCGGCCTGGCCGTGGATCGCGCTGTCGGCGTTGCTGCATATCGGCTACAACTTCTTTCTCGCCCGCGCCTACCAGTACGGCGACCTGGGCCAGGTCTATCCGATTGCGCGGGGCAGCTCGCCGCTGATGGTCGCCTTGCTGTCACTGCTGTTATTGCATGACGGGCTCGGTGCCCTGCAGTTGCTGGGTTTGCTGGTGTTGGTGCTGGGCATCTGGCTGATGGCGCTGCGCGGCGGGCAGCACAAGGCGCCGCAAGGGGCGATGCTGGGCTGTGCGTTGATGACGGCGCTGTTCATCGCCGGCTACACCCTCAGCGATGCCATGGGCGCGCGTAGCAATGGCGATGCGCTGAGTTATTCGCTGTGGCTGTTCACCGTCAACGGCGTGGTGATGGCGGTGGTATTGGCCATCAGCCGTGGGCCGCGCGCCTTCCTGCAGCTGGGCCCGCACTGGCGTGGCGGGCTGGCTGGCGGGGCGATGTCGATGGCAGCCTACACCATCGTTATCTGGGCCATGACCCAGGCGCCGGTGGCATTGGTTTCGGCCCTGCGCGAGACCAGCGTGGTGTTTGCCGTGCTGCTGGGGGTGGTGTTGCTCAAGGAGAGGTTGCGACCGATTCGCCTCGTGGCGTGCGCGGTGATCGCGGCCGGTGTGGTGGTGATGAAGTTGGCGTGAGGGGTTCGCGTTGCAGCAAGTGGATTGCGAAATCACAACTTGGTGGGCTGAAGCCCACCCTACAACGCTGAAGCGGATCGCCGCCCGCCCACCGTACAAGGACATCTGTAGGAGCGAGCTCTGCTCGCGAATCCTCAAGCACAAAAGCTTCGCGAGCAGAGCTCGCTCCTACCCGGTACACCAACGCAACCAGCAGGTCAGGAGGCGATCCGCACCATCGGGTCAGTCTGACTCGGCATTCTGATCGGGAACCCGAGACCCGCTTTACGGTTCTGTTGATCAACGGGTGCTGAGTCATCGACCGTTTTTTCGTCATACGCTGCCTGCATGCTGGCCGGGCTGACCGCCTGGACGCGAGAGTTTTTGTGTCCTGCCATCCATGGCGGCCACCTCAAGGGCCGTCGCGGAGCGACGTCAAAAACTTCTCCCGGAAGTTTTTTGCCCGCCATATGCGGCTTGCGGCACACTAGCGCCCTTCCCGAGCATCCGCTCGTTTAACTGTTCAAGAGTCCGTATGACCCGCTCCCCCTTCCGCCGCATGGCCTTTAGCGCGCTGCGCCGCCTGCTGTACCTCTGGGTACGCTCGGAAACCATCAACCAGTCCGCCTTCACCCTCAAGCTAGACCGCAGCAAGCCGGTGTTCTACGTGCTGCAGCAGCCGTCGGTGAGCGACCTGGCGGTGGTCGACCGCGAGTGCACCAAGGCCGGCCTGCCGCGCCCGGTGCTGCCGGTGGCGGTGGGGGAACATGTCGAGCCGGCGGCCTTCTTCTACCTGACGCCGGAGCCGGACTGGTTCGGCCGCCAGGACAAGCGCGGCATCTCGCCGACCCTGGATCGGGTGATCGCCGTCCTCTCCCGCCACGCGGTGGACGATGCGCAGATCGTGCCGGTCAGCGTGTTCTGGGGCCAGTCGCCGGATCGCGAGACCAGCCCCTGGAAACTGCTGTTCGCCGACAGCTGGGCGGTGACCGGACGCCTGCGCCGGCTGGTGAGCATCCTGATTCTCGGGCGCAAGACCCGCGTGCAGTTCTCCACGCCGATTCACCTGCGCGAGCTGGTCGAGCAGGACAAGGGCCAGGAGCGCACCCTGCGCATGGTCCATCGCATCCTGCGCGTGCATTTCCGCAACCAGAAGGCGGCGGTGATCGGCCCGGACGTGTCGCACCGGCGCAACCTGGTCAAGGGCCTGGTGCACGCCCCGCTGGTGCGCCAGGCGATTGCCGAGGAAGCCGAGCGCGAGAAGATCAGCCTGGAGAAGGCCGAAGCCCAGGCGCTGCGCTACGGCAACGAGATCGCCTCGGACTACACCTACACGGTGATCCGCTTCCTCGAACTGGTCTTGAGCTGGTTCTGGAACAAGATCTACGACGGCATCAAGGTGCACAACATCGAAGGCGTGCGCGATATCGCCCAGGGTCACGAGGTGATCTACGTGCCCTGCCACCGCAGCCATATCGACTACCTGCTGCTGTCCTATCTGCTGTTCACCAACGGCCTGACGCCGCCGCATATCGCCGCCGGCATCAACCTCAACATGCCGCTGATTGGCGGCCTGCTGCGCCGTGGCGGCGCCTTCTTCATGCGCCGCACCTTCAAGGGCAACCCGCTGTATACGGCGGTGTTCAACGAATACCTGCACACCCTGTTCAGTAAGGGCTTCCCGGTCGAATACTTCGTCGAGGGCGGGCGCTCGCGTACCGGGCGCATGCTGCGGCCGAAGACCGGCATGCTGGCCATCACTCTGCGCAGCTTCCTGCGCAGCAACCGCCTGCCCATCGTCTTCGTTCCGGTGTACATCGGCTACGAGCGGGTGCTGGAGGGCCGCACCTACCTGGGCGAGCTGCGCGGCGCGAGCAAGAAGAAGGAATCGATCTTCGACCTGTTCAAGGTGCTCGGCGCGCTCAAGCAGCGCTTCGGCCAGGTCTCGGTGAACTTCGGCGAGCCGATCAAACTGGCGGAATTCCTTGACCAGCAGCAGCCCGGCTGGCGTGAGCAGGAGTTGGCCCCGCAGTACCGCCCGGCCTGGCTCAACGACACCACCAACCGCCTCGGCGAGCGGGTGGCGCGCCACCTCAACGAGGCGGCCTCAATCAACCCGGTCAACCTGGTGGCCCTGGCGCTGCTGTCCACCAGCAAGCTGGCCCTGGATGACCGCGCCCTGGCGCGGGTGCTCGACCTGTACCTGGCCCTGCTGCGCGCGGTGCCCTACTCGCCGCACACTACCTTGCCGGACGGCGACGGCGCGGCGCTGATCGAGCACGTCAAGGGCATGGACCTGCTGGCCGAGCAGAAGGATGCGCTGGGCAAGATTCTCTATCTGGACGAGCAGAACGCCGTCCTGATGACCTACTACCGCAACAACGTGCTGCACATCTTCGCCTTGCCGGCGCTGCTGGCCAGCTTCTTCCAGAGCAGCGCGCGGATCAGCCGCGAGCAGATCCTGCGCTACGCCGGTGCGCTGTATCCCTATCTGCAGTCCGAGCTGTTCATCCGCTGGGAGCAGAGCGAGCTGGAAGGCGTGATCGACCAATGGCTGACGGCCTTCGTCGAACAGGGCCTGCTCAAGGTCGAGGGCGACGTGTACCTGCGCCCGGCGCCGAGCTCGCGCCAGTTCGTGCTGCTGACGTTGCTGTCACGCTCGGTGGCGCAGACCCTGCAGCGCTTCTACATGGCCATCGCCCTGCTGCTCAACGCCGGGCAGAACGCGATCAGCGCCGAGGATCTGGAAGACCTGTGCACGGTCATGGCCCAGCGCCTGTCGATCCTGCATGGCCTGAATGCGCCGGAGTTCTTCGACAAGAGCCTGTTCCGCCACTTCATCCAGAGCCTGCTGGATCAGGGCGTGCTGCGCCAGGACGAGGCCGGCAAGCTCAGCCATCATCCGCTGCTTAGCGAACTGGCCGAAGGCGCCGCCAAGCGCGTGCTGCCGGCCGAGATTCGCCTGTCGATTCGCCAGGTGGCGCTGGATCGCAACGAGGACCAGCCGGCCGCGCCGTGATGTGTTTAGGGTGCGCTGTGCGCACCTTCGAATCACCGTAGTCACCGGTGCGCACAGCGCACCCTACCGTCCCCGCCACTGCCTCGGATGGATGTCGCGTGTTACATCCACCGCGGCGCAGGCTCGATGCAACCAGACGAACCTGTCACGGCTTTGGTAGTCAGTCGATAAGTCACACACCGGCAGGAGGCCCTGGCATGATCGATTCCCTGATGTTGAGTGCTGCACGCATCACCACGCTGGCGACTGGGCAGGTACTGACCAATGCCAGTGGTTTCTTCTTCCGCCGGGATCAACGGCTGTTCCTCGTCACCAGCCGTCACGTGATGCTCGACGAGCCGAGCGGCCATCAGCCTGCAGATCGAGTTGCATACCGACGCAGACAACCTGGCCAGCACCGTCAGCTTTTCCATCCCGCTGTATGACGGCGACCAGCACCTGTGGCGGCAAGGTATGGATGGCGCGGGCGAGATCGACGTGGCGGTGATCGAGCTGGATCAGGCTGCCCTGCCCGACAACGGCGCTTACCAGGCCTTCACCCCGCTGCACCTGCTGCAAGCCGACGAGCATGTTGAAATCGGCTCGACGCTGCTGGTGATGGGCTTCCCACTGGGTTTTCAGGACACCCTGCACCGCATGCCGGTGGCACGCTATGCCGGGCTGGCGTCGTCCTTCGGTTTGCGCTTCCACGGGCTCGGCTACTTTCTCACCGACGGGCGCACCCATCGCGGCCTCAGTGGCGCGCCGGTGGTCAAACGCGCCAGCGTCGAGGGTGAACTGCCCTGGCATCTGCTCGGCATCCATTCCACGCGCCTGTTGGGCAATCGAGACGAGGATCAGGACGAGGCCCTCGGTCTGAACTGCACCTGGTATGCCGATATTCTGATGACGCTGACGGAGTGATAGCCCGGCGTCATCGCCTGGGATGATTGCCAGGCTCGCCGGCAAGCCGGCTCCTACAGAACAAACCACGCCCCGTAGGAGCCCGCTTGCGGGCGATAATCAATGAGTAGCCCGGATGAAATCCGGGGAACCACTCAATGTCCAGTCGCGGCTAAAGCCCCTCCCACAGAACCCATCGTGCCGGTGGGAGGGGCTTTAGCCGCGACAGCTTTTTCTGGCGCTCGAACGGCCCCGGATTTCATCCGAGCTACGAAACGTGGATGCCGGGGCGTACCAGAACATCGCGGCTAAAGCCGCTCCTACAGGTATTCACCTGTCCCGTAGGAGCGGCTGGGCGGCATTGCGCTTCAGCCGCGATAAGCCTGGCCATGTGCTCGAACTACAGCCCCTCCCACAGTTCCACGTGGGCTTGTGGGAGGGGCTTTAGCCGCGACAGCGTTGTCAGGTGCGCGAACTGCCCCCGGATTTCATTGGGCTACGATTCTGGTGGCCCATTCGCCGCGGGGCGCGGCTCCTACACGGATATCTGTAGGAGCCCCGCCTCGGGGCGAAGCGCTAGCGCAGCGGCGCGAGGAAGGTGCTCTTGGTGCTCACATGGCTCTGCGAATCGGCCTGGTCGCGTACCTCGAAACGCAGGGTCTGCGGCCCGGCAGCGTTGTGCGTGGCCGTCAGCGCGACGCTTACCGGCAGATCGCGAATCTCGCCCGGGGCCAGGTTCAGTGTGCGCGGGCCGTGCAGTTCGAAGTCGCTGGCGTCGACCAGGGCGATGGCGTAGCTGCGCGCTTGCTGGGTCTTGTTGATGATCTTCAGGCTGTAGATGTTCTCGATCTGGCCCAGGGCATTCTCGCGGAACAGGCCACGGTCACGGGTCACGTCCAGGGAGATCAGCGGGCGCTCGGCCAGGGCCCAGACGAAGGCGCCGATCATCACCGCCAGCATCGCCGCATAGCCGATCAGGCGCGGGCGCAGCCAGTGGGTCTTGCCGCCGGCCAGCTCATTCTCGGAGCTGTAGCGCACCAGGCCGCGGGCATAGCCGAGCTTGTCCATCACGCTGTCGCAGGCATCGATGCAGGCGCCGCAGCCGATGCATTCCAGTTGCAGACCATCGCGAATGTCGATGCCGGTGGGGCAGACCTGTACGCACATGGTGCAGTCGATGCAGTCGCCCAGACCTTCGGCCTTGTAGTCGGCGTCCTTGCGGCGCGGGCCACGGTTTTCGCCACGGGCGGCGTCGTAGGAGATGACCAGCGTATCGCTGTCGAACATCACACTCTGAAAGCGCGAGTAGGGGCACATGTCGCGGCACACCTTTTCACGCAGCCAGCCGGCGTTGATGTAGGTGGCAGCGGTGAACGACAGCACCCAGAACGCGGTGGTCGCGCCCATCTCCAGGGTCAGCAGGTCGCTGGTCAACTGACGCACTGGGGTGAAGTAGCCGACGAAGGCCAGTGCCGTGACCAGGCTCACCACCAGCCACAGGCCGTGCTTGGCGCTGCGCCGGGCCAGCTTCTGCAGCGACCAGGGCGCGGCGTCGAGCTTGATGCGCTGGCCGCGGTCGCCCTCGGTGATCTGCTCGACACGCATGAAGATCCAGGTCCACACGCTCTGTGGGCAGGCGTAGCCGCACCACACCCGGCCGGCCAGCACGGTGATGAAGAACAGGCCGAAGGCGGCGATGATCAGGATCGCCGAGAGCAGAATGAAATCCTGTGGCCAGAAGGTCGCGCCGAAGATATGGAACTGGCGGTTATCCAAGTCCCAGAGCACCGCCTGGCGGCCATTCCAGTCGATCCAGGCGGTACCGAAGAACAACAGGAACAGCAGGCCTGCACCGAGCAGTCGCAGGTTGCGAAAGCGCCCGGTGAAACTGCGCGTATGGATCGGGCCGCCGGCCTGGGCCGGCGTCAGGCGAGTGGGTTTGGCGGGGTCGATGCTCTCGACGGCCCGCACGGGGATCAGCTCGGTCATGTCGTTGCCCTCATCAGGCGTTTATTCAGGCTGGCGCCATGATCCGAGTGGGGCTGTTTACAAAACAGACTCAGGTTTTTGATAAAAAAGCGGATCAGATGATTGCGTCGAGCGCAGGGAAAAGTGCCACGCAGGCCGCCAGGCCTCGCCATTGCTGAGGCCAGGAGCCTTAAGGTCGAGCGGTGCAGATACCGCCCTGCGACATCGCGCCGCGCCAATCGGTGCCCTGTGCAGGTCACTGTCGTACCCATCTGATCTGGTTTTTTAAGGCTTTTCTGGCGCTGTTCTCGGTACACGCCCGGCAGGCATAGTTGACACCCCGTGATCAGGAGGCCTGCCTGTATGTACCAATACGATGATTATGACCGCGCGCTGGTGCGCGAGCGCGTCGCCCAGTTCCGCGACCAGGTACAGCGGCGCCTGGCCGATGAACTGAGCGAGGAGGAGTTTCTGCCGCTGCGCCTGCAGAACGGCCTGTACCTGCAAAAGCATGCCTACATGCTGCGCGTAGCCATTCCCTACGGCACCCTCTCGGCCAAGCAGATGCGTGCGCTGGCGCATATCGCCCGCGAGTACGATCGTGGTTACGGCCACTTCACCACGCGGCAGAACATCCAGTTCAACTGGGTCGAGCTCGAGCGTGTGCCGGACATCCTCGACTGGCTGGCCGATCACGACATGCATGCCATCCAGACTTCCGGCAACTGCGTACGCAACGTCACTACCGAGGCTTTCGCCGGCGTCGCTGCCGACGAGTACCTCGACCCACGCCCGCTGGCCGAGATCCTCCGTCAGTGGTCGACGGTCAACCCGGAATTTCTCTTCTTGCCGCGTAAGTTCAAGATCGCCCTGTGCGCGGCGGAGCAGGACCGCGCAGCCGTTCAGGTGCATGACATCGGCCTGCAGCTGTACCGTGACGAAGCAGGCGAGTTGCGCCTGCGTGTGCTGGTCGGCGGCGGCCTTGGGCGTACGCCGATCATCGCCCAGACCCTGCGCGAGGGTCTGCACTGGCAGGACTGCCTGTCCTACGTCGAGGCCATCCTGCGCGTGTACAACCGCCATGGCCGGCGCGACAACAAGTACAAGGCGCGGATCAAGATTCTGGTCAAGGCCCTCGGCATCGAGGCCTTCGCTAATGAGGTGGAGCGCGAGTGGCAGCCGATCAAGGATGGCCCGGCGCAACTGACCGAGGACGAGTACCAGCGCGTCGCCGCCTCCTTCCACAAACCGGCCTACGTGCCGCAGGACGCCCTCGACCTCGACTTCGGCACCCACCTGGCGCGCGACGAGGCCTTCGCCCGCTGGGTCTCGCGCAACGTCATGGCGCATCAGGTGCCTGGCTACCTGAGCGTGGTGCTGTCGACCAAGCCGGGCATCAGTGCACCGCCCGGCGACGTCACCGCCGAGCAGATGGAGATGCTGGCGGACTGGAGCGAGCGCTACGGCTTCGGCGAGATTCGTGTCGCCCACGAACAGAACCTGGTGCTGCCCGATGTACGCAAGGCCGACCTCTACGCGCTATGGCGGGAGGCCGAAGCGGCGGGGTTGGGCACGGCCAACGCCGGTTTGCTCACCGACATCATCGCCTGCCCCGGTGGTGATTTCTGCTCGTTGGCCAACGCCAAGTCGATCCCCATTGCCCAGGCCATCCAGCAGCGTTTCGACGACCTCGACTATCTGCATGATCTGGGCGAGCTGAGCCTGAACATCTCCGGCTGTATGAACGCCTGCGGCCATCACCATATCGGCAACATCGGCATCCTCGGCGTCGACAAGAACGGCAGCGAGTGGTACCAACTCACCCTCGGTGGTAGCCAGGGCCAGCAGGCTGCGCTGGGCAAGGTGATCGGCCCGTCGTTCGCTGCCGAGCAGGTGCCCGAAGTGATCGAGCGTATCGTACGCACCTACGTCGATCAGCGGCAGGTGAACGAAGGCTTTCTCGACACCTTCCAGCGCATCGGCCTGGAGCCATTCAAGGCGAGCGTTTACAGCCGCGAGGAGGTGGTATGAACAACCTGATTCGCCTGGTCGAGGGCCAGGCCTGCATCGTCGACAACGATCCCTGGGAGCTCGATCTGGAGGCTGACGCGCCGTTGATCCTGCCGCTTGCGGCCTGGCGTGAGCGGCAGTCTGTGGAGGTGCTGGAGGGTAGGACGATGAGCGCCGATGGCCTGCTGCTGCAGGTGGATGACGATCCAGAGGCGCTGCAGCCGTTTCTCACCAGTCTGCCGTTGATCGCCATCGATTTCCCCAGTTTTCGCGATGGCCGTGGCTACAGCCAGGCCTACCTGCTACGTACCCGCCTGGGCTGGCGCGGTGAGTTGCGCGCGGTGGGTGATGTGCTGCGCGACCAGTTGGCGCACATGCGCCAGTGCGGCTTCGATGCCTTCGCCGTGCGCGCCGACAAATCGCTGGAAGATGCACTCAAGGGCCTGCAAGGGCTCAGTGTGTTGTATGGTCGCTCGGTTATCGAGCCGCTTCCGCTGTTTCGTCGGGGGCGCCATAAGGAGGAGTCGAGATCATGATGGTGCGTGGCCTGTTCTGGCTGGTATTGCTGCAGTTGTTCGGCGTGGCGCTCAATCACTGGCTGTTGCCGATGCTGCCAGCCTCGATCATTGGCCTGCTGCTGCTCTCGGTCTGGCTGATGTGGCGCGGCGCCGTGCCCGAGCCGCTGCAGCAGGCTGCCGGTGGTTTGCTGCCTTACCTGCCGCTGCTACTGGCCGTGCCGGCCTCGGGGATCATGACCAGCAGCGATCTGCTGCTTGGTGAACTACCGGTGATCGCCACGGCGCTGGTGCTGTCGCTGCTGGTCACCGTGCCGTTCTGCGGCTGGCTCTTGCAGACGCTGATCCGCCGTCAGGAGCGCAAGGGATGACGCTGCTGACTCATCATCCGCTGTTCGCCATCGCCCTGACCCTGGCCGCTTTTCTGATCGCCGCCTGGCTCTATCGCCGCAGCGGCTGGCTGCTGCTGCTGCTGCAGCCGGTGCTGGTATCGGTGACGCTGATCGTCGCCACCTTGCTGCTGTGCGGCGTGGATTACGCCACCTACCGCGCCGGCGCCGAGCCTGTTGCCTGGCTGCTGGGGCCGGCCACCGTAGCCCT
The DNA here is from genome assembly GCF_003052605.1 of Ectopseudomonas oleovorans. Classification (GTDB taxonomy): domain Bacteria; phylum Pseudomonadota; class Gammaproteobacteria; order Pseudomonadales; family Pseudomonadaceae; genus Aquipseudomonas; species Aquipseudomonas oleovorans_A. The sequence goes on along the minus strand of NZ_QASO01000018.1, from coordinate 2,726 downwards.
GGCGGTGCCGCTGCAGCACAACATCAAGCGCATCCGTCAGTTGTTCTGGCCGGTGCTGATCACCCTCACGGCCGGCGGCGTGCTGTCGGTGGCGCTGACCCTGGCCATCGGCTGGGCGCTGGGCGCCGACTGGAGCGTGGTGATGAGCCTGGCACCGAAATTCGTGACCATGCCGATTGCCATGCCGGTGGCCGAGCAGATCGGCGGCGTCGCTTCCCTGGCTGCGGTGATGGTCATGCTCACCGGGGTGATCGGTACGGCCATGGGGCCGCTGCTGCTGCGCTGGGCTGGCGTCGATCACCCCGCGGCCCGTGGCCTGAGCTACGGCATCAATGCCCATGCCATCGGTACCGCGCACGCCTTGCAGGAGAGTGAGGAGTGCGGCGCCTTCGCCGCCCTGGCGATGAGCCTGCTGGGCATCGGCACCGCCTTGCTGTTGCCACTGCTGCTGGCCTGATTCGGGCGGGATTCCGCCATTTCCAGGGGGCTCCTCCCGTGGATCTGGCGAGTTCCCGCCAGCCCCGTGCCGGCTGTGTGGCAGAAAGCCGCACAGAGTCTGCTGAATCCTTTCAGCGGCACGCATATTGCTCCAGCATGCGGCGCGATCGGAATACGCCCGCCAAGAGGCCTGGAAACACCCTTCCTCCCGCCGCGCCGCAGATCTGCGGCTATCGCCCATGTGCGGCCCAAACGGCCGCTGCCCGAAACCTTGCCTGCACGGCTGTTGTCGTCGTGCGATGAACTGGACTGCCCCATGAAGAAAATCCTGCTGACGCTGCTTTGTCTCAGCGTGATCGGTTGCTCCAAGCCCCGCGAGCCCGAGAAAACCGTCGACGTGCTGCTGATCGGCGCTGGCGTGATGAGCGCTACCCTCGGCACCTACCTCCACGAGCTGCAGCCGGACTGGAGCATCGAAATCTACGAGCGCCTCGACCAGGTAGCCGCCGAAAGCTCCAACGGCTGGAACAATGCCGGCACCGGCCACTCGGCCTTTTGCGAGCTGAACTACACCCCGGAAACCGCCGACGGTGGCATCGATATCAGCAAGGCGATCGCGATCAACGAGTCGTTCGAGATCTCCAAGCAGTTCTGGGCCACCCAGGTCGAGCGCGAGGTGCTGAGCAAGCCCAAGAGCTTCATCAACATCACCCCGCACATGAGCTTCGTCTGGGGCGACGACAACGTCGAGTACCTGCGCAAGCGCCACGCCGCCCTGCAGCACAGCAACCTGTTCCGTGGCATGGAGTTCACCGAAGATCACGCGCAGATCGCCCAGTGGGTACCGCTGGTCATGCAAGGTCGCGATCCGCAGCAGAAGGTCGCCGCCACCCGTATGGCCATCGGCACCGACGTCAACTTCGGCGAGATCACCCGTCAGCTGATCGACTCGCTGATTGGCAAGGAGCAGGCCAGCCTGCACCTGGAGCACGAAGTTCGTGACCTCAAGCGCAACGATGACGGCACCTGGCGCGTGATCGTCGCCGACCTGGCCAAGGGCGGCGCCGAGCAGAGCATCAACGCGCGCTTCGTCTTCATCGGCGCCGGTGGTGGCGCGCTCAAGCTGCTGCAGAAATCCGGTATCGAAGAAGCCAAGGGCTACGCCGGCTTCCCGGTCGGCGGCCAGTTCCTGATGACGCGTAATCAGGACGTGGTTGCCCAGCACCTGGCCAAGGTCTACGGCAAGGCTTCGGTCGGCTCGCCGCCCATGTCCGTGCCGCACCTGGACACTCGCGTGATCGACGGCGAGAACGTGCTGCTGTTCGGCCCGTTCGCCACCTTCTCCACCAAATACCTGAAGAACGGCTCGCTGCTCGACATGTTCAGCAGCATGACCACTGACAACTTCATGCCGATGGTCAACGCCGGCATGGACAACTGGTCGCTGAGCACCTACCTGATGGGTCAGCTGATGCTCAGCCAGGAAGACCGCATGGCCTCGCTGCGCGAGTACTTCCCGGAGGCGCAGGACGCCGACTGGGAGCTGATCAATGCTGGCCAGCGCGTGCAGATCATCAAGAAGGATGCCGAGAAGGGCGGCGTGCTGCAGTTCGGCACCGAAGTGGTGACCTCGGCCGACGGCAGCATCAGCGCACTGCTGGGCGCCTCGCCGGGTGCTTCCACCGCTGCACCGATCATGCTGCAACTGATCGAGAAGGCCTTCGCCGACAAGGTCGCCACCCCTGAGTGGCAGGAGCGCCTGAAGGAGATCATCCCGTCCTACGGGCAGAAGCTGAATGACGACCTGGCACTGACCAACCGCATCCGCCAGTGGAGCAGCGAGCGTCTCGAGCTGCAGCACATCGAAGTGGCGCCGGACGTGGAAATGGCCGCCGAGCCCGAGCCGGCTGCTGTGACTCTGTAAGGCTTTAACCGCTGTAAAGAAACCCGCCCTGCGTGATGCGCACGGCGGGTTTTTTCTTGGGCCCGGATTACATCCGGCTACTGGCTATCGCCCGCAAGCGGGCTCCTACGGGACGGGTGAATACCTGTAGGAGCGGCTTCAGCCGCGATGTTCTGGTCCGACCCCGGCATCCACGTTTCGTAGCCCAATGAGATGGACTCCTCCCTCCTACGGCGTCATTGCGCCAGACTGTAGGTTACGAAACAAACAATCCCGGAGGGGGAGCCCGCATGAAACTTAAACGCATAGGCGTGGATTTGGCAAAGCAGGTTTTTCAAGTTCATGGTGTCGACAGCCATGAGCAGGTCAAATGCCGCAAGCAACT
>NZ_QASO01000017.1:18024-20209 GCF_003052605.1 Ectopseudomonas oleovorans | reverse complement strand
AGGTGCTCTGACCCACTTGCGAATCGTGTTGCGCGCCAACCCGGTGCGCTTGGCTATCTCATGTAGCGACAGCTTGTCGCGGAAATACATCCGCCGAATTTTGCCCATCATTTCCATACTGATCACCCTGTGTTCTCCTGCTCAAAAATTGAGCAGAAGCAGTTGAACACCTGGGTCAGTTTTCGGTCAGCGGCAACAGGCAGCCAGGTTCTCGGCAGACTGCATGTCTGCAAGGATCAGTTTTGCTCGCGGGTAGAACGCCCTGCCGAAGTCGGTGAGGCTTTGCCTGCGCGTAGTCCGGTGCAGCAGGGAAACACCCAGATGTTGTTCGAGCATTTTCACCTGCTTCCCTACTAATTGAGGGGACAGATTCAGGTCGTCCGCAGCGGCGCTGAATGAACCCAGCTCAACGGCTTTGACGAACGTGGCCATCTGGGTCAGGCGATCCATTATAAACACTCTGTTTCTAGTAATACGCCATCATAGGCCTTTATCTAGCGCCAACCAATGACTAAATTTTTTTCACCTTTCGAGTGCCCGGATACCTTCCGGATGTACGTCGAGGCCCATTGATAAACGAGGTATCCATATGGCACGCATTGTCAGAATTCATGAATACGGTGACGCCAGCGTTCTGAAGCTGGAAGATCTGGAAGTATCGGCACCAGCAGCAAACGAGGTGCAGATTAGTGTTAAAGCCATTGGCTTGAACCGAGCCGAAGTGATGTTCCGCAATCACACATACCTACAAGAAGCGGAGTTCCCCAGCCGCTTAGGCTACGAGGCCGCAGGCATCGTAACGGCAGTTGGGAGCGACGTAACCGAGATCACTATTGGTGACTCGGTCGCTCTGATCCCACCTCTGGATATTGCTCGCTGGGGCACCTACGGCGAGCTGGCCAATGTACCGGCCTACCTGGTGGTAAAGAGCCCTGAGAACTTGTCCTTTGAAGAGGCTGCGGCGTCTTGGATGCAGTACGTCACCGCCTGGGGGCATTGATTGAACAGGCGAAGCTACGGCAGGGCGACTTTGTCATCGTTACCGCCGCGTCAAGCAGTGTTGGCTTGGCCGCCTTCCAAATGGCTCGTATGGTCGGCGCCACATCAATTGCGATCACTCGAACTCAGGCGAAGAAGCAAGCCCTACTTGATGCAGGCGCTGCGCATGTCATCGTCAGCGATGAAGAGGATATCGTCGAGCGTGTTATGACGATAACTGCCGGTCAAGGCGCTCGCGTTGTATTCGATCCTGTAGGCGGGCCGTCCTTTGAACCTCTCACGCAGAGCATGGCGCGGGGCGGAATTTTGCTGGTGTACGGCGCACTTAGCTCTGAACCGACACCATTCCCACTGTTTACCGTGCTGGGCAAAAGCCTGACTTTGAAGGGCTATCTCTACGCAGAGATTGTGGCCGACCTTGAAGCCCTAGAGAGAGCGAAGGCTTTTATTCTGCAAGGGTTGAAGTCCGGTACGTTGCGCCCGATCATCGCAAAGACATTCGCACTTAGCTACATCCAGGATGCCCATCGTTTCCTTGAAGCCAATCAGCAGATCGGCAAGATCGTGGTAACTGTCTGACCAGAAATTATGGGGCTGAGGGCGTAATCCTTCGGCCCCGATTCAAGCCAGCCCTGATGGCGAAGTCGAACGCCAAGTGCGTGACATGATCCGTATGCCTATCTCAAGGATGTGCTAGGGTCTGTTGCCGTTTCGCGCACGGCCGCGCCGGAGCCAGTTTTTGCGTGGGACTAGGCGCGAGACGCGAAGTTTGGTCGCCCAAATGAGCCGTCGAGTAACGACGTACCACGCAAAAACTGGCCCGTCCCTTCGGGTTGCGCGGCAAATTGCGCCATGCGTCGTTGCACACCAGCGCCCCCGCGGACACAAACCGCCCGAAACCAGCGCGCTGCGCAGAGGTTACGAACGGTAAAAACAGGGGTGAACAGGCCTCATAGTCAACATGGATTATCTTGCGCACAACCCCCTCGTAAGCCTCGTCCAGCCTGGCCTGGAGCCAGGAAGTCTAACAGTTGTTTAACGCTAAGCACCTGAGTTGAAAACACTTTTCTTGCAATTAGCGGTTGACAGCGCAGCTTCTGGCTGTAGAATACCGCCCCACAGACGCGGGATGGAGCAGTCTGGTAGCTCGTCGGGCTCATAACCCGAAGGTCGTAGGTTCAAATCC
>NZ_QASO01000017.1:0-17974 GCF_003052605.1 Ectopseudomonas oleovorans | reverse complement strand
GTCTGGTAGCTCGTCGGGCTCATAACCCGAAGGTCGTAGGTTCAAATCCTGCTCCCGCAACCAGCTTCACGAAAAGGCCACTCATTGAGTGGCCTTTTTGCTTTGGCGAGAATTAACTTTTTCGATCAAACTCAACAAATCGATTGACAAGATATTAAGCAAGCGTAGAATGGCCGGCGCGGGATGGAGCAGTCTGGTAGCTCGTCGGGCTCATAACCCGAAGGTCGTAGGTTCAAATCCTGCTCCCGCAACCACCTTCAGATAAAGGCCACTCAATCGAGTGGCCTTTTTCGTTTGCGATCATTCATCCTCCTCAGCTTCTCCTCAGCCAAGCGGGCCTATGCTCAACGCCCCGCCTCAGTTGCAGCGGATTGACCGAGGAAACCCCGATGAACTGGAAGAACACCCCCTCACGTTATGGCAGCCTGTCCATTGCCCTGCACTGGCTGATGCTGCTTCTGATCGCCGCCGCTTATGCCTGCATAGAGCTCAAAGGGAATTTCCCCAAGGGCAGCGACACCCGTGAACTGCTCAAGCAATGGCACTTCATGCTTGGCCTGAGCGTCTTTGCACTGGTCTGGTTGCGCCTGCTCGCTCGTGCGCTGAGCCCTACCCCAGCCATCCAACCTGCGCCACCGAGCTGGCAGAACCTGCTCGCCAAGCTGATGCACCTGACCCTGTACGCCCTGATGATCGGGGCGCCGCTGGCCGGCTGGCTGATCCTCAGCGCCGCTGGCAAGCCCATCCCCTTCTTCGGCCTGGAGCTGCCGGCACTGATCGGCCCAAACAAGGAACTGGCCGGCCAAATCAAGGAACTACACGAGCTGGCCGGCACCGCTGGCTACTGGCTGATCGGCCTGCACGCCATTGCCGGCCTGTACCACCATTACGTGGCGCGCGATAACACCCTGACGCGTATGCTGCCAGGACGTAATTGAGGTGAAGGCGCCTCTGGTCAAGCGCACGAAGCGCCGCTAGAATTGCGCACTTTTTGATCAGAGGCGCCACCCAGGCGCCCTTAGAGGTTAGCCCGCATGTCCACCGCCACACCGAAAGTAGGGTTTGTCTCCCTTGGCTGTCCAAAAGCGACGGTCGACTCCGAACGCATCCTGACCCAGCTGCGCATGGAAGGTTACGAGATCGTACAGACCTACCAGGATGCCGACGTGGTGGTGGTCAATACCTGTGGCTTCATCGACAGTGCCAAGGCCGAGTCGCTCGACGCCATCGGTGAGGCGCTGGCGGAGAACGGCAAGGTGATTGTCACCGGTTGCATGGGCGTGGCCGAAGACAGCATCCGCGACGTGCACCCGAGCGTGCTGGCCGTCACCGGCCCGCAGCAATACGAGCAGGTGGTCAACGCCGTACACGAAGTCATCCCGCCGAAGACCGAGCACAACCCGCTGATCGACCTGGTGCCGCCGCAGGGCATCAAGCTGACCCCGCGTCACTACGCTTATTTGAAGATTTCCGAAGGCTGCAACCATACCTGTAGCTTCTGCATCATTCCGTCCATGCGCGGCAAGCTGGTCAGCCGCCCAGTGGGCGACGTACTGAGCGAAGCCGAGCGCCTGGTCAAGGCCGGCGTGAAGGAGCTGCTGGTGATCAGCCAGGACACCAGCGCCTACGGCGTCGATCTGAAGTACAAGCTGGACTTCTGGAACGGCCAGCCAGTGAAAACGCGCATGCTCGAACTGTGCGAAGCGCTGTCGTCGATGGGCGTGTGGGTGCGCCTGCACTACGTTTACCCCTACCCCAACGTCGATGACGTGATCCCGCTGATGGCCGCCGGCAAGCTGCTGCCGTACCTGGATATCCCCTTCCAGCACGCCAGCCCGAAAGTGCTCAAGTCGATGAAGCGCCCGGCCTTCGAAGACAAGACCCTGGCGCGCATCAAGAAGTGGCGCGAGATCTGCCCGGAGCTGACCATCCGCTCCACCTTCATCGTCGGTTTCCCCGGCGAGACCGAGGAAGACTTCCAGTACCTGCTGGACTGGCTCACGGAAGCGCAGCTCGACCGCGTCGGTTGCTTCCAGTATTCGCCAGTCGAGGGCGCACCAGCCAACGACCTGGGTCTGGAAGTAGTGCCTGACGACGTCAAGCAGGACCGTTGGGAGCGTTTCATGGCGCACCAGCAGGCCATCAGCTCTGCACGTCTGCAGGCCAAGATCGGCCTGGAGATGGACGTACTGATCGACGAAGTGGACGGCGAAGGCGCCGTGGCCCGCTCCTGGGCCGATGCTCCGGAGATCGACGGCAGCGTGTTCATCGACTCCCCCAACGTCAAGCCGGGCGACAAGGTGCGCGTGCGCATCGTCGATGCCGACGAGTACGACATGTGGGGCGAGCTGGTCTGACCGACCTATCTCCTGAAAAGCCCCGCAGCATGCGGGGCTTTTTCTTTCCCGGCACCACAGCTTCTTGCCGGTACAATGACCTTCTTTTTGTCGAGCCCAGTCATGAGCGAAGCCACCCGTCTGTCCAAACGCGTCATCGAGCTGTTCGGTTGCTCGCGCCGTGAAGCCGATCTTTACATCGCAGGGGGCTGGGTGACGGTGGACGGCCAAGTGGTCGAAGCACCGCAGTTCAAGGTCGAGGATCAGCGCGTCGAGTTGCACCCCGATGCCAGCCTTGACCCCGTGGAGCCCGTCACCCTGCTGGTGCACGGCTCGACTGGCTGCAACGCCGCACAGTTGCAGCACCTGCTGGTACGCGAACGCCACTGGGAGCAAGACCCGCACACCCAGCGCGTCCTGCATGGCCACTTCCTGCGCCAGGAGCAGAGCCTGCCGCTGCAGACCGGTGCCAGTGGCCTGATAGTGCTCAGCCAGGACTGGCGAACGCAACGCAAGCTGCGCGAGGATGCCGCCAAGCTGGAGCAGGAATACCTGGTCGAAGTAGCCGGCGAAGTGCCCGCCAGCACATTGGAGCGCCTGAAGAAAGGCTGGCTGCACAAGGGCACGCAGTTCCCGCCGTGCAAGGCCAGCTGGCAGAGCGAACAGCGCCTGCGTTTCGCGCTGAAGAATCCGGCCCCTGACCTGCTGCGGCAGATATGTACGGCGCTGGGCCTGAAGGTTCTGGGCATGAAGCGCATCCGCATCGGCGGCGTGCCCATGACCAAGTTGCCGGTCGGGCAATGGCGCTATCTGGGCGATAAGGAACGCTTCTGAGGTCGTGTTAGGCTGTGTCCGTCACGCTCTGGAGACCACCATCATGCGTACCCTACTCCTCACCGCACTGCTCGCCCTGAGCCTGCCCGGCCTCGCCGCGCCGGCACCATTCTTTCTCTGGCAGAGCAAGATCGATGGCCACCTGACCTGCGCTCAGGTCAGCCCTGGTGAAGGCTGGATTCGTTTCACCGGCCCATTCCGCGATGCCGGCTGCCGCGTGGCACACGACGCCCCCGTCAACAGACGCTAAGCAGGACGCCATGCAGCATCTGGTTTCTCCGGTCGGTATCGTTCGCTCCTGCTTCAAGGGAAAGTTCGCCATTCCTCGCCAGCCGCACCTGGCGCCCGCCGCGCGCGGCGTGCTGGAATTGCTGCCGCCCTTCGATCAGGGCGAAGCCGTGCAGGGCCTGGAACAGGTCAGCCATGTCTGGTTGCTGTTTCTCTTTCACCAGGCGCTGGAAGACAAGCCGCGCCTGAAAGTGCGCCCGCCGCGCCTGGGCGGTAACCAGGCGGTAGGCGTGTTCAGCACCCGCGCCACCCATCGCCCCAACGGCATCGGCCAGTCCGTGGTACGCCTGGAACGAGTGGAACCAGGCCGCCTGCACCTGTCCGGTATCGACCTGCTCGACGGTACGCCGGTGCTGGATATCAAGCCCTATGTGCCGTACGCCGATTCTGTGGCCGACGCGCGCAACGATATGGCAGATGCACCGCCACCCCTGATCGCGGTGGACTGGCAGGATGAGGCGCTACACCTGGCGCGCCAACACGCGCTGCGTCTGAGTGAGCCCTTGGTCGAGCTGATCGAGCAGTGCCTGGCGCAGGATCCGCGCCCGGCCTACCAGCAGCCGCAGCCGGAGCGCCGCTATGGCGCGCGCTTCTGGGATCTGGACGTGCACTGGCACTATCCCGAGCCAGGGCATATCCGGGTGCTGGATATGCAGATGGCACAGAGCACGGCCTGACCGAGCCAAGCCTTCGCAGCGGCCAGTGGTGCAACGGGCGGCCTCACTTCAGCGCGATGGATTGAGCGCCAGCATATCGGCTTCGATAGCCTCCTGACGCTCGATCAGTGGTTCCACCAGCGGCCGGCTGGCGAGGAAATGCGCGGTTCGCGTATGCGCCTCGAAAGCCGCCTCGTCGACGTACACCTCGTACAGCCACACCAGATCGGGATCACTGCGGTCACGCATCACGTCGAAGGTCAGGCAGCCCGGCTCATCGCGCACCGAAGCGGCGGCGTTGACACGCATGGCATCCATGAACGCCCCGAAACTGCCGGGCTTGAGTTGGGTCTTGAGCAATAGCACGTACACGGCAACCTCCATTATGTTTTATATTTGAAAAATAATTGTATACATATTGAAGTGTAAAAAGATGTTCGAACGCCCATCGCGCCTCAATGGCCTACGCCATCTGGCCCTGCTGGTACCCAACCTGGAAGAGTGCGAGCGTTTCTACGTGGACGTGCTGGGCATGCAGTTGCTGCACCGCGCCAACGAGGACCTGGTCTACCTGACCTGCGGCAACGACAACCTGTCGCTCGGCCGCGCTTATGCCGAGAGCCACGGTGTGGCGCTGGTGGATCATTACGGCTTCATCGTCGACAGCGTCGAGGAACTGGACGCCTGGTACCAGTACCTCAAGGCACAAGGGGTGACGCTGCTGGATCGGCCCTTCGACCATGGCGACGGTGCGCGCAGCTTTCACCTGCTGGACCCAGCCGGCAACAAGGTCCAGCCGCTCTATCATCCTGCGATCTCGGGCCAGCGCTTCAGTCCGGCCCGAACCTGAACATGTGGGAGCGAGCTTTGTAGGGCGTACTCGCGAAGCAGTTCGCCGTTAGGACTTTTGCCGCGCCGAAGACGGCGGACTGTTCGCTGACGCTCCTGAGTCCGCCCTACGCCCGCCCGCGCCCGATGTCCCGGTTCGTCCGAATCAGGTGCGGAACTGGCGCACCAACTCCTGCAGCTCGACGCCCAAACGCGCCAGCTCGGCACTGGAGGCTGCAGTCTGTTCCGTGGCGGTAGCGCTCTGCTCGCCGATATCGCGCACACGGGTGACGCTCTCGTTGATCGCCTCGGCCACAGCGCTCTGCTCCTCGGCAGCGGCGGCGATCTGCTGGTTCATCTGCTCGATGGTACTCACCGCCTGGGTGATGCGCCCCAGCGCGTCTCCAGCCTCGCCCGCCAGTTCGACGGTGCGCCGGGTCAGGTCGCGGCTGCTGTCCATCTGCTGCACGGCGCCCTTGGCCATGCGCTGCAGGCCGGCGATCAGGCTCTCGATCTCTTCGGTGCTGTCCTGGGCACGCTTGGCCAGCGCGCGTACTTCATCGGCGACCACGGCAAAACCACGGCCCTGCTCACCTGCACGCGCCGCCTCGATGGCGGCGTTGAGCGCCAGCAGGTTGGTCTGCTCGGCGACGTTGCGAATCACTTCCAGCACACTGCCGATACGCGCGCTTTCCTGATTCAGGTCGGCGATGGCCTTGGCGGACTGCTCCACTTCGCTGGCCAGACTGTCGATCTGATCCACCGCCTGCTGCACCACGCGATTACCCTGCTGCGCTTCCAGATCCGCATCACGCGCCGCCAGCGAGGCCTGCTCGGCGTTCTGTGCCACTTCCTGCACGGTCGCAGCCATCTGGTGCATGGCGGTGGCGGTCTGCTCGGTTTCCAGTTTCTGCGCCTGCACCCCGGCGCTGGTCTGCGCGGTGACCGCCGACAATTGCTCGGCAGCCGCCGCGATCTGCCCGACACCCCCACCAATGCGTCCGACCAGGGTGCGCAGGCTGAGGGTCATGTCCTGCATGGCGGCCAGCAACTGGCCCACTTCGTCGCGGCGATCCTGCGGGATGTTCTGGCTGAGATCGCCTGCGGCGATGCGTTGGGCGAATGTCACGGTCTGGCGCAGCGGTACGACGATCAAGCGGGTGATCAGCAACGCCGCGCACAGGCCCAGCACCACTGCGGCCGCACCCATGATGCCGAGCATCACCAGCGAGCGCTGGCTGTCGTCGAGCATGCTCTGCTCGGCCGCCGCCTGGGCCGCTTCGGCCAGGTTCACCACCGAGCGCGCACGTTCGATCATGGCCTTCTCAGTGGCCAGATTCTGCTCGCGCAGTTGCTGGTAATAGTGGAAGGAACGCTGGTAGAAGGTCAGCGCCTGCAGCGCGGTGTCAATGGCGCCTTTCTGGTCGTCGTTGAGCCATACCATCAGGCTGCGAGCCACGGTTTGCAGGTCTTCGCTGACGTATTCCCATTCCTCCAGCGCCTCAGCCGAACCGTCGATGATGTACAGGCTTTCATGGTCACGCAGATCGAGCATGCGTTTGCTCAGACCGGATGCGGCCTCCGCCAGGGTCAGCGGATCACTGCCGCGCAGGAGGTCGCCCTGCAGACGCAGTTCACGTACCGCGTCGTACATGTCCAGCTCGATCACCTCGAACTGGTCGCGCGCCTCGTCAGCGGCCCTGCGCATGTCCTGCCGCGCTTCGCGCGCCTTGTTCTGCTGCTCGACATAGTTGTCGAACTGCTTGAGGTACTCGGCCACGGCCTGCTGCATGGTCTGATTGCGCGAGCTGGCGCCAGAACTGTCCTGGGCGAGCTTTTCCAGCAGTGTCTGCACCTTGAGCAAACTGGCCCGCACGAGCTCGGCACTCTGCGGGGTCTGCTCGATGGCGAAGCTGCGCTCCAGGCTACGCGCCTGAAGAATCTCCTGGTTGACCTGTGCCAGCTGGCCGACCTGGGCATGTCCTTGCAGCACTGCCTGTACAGCGAGAAAGCCGCTGCCGGTCATGGCTGCGGTGAGCAGCAATACCAGACCGAAGCCGATGAATAACTTCTTGCCGACGGCAAGGTTGGCGAATAGGCGTGCGGCAGGTTCAAACATAGGGGACAACTCCAGGTTCTTCTTATAAAGCCACGTCTCATGAACGCGGCCTGGTCGGAAGGCAACGCAACTGCTGTGCCAAATCGAACCCCATATATCGGCAGCAAAGGCGCCCAGCTTGAGTACTGGCAATTCGCCAAGTGGTTTTGTTAAGCATAGCCCCTGAAAAGCAGGCATCTGGCCATGCTCGGCAACTATCCGCTTATTGGCGCCGATTTACTGGCGATTTTTCGCCGACAAAAAAGGCGCAGCCCCTCACGGAGCTGCGCCTCGGTCTGTCATCAACGACTCAGCGGCCAGTCAGTACCGGCATCACTCGTGGCCGCAGCAATTCGCCGGCCACAGCCAGCAGACCGATGGCGCCGGCAATCCAGTACCACTGCAGCACCGGGTCGAACATCAGCCAGCCCAGCGCATGCAGGAACACCACCATGATCAACACCGGGCTGACATAGCGCACCATGAACAACCAGAGCGCGTAGCCGGCCGGCGGCAGGCCCAGCTCGTCACGCATGATTTCGCCGCGCAGCGCGTAGCCGGCGAGCACCACCATGAAGATACCGCCCAGCGGCATCATCCAGCGCGAGGTGAGGTAGTCCAGCCAGTCGAAGAAGTTCTTGCCCAGCGGCGCCCAGCCCGCCAACAGGTTGAACGACAGCATCGCCAGCAGGCTGATCACCAGCAGCACAGCACCGGAGCCGGCAGCAGCCTTGATCCGGCTAACGCCATGTTTCTCGTTGAGGTAGGCCACCAGTGCCTCGATCATCGAGATGGCCGAGGTCAACGCGGCGACCGACACCATGGCAAAGAACAGCACGCCAAACACGGTGCCGAACGGCATCTGCTGGAAGGCCAGCGGCAGGCTCATGAAGATCAGCCCAGGCCCGGCGCTGGGGCTCATGCCGTTGGCGAAGATGATCGGGAAGATCGCCAGCCCCGCCAGCAGCGCCACGCAGGTATCACAGACCACCACCATGAAGGTGGTGCGGGTAATCGACTGGCCGTCGGGAATGTAGGAGCCGTAGGTCAGAATCGCCCCGGAGGCCAGGCTCAGGGTGAAGAAGGCATGCCCCAGCGCCGCCAGCAGCGCCTCGCCGGTGATTTTCGAGGCATCGAAATGGAACAGGAAATCGAAACCGGCCTTGAAACTACCGCTGGTAAAGGCATAGCCGACCAACACCAGCAGCATTACCGCCAGGCCCGGCATCATCCAGCGAAAGGCTTTTTCGACTCCAGCCTGCACGCCTTTGCCGACGATCCACAGGGTCAGCAGCGCCACCAGCACGCTCCAGCCGCCCAATTGCCAGGGATTGGCGTTATGCGCCTCGAACACACCACCGAGCTGCTCGACGCTGGTGGCAGCCAGCGAGCCGTCGAGCATCTTCCAAGTGTAAGCGAAGGCCCAGCCGGCGACGACCACGTAGAAACACAGGATCATGAAGCCAGCGAGCATGGCCATGCCGCCCACCGCTTTCCACAACGGGTTGCCATTGTTCTCGCGCACCACGCGGCCAATGGCGTCGATGGGGCTGCCACGGCCACGGCGGCCAATGGCGATCTCGGTCATCATCACCGGAATGCCGATGGCCAGGATGCACGCCAGGTACATCAGCACGAAGGCACCACCACCGTATTCGCCGGTGATGTAGGGAAATTTCCAGATATTGCCCAGCCCGACGGCCGAGCCGGTTGCAGCGAGGAGGAAACCCCAGCGCGAGAGCCAGAGGTTCTTCGGTTTTTCACGGGTCATGCGTCACCTGTTTGTTTTTATCTGTGACGGAATCGGACCCGCCACGCTTGTGGCGCAGCGGAATGCAAGGCTTGGTGAAGCCGGGGATGTCACTGGGCGTCGGCTTGTACCTCCGGTGCGGCCAGTTGGAAGGCCTCCAGGGGTTCACAGCGCGCCGCCATGGCGACAATGCGTGGGTACGCGGCAAGGTCACAGTTAAAACGCCGCGCATTATACAGCTGCGGAATCAGGCAGGCTTCCAGATATCCAGGCCGCTCGCCGAGCGACAGGCGCCCGTCGAACGCGGCCAGGCCCTCCTCCACGGCGGCCAGACCGAGCGCGACCCAGTGCCGGTACCAGGCGTTTTTCGCCTCATCGGCGACGCCCAGTTCGCTGGACAGGTACTGCAGCACGCGCAGGTTGTTCAGCGGATGCAGATCGCAGGCGATATGCAGCGCCAGCGCCCGCACCTGGGCACGCTCGGCCGGATCGGCTGGCAACAGCGCCGGCACCGGGAAGATCTCTTCGAGGTATTCGATGATCGCCAGCGACTGGGCGATGCGCACGCCGCCGTTCTCCTCGTCCACCAGCAGCGGCAGCAACTGCTGCGGGTTCAGCGCGCGGTAGTCGGCGCCGTGCTGCTGGCCGCCATCCTTGACCAGGTGCACCGGCACCTGCTGGTAAGCCAGGCCCTTGAGGTTGAGGGCGATACGCACGCGGTAGGCGGCGCTGGAGCGCCAGTAGCCGTAGAGTTTCAGCATCTCGACGCGTCCTGTAGGAGCCAGCTTGCTGGCGATCCGCTCTGCGCCAAGGCATCGCCGGCAAGCCGGCTCCTACCAATGAGACTGGCGTCAGTGCTCATAGCGTTCCACCACCTGATCGATGGCGCCGAAAATGCTCTGCCCGGCTGCGTCGAACATCTCGATGCGTACCCGGTCGCCGAACTTGAGGAACGGCGTCTTCGCCTCGCCCTGTTCGACGATTTCCAGCATGCGTTTTTCCGCCAGGCAGCTGGAGCCGGCGCTGCGGTCGTAGTTGGATACAGTGCCCGAACCGATGATGGTGCCCGCGCCCAGCGGCCGGGTCTTGGCGGCATGCGCTACCAGGGTTGGGAAGTTGAAGGTCATGTCGACGCCGGCGTTCGGCTGGCCGAACAGCGCGCCGTTGATATGCGACACCAGCGGCCGATGTACCTTGCCGTCCTTCCAGCTCTCGCCCAGCTCGTCCGGGGTGATGGCCACCGGCGAGAAGCTCGATGACGGCTTGCTCTGGTAGAAGCCAAAGCCCTTGGCTAGTTCGCCGGGGATCAGATTGCGCAGGGAGACGTCGTTGACCAGCATCAGCAGGCGGATATGGCCTGCCGCTTCGGCCGGCGTGGCGCCCATCGGCACGTCGTCGGTGATCACTGCCAGCTCGGCCTCCAGGTCGATGCCCCAGGCTTCGTCGGCCAGGCGGATCGGGCTGTGCGGCGGGATAAAGGCATCTGCGCCGCCCTGGTACATCAGCGGGTCGTGCCAGAACGACTCCGGCATCTCGGCGCCACGGGCCTTGCGCACCAGCTCGACGTGATTGACGTAGGCGCTGCCGTCGGCCCAGTGGTAGGCGCGCGGCAGCGGGCTGTGGCAGGCGGCCTGATCGAAGGCGAAGGCGCCCTCTTCCAAGCCGTCGTTGAGACGCTGATAGACCGCTTCGAGCTTGGGCCGGGCCACGGCCCAGTCGTCCAGCGCAGCCTGCAGGGTGAAAGCGATCTGCGGCGCGAGCACGGCGCGGGTGAGATCGCGGGAAACGACGATCAGCACGCCATCGCGGCCTTGGTTCAGTGATGCGAGTTTCATATGCGATTTCCGTTCTTGGCGTAGGAGCCGGCTTGCCGGCGATCCGGGGATCGCTGATCGCCGGTAAGCCGGCTCCTACAGGTTCAACCTTGGGTACCCGGCGCGCGCCAGGAATTGACGTACTCGGCCACGTCCACCGCGCCGGCGGCATCGGCCACGTCCAGGGCACGAAGGGTGTCGATCATCACTGCCACCTCGTCGATGAAGGTGGCCGGATCCTCCTGGCTCTTCTTCAGCGCCTTGGGGTGTGGCCCATGGGGGAAGCCGCACGGGTGCAGGGTGACCATGCCCTGCTCGATGTTGTCGCGGCTGAAGAAGTTGCCACGGTGGTAGAACAGCACTTCGTCGTAGTCGTCGTTGTTGTGGAAGAACGGCACCTTGAGCGCACCGGGATCGGATTCCACCGGCCGTGGGGTGAAGGTGCAGATCACGAAACCATTGGCGACGAAGGTGGTGTGTACCGACGGCGGCAGGTGGTAGCGATGGCTGATCAACGGGCGAATATCGCGCCAGTTCAGGCGCACCACGGTGTTGTCGCCATGCCAGCCGACCACATCCAGCGGGTTGTAGGGGTAGGTCACGGTGCTGATCTGGCCGCGCCGCTTGATGCGAATCTGCCAGGTATTCTCGTCCTGCTGCGCCTTGAAGGCGTCATCGATATGCGGGTGCTCCAGCACCGCCGCATCGAAGATCGCCTGCGGGCCGAGCAGGCCCTTGTCCGGCAACTGGTAGGCGCCGTCGGTGTTCTCGATCAGCAGGAAGTAGCTCGGCGTGCTGGCCTCGACGCGCCAGGCGGTGCCGCGCGGAATCAGCAGGTAGTCGCCGTCGCGGTACTGCAGATGACCGAAATCGCAGTAGAAATGCCCACTGCCCTCGTGGACGAACAGCAGCTCGTCGCCATCGGCGTTGCGCACCAGATGGCGCATGGCGCCGTGGGTGCGCCAGACGCGCAGCTTGACGTCGGCGTTGTGCAGGGTCAGCGGCGCCGCCAGCGGGCAGTCGCGCTCGCTGGGGATGTCGTTGAAGTTGAACGCGTGCGGGCGCAGCGGGCCTTCCCAGTCGATCCAGCCGGTGGGCAGATGCTTGTGGTGCAGGTGTGCGGTGGGGCCGAAGAAGCCTTCACGACCCATCTCGCGCTCATAGGTGCCCTGCGGCAGGTCGCAATGCGCCTGGCGCGAGCACTCGCCTTCACGCAGGGGAAAGCGAATCCATTGGCGGCTCATGGCATCACTCCTCGGAGATCACACCGCGACGCAGCTGGTCTTCCTCGATCGACTCGAACAGGGCCTTGAAGTTGCCCTCGCCGAAGCCCTGATTGCCCTTGCGCTGGATGATCTCGAAGAAGATCGGGCCGATCACCGTGTTGGTGAAGATCTGCAGCAGGATGCCGTCGTCCCCAGGGGCACCATCGATCAGGATGTTCAGCTCGCGCAAGACATCGGTCGGCTCACCATGGCCGGCGACGCGGGTGTCGACCTTCTCGTAATAGGTGTCCGGCGTGGTCATGAAATCGACGCCGTTGGCACGCAGTTGGCGCACGGTGGCGTAGATGTCGTCGGTGGACAGGGCGATGTGCTGAATGCCCTCACCGTGGTATTCGCGGATGAATTCCTCGATCTGCGACTTGTCGTCGGCTGACTCGTTGATCGGGATGCGGATCTTGCCGCAGGGCGCGGTCATGGCGCGGGAGAACAGGCCGGTGAGCTTGCCTTCGATATCGAAGTAGCGGATCTCGCGAAAATTGGCGATACGCTCGTAGAAACCGGACCAAACGTCCATCTGCCCACGACGCACGTTGTGGGTCAGGTGGTCTATGCATTGCAGGCCGACGGCGTTGTCGTTGGCACTGCGGCCTTCGATGTACTCGAAGTCGACGTCGTAGATGCTCTTGTCGCCGCTCTCGTTGGAATAACGGTCAACCAGATACAGCAGGGAACCGCCGATGCCCTCGACGCAAGGAATGTTCAGCTCGCCGAAGTTGGCGTGGCTGCCCACCAGCTTGGCGCCCTGCTGCTCGACGTAAGCAGCGGCCTGAGCGGCGTTCTTGACCCGGAAGGCCATAGCGCAGGCGCTGGGGCCATGCTTCTCGCCGAAGGCGCGCACGTGGCCGGTGGGGCTGCCGTTGAGCACGATGTTGATGTCGTTCTGCTGGAACAGCCAAACCTCTTTAGAGCGATGCTTGGCGGTCTCGGTAAAACCCATGGCGGTGAACAACTGGCGCAGTTGCTCGATGCCTTCGGCATTCGGTGCGGTAAATTCGACGAACTCGAAACCGTCGGTTCCGATGGGGTTGTGCTGCTCGATCTTGGCCACGGCGGTCATTTCGCCTCCTGATTGTCATTGTTATGGCAGCCGCACGAATGCGTTGCGGACAACCTCATGACAACCGAGCGCAGACGCGCTCTCAAGATGGCTTGCGACACTTAGACACGTTAGCCGCGCTCAGCAGTGGCAAATTTTCCTTACGCCTTTCAGGCAAGGCAGGCAACGCCCTGACAACCGTAAAATAATCCTTACACGACGGTCAGTCGGCTTGCCACTGTCACTCAGCTTGGGCGTGAGAATGTGTAGGCCCGTTCGACCCTGGCCACGCGAGCTGGGCGTGGCCCTGTTCGAGAAAAGCCGGCGTGGCTACGAACCCAGCGAAACGGCCCGCGCCCTGGCCGAACAGGCCGAGCGCGCCGAGCAGGCACTGGATGCTGCACGGGTAGCGCTGGAACTGGGCAAGCAGGTGGTCAGCGGCACGGTACACCTGACCTGCACCGATGCGGTACTGGGCAGCCTACTGCTGCCGGCACTGGCGCGCTTCATGCCCAGCTACCCGGCGCTGGAGCTGGTGACCTCCAACGACTTCTCCAACCTCAGCCGGCGCGATGCCGACCTGGCCCTGCGCCTGACCAACGAGCCGCCTGAGCACCTGGTCGGCCGGCGCCTCGCCAAAGTGTCTTACTGGGTCTGCTCCCGTGATGACGGCCAGGATCGCAGCGACCTGGCACGACAGAGCTGGATCGCCCCGGACGAGGCGATGCCGGAGCACGCCACGGCGCTCTGGCGCCTGCGCGAGTTGCCAGGCGTCACCCCCAACTACCGCTGCAGCAGCATGTACGCCGTGGCGCAGCTGGCACGCGCCGGAGTGGGCGTCGCCGCCCTGCCCGACTTCGTGCTGCGCGCCCATCCCGAACTCAAGGCACTCGGCCCGCCGCTTGCCGGCTGCGACACCGAACTCTGGTTGCTGACCCGCCCGGACTGCCGCGCCTTGCGTTCGGTGCAGACGCTGTTCGAGAAATTGAGCGAAGCTCTGATGAGCCATGGCTGAGGTAGAGCGTCGCCGCTGAAGCGCCTCCCACAGAGCGGGGGCAGCCGGTCATTGCAGCAGCGAAACCTTGTGGGAGGGGCTTTAGCCGCGACAGTCCAGGAAGCTGTGTAGCCCAATGCAATCCGGGGACATTGGTTGCGCAAAAGAGCATCGCGGCTGAAGCGGAATACCGCCCAGCCGCTCCTACCTATCCCGTAGAAGCGGCTTCAGATCCGTAGGGCGGGTGCAACCCGCCACTCATTTATGGCGGGTTGCACCCGCCCCACAACATTACAGATGCCCAACTGCCCCCGTAGGAGCAGTTTCAGCCGCGAAGAATAGACACCTCAGCCCTGCTGCAAATGCCCGTAGAGCTTGGCGTACAGGCCACCTTCGGCGATCAGCTGCTGGTGGTCGCCATCCTCGGCGACGCTGCCGCCATCGAACACCAGCACGCGGTCGGCCTGTTTCACCGCGCTCAGACGGTGGGCGATGATCAGCGTGGTGCGGCCGTTCAAGAACTGCGCCAGCGCTTCGTGCAAGGCGTACTCGGTGGCTGCATCCAGCGCCGAGGTAGCCTCGTCGAGAATCACCACCTTGGGCTCGGCCAGCACCATGCGGGCGATCGCCAGGCGCTGACGCTGGCCCCCGGACAGGCGCACGCCGCTGCGCCCGACCACGCTGTCCAGGCCCTGCGGCAGCGCCTGGATGGTCGGCGCCAGCTGGGCGATCTCCAGCGCGCGCCAGCAATCCTCGTCGCTGCGCTCACGGCCCATGGTCAGGTTGGCACGCACCGTGTCGTTGAACAGTGCCGGGTGCTGCAACACCACCGCGACATTGTCACGCACGCAGTCCAGGCCGATCTCCTCCAGCGCGCTGCCGCCGAAGCGGATGCTGCCGGCCTGTGGCGTATAAAGGCCCAGCAGCAGCTGCACCAGGGTGCTCTTGCCGCCGCCAGAGGCGCCGACTATGGCGACCTTCTCACCCGGGCCGATGGACAGATCGAGACGATCCAGCACTGGCTCCTCGCCATAGCCGAAGGTCAACCCGCGCACCTCGATACCCACCGTGTCGCGCCCCTTGAAAGGGTCGACGCGCCCGTCGTACTGCGGCTCGTCCTTGCGTGCCAGCAGCTCGTTGATCCGCGTCAGCGCGCCACCTGCGGCATAGAAGGCGTACTGCAGGCTGAGCAGCTGCTCGACCGGGCCGATCATGAACCACAGGTAGCTGAACACCGCGAGCATCTGGCCGATCGACAGGTCGGAGAACAGCACGGTGAGCATCGCCGCCGCGCGGAACACATCGATACCGAACTGGAACAGCAGGCCGCTGGCACGGTTGGAGGCATCGCTCTTCCACTGCGAGGCCACGGCGTAGTCACGCACCTCGCGCGCGCGCACGCCGAGGCGGCCAAGGAAGTAGCCCTGGCGATTGCCGGCGCGCACCTCCTGAATCGCCTCCAGGGTCTCGGTCAGCGCCTGGGTGAAGCGCGAGGTGCTGTCGTTCTCCAGCTTCTTCAGGTGCTTGACCTTCTTGCCCAGCAGCACGGTGGCGTAGATCACCAGCGGGTTGAACAGCAGGATCAGCAAGGCCAGTTGCCAGTGCATCCAGATCAGGATGGCCGAGGTGCCGACCAGGGTCAGCACCGCCACCAGAAAGCGGCTGAGGGTCTCGCCGACGAACTTGTCCAGAGTGTCCAGATCGGTGACCAGGTGGGTGGTCACGGTGCCGCTACCCAGGCTCTCGTACTCGCCGAGGGAGATGCGCTTGAGGCGCTCGATCAGGCGCATGCGGATGCGGTAGACGATGTCTTTCGACAACCTGGCGAACAGCCGCGCCTGCAAGACGTTGAAGATCAGCGCCGAGCCTCGCAGCAGCAGGGTCAGCACCAGCATCAGGCCGATATAGCCGGCTGCCGTTTCCCACTCGGTCGGGAGGAAGTTGTCCATCACCTTGAGCGCCGCGTCTCCGTCATGCAGCAGCACTTCGTCCACCAGCAGCGGCAACAGCAACGGGATCGGCACACTGCACAAGGTCGCCAGCACGGCGACCAGATTGGCCAGGATCAGCGCTTTCTTGTGATGCAGGGCCAGGCGACGGATTTCTGCCCAGCTCAACCGATCAGGCATGGGCAGCGCGCTCCAGCCAGCGGCCGAGCAGCGGCGCCAGCACCTCCAGCGGTTGATAGCCGTTGGTCAGCAGCGCCAGCTGGCCGTCGCGCTCCGCCAGCAAGGTGGGGAAGCCGGCGATGCCCAGATCCTGTACCCAGGTGAAGTCGGCAGCAGTCGCCTCCTGCATGGCCTGACTGTCGAAGGCCTCGGCGAACTCGATGCGCGGGATGCCCGCCTGCTCGGCCAGTTGCACCAGCACGCTGGCCTGGGTGACGTCGGCGCCCTCGGTGTAGAAGGCTTGCTGAATCAGCTTGAGCAGCGTCCAGGCGCTGGCGGCATCGAGCTGGCGCGCGGTGACCAGCGCACGGCAAGCTGGCTCGGTGTCGTACACCAGCCCCTCGGGCAGCCCGCGTTCGAAGTCGAACAGCTGCCCGGTACTGGCGTTGACCGCCTGCCAGTAGCCCAGGTAACGCACCCGCGCTGCCGCATCGATCGCTACCTGATCGCGGCGCAGGCCACCCACCACGATCTGCAGCGACACGCCGGCGGCAGCCGCCTGCTCGGCCAGTGCTTCGACCACCGGGGCGAAACCCCAGCACCAGGAGCACATCGGGTCCATCACGTAGAGCAGGCGGCTAGCCATGGGTCAGGCCTCGTTCAGTTGGCGTGGGTCGCGGCCAATCGGGTGCGGCTGGTTGCGCGCACGCGCCAGTTCGATCTGCTTCTGCCGCTCGCGGGCGCTTTCACGGGTTTTCTCCGGCAGCGAATCCCAGCAATGCGGACAGCTGACGCCGGGGCTGTAGAACTCGGACTGGCGGTCTTCCACGGAGATCGGCGTGCGGCAGGCGTGACACTGATCGTAGTCGCCCTCGGAGAGGTCATGACGCACGGTCACACGATTATCGAAGACGAAGCAGTCGCCCTGCCACCTGGTCTCTTGCTGCGGTACTTCCTCGAGGTATTTGAGGATGCCGCCCTTGAGGTGATAGACCTCCTCGAAACCCTCGCCGAGCATGTAGCTGGAGGCTTTCTCGCAGCGGATACCACCAGTGCAGAACATCGCCACCTTCTTGTGTTTGCTCGGGTCGAAGTGGGCCTTGATGTACTCGGGGAACTCACGGAAAGACTTGGTCTTGGGGTCGATGGCACCCTCGAAGGTGCCGATGGCCACTTCATAGTCGTTGCGGGTATCGATCAGCAGCACTTCAGGGTCGCTGATCAGGGCGTTCCAGTCCTGCGGCTCGACGTAGGTACCGACGCGCTGGTTGGGGTCGACACCGGGCACGCCGAGGGTAACGATCTCTTTCTTCAGCTTGACCTTGGTGCGATAGAACGGCTGTTCATCGCAATAGGATTCCTTGTGGTCGATATCGGCCAGACGGGCATCCAGGCGGAACCAGGCGAGCAGCGCATTGATAGCGGTGCGGGTGCCGGAAACGGTGCCATTGATACCCTCTTCGGCGAGCAACAGGGTGCCCTTGATGTCGTTATCCATCAGGGTTTGCAGCAGGGGTTCGCGCAGCGCCTGATAATCCGGCAGGGAGACGAATTTATACAACGCCGCGACGACGATCTTGTCGGTCATGAACAGTTCTCTCAGTAGTCGCCCACGTAAAGGGCGGACTGGCGGGACATGAAAAACGCCGGCATAGGCCGGCGCGAAGGGCGATTGTAGCAAAGCGGACAATCGCCGGGGCAAGTTGGCGACAGGGCGCGACAGCCTGTCGCGTAGCCCGACAGGGCGCGACAGCCTGTCGCGTAGCCCAATGAGATGGACTCCTCCCTCCTACGGCGTCATTGCGCCAGACTGTAGGTTACGAAACAAACAATCCCGGAGGGGGAGCCCGCATGAAACTTAAACGCATAGGCGTGGATTTGGCAAAGCAGGTTTTTCAAGTTCATGGTGTCGACAGCCATGAGCAGGTCAAATGCCGCAAGCAACT
>NZ_QASO01000016.1 GCF_003052605.1 Ectopseudomonas oleovorans | reverse complement strand
GGCTGGGCGCACTCTTGAATGATCTGAGCCTTGAAGGATTTGGAGTAGGAACGGCGTTGTGGCTGCATGAAAGACCCGCTTAAAAGGCTAGAAATGGTGTCCACTTAAATCAGGTGGACACCATCGCCTTTGGCGTCGGGGCCAGGAAGGTGTGTTGGCCGGACGGATACCTGCGTGATGCGATTCGCCAACGCGAACAGCGCTGCGTCGAAGCCCTGCTGCGCCTGTATGCCTTCCGCAGCAGCGATGCCATGGCGGCCGACCTGCCGCTGCTCGACGGCCGCTGGGGCGACGACCTGTTCAACCCGGAAACGCTGAAGCAGCTGGGCATCAAGGTCGGTGGCGGCATGGCGGCCGGCGCCGCCACGGGCGTCGGCGTCGACCTGCTGGTCGGCGGCATCACCCTGGGCGCTGCCGCAGCGCTGGGCGCGGTGATCGGCGGCAGTGCGCAGACCCTGCGCAACTACGGGGAACGACTGAAGGGAAAACTCAAGGGCCAGCGCGAGCTGACCGTCGACGACGCCGTGCTGCGCCTGCTCGCCCTGCGTCAGCAGCAACTGCTGGCTGCACTGAACGTACGTGGACACGCCGCGATGGACGCCATCACCCTCAACGCACCTCAGGAAACCCTGTGGCGCCAGGGCAAGCTACCGGCGCCACTTAACGTGGCACGGGCGCATCCCGAATGGTCATCACTCAACCCCGGCGCGCGCCTGGAAGAGGCCGAGCGCGCCGAACAGGTAGAGCGTTTGTGCAGTGAAATCGCCATGCAATTGGTGGGCTGAAGCCCACCCTACAGGAGCGTATCGAAACCTCGCGTAGGGTGGGCTTTAGCCCACCACCTCACCGCCCACACCTCCCCGCTACTCCCCAAACTCCCCATCGTCACCGCCCCGCCCACCCCAATCTGCCGGCAGGAGCCCGCGCGCGACATATCGATGGAAGCTCGAATATGGCCAGTCACCAACCTGACTCACCAGGTCATGCTTCACCGGGTTGAAATGGATGTAGTCGACATGCCTCGCGAGATCCTCCTCATCACGGATACGGTGCTCCCAGAAGCGCCTTTGCCAGATTCCCTTCTCACGCTTTCTGGATTTGCTGGCGCTGACGTTGGGCCTGGCGGGTAGCGCGCGGGAAAACTGGCTTTTGATCGATGCCCAACGCAGGGAATAGTCCTGATCATCCTCAGGCAGCTCCCATATGGCATGCAGATGATCGGGCAAGACGCAGATGGCGATGGTCTTGAACGGCATGCGCTTGTTGGCCTCGACGTAGACCTGGCGCAGCAGCGCGATTTCTTCCACCAGTGTGCGGGAACGACGATCAGCGAGAGTGACCGTGAAGAAATAGGTAGCACCGGCAATCCATTCGCGGCGGTAGTTGGGCATGGGCAATCCTTTGTCCATTGGGAATGATGCGGAGCGGTGTTTGCGGTGGGCTGAAGCCCACCCTACATCCTAGTAGAACTTACAGACCGTAGGGTGGGCTTTAGCCCACCAGAGCCCACGCTTTTCCATCTCAGACGGCCACCGGCGCCTTGATATGCGGATGCGCCTCGTAGCCGACCAGCTCGAAGTCTTCGAACCTGAAAGCCAGCAAATCCTTCACCTCAGGGTTGAGCTTCATGGTCGGCAGCGGCAGCGGCTGGCGGGTCAGTTGCAGGTCGGTCTGCTCGATATGGTTGGCGTACAGGTGGCAGTCGCCGCCGGTCCAGATGAACTCGCCCGGCTGCAGGTTGCACACCTGCGCCACCATCAGCGTCAGCAGCGCGTAGCTGGCGATGTTGAAGGGCACGCCAATTGGACTTACCACCCCACCCTGCTGCACATTACGTGAAGATCGAATGCCTTCACGGAAAGAATCTATGTGTGCATTATGAAACATGCACATACACGATGCAAGCTCTTTTTTCAACATTTTGCTCATCGACCCGCCCAACAGCCCCAAATCCCCAGCTATCAACCGCCAAGCACATCCCTTGTGGTCTTCCAGACAATTGCTACCTCCTGACTACGGCCCCGATACCACCTGCTCCCTCAACCGGGACAGCGCCAAGCCAAAGCAGCTCCGAAGAGGACATTACTCTTCACCCTTAGGCCAATGCCGCTGAACTGTCCTGATTGTCACCCCTAGCCTGCGAGCAATCTCTTCCTTGTGCAGCCCCTCACGCTGCATCCGCATCACGGCGGCACGAGCGCTGTTCGCTTTCTGCCTTTGCATATCGCGCACAACGTCATCCTGTGCAACCCCACCAAGGCGACCTGTACCCAACAGCCTTCCAAGCCTTGCAGCACTTACAGCGATCTGCTCATCAACACTCAGACCAGAACGGCGCGCCTCGACAATTAAAAACACGTCGCTTGGAGCAACGCCGAGCACCTCACAGAGACCAACCAAGGACTCGATCTTTATGACTGCCAGGCCGTTTTCAACCTGACTCAGGTTCGCAACGCTCAGCGCCTCATTGCAATCCGTGAGCGTAAGACCGGCCTGCAACCTAACGTCACGCAGCACCTGCCCCAACACAGCTTCGTACCGCATTTTGTTTGAGCCCAAAAATTGAGCATCAGACCAGCTTTGACGCGACACCTCTTTATCGCCTACGATAAATTGAATGTCGCAAGAGCATACCAGCAAACCCCGTCACTCTACAACCACCGACTGAAGTCGGTGGGTTAGTGACTTACGGACTGAAAGTCCGGATACGCGTCGACTGAACGACGCGTCGGATCAGTCAGGCTCCATCCTGAAATTATCGTTCGGGCTCGGCTCAAAATGATGCTCCAGATACTGCTTGATCATCTCTTCCGTCATCTGCCCAACCGTCGCGCAAAAGTACCCGCGAGCCCAAAAATGCTGCCCCCAATAGCGCTTTTTCAGATGGGGAAACTCCTCGAAAAGCTTGCTCGCCGTACGCCCCTTGATCCGCCTCATGATCTCACTCGGCGCCAAATTCGGCGGACTGCTCACCAGAATATGCACGTGATCCTTGCTCACCACACCTTTCACAATCCGAATTTCAAATGCTTCGCACGTCTGTCTCACCAGCTCTCGCACTCGCTCAGCAACCTCACCGCTGAGCACCTTGTATCGGTACTTAGTCACCCAAACAAAGTGATACTCGATCTGGTAGACCGTATGACTGCCGTATCTGTAATC
>NZ_QASO01000015.1:4826-13534 GCF_003052605.1 Ectopseudomonas oleovorans | reverse complement strand
AAACTCCGAGGGCCGGTCTGGGCGCTTAGCTACCGCAGGCGACACATCAACGGAACCAAGCTCGCTGATGCTGTTTGTCAGTAGGCAGGAACCGCCGTATACGGAACCGTACGTACGGTGGTGTGGGAGGACGGCGGGGGTGACCCCGCCTCCTACCCGATTATGTATCTTTGGTTCGCTTGCCCGATCCGCTAGTTCTGGATGATCCGGCAAGCGTCCCCCCAGCCCGCAGATGAAGCGGGAGGCATATCCATGAAATTCGTCGACGAAGTATCGATTTTTGTAAAAGCTGGTGACGGCGGAAACGGCATGATGGCCTTCCGTCGTGAGAAGTTCATCGAGAAGGGCGGCCCCAATGGCGGTGACGGCGGTGACGGCGGCTCGGTATTCCTCGAGGCCGACGCCAACCTCAACACCCTGATCGACTACCGCTATACGCGTAAATTCCATGCGCAGAATGGCGAGAAGGGCGGCAGCACCGATTGCACCGGGGCCAAGGGCGAGGATCTGATCCTGCCGGTACCGGTCGGCACCACGGTGATCGACGTGGCCACCCAGGAAGTGATTGGTGACCTGGTCAAGCCGGGTCAGCGCCTGATGGTCGCCCAGGGTGGCTGGCATGGCCTGGGCAACACCCGCTTCAAGTCCAGCACCAACCGTGCGCCGCGTCAGACCACGCCGGGCAAGCCGGGCGAGTCGCGCGATCTCAAGCTGGAGCTGAAGGTGCTGGCCGACGTTGGCCTGCTCGGTCTGCCCAATGCCGGCAAGAGTACCTTTATCCGCGCGGTTTCCGCGGCCAAGCCGAAGGTCGCCGATTACCCCTTCACCACCCTGGTACCGAACCTCGGCGTGGTCAGCGTCGACCGCTTCAAGAGCTTCGTCGTTGCCGACATTCCGGGGCTGATCGAAGGCGCCTCCGACGGTGCCGGTCTGGGTATTCGCTTCCTCAAGCACCTGGCGCGTACGCGTCTGCTGTTGCATCTGGTGGATATGGCGCCGCTGGACGAGAGCGACCCGGCCGAGTCGGCGCAGGTGATCATCGACGAGCTGGCACGCTTCAGTCCGGCACTGGCCGAGCGCGATCGCTGGCTGGTGCTGAACAAGATGGACCAGGTGCCCGAGGACGAGCGTGAGGCACGCAAGGCGGATATCGTGGCTCGCCTGAACTGGCAGGGCCCGGTTTACGTGGTCTCGGCCATCAGCCGCGACGGTACCGAGCGCATCAGCCGCGACATCATGCATTATCTGGAAGTGCGCGCCGAGCGCATCGCCGAAGACCCGGTCTTCGCCGAGGAGCTTGCCGAGCTGGATCAGCGCATCGAAGACGAGGCGCGTGCCCGTCTGCAGGCGCTGGACGACCAGCGTGCGCTGCGTAAATCCGGTGTGCGCAGTGTCGACGATATCGACGAGGACGATGATTTCTTCGACGAAGAAGACGACGACGGCCCGGAAATCATTTACGTCCGGGATTAAGCAAATTTCCAACGCCGCTTAATTGCGGCGTTTTTGTAGGTGGGGCGGGCCCCATCATTTTCTGGCTAAGGTTGGAAGATCATGCGTGACAAGGTGACCGGCGCGCGGCGCTGGGTGGTGAAGATCGGCAGTGCGCTGCTGACCGCTGACGGGCGTGGCCTGGATCGTGCGGCCATGGCGATATGGGTCAAGCAGATGGTTGCGCTGCGTGAGCAGGGCGTCGAGCTGGTGCTGGTATCTTCCGGTGCGGTGGCGGCCGGCATGAGCCGCCTGGGCTGGACCAGCCGACCTAGCGCGATGCACGAGCTGCAGGCCGCTGCTGCCATTGGCCAGATGGCCCTGGTGCAGGCCTGGGAGTCGAGCTTCGCCGAGCATGGCATGCGCACCGCACAGATCCTCCTGACCCATGACGACCTGTCCGACCGCAAGCGCTACCTCAATGCACGCAGCACCTTGCGTACGCTGGTAAATCTCGATGTGATCCCGGTGATCAACGAGAACGACACCGTAGTCACCGATGAAATCCGCTTCGGCGACAACGATACCCTGGCCGCGCTGGTGGCCAACCTGGTGGAAGCCGATCTGCTGGTAATCCTCACCGACCGCGACGGTATGTACAACGCCGACCCGCGCCACAACCCCGATGCCGAGCTGATTTTCGAAGCCCGCGCCGATGACCCGGCACTGGATGCCGTGGCAGGTGGCGTCGGTGGTGCGCTGGGCCGTGGCGGTATGCAGACGAAGTTGCGTGCTTCGCGTCTGGCGGCGCGCTCCGGCGCGCATACGGTGATCGTTGGTGGGGCCATCGAGCAGGTGTTGGCGCGGCTCAAGGCGGGCGAACGTCTGGGCACGCTGCTGGCGCCCGAGCGCGGCTTGCTGGCGGCGCGCAAGCAGTGGCTGGCAGGCCACCTGCAGACCCGTGGCACCCTGGTGCTGGATGCCGGCGCGGTGAAGGCGTTGAGCCAGGATCGCAAGAGCCTGTTGCCGGTCGGTGTGAAGGCCGTGCAGGGCAGCTTCCGCCGTGGCGAGATGGTGGTCTGCGTATCGCCTGACGGCCGTGAGGTCGCCCGTGGCCTGGTCAACTACAGCGCGCTGGAAGCACAGAAGATCATCGGCCAGCCGTCGGACGCCATCGAGAAGCTGCTGGGCTATGTCGATGAGCCGGAGCTGGTGCATCGCGACAATTTGATTCTCGTCTAAGGAGCATGTATGCGTCTGTTCAAGGGATATGTGCTGAGCCTGCTGATGCTGCCCGGTCTGGCGCTGGCCGAAACCATCGGTGAAGTGTCGACGGTGTTCAAATGGGTCGGGCCGAACGACAAGATCGTCGTCGAGGCCTTCGATGACCCCAAGGTGTCGGGCGTGACCTGCTACCTGTCGCGTGCCAAGACCGGTGGGGTGAAGGGTGGTCTGGGCCTGGCCGAGGATCGGGCCGAGGCCTCCATCGCCTGCCGCCAGGTCGGTCCCATTGCATTCAAAGGCACGCTCAAAGACGGCGAGGAGGTGTTCAAGGAGCGCACTTCGCTGGTGTTCAAGACTATGCAGGTGGTGCGTTTCTTCGACAGCAAGCGCAACACCCTGGTGTATCTGGTCTACAGCGACCGGGTGATCGAGGGTAGCCCGCAGAATGCGGTGACGGCCATTCCGATCCTGCCTTGGGGTCAGCAGTAATAAAAAACGCCCCGAAAGCAGGTAAGGTTACCGCGCTGTCTTGCGTAGGAGCCCCGCCTCGGGGCGAAGCTTTTCAGAAGCGCGCCGCCCTTGTTCGCGGCGGGGCACCGCTCCTACAGATTCGATGCGTCGACACTTGCCTGGCAGGTATTACCTTGAGGGGCGGTTTGGGTTGCCGCCATCCTTGGCGGTTCAACGTGCTGCTGCCAATCAGGCGCTGGGGATGTCGAGCTGCAGGCGCTGATTCGATTGCGTCTGCACTTCGTGGTAGCGCGCGGCGTCGCTGGACAGAACATCGGCCATGGCCGGGAAGATCTGGTCCAGTTTGCTGCGCCAGTCGTCGCTCTTGGCCTGTTCGGGGAAGCAGCGGCGAATCAGGTCGAGCATGATCGACACAGTCACCGAAGCACCCGGCGAGGCGCCGAGCAATGCGGCGATGGTGCCGTCGGCTGCTGCCACCAGTTCGGTACCGAATTGCAGCACGCCGCCTTTCTTCGGATCCTTCTTGATGATCTGCACGCGCTGGCCGGCCACTTCCAGACGCCAGTCCTCGGCCTTGGCCTTCGGGTAGAAGCCGCGTAGGGTTTCCAGGCGCTGCGTTTCGGACTGCATCACTTCCTTGATCAGGTAGCGGGTCAGGTCCATGTTGTCGCGCGCCACCGCCAGCATCGGGCCGAGGTTGTTGGGGCGTACCGACAGCGGCAGGTCGAGGAACGAACCGTACTTGAGGAACTTGGTGGTGAAGCCGGCGTAGGGGCCGAACAGCAGGGATTTCTTGCCATCGACCACGCGGGTATCGAGGTGCGGTACCGACATCGGTGGTGAGCCGACGGCAGCCTGGCTGTAGACCTTGGCCTGGTGCTGCTTGACGATCTCAGGGTTGTCGCAACGCAGCCACTGGCCGCTCACCGGGAAGCCGCCGAAGCCTTTACCTTCGGGGATGCCGGACAGCTGCAGCAACGGCAGTGCGCCGCCGCCAGCGCCAAGGAAGACGAACTTGCTCTTGAGCTGGCGCGTGGCGCCGGAGCGGGTGTCCTTGATGTCCACCAGCCAGCCTTCACCGTCGCGCTTGAGGTCGGTGACCTTCTGGTTGCAGGTGACCTTGGCGTCAGGCTGGGTGGTCAGGTAGGCGAGCATCTGCTCGGTGACCGCGCCGAAGTTGACGTCGGTACCGGCCTGCACGCGGGTCATCGCCAGCGGCTCGTTGGCATCACGGCCCGGAATCAGCAGCGGCGCCCATTCGGCGATGGTGGCGCGATCCTCGGTGTATTCCATCTCGGCGAAGGCGTGATGTTGACGCAGGGCCTCGAAGCGCTTCTTGAGGAAGGCAATACCACTGTTGCCGCGCACGAAGCTCATGTGCGGCACCGGGTTGATGAAGGTCTTCGGCGCGTTGATCGCACCTTTCTCGATCAGGTAGGCCCAGAACTGCTTGGACTCTTCGAACTGGGCGTTGATGCTGACCGACTTCTTGATGTCGATACTGCCGTCAGCACCTTCCGGGGTGTAGTTCAGCTCGCACAGCGCGGCGTGACCGGTGCCGGCGTTGTTCCAGGGGTTGGAGCTTTCCACTGCGCCGGACTCGCGCTGCTCTACCACTTCCAGCGTGAGGCCGGGATTGAGTTCCTTGAGCAATACGCCCAAGGTCGCGCTCATGATGCCGGCGCCAACCAGCACCACATCTACGCTTTGGTAATCGTTATGCGCCATTAACCTCTCTCCAAGAAAAACTGCACCAGATGGACGGCCGTTCGGCCTTTCAGGGCGATACCGGCAGACTCAGGCGTGATGCCACGTCGTTCGGTGGTGAGGGTTAAGGCTGGGATTTGCGGACGCAAAACTGTTCATCTGTTCGCCACACTCTTGTGAAGTTTGTAAAAACCGTTTTTTCACGCTCTTTTGGAGCGGTGAACCTCAAAAGCTCGACTGCCTCGGCGCGCTTTTGCCCGTGCAAATCATGCAATGCATGGCTGCGATCGGCTCTGCATATGGGCTGAAAGCGGCTGGCCGGAAGCGGCAGCTCGAAGTGGGCGACTCTCTGGGGCGGGGCGATGACATTGCATCGGCGAGGTCGTGCGGCCCGATCAGGAGACGTCCTTATAATCGGGGCGCGATTATAACGGTGAATGAGGGGAAATTGATCGCCCCAGCGTGACTTTTATTCTTCCGCCGGTCAGGCCGCCAACGGGCGAGCGGCTGGTGCGTGTGTGACGACCGGGGTGATCTGGGCATTGGCGGGCAAGGGGGAGCCCAGCCAGGAGATGCTCGGCTCGCGAACTTCCACCCAGCCAGCTTGGCTCGGGTGTTCCTGCATCTGTCGTAGGGCGCGGCAAATTCCCTGACCATCGATCAGGGCAAAATGGCGCATCGGGCGAGCGCGGCTGAACAGGCGGCGCAACAGCATGGTGAAGGCCCCAGCGTGATGACGGGTGCCTTTATGCCAGGGCGTGGTGACAGGCTGATGACAGGAACCGCAACGCTGTGCTGACGGTCCTATGCTGCACCACTGTCGGCCTCAGGCCGCGCTGGGTATACTGCCGGCCACTTTTACCTCACTCGGAGAGATGAGCATGCTGCACCGTGTGTTGATCGCCTTGCTTGCTGCCGCCAGCCTGACTCTGGCCGGTTGCGCCCTCAGCCCTCAGCAACTCACCCCGCAACCCAGGCTCACCAGCTCTCTGACTCCCGTGGGTCAGGGCCAACCGGTGGTGGTGCGCGTAGTCGATGGCCGTCCTTCGCCGGTGCTTGGTACCCGCGGTGGCCTGTATCCAGAAACCAGTACGATCAGCGTGAGCAGCGAGCACGTACTGCCCAAGCTACAGGCCGAGGCCGAGGCTGCCGTGCGTCTGCTCGGCTTCACCCCGTCGGCCAATGCCTACAACGCGCCACAGCTGACCATCACCCTGGCGGAGCTGAAGTACCAATCGCCGAAAGAAGGCATGTACGTCACCGAGGCCGATATCTCCGCTTCCATTCGCGCTGACGTGCAGGGCGGTAGCCGTCGCTACACCGGTCGTTATGGTGCCTCGCTGAATCAGCGTTTCGGCACCGCCCCGAACCAGCAGACCAATACCAAGCTGGTGGGTGAAGTGCTTAGCGATGCGCTGACCCGCGCCTTCAAGGACCCGACCATTGGCCAGGTTCTACTGCAGTAATTCCTAGCGTCGCTACGAAAAACGCCCCGCATTGCGGGGCGTTTTCATTTGTCCTGGGGTTTCATGCCGCTTCGGCGTAGAACTCCGGCAGGCTCATGCCGGTGCGGTTGTCGATGTCCGGCAGGTCGTAATGCTCGTGGCCGCCAAGGGCGCAGTACACCAGCCAATGCTGATCCTGTACGTTGAGGGATAGTTCGTCGACCACGGCGTCCACTTCATCCAGCGAGTCGATCAGGTAATCGCGATCCAGCGGTTGTGAATTAAGCATGGCAGGTCCTCCAGGGGCGTTGGGGTTTGGCTTCAGCAATAGTCGTGACTGCATGGTCACTGTTGGAGATACAAACCCTAGGCCAGGCATAGGACAGTTTTCAGACGATTTCGGGATAGCGGGCCGCGTTCGTCGGGAACGAACCTTATAAATGCGCTAGTTCAGTACACTGCGCGATGACTTTTCGAGGGTCGAGACGCACCGTTTCTCGGCCGAAATCCCCATTCTGGTGCAGTGGCGGGGTTGCTGCACCATGCTGTTCTCGAGGTGTTGCATGTCGCTGCAGATGTTGTGGTCGCTGTTCCTCGCCCATCCGGCCGGAGCGGTGAATTCGTTGGCATTGTTCTTCGCGTTGGCGGGAGCCTGGCTGTGTCTGATGACCCGCTTGCGTGAGCAGCGCGGTATGGCGCGCGTGCTGGCTCAGGGTGAGCTGGACGATAGCGAAGCACAGGATGAGCGCACTGTGCGCATCAACCGCTTCTTCTACCGTTTCGGCGCCATCTGCCTGGGCGCAGCCCTGCTGCTGTCCTGGCTCAGCACGCGGCTTTGATGCTTGAGCGATAAACGAAAACGTCAGCCTGATGGCTAATGCCAGTCAGTTAAGCCGTTGCACTCGATCTTTGTAGGAGCCGGCTTGCCGGCGGTCCGCCATAAAAAGCATCGCCAGCAAGCTGGCTCCTACGAAAAGCGCCCCCTCTACTGCAAGTAGGAGGGGGTGGTGACGAACTTATCTGATCAGCATTAGCCTGATGGCTGACGTTTTCGTTTGTAGCGCGGGGTTCTTACAGAGGCAGACCCGCCTTGATCCGGTACTGATTGCGCACCGGATTGGCGTACTGCAGGATCAGGAACGGCTTTTCTTCGGCGCTGCAGGCGGCCAGGCGTTTGTTCCACTGCGCTTCGGCCTTGGCCAGTTCCGCGGCATCGAATACGTCGCTTGCTGCTGGCACGTTCAGCCCGGCCTCGCGCCCTTCCCACATGGCGTAGGCCAGGTAGTGCACGGGGAACAGGCGATACTGGCCGAGAATGTGACGATCTATCTCCTGAGCAAGCTGCTTGGTGTCCTCCAGACCGGCGACAGGCGGACTGAAGTGCAGATGCACGCGCCCTTTGTAACCGGTGATGCCCAGGGCGATACTGGCGTCGTCTTCGCCCGGCGCCTTGGTATAGCTGCCCGTGGCGGCGCGCACGCAGAGTTCGCGGGCCTTGGCCAGGTCGCAGGGATCGTACTCGTAGCTGATCGAGACCGGGATCAGGTTCAGCGAGTCGATGACCTCGGCGAACGGTTCGTCCTTGCGGCTCATGTGGAACATCTTGAGGATGGCCGAGTCGGTGCGGTCATCACCATCCTTGGCGCGGCCTTCGGCCTGGGCGATCCAGATCGACTCGCCGTCTTCACGGATCGAGTGATTGATATACGCCGACAGCAGCTGATAGGCCGCCAGCTTCTCGCGGCGCCCGCTGATCGAGCGGTGCACGATGAAGCTCTTGTTCAGGCGCATCAGGTCGCTGACGAAGGGGCGCTGCAGCAGGTTGTCGCCGATGGCGATACGCGGCGTCTGCAGGCCGGCGTGATAGACGGCGTAGTTGACGAAGGCCGGGTCCATGACGATATCGCGATGGTTGGCCAGGTACAGGTAGGGCTTGCCCGGTTGCAGGTGTTCCAGGCCGGAGTAGCTGATGCCGTCAGTGGCATGCTCGATGGTGCGATCAATATAGGGTTCGATCTTTTCCTGCAGCTTGGAAACCGAATCGATGCTGGCGAACTCGCTGCGCAGCCGCGCGGCGATCAGCGGCTTGAGCAGCCAACCGAGTGGCCCGGCCAGGCGCGGGAAGCGAAAACGGGTGAGGGCGCCGAGAAACGCCGGGTCGGCGAGCAGGCGCGCCAGTACGGGGCGCACTTCTGCATCGGCATAGGGTCGGATGGCATCGAATGCGCCCATCATGCTCTCTTGTTCTAGAACGGCTAAGGTTGAAAGGGGGGCTGCTTAAACAGGGTGAGCAGTAGACCGGCGATTATAACGCCAAGTCACAAGGAGGCCGCGATGCTGGAAAGCCAGTTGTATTATTGCCCCTATCAGGCCGTTGAAAAACGTAGGCGAGGCAGCCAGTGCAATACCGATGGCGGCCCCGCAAAAACA
>NZ_QASO01000015.1:0-4776 GCF_003052605.1 Ectopseudomonas oleovorans | reverse complement strand
GAAAAACGTAGGCGAGGCAGCCAGTGCAATACCGATGGCGGCCCCGCAAAAACAGCCGAAAAAGCGTAGTTTACGTGTTGTAAGTGAGTATTTTGAGGATGTTTTTAACGCAGCAATGGCAACGCAGGTAGTTTTCAACAGCCTGCTATTGCGGTGAGTCGGCCGAGGCGCTGCTGGATCTGTCGGGTGGTGATCAGTCCTACATCGAAGACTGTCCGGTATGCTACCGGCCGATCGAGTTCGAGCTGCGTACGGACGGCACCGTGTGGGAATTGGACGTTCGCGGGGAGAACGACTGATGCAACGAATCTACGAACCGGAAAACCTGCTGGAAGGGCAGATGCTGGTGGACATGCTGGCCAGTGAGGGCGTCGAGGCGCACCTGCTCGGTCAGCATCTGGTCGGTGCGGTGGGGGAGTTACCGGCGTGCGGCCTGCTTGGTTTGGTCGTCGCTGAGCCGTACGTCGAGCGGGCACGGACGCTGATCGCTGAGTACAATGCGGCGCAACCTGTGCCTGGCGATGAGCCAGAGTCCTTTCAGGGCGTGTTGCTCTGTTGACGCGCCCCCTGCCTGTCGAGTCGTTTCATGTGCGGACGTTATGCCCTGTTCCGCTGGTCGCCCGCTTTTGCGGCGTTGCCCGGCTTTCCCGCTGACCAGAAGCCGCACTGGAACCTGGCGCCCAACGGTCGGGTGCTGATGTTGCGTGCTGGCGAGCAAGGGCCGCAAGCGGCCGCGGCGCGTTGGGGGCTGACGCCGGCCTGGCTCAAGGATCTGTCCAAGACCCCGGCCCATGCCCGCGCCGAAACCCTGGCCGAGCAGCCGATGTTCCGTGAGCCCTTTCGCCAGCGCCGCGCGCTGCTGCCGGCCAACGGTTTCTATGAATGGCGCGGGGGCGCGCGCAAGCGGCCTTACTGGATGAGCAACGGTGAGCCGCTGATGTATTTCGCGGCGTTGTGGGAGCTTTATCCGGTGGGCGGGCAGGAGTACCTGAGCGTGGCGCTGATCACTCAGGCGGCCGCCACGCTGCGCCGCCCGTTGATTCTTAACGAGCATGAACAGGCGCTGTGGCTGAGCAACGATACGTCACCTGAGCAGTTGGCCGCATTGCTGGCCAAGCCGCAGGTCGCGCTGCGTGAGCGCGCCCTGGCGACGTTGGTTAACGACCCGAAGCTGGATGCGCCGGAGTGTCTGACGCCAGCTTGAGCCTCCCTTGGGTGTCGCGGGGCCGCCCACGCTGTGCGCACCGCGGCTGGCCAAGAACCTGTGCACGCAGCGCACCCTACCTGATGAAGTCCCTTAGACCTTGAACTGGTTGATCAGCCTGTGTTGCTGTTCGGCCAGCTTGGTCAGTTGGGCGCTGGCCTGGCTGGCTTCGTCGGCACCGCTGGCCACCTCGTTGGCGACCTGGCCGATATTGGTGACGTTGCGGTTGATGTCTTCGGCTACCGCGCTCTGTTCCTCGGCAGCGCTGGCGATCTGCGTGTTCATGTCGTTTATCACCGACACCGCCTGGGTGATGGACTCCAGCGATTGAGCGGCCTGGTTGGCGTGCTCCACGCTGTCGTCGGTCTTGCTCTGGCTCTGCTCCATCACCTTGACCACTTCGCGGGTGCCCTGCTGCAGTTGCTGGATCATGTTCTGGATTTCTTCGGTGGCTTGCTGGGTCTTCTGCGCCAGGTTGCGTACCTCGTCAGCAACCACGGCGAAACCACGGCCTTGCTCGCCGGCGCGGGCTGCCTCGATGGCGGCATTGAGGGCGAGCAGGTTGGTCTGCTCGGCAATGCCGCGTATGGCGACGAGGATGGCGTTGATGTTCTCGCTGTCCTTGGCCAGGTTCTGTACCACGCCCACGGCGCGGCCGATCTCGCTGGCCAGTGCGGCGATGGCCGCCGAGGTTTCCTGCACCACCTGCTTGCCCTGATTGGCCGCCTGGTCGGCGTGGTTGGCGGCTTCGGCGGCATGGGTGGCGTTGCGCGCGACGTCCTGGGCGGTGGCGGTCATTTCGTGCACGGCGGTGGCGACCAGCTCGATCTCGGCCAGTTGCTTCTGCACGCCCTGGTTGGTGCGAATGGCGATGTCCGCCGTGTGCTCCGAGGAGTCGCTGACCTGCTGCACCGACGTGACCACGGCGGCGATCATGCTTTGCAGTTTGGCCAGGAAGGCGTTGAAGCCCGCCGCGATCTGCCCCAGTTCGTCCTTGCGATCGACCTGCAGGCGTACGGTGAGGTCGCCTTCGCCCTTGGCAATATTGTCGAGCATGCCGACCATCTGCCGCAGCGGGCGGGCGATGCCGTAGCCGACCAGCCAGACCACCAGCAGCCCGAGGCCGGCAATCAGCAGACCCACCAGGGCCATGCCGAGGGTGTCCTCGTGCGCCTGTGCGGCGAGGTCGGACTGCAACTGCTGCAGTTCGGCGAACACCGCCGAGGTGGGCAGGGCGATGGCCAGGGTCCAGCGCGTCGAGGTGCCGGCGACCTGGAAGGGGTAGAGTAGCTCGAACAGCTGCTGGGCCTCGTTGTGACGCACGATGGGGTGGTTGTCGCCGCCTTTGAGCGCCTGCAGCAGGTCCTCCGGCAGCACCCGCGAAGCCGGTTGGCTGATCAGCGCGGCGTCCTGGGTTGCGGCAATCAGGGTGCCGTTGGCGGCCACCAGCGCCAGTTCGCCGGCCCCGCCATATAGTTCGCCCTTGACCTGCTCCAGCAGGCCCTGGATGAAATCCAGCGCCAGGTCGTTGCCCACCGCGCCGAGGAAGCGCCCGTCGACCACGATGGGCGCGTTGAAGGAGGACACCAGTACCTGCTTGCCACCGAAATCATAGGCGGCCGGATCGATGACGCAGGGCTGCTTGCTCTGTTTCGGGCACAGGTAGTACTCGCCCTCGCGCACGCCGGTCGGCAGGCGCTTCTCGCTCTCCATCTGTTCGGCGGTCAGCGGCAGTACCTTGAAGGCGCCGCCCTCGCGGTACCACCAGGGCATGAAACGTCCGGTCTGGTCGTAGCCCTCGGCCTCGCGTCCGGCGTAGTTTGCGTCGTCCTGGTCGAAGGCGTTGGGCTCCCAGCCGATGAAGAAGTCCAGCAAGTCGGGGTTGTCCTGCAGATAGCTGACCAGCAGCGAGGACAGCTCCTCGCGGCTCAGCTGCAGCCTTTCATTGCCCGGAGCCATTCGCGCGTTCAGCGTGGCCACGGACTTGGCCAGGGTCATGGGCGCCTCGAACTGCCGCTGCAACCGACCGACCTGGGCCTCGGCGAGCGCTACCAGGCGCTGTTCGATGACCTGCTGCAGCAGGCCGCGGGTGTTTTCTTGCACCACCTGCTGGGTTCGCCCATTGGCGAACAGGGCGTAGAGTACCAGCGCAACCACCACGGCCAGTACGCTCGCTCCGGCGAGAAAGGCAACGGAAAACTGGATGGATCGGAACTTCATGGGGGCTCCCCGGCTCAATGTGTCCACCAAGGGATAGCGGCAAGGGCGCAGCGTAACTTTAATCGCTTGGCGCAAACGGCATGGTCGATGACGCTTTCAGCGGGAAAAAGCGTGCCAGAGATGCGCAACCGCTGTGGTTGCCCGGACCGGGGGCGAGGCCTAGCATAGTGATTCCGATTCTAGGAGATGGCTCGATGAGTAAGGCTTTTTACCTGAGTGGCCTGGCTGCAGCACTGGTGCTGGCCGGTTGTCAGGCCGTCAACACCACCAGCGGCGGTGCGGTGGGCGTGGAGCGCAAGCAGTACATGTTCAGCATGCTGTCGGCCGAGCAGGTCAACCAGATGTACGCGCAGTCCTATCAGCAGACGTTGAGCGAAGCATCGAGCAAGGGTGTGCTGGACAAGACCAGTGCCAATGCCAAGCGTCTGCAGACCATTGCCGGGCGACTGATTCCGCAGGCACCGCGTTTTCGCCCGGATGCCGCCAACTGGCAGTGGGAGGTCAACCTGATCAAGAGCCCGGAGCTCAATGCCAACTGTGGGCCGGGCGGCAAGATCATTTTCTACAGTGGCATCATCGAGAAGCTGAAGCTGACCGATGACGAGATCGCCGCGATCATGGGCCACGAGATGGCGCATGCACTGCGTGAGCACAGCCGCGAGGCGATGTCCAGGGCCTATGGCATCGAGATGGCCAAGCAGGGAGCCGGCGCCCTGCTCGGTCTCGGCGAGAGCGGCCTGGCCCTGGCCGACGCCGTGGTGCAGTACAGCCTGACCTTGCCCAACAGCCGCAGTAACGAGAACGAGGCCGACCTGATTGGCCTGGAGCTGGCAGCTCGTGCAGGCTATGACCCCAATGCAGCCATCAGCCTGTGGCAGAAGATGGAGGCCGCCGGTGGTGGTGCACCGCCCGAGTTCATGAGTACCCACCCGTCGTCCAGCAGCCGGATCGCCTCACTGCAGGCGGCGATCCCCAAGGTCATGCCGCTGTACGAGCAGGCCAAGGCCGGGCGTTAATTTCGGGCCAGGAAACGGCGCGGCGTGATTGTTCACGGCGCGCCGTTTGCGTTTCAGGGCAGGGCGGTTTCGGCAAGTGGACGGGTTTGCAGACCCAATTGAGCGCGGAAGCTTTGTATGCGCTCCATAGACCCCATCTTCAACTGACCTCTCCGTATCCCGGATGCTGGGCTCCCTATTTTCCCGTGGAGTTCCGTCATGATGCGTCCCGACGCCAAAGTGCAGAAGGTCTATCTCTACCCAAAGCCCGTCGACTTCCGCAAATCCATCAATGGACTGGCCGCGCTGGTCGAGCTGGACATCAAGGTGGAGGTGTTCAACCCGGTGCTGTTCGTG
>NZ_QASO01000143.1 GCF_003052605.1 Ectopseudomonas oleovorans | reverse complement strand
GGCGTGCACCTGTGGGACAGCGAGGGCAACAAGATCCTCGATGGCATGGCCGGCTTGTGGTGCGTGGCCGTCGGCTATGGCCGCGAGGAGCTGGTCGAAGCTGCCGCTACGCAGATGCGCCAGTTGCCGTTCTACAACACCTTCTTCCAGACCGCCCATCCACCGGTGCTGGAGTTGGCCCATGCAATTGCCCAGCTGGCGCCGGCCGGCATGAACCACGTGTTCTTCACCGGCTCGGGTTCGGAAGGCAACGACACGATGCTGCGTCTGGTACGCCACTACTGGGCATGCAAAGGCCAACCGCAGAAGAAGATCATCATCGGTCGCGACAATGGCTATCACGGCTCCACCGTGGCCGGCGCCAGCCTTGGTGGCATGAAGTTCATGCACGAGCAGGGTGACCTGCCGATTCCGGGCATCGCCCATATCCCGCAGCCGTACTGGTTCGGTGAAGGTGGCGACATGAGCCCGGCGGCCTTCGGCATCTGGGCTGCCGACCAGTTGGAGAAGAAGATTCTCGAACTGGGCGAGGAAAATGTTGCAGCGTTTATCGCCGAGCCGATCCAGGGCGCCGGTGGTGTGATCATCCCGCCGGAAACCTACTGGCCGCGGATCAAGGAAATCCTCGGCAAGTACGACATCCTGTTCGTTGCCGACGAGGTGATCTGCGGTTTCGGCCGTACCGGCGAGTGGTTCGGCAGCCAGTACTACGACCTCAAACCTGACCTGATGACCATCGCCAAGGGCCTCACCAGTGGCTACGTGCCGATGGGCGGGCTGATTGTCAGCGACAAGGTGTTCGAGGTGATCGAGGCGCATGGCGACTTCAACCACGGCTTCACCTATTCCGGCCACCCGGTGGCCGCTGCGGTGGGCCTGGAGAACCTGCGCATTCTCAGGGAGGAAGGCATCGTCGAGCGGGTTAAAGCGGAAACGGCACCGTATTTGCAGCGTCGTCTGCGTGAGCTGGCGAATCACCCGCTGGTGGGCGAAGTGCGCGGCGTCGGCATGCTTGGTGCCATCGAGTTGGTGCAGGACAAGGCGACGCGCACACGTTATCCGGGTGACAAGGCGGTAGGCATGATCTGCCGCGGCCACTGCTTTAATAACGGTCTGATCATGCGCGCCGTGGGCGACACCATGATCATTGCGCCACCACTGGTGATCAGCCAGGCGGAGGTGGATGAGCTGGTAGAGAAAGCACGCAAGTGCCTAGATCTGACCCTGCGTGACCTGTCGGTCTGAAAGCCCGCAGTCACGGAAAGTTGTCAGCGGTGCCATGACCTTGCCAGACTGCGCCAGAGTGCACGAGCCGGCCAGATTCGAACGGCTTGCGCGACCTCTGGAATATCGACACAACAACAGGAGCTGTACGCATGAAAACATTCGGCAAGACCCTTCTCGCGTTGTCCCTGGCCGCGGCCGTGGCAGGCGCTGCTCAGGCTGACAGCAAGGTGCTGCATGTCTACAACTGGAGCGATTACATCGCCGAAGACACCCTGGCCAACTTCGAGAAGGAAACCGGCATCAAGGTCGTCTACGACGTCTTCGACAGCAACGAAGTACTGGAAGCCAAGCTGCTGGCCGGCAGCTCCGGTTACGACGTAGTCGTGCCGTCCAACCCCTTCCTGGCCAAGCAGATCAAGGCTGGCGTGTTCCAGAAACTGGACAAGTCCAAGCTGCCGAACTGGTCGAACCTGGACAAGGACCTGCTCAAGGCCCTGGAACCGAGCGATCCGGGCAACCAGTACTCGATCCCCTACATGTGGGGCACCATCGGCATCGGGTATAACGTCGAGAAGGTCAAGGCCGTGCTCGGCGAAGACGCGCCGGTCGACTCCTGGGATCTGGTGTTCAAGCCCGAGAACATGGAAAAGCTGAAGGCCTGCGGCGTTTCCTTCCTCGATTCCCCAACCGAAATTCTCCCGGCCGCTCTGCACTACCTGGGCTACGCCCCGAACAGCAGCAAGGCTGACGAGCTGAAGAAGGCCGAGGAACTGTTCCTCTCCATCCGTCCTTCGGTGGCTTACTTCCACAGCTCCAAGTACATCTCCGACCTGGCCAACGGCAACATCTGCGTCGCCATCGGCTACTCGGGCGACATCTACCAGAGCAAGGCGCGCGCCGAGGAAGCGAAGAACGGCGTGGAAGTCGGCTACAACATTCCGAAGGAAGGCGCGGGCTCCTTCTTCGACATGCTGGCGGTGCCGGCCGACGCCAAGAACGTCGAAGCTGCACACGTGTTCCTCAATTACCTGATGGAGCCGGCGGTGATGGCCAACATCACCAACTACGTGCAGTTCCCCAACGGCAACGCCGCAGCCACGCCGCTGGTCGATGAGGCGCTGCGCGCCGATCCGGGCGTTTACCCGACTCCGGAAGTGCTGCAGAAGATCTACACCTTCCCGGACCTGGCGCCGGCGGTGCAGCGCAACATGACCCGCAGC
This sequence comes from Ectopseudomonas oleovorans, assembly GCF_003052605.1. Taxonomy (GTDB): domain Bacteria; phylum Pseudomonadota; class Gammaproteobacteria; order Pseudomonadales; family Pseudomonadaceae; genus Aquipseudomonas; species Aquipseudomonas oleovorans_A. Next base: position 4,592 of record NZ_QASO01000143.1, on the reverse strand, counting down.
TGGACCAAGATCAAGTCCGGTCGCTAAGCAACGAAGCAACGCCGCCTGGCGGGTTCGCCCGCCAGGCACCCAAATCGCGAGAAGAGGAAACGTTATGCGTCGTTCTACCCTGCTGGCCGGCCTGATCGCCGTTGCCATTGGTATGTCTGTTGCCCAGGCCGCCGACCGTGTGGTCAAGGTCTACAACTGGTCCGACTATATTGCGCCGGACACCATCGCCGAGTTCGAGAAGGAAACCGGCATCAAGGTGGTGTATGACGTTTTCGATTCCAACGAAACCCTCGATGGCAAGCTGGCCACCGGCCAGAGCGGCTATGACGTGGTGGTGCCTACCAACCACTATCTGGCCAAGCAGGTGCGCGCCGGCACCTACCTAAAGCTGGATAAATCCAAGCTGCCCAATCTGGTCAATCTCGACCCGACCATCATGGAAAACCTGGCCGCGGGCGACCCCGGCAACGAATATTCGGTGCCCTACCTATGGGGCACCAACGGCATCGGCCTGAATGCCACCAAGGCCCGTGCCGTGCTCGGTGATGACGTCCCGCTGGATTCCTGGGCGCTGCTGTTCGACCCGCAATACGCCGAGAAACTCGCTTCCTGCGGTATCGCATTGCTCGACTCGGGCGACGAAGTGCTGCCGCAAACGGTCAACTACCTGGGCCTGTCGCCGCATACCACCAAGCGCGAAGACTACGAGAAGGCCTATGAGCAGCTGATGAAGGTGCGCCCTTACATCACCTATTTCCATAGCTCCAAATTCATCTCTGACCTGGCCAACGGCGAGATTTGTGCTGCCTTCGGTTATTCCGGCGATGTGCTGCAGGCCGCCGACCGCGCCGAAGAGGCCGGCCGCAGCGACGAGATCATCTACATCATTCCCAAGGAAGGCACCGCCATGTGGGCCGACCTGCTGGCGATTCCCAAGGACTCGAAGAACGTCGCCGAAGCCCACGAATTCATCAACTACCTGCTGCGCCCCGATGTGATCGCCAAGATCAGCAATTACGTGGCCTACGCCAACCCCAACCTAAAGGCCACCGAGCTGGTCGACGAGAGCGTGCGCGAGAACCCGGGCGTTTATCCCAGCGAGGAGGTCATGGCCAAACTCTACGTTGCTGAGGAGCGTACGCCCGAGGTGCAACGCTGGCTGACCCGCGACTGGACAAGAATCAAGAGCGGACGCTGATCGGCGGAAGATTTTCCTATAAAGTGCCGCGCCTTTTCGGGCGGCACACAATAACGAGGATGATACTGTGCGAGTTACCCTGCCCAAGTCTCTGATCGCCCTGGCGGCCTCCGCTGTCTGTGGTGTGGCCCTGGCCCAACCCAAGGTGCATATCTACAACTGGAGCGATTACATCGGCGAAGAGACGCTGGCCAAGTTCGAGGCGAAAACCGGCATCAAGCCGATCTATGACGTCTTCGACTCCAATGAAACCCTCGAAGGTAAACTGCTCGCTGGCCGCAGTGGCTACGATCTGGTGGTGCCGTCCAACCATTTCCTCGGCAAGCAGATTCGCGCCGGCGCCTTCCAGCCGCTCGACCGCAGCAAGCTGAGCAACTGGGACAACCTCGATCCGGCGCTGCTCAAGCAGCTGGAAACCAACGACCCCGGTAACCAGTATGCGGTGCCCTACCTGTGGGGCACCAACGGCATCGGCTACAACGTTGAGGAGGTCAAGGCCGCGCTCGGTGTCGAGGAGATCGATTCCTGGGCCGTGCTGTTCGAAGCCGAGAACATCAAGAAACTCAGCCAGTGCGGCGTCGCCTTCCTCGACTCCGGTGATGAAATGATTCCGGCCATGCTCAATTACCTTGGCCTGGATCCCAACAGCAGCAACCCCGACGACTACGCCAAGGCCGAGGCCAAGCTGCTGGAAGTGCGTCCCTACGTCACCTACTTCCACAGCTCCAAGTACATCGGTGATCTGGCCAATGGCAACATCTGCGTGGCTGCCGGTTTCTCCGGCGACGTGCTGCAGGCTGCCGACCGTGCCGACGAGGCCGGCAAAGGCATCGAAATCGCCTACAGCATTCCCAAGGAAGGCGCCAACCTCTGGTTCGACATGATGGCCATTCCCGCTGATGCGGCGAACGTCGAACAAACGCATGCCTTCATCAACTTTCTCCTCGAGCCTGAGGTGATCGCTGAAGTCAGTGACTACGTCGGTTATGCCAACCCCAATACCAAGGCGGATGAATTCATGGATGAGGAGGTGCGCAACGACCCCTCCGTTTACCCGTCACAAGCGGTGCTGGACAAACTGTACATCTCCGCCGAGCTGCCGGTTCGCGTGCAGCGCCTGATGACTCGCACCTGGACCAAGGTCAAGTCGGGTCAGTAATCGTTCCTGCCCGGCCGCAGGGCCGGGCACAATCTTCCGGGAGTTTTCCAATAATGGCTGTTGCCTCCAGCGCCTACAAAAAAGCCCTCGAGGGAGATCAGACACCGAAAGAGGTGCTGGTCAAGATCGATCGGGTGACCAAGAAATTCGACGAGACGGTGGCCGTCGACGATGTCTCGCTGACCATCAACAAGGGCGAAATCTTCGCCCTGCTGGGTGGCTCCGGCTCCGGCAAGTCGACCCTGCTGCGCATGCTCGCCGGCTTCGAACGTCCGACCGAAGGGCGCATCATCCTCGATGGCGTCGATATCACCGACATGCCGCCGTACCAGCGGCCGATCAACATGATGTTCCAGTCCTACGCGCTGTTCCCGCACATGACGGTGGCAGACAACATCGCCTTCGGTCTCAAGCAGGACGGCCTGCCCAAGGCCGAGATCGAAGAGCGCGTGGCCGAGATGCTCAAGCTGGTACACATGACCCAGTACGCCAAGCGCAAGCCACACCAGCTCTCCGGTGGTCAGCGTCAGCGCGTGGCCCTGGCCCGCTCCCTGGCCAAACGCCCCAAGCTGCTGCTGCTCGACGAACCGATGGGCGCGCTGGACAAGAAGCTGCGTTCGCAGATGCAGCTGGAACTGGTGGAGATCATCGAGCGTGTCGGCGTGACCTGCGTGATGGTCACCCACGACCAGGAAGAGGCCATGACCATGGCCCAGCGCATCGCCATCATGCACCTGGGCTGGATCGCCCAGACCGGTAGCCCGACCGATATCTACGAGACGCCGACCAGCCGCCTGGTGTGCGAATTCATTGGCAGCGTCAACCTGTTCGATGGTCAGATCGTCAGCGACGAGGCCGACCACGCGATCATCGACTGCCCGCAGCTGGACAAGCCGATTTACATCGGCCACGGCGTCAGCACCCGCGCCGAGGACAAGAAGGTCAGCTACGCCCTGCGTCCGGAGAAACTGCTGATGGCCACCGCGCTGCCGGATGACCACGAGCATCCCGAGTACAACTGGAGCCGTGGCCACGTGCACGACATCGCCTACCTCGGTGGTCACTCGGTGTACCACGTCAAGCTCACTTCCGGACAGATCGTGCAGTGCTTCATCGCCAATGCCGAGCGCCGCGGCAAGCGCCCGACTTGGGACGATCCGGTAGTGGTGTACTGGGAAGACGACAGCGGCGTGGTACTGCAATCATGAAACCGAGCAAACTGGCGCGCTATCTGCCCACTGGGCGGCATGCCGTTATCGGCATACCCTTCCTCTGGCTGTTCATGTTCTTCCTGCTGCCCTTCATCATCGTGCTGAAGATCAGCTTCGCCGAAGCCGACGTGGCGATTCCGCCCTATACGGAAATCTACCAGTGGGCGGACAACAAGCTGACGCTGCTGTTGAATTTCGGCAACTACATCTTCCTCAGCGAAGATGCCCTGTACCTGTCGGCCTACCTGGGTTCGCTGCAGATCGCCTTCTTCAGCACCTTGCTCTGCCTGGTGATCGGCTACCCGATGGCCTATGCCATCGCGCGGGCGCCGAAAGAGCACCAGACGGTACTGCTGCTGCTGATCATGATGCCGACCTGGACTGCGATCCTGATCCGCGTCTATGCCTGGATGGGCATTCTCGGCAACAACGGCCTGCTCAACAGCCTGCTGATGGGCATTGGTCTGATCGATACGCCGCTGCAGATCCTCAACACCAACACCGCGGTCTATATTGGCATCGTCTATTCGTACCTGCCGTTCATGATCCTGCCGCTCTACGCCAACCTGGTGAAGCACGACCTCAGCCTGCTGGAGGCCGCCTCCGACCTGGGTTCGAGCAACTTCAACAACTTCTGGAAGATCACCGTGCCGCTGTCGAAGAACGGCATCATCGCCGGCTCGATGCTGGTGTTCATTCCGGTGGTTGGTGAATTCGTCATCCCCGAACTGCTCGGCGGCCCGGAGACCCTGATGATCGGCAAGGTGCTGTGGCAGGAGTTCTTCAACAACCGCGACTGGCCGGTGGCGTCCGCACTGGCGGTGGTGATGCTGGCGATCCTGATCGTGCCCATCATCCTGTTCAACCGTAACCAGGCTAAAGAGCTGGAGGGCCGGCCATGACTGATCTAATCGCAATGAGCCCGTCATCCTGTTCAACCGGCTTTTTAACCAGACGCGTGGCTAAAGAACTGGAGGGCCGGCCATGACTGATCTAATCGCAATGAGCCCGTCATCCTGTTCAACCGGCTTTT
>NZ_QASO01000142.1 GCF_003052605.1 Ectopseudomonas oleovorans | reverse complement strand
CACCTCCACCTTGATGTCCAGCTCGACCAGCGCGGCCAGTCCGTTGATGGATTTGCGGAAGTCAACGGGCTTTGGGTAGAGATAGACCTTCTGCACTTGGGCGTCGGGACGCATCATGACGGAACTCCACGGGAAAATAGGGAGCCCAGCATCCGGGATACGGAGAGGTCAGTTAAAGATGGGGTCTATGGAGCGCATACGTTTTTGTGTGCGTAGCCCAGATGAAAACCGGGAAGGTTATCGCAAACATCAGTAGTGTTTCGGGCATCCTGTAGGAGCGGCGCCCCACCGCGAACACCGGCGGCGTGAGCCCGAAAGGCTTCGCCCCGAGACGGGGCTCCTACGAAAAATCGCTTTGCAGATACTTGCGTCCGTAGATCCGGTTGAAATCCGGGAACACGACTCTCAGATATCGAAAATCATCAGCACCGCAAGCATAAGAGCGGCCAGGCCGAGGGTGAACATCAGACCGATACCCGCCGCCCGCCAGTTGGACAGAAATGCACCACCGGCCTCGGCATGCTGCTTGAGATCGACCTCCATGAGGCTCTTGGCAAACATGATCATCGCCATCAATTGTGCGATGGCGAACGGCATGGCGGGCACCTCCTCCGGCAAGACGAAAGCCAGGACCAAGGTAACCACCAGCAGGAAGACGGAAATACCCCAGACCATCGCCACTCGATCCGCCTTGCCGAGCAGTTGCAGGTTATGCGCCAGCAGCCAGGCACCCGCCAGCGGTGTACCGATGAAGGTGGCTAGGCCGACACCGGCGATGCTGTAGAGCGGCGCCTGAGTGGTAGTGGCCTGTTGCAGATCGGCTTGCGGTGGCTGGAAGGGATTGCTCTGTTGTACGTCCATGTTCGTCTAGCTCCTGATCAGTTCAAGGTAAAGGCATCGGCATCCAGGTGTGCAGGGAAGCGCTCGCGGTAGGCGGCCAGCACCTCGCTCGACAGGCGAGCGCGGAACACGCCATCCCCCTCGCCTGCCGCCATTAAAGCCTCGCCCTGGAAGTCCAGCACCTGAGAATCGCCAGTGTAGGCGTGGCCCTTGCCGTCCTCGCCGACACGGTTCACAGCCGCGACATAGCACAGGTTCTCGATGGCCCGCGCTGGCAGCAGGCGGTTCCAGTGGTGTCGGCGCGCCCCCGGCCAGTTGGCGGTATACAGCAGCAGGTCGGTGCCGCCTGCGTCTCGGCTCCAGACCGGGAAGCGCAGGTCGTAGCAGATCAGCGGGCGCACCCGCCAACCCTTGAGCTCCAGCACCACCTGCTCGTCGCCAGCGCGGTAATGCTTGTGCTCGCCGGCCATGCGAAACAGATGACGCTTGTCGTAATGCGCCAGCGAACCATCTGGGCGCGCCCAGAGCAGGCGATTGCGGTAACTGCCGTCCGCAGCCTGAATGATCAGGCTGCCGCAGATCACTGCATCAATACGCTGTGCCTGCTCACGCAACCAGTGCGTGGTCGGGCCATTCTCGGGCTCGGCCAATGCGGCCGACTCCATGGAAAACCCGGTGCTGAACATCTCCGGCAGGATCACCAGATCGGCACCGCGCGCCTGCTCCAGCAGTTTCTGGAAATGCTCGCGATTGGCGGCCGGATCCTGCCAGGCCAGGCTGGCCTGGATCAACGCCAGTTCGAGATCGGGTTTATCGCTCATCGCAGTACCTCGTTTGCCGTAATCGTCAACGCCTTGCAGGCGGGCTGACCCTGCCCGCCCCTCACACCGCGCATAGTTTCTCGGCGGCCTGGCGCAGGGTTTCTTCACGCTTGGCGAAGCATAAACGTACCAGGCGCATGTCCTTGGGCGCTGACTGATAAAACACCGACACCGGGATCGCCGCCACACCGTGCTCGCGGGTCAGCCACTCGGCCATGGCCACATCGTCCAGATCGGGGCGAATCGCCGAATAGTCGGCCAGCTGGAAATAAGTGCCCGGCGCGCGGCTGAAGGTGAAGTTCGAGTCGGCCAGCAGGTCGCAGAACAGGTCGCGCTTGGCCTGGTAGAACGCCGGCAATTCTTCGACATGCTCGGGGCAGGCGGCCATGAAGTCAGCCAGAGCGAACTGCAACGGCGTCACCCCGCAAAAGTTGACGTACTGGTGAATCTTGCGCAGCTCGGCGGTCAGTGCCGGTGGCGCCACCACATAGCCGGTCTTCCAGCCGGTGACGTGATAGGTCTTGCCGAAGGAGCTGACCACGAAGGCGCGCTGATACAGCTCCTCGTGCGCCAGCACGCTGGCATGGCGTTGGCCATCGAAGATCAGGTGCTCGTAGACCTCATCGCTGATCACATGGATATCGCGGCCACGAATCAGTTCGGCCAGCCTGTCCAGATCGACACGGGTCAACAACGCACCGCTCGGGTTGTGTGGCGAGTTAAGAAAGATCAGTCGGGTACGCGGCGTGATGGCATCAGCCAGACGCTGCCAATCGACAGCGAAGTCCGGCAATGCCAGCGGCACATGCACGCAACGTCCACCGGCCAGCTCCACCGACGGCTCGTAACTGTCGTAACAAGGGTCGAGGACGATGGCTTCATCACCCGGACGGATCATCGCCTGCACCGCACAGAAGATCGCTTCGGTAGCACCCGGGGTGATGGTGATCTCGCTGTCGGCATCGCGCTGCACGCCATAGCTGCGCACGATCTTCGCCGCCACCTGCTGGCGTAGCGCGGGCAGGCCGGTCATCGGGCAATACTGGTTGCGCCCTTGCATGACGTGGCGCGCCACGGCTTCGCGCAGTGCCTGTGGCCCGTCGAAATCCGGGAAGCCCTGGGACAGATTGATCGCACCAGTCTCCAGCGCCAGCTGGGACATCCGCGTGAAGATGGTGGTGCCGACGTTGGGCAGTTTGCTGACGAGCATCGCGACTTCCTACGAAGAACAAGGCAAGCCGCGAGGATAGCCGAAGGGTGCCATAAACGGCACCCGCAGCCCTTATGAAAAGGAGCTAGAAGCTTATGCCGCGCATGCCGAATGAAGGTCGACATGCACGGCGCGGCCACGTTTACTTGCGCTTGTCCTTGCGCTTCTTCTCGGCCTTCTTGTGGTGGCTCATCAGGCGGCGCTTCTTGTTCACCTGACGGTCGGTGAGCTTGTTCTTGTTGCCCTCGTAGGGGTTTTCACCGCCCTTGTACTCGATGCGAATCGGCGTACCGACCAGCTTCAGCACACGGCGGAAGGTGTTTTCCAGATAACGGGTGTAGGCGCGCGGCACGGCGTCGACCTGATTACCGTGGATCACGATCAGCGGCGGGTTGGCGCCACCCAGGTGGGCGTAGCGCAGCTTGATGCGGCGACCGTTGACCAGAGGTGGCGCATGGTCGCTGACCGCGTCTTCGAGAATCTGCGTCAGGCGGCTGGTCGGCCAGCGGGTAATGGCCGACTTGAACGAGGCCTGCACCGATTTGTACAGATGGCCAACGCCGGTGCCATGCAGGGCAGAGATGAAGTGGATATCGGCGAAGTCGACAAAGAACAGCCGGCGCTCCAGCTCGGTCTTCACGTAGTCCTTCTGCCCCTGATCCATGCCGTCCCACTTGTTCAGGGCGATGACCAGCGCGCGGCCGCTTTCCAGCACGAAGCCGAGCAGGTTGAGGTCGTGGTCGACCACGCCTTCGCGGGCGTCCATGACGAACACCACGACGTTGGAGTCCTGGATGGCCTGTAGCGTCTTGACCACGGAGAACTTTTCCACCGCCTCGAAGATCTTGCCGCGGCGACGCACACCGGCGGTGTCGATTAGGGTGTATTTCTCGTCGTCACGCTCGAAGGGGATGTAGATACTGTCACGCGTGGTGCCGGCCTGGTCATAAACGATGACCCGCTCCTCGCCGAGCATACGGTTGACCAGGGTCGACTTGCCCACGTTGGGACGGCCGATGATGGCCAGCTTGATACCGTCCTTCTCGCTCGGGCCGGGAATGCGCTTGGCCTCCTGGCCCTCCAGCACTTCTTCCTCTTCGCCGCCCTCTTCCGGCTCGCCGGCATCCTTGGGGAACGCGCCAAGCACCACTTCCAGCATCTGGGTGATGCCGCGGCCGTGGGCGCCGGCAATCGCCAGTGGCTCACCCAGGCCCATGGGGCTGAATTCGGCGCGGGCCAGGTCGACGTCGAGGTTGTCGACCTTGTTCACCACCAGGAAGCTCTGCTTGTTACGGCGACGCAGATGCTCGCCGATCATCTGGTCCGAGGCGGTCATGCCGGCGCGCGCGTCCACCAGGAACAGCACGGCATCGGCCTCTTCGATGGCCTGCAGCGACTGCTCGGCCATCTTCGCGTCGATGCCTTCTTCGTCACCGGAAATACCCCCGGTGTCGATCACGATATAGGTACGCCCCTGCCACTTCGCCTCGCCGTACTGGCGGTCGCGGGTCAGACCGGAAAGGTCGCCGACGATGGCGTCGCGGCTACGAGTGAGGCGGTTGAACAGGGTGGACTTGCCGACGTTCGGCCGGCCCACCAGGGCAATTACGGGAACCATCAGGCTCTCCACTTGGTTAATTCAGAAAATGCAAAGGCCGCTGCACGGGCAGCGGCCGGGATGTTTCGTGCTGTCGGACATACCGGCAGCATAGTCAAGGAAGCCGTTCAGTATCGCGCGAGCGTACTGGACAGCGTCCTCACTTGATGGTCAGTGCCACCAACTTACCGCTGTTGCCGTAGACATACAGCCAGTCCCCGACCACCAGTGGTTGGGCACGCAGGCCGTCGCTGTCGATACGGGTACGGCCGACGAAGCGACCATCGACCTGGCTCAGCAGGTGCAGATAGCCTTCGAAATCGCCCACGGCGACATAGCTGGAGAACACCGCCGGGCCCGAGAGCTGACGGCGCGCCATCGAATCATTGCTCCACAGAGCCGAGGCGCTGCGCTCGTCGATGCCTTCGACGGTACCGCTGGCATGGCTGACGTAGACGTTACCAAAGCCCTGGGCAACACCCACCGAGCTGGACGCCTCACGCTGCCACAGCACACGCCCGGACTCCAGATCCATGGCTGCGACGCGGCCCTGATAGCTCACCGCGTAGACGGTACCGCCGGACAGCAGCAGGCCACCGTCGATGTCCACCACACGCTCCAGCTCAGAGCGGCCTTGCGCAATGGCAACGCGCTGCTCCCAGACCGGCAGGCCACGCTGGGCGTCGACCGCAATCACCTTGCCACTGGACAGACCGGCAACCACCAGACGGTTGGTCACCAACGGTGCCCCCGTGCCGCGCAGAGTCAGTACGGCCGGAGTATTTTCGACGATCCAGCGCTGGCTGCCAGTGCTGGCATCGAAGGCGATCAGACGGTCATCCTGCGTCTGCACCACGACGATATCGCCGTTGCTGGCCGGCGCGGCCAGCACTTCGCTGGTCACGCGCGAACGCCACTGCTCTTCGCCGTCGCTGGAGTCCAGGGCGATCACTTCACCCTTGAGCGTACCCAGCAGTACCTGGCCGTAGCCGACACCGATGGCGCCGGACACCGGGATGTCGAGCTTCTTGCGCCAGATGACCTTGCCGCTGGTGCGGTCCATGGCCATGACCAGCCCTTCGACGTCGGCGGCGTAGATCACCTCGCCATCGATGGCCGGTACCAACATGTTGAAGGTTTCGCCCTGGCCATCGCCAACGGAGCGGCTCCACTCGGTGCGCAGCTCGACTTCGGCATCGAACTTGGTCAGTTCGGCGGGTGGCAGTTCCTTCTTGCTATTGCTGCTGCAACCCACGGCCAAAACGACCAGAGCCAGCAGTGCGGCATTCTTCCAACGCATCACGTCACGCATCCCCTTTTGCCAGGTCGTCCAGCTTCATCTGCAGACCGCCAACGGCGGCGTCTTCGGCCAGCGCATCCTTGGCCTTCTGATAGGCGGCGTGCGCGTCATCGCTGCGACCCAGCTGTACCAACAGGTCGCCCTTGAGTTCTTCACGGCTGGCGAGGAAGGCATCCTCCACCTTGGCGTCGAGCAGCTTCAGCGCATCATCGGCCTTGTCCTGAGCAGCCAGCACACGGGCCAGACGCTGACGCGCCAGTTCCCCGAGCGTGGCATCGGCAGGCTTGTCGAGTACGCGCTGCAGAGCTGAGGCGGCATCGTCGAGGCGATTGGCTTCGACAGCGACCTTGGCGACGAACAGGCTGCCATACTGCGCGTAGTGAGTACCGCCAAACTCGCTGTCGAGCTTGCCGGCCAGTTCGGCGACTTTCGCGGCATCGGGCTTACCGGCTGGGTCCAGCGCCGCTTCCAGCAACTGCTGATAAAGCACCGAGGCGCCTTGCGCCTGGTTGTCCTGGTACTTCTGCCAGCCCTGCCAGCCGAATACGGCTACCAGCGCCAGCACGCCACCGGCGAGCAAAGGCTTGCCGTTGCGATCCCACCAGTCCTTGAGTTGCGCGATCTGTTCGTCTTCGGTCTGCATGTCTAACCCCGTACTCCTAATCGAGAGCCTGCTCAGGCCTGCTGGCAGGCGGCCAGATGCTCAGCCAGAGCATCCCAGGCAACGCTTTGTTGTTCACTGTCGTCGCGCAGCGGCTTGCAACCTACCACGCGGCCTGCCAATTCGTCGTCCCCCAGAATCAGCGCATAGCGCGCGCCACTCTTGTCGGCCTTCTTGAACTGGCTCTTGAAGCTGCCGCCACCGCTATTGAGCAGCAGACGCAGCCCCGGCAACTCGTCGCGCAGACGCTCGGTCAGCGTCAGCGCCGCCAGCTCCGCCGCTTCGCCAAAGGCGCAGACGTATACGTCGGCAGCGCGATTGAGCTCGGCCGGCAGCAAGTCCAGGGTTTCCAGCAGCAGCACCAGGCGCTCGACGCCCATGGCGAAACCGACACCCGGCGTAGCCTTGCCGCCCAGTTGCGTGACCAGGCCATCGTAACGACCACCGGCACACACCGTACCCTGGGCACCAAGCTTGTCGGTGACCCACTCGAATACGGTGCGATTGTAGTAGTCCAGGCCACGTACCAGCTTGTGGTTGATCTGGTAACGAATGCCGGCCGCATCAAGGCGCGCCTTGACGCCCTCGAAGTGCAGACGCGATTCCTCGTCGAGGTAGTCGCCCAGGGTCGGCGCACCAACCAACACGGCCTGGGTCGCCTCGTTCTTGCTGTCGAGGATGCGCAGCGGGTTGGTCGTCAGGCGGCGCTGGCTGTCTTCGTCGAGCTGGTCGAAACGCTCACGCAGGTACGCCACCAGGGCGTCGCGATAGGCGGCGCGCGCCTCGCTGGAGCCCAGGCTGTTGAGCTGCAGGGTCACGGCATCGGCCAGACCGAGTTTTTTCCACAGACGCCAGGTGAGCACGATCAGCTCGGCATCGACATCCGGCCCGGGCAGGTTGAAGGCTTCCACACCCACCTGATGGAACTGGCGATAACGCCCCTTCTGCGGCTTCTCGTAGCGGAACATGGGGCCGGCATACCACAGCTTCTGCACCTGACCGCCACCGGCCAGGCCATGCTCGAGCACGGCACGCACGCAACCGGCGGTGCCTTCGGGACGCAGGGTCAGGGATTCTTCGTTGCGATCGAGGAAGGTGTACATCTCCTTGTCGACCACGTCGGTGCCTTCACCGATACCGCGAGCGAACAGCTCGGTGTATTCGACGATGGGCAGGCGGATTTCCTTGTAGCCATAACCGTCGAGCAGGTTGACCAGGGTATTTTCCAGGTAACGCCAGGCAGGCGTCTGCTCCGGCAGGATATCGTTCATGCCACGAATGGCTTGCAGGGACTTGCTCAAATGTATTCCTTACGCACGGATCAGCCGCGCACGATCACGGCAGCATCGGCGGCGGCCTTTTCGGCCGCCTTGTCGCGAATGAGCTTTTCCAGCTCGTCCACCAGGTTTTCGTTGGTCAGCTTCGAGGCCGGTTTGCCATCGATATAGACCAGGTTGTTCGGGCTACCACCCGTGAGGCCGATATGCGCCTCCTTGGCTTCGCCAGGACCATTGACCACGCAGCCGATCACGGCCACATCCAGCGGCACCAGCAGATCCTCGACGCGCGTTTCCAGCTCGTTCATGGTCTTGACCACATCGAAGTTCTGCCGCGAGCAGCTCGGGCAGGCGATGAAATTGATGCCACGCGAGCGCAGGCGCAGGGACTTGAGGATGTCGAAGCCGACCTTGATCTCTTCCACCGGGTCGGCGGCCAAGGAGATGCGGATGGTATCGCCTATGCCGTCAGCCAGCAGCATGCCCAGGCCGACAGCGGATTTCACCGTACCGGAACGCAGGCCGCCAGCTTCGGTGATGCCCAGGTGCAGCGGCTGCTCGATCTGTTTGGCCAGCAGGCGATAAGCCTCGACGGCCATGAACACGTCGGAGGCTTTCACACTGACCTTGAAATCAGCGAAGTTCAGGCGATCCAGATGCTCGACATGGCGCAGTGCAGACTCGACCAAGGCCTCGGGCGTCGGCTCGCCGTACTTCTTTTGCAGATCCTTTTCCAGCGAGCCGGCGTTGACGCCGATGCGGATCGGGATGCCTTTGTCGCGAGCGGCTTCAACCACTGCCCTGACGCGATCCTCGCGGCCGATGTTGCCCGGATTGATGCGCAGGCAATCGACACCCAGTTCAGCCACACGCAGGGCGATCTGGTAATCGAAGTGGATGTCGGCCACCAGCGGTACACGCACCTGCTGCTTGATGCGGCCGAATGCCTCGGCGGCGTCCATGTCCGGCACGGAAACCCGCACGATATCGGCACCGGCATCTTCCAGGCGACGGATCTGTGCCACAGTGGCAGCCACATCGTTGGTGTCGGTATTGGTCATGCTCTGCACGGCAATCGGCGCATCGCCGCCTACCGGTACCGAGCCAACCCAAATCTTGCGCGACTGTCGGCGCTTGATCGGCGATTCGCAATGCATGCTTTACAACCCCAGTGTCAGGCGCGCGGTTTCGCCAGAGATATGCGGTGTGACGTCAACGCTTTCGCCGTTGTAAGTCACCTGTGCGCCCCGGGCGAAGCCCAGATGTAGCTTTATCGGCGCCTTGCCAGTCAGTTCGATACGCTCACCACTGCGCTTGAGCGCGCTGAGCAGCACCTTGCCATCGGCATCGGTCACCTGCGTCCAGCAATCGGCGGTGAACTGCACATTGACTACGCCCTGCCCGGCGGCCACGACAGGCGCAGGCGATGGTGCCGGCACAGTGGCTGCAGGCGCTGGAGCTTGCGCAGCAACAGGTTCCACTGCGACCGCTGCCGGCGCTGCATTTGCAACCTCGACAATGGGCGCTGCTGCGCTTTCAGGCGCGACCTCGGCAGCCGGCTGCTCGGCAGCGTCAGCATCTTCCGGAGCCTGTCCCGGCTCGACCGGCAACAGCAGCGGGCTGCTTGGCTCACGACCCTGCACATCGACAACTGCCTGATCTACAGGCTCGGCCAACGAGTGCACCTGGGTCGTACCGTCGGCACCCTCCACCTCTACATGCTCAAGCCCCAGATCGGCCAGGCTGGCAACCGGGCGGCCCTGATCCTGCCACCAGAAGAAACCGCCACCAATCAACGCCAGCAGCAACAAAAAGCTGACCAGACGCAGGATGCTCTGCGAATAGCGCACCGGTTCCTCGATACGGCCCAGCGCATGCACACTGCTGCCGGTGGCGTCGGTGCCGGTGAACTGATCGAACTCCATCACCAGGCGGTTCTGGTCCAGCTCGAGCAGCTTGGCGTAGGCGCGAATGTAGCCACGGGCAAAGGTGGTGCCCGGCAGCTTGTCGAAAGCGCCGTCCTCGAGTTGGGTAAGGCGCTGCGGAGTGAGATTGAGCTGCGCCGCCACTTCGGCGACGCTCCAACCCTTGAGTTCGCGGGCCTGGCGCAGGCTCTCGCCCGGATTGCTCGACACCGGCTGAGTCACTTCGCTATGAGCTGCGTTCATTGTTGCCCCGAAACATATTGCTGATATTCCTGAGAAGCCGGATACAGGCGGCGTAGTTGCAGGCCCAGACTGGCAGCCCGGTCACGGTCCTCGAACACTTCGGCCAGGCGTGCACCGAGCAACAGGCTACGCGCGTTCTGCGGCGCCATTTCGCTGTAACTGTCGTAGTAACGACGGGCCGGTACGTATTCCTTGTCCTCGTAGGACATGACGGCCATTTCCAGCAACGCGCGCGGTTGGCGACTGCTCAGGCGCAGGGCACGCTGAAAGTATTGCTTGGCCTGCTCGCGCTGGTTCAGTTGCAGGGCCGTAAGCCCCAGGTTCTCGAACACCCGGGAGCGCTCCGGGTAGAGATTGTCTTCTGCGGCCTTGAGGTAGGTGTTCATGGCGTCCTGATAACGCTGCTGCTCGAACAGGAAACCACCGTAGTTATTCAGCAGACGCGCGTCGTTCGGGCGCTGCGACAGCGCCTTGCGAAAATGCTCATCAGCCAGCTTCGACTCCATCTCCAGTTGGAACGCCATGGCCAGTGCCGCATGGGCATCGGCGTTCGAGGAGTCCAGCTCCAGCGCATTCCTCAGCGGCACCTTGGCACGCTGGGTATCGCCCTGCTGGATGTAGGCGATGCCGAGTTGCACATAGGCATCGCGTGCTTCGTCACGCCCTTTCGCCGTACGCATGGGGTCGACATCGCCCGTGGTCACGCAACCACCGAGCAAACTGGCAACGAGCAATAGCAGCGTAGGGCGCAAGGTCATGGAGATCCTCTCTTCAATTTCGATTGGCGGCAGCATGAGGCTCTTGCGCCTCGTTGCCCAGCTGGCGCACGGCGATGTAACGCTCGCTGCGCCGAGTACGATCCATGACCTGGCCAACCAGCTGGCCGCACGCCGCATCGATATCATCACCGCGCGTGGTGCGCACCGTGACGTTGTGCCCAGCCTTGTGCAACAGGTCCTGGAAGCGGCGAATGGCGTTATTGCTCGGCCGCTCGTACCCCGAGAAGGGGAAGGGATTAAACGGAATCAGGTTGATCTTGCAAGGCACATCGGCCAGAAGTGCGACCATCTGCTCAGCGTGCTCGGGCTGATCGTTGACACCTTTGAGCAGGGTGTACTCGATGGTCAGCACGCGTTTCTCGCCGAGCTTGGCGATATAGCGCTTGCAGGCCGCCAGCAACATGTCCAGGGGATACTTCTTGTTGATCGGCACCAACTGGTTGCGCAGCTCGTCGTTGGGTGCGTGCAGCGACAATGCCAGGGACACGTCGATGACTTCGGCCAGCTTGTCGATCATCGGCACCACGCCGGAGGTGGACAGGGTCACCTTGCGCTTGGAAATGCCGTAGCCGAGGTCATCCATCATGATCTGCATGGCGGAGACGACGTTATCGAAGTTCAGCAGCGGCTCACCCATGCCCATCATCACCACGTTGGTGATGGCACGGTCGATCTTCGCCGGCACGCTGCCGAAGGATTTGTTGGCGATCCACACCTGGCCGATGATCTCGGCGCTGGTCAGATCGCTGTTGAAGCCTTGCTTGCCGGTGGAGCAGAAACTACAGTCCAGGGCACAACCGGCCTGCGACGACACACACAAGGTGCCGCGGCCGTTCTGCGGGATATACACGGTTTCCACGCAGCTACCCGACGCCACACGCACCACCCACTTGCGCGTGCCATCGGCGGAAATATTTTCGCTGACCACTTCCGGGCCGCGAATCTCGGCAGAGGCCTCGAGCTTTTCGCGCAAGGCCTTGCCGACATTGGTCATGGCGGCGAAATCATCGACGCCAAAGTGGTGAATCCACTTCATTACCTGGCCGGCACGGAAGCGCTTCTCGCCAATGGACTCGAAGAACTGTTCCATTTCCGGCCGGGTCAGGCCCAGCAGGTTGATCTTGCCGGTGGTATTGGTCATGGCTTCACCCTCGCTTCATTCGCCAATCAGCGAATGCGTGCGCACAGCTCGGTAGCGGAGAAGAAGTACGCGATCTCGCGAGCAGCGGAAGCTTCGGAATCCGAACCGTGAACGGCGTTTTCGTCGATGGAAACGGCGAAATCGGCACGGATGGTGCCCGGAGCAGCTTCTTTCGGGTTGGTGGCACCCATCAGCTCGCGGTTCTTGGCAACGGCGTTCTCGCCTTCCAGAACCTGAACAATGACCGGGCCGGAGGTCATGAAAGCAACCAGATCCTTGAAGAAGCCGCGCTCGCTGTGCTCAGCGTAGAAACCGGCGGCTTCGCGCTCGGACAGTTGCACCATCTTCGAAGCCACGACGCGCAGGCCGGCCTTTTCGAAACGGGTGGTGATCTCACCGATGACGTTCTTGGCAACGGCGTCAGGCTTGATGATGGAGAAAGTACGTTGAACAGCCATGTGAAGCTCCAGAAACTTTAGGGTTAAAGCGAAAAATTAAACCCGCGAATTATACGCGGGTTCCGGTTAAAAGCGTAGGCCAGGCGCCGTAAGCGCCTGTTTCAGTCGAGCTCTTCGATCCAGGCGGCCTGGATCGCCTCCAGCACCTTCTCGCCCCCGCGCTGCGGGTCATCGGAGAACTGCGGCAACTCCACGACCCAGCGGTGCAGATCGACGAAGTTGACGTAGCGCGGATCGACATCCGGCTTCTGCTCACTCAGTTCGATGGCGATATCCAGTACATCGACCCATTTCAGACTCATGATCATGCTTCCCGCTTAACGTGAAAGTCGCGTAGCGACAACTTCCCCTGAGCCCTTCTCCCCTTGGGAGAAGGTGGCGCGAAGCGCCGGATGAGGGAGTTGCCTGTCAGTGCGGCGCTTCGGCCGCGTGATTGAGCGAATACTTGGGAATCTCGATGGTGAGGTCTTCCTCACCGACAATGGCCTGACAGGCCAGGCGCGACTGCGCCTCGAGCCCCCAGGCCTTGTCCAGATAGTCCTCTTCCAGCTCGTCCGCCTCGTTCAGCGAGTCGAAGCCCTCGCGCACGATGCAGTGACAGGTGGTACAGGCGCAGACGCCGCCACAGGCGCTTTCCATCTCGATATGGTGCTCATGCGCCAACTCGAGAATGGAAATGCCGGGCTCGGCCTCGACCACCAGGCCATCCGGGCAGAAGCGCTCGTGAGGCAGAAAAATTACCTGCGGCATCAAATTATTCCTCGATCTCGTTGAGATTGCGCCCGGCCAGCGCGGCCTTGACCGTCGAGTCCAGGCGCCTGGCCGCGAATGCGTCGGTCACCTGCGACAGGCGCTTGGTCTGCCGCTCGATGGCCAGGCCATCGTTGCCGGCCAGCAGCTCGCGCAGCTCCTGCACCTGCAGTTCGATGATGGCGCGCTCCTCGGCATCCAGCAGGCGCTCGCCATCGACCTCCAGCGCGCCTTCGACCGCCTCGATCAGACGCTGCGCATCGACCTGCTGCTCGCGCAACACGCGCGCAGCCTTGTCGTCGCCGGCGTTCTGGAAGGAGTCCTGCAGCATGCGCGCGATCTCGCCATCAGTCAGACCATAGGACGGCTTGACCTGGACGCTCGACTCGATGCCGGAGCTCAATTCCCGCGCCGCGACACTGAGCAGGCCATCGGCATCGACCTGGAAGGTCACGCGAATCTTCGCTGCACCCGCGACCATCGGCGGAATGCCGCGCAGCTCGAAGCGCGCCAGCGAACGGCAGCCGGCGATCAGTTCGCGCTCGCCCTGCAGCACATGAATCATCATGGCCGTCTGGCCATCCTTGTAGGTGGTGAATTCCTGCGCACGCGCCACCGGGATGGTGGTATTGCGCGGAATCACCTTTTCCATCAGCCCGCCCATGGTTTCCAGGCCGAGCGACAGTGGAATCACATCCAGCAGCAGCAACTCCTCGCCATCACCACGCTGATTACCCGCCAGGGCATCGGCCTGGATTGCCGCACCGATGGCCACCACCTGATCAGGATCGATATTGGTCAGCGGCGCACGTCCGAACAGCTCGCCTACCGCCTCGCGCACACGCGGCACGCGGGTAGAGCCACCCACCATGACCACCGCGCTGACCTCTTCCAACTCGACGCCGGAATCGCGCACGGCGCGGCGACAAGCCTTGAGGCTGCGCGCCACCATCGGCTCGATCAGCGCCTCGAACTGCTCACGCGACAACACACCCTGCCAGCCACCATAACTCAGCTCGACGCTATCGACATTCGTCAGGCCTTCCTTCGCTGCGCAGGCCGCCTGCAGCAGGCTGCGCTGCGCAGCCGGATCGAGATCACTGGAAATCCCGGCCTGCTGGATGATCCAGTCGGCAATGGCATGATCGAAGTCGTCGCCACCCAGAGCGCTGTCGCCACCGGTGGCCAGCACCTCGAACACACCGCCGGTCAGGCGCAGGATGGAGATGTCGAACGTACCGCCGCCCAGGTCATAGATGGCGACCACGCCCTCGGCTTTCTGATCCAGCCCATAGGCGACAGCTGCGGCGGTCGGCTCGTTGAGCAGGCGCAGCACGGTCAAACCCGCCAGACGCGCGGCATCCTTGGTGGCCTGACGCTGCGCGTCATCGAAGTAGGCCGGCACGGTAATCACCGCGCCCACCAGCTCGCCGCCAAGGGTTTGCTCGGCACGCAAACGCAGAGCCTTGAGAATTTCGGCGGACACCTCGACCGGACTCTTCGCCCCCTGCACCGTTTCGATGAAGGGCATGTGCGACTCGCCCGCCACGAAGCGATAGGGCAATTGCTCGCCAAGCTGATGCACATCGGCGATACCGCGCCCCATCAGACGCTTGACCGACAACACGGTGTTCAATGGATCACTGGCAGCAGCAGCCTTGGCCGACTCGCCGACCTCGATGCTGGCGGCGTGATAACGCACCGCCGAAGGCAGGATGACCTTGCCGGCAGCATCGGCCAGAGGCTCGGCCAGACCACTGCGCACGGCAGCGACCAGTGAATTGGTGGTGCCCAGGTCAATACCCACTGCCAGCCGACGCTGGTGCGGTTGCGGACTCTGTCCTGGCTCGGCGATCTGCAATAAGGCCATGGTCTTCTTGAAATCATCAGGCAGGCTGCCGAGGCAACCCACAGGTTAATCGTCGAGGCGCTCTTCTAGTTGGCGCACTTCATGGGAGAGCTTGTCGAGAAACTGCATCCGCCGCATCAGGCGCTCAGCCTCTTCGCGACGAGCATCGTCGTCCCAGCATGCCGCGAAGCGCTCATTGAGCGCCTCCTGAGCGGTCTTCAGGCGACGCTTGAAGGCCGCGACACCGGCCAGGTCGGCGTCGTCCTGCAGCTCTTCCAGCTCTTCGCGCAGCTGCATCTGCTGCAGGAGAAAATCCGGATCCTGCACCGTCACTTCCAGCGGAAGCTCCGGCCCGCGCATGGCCAGCAGGTAACGGGCACGCTGCGATGGCGTTTTCAGAATCTGATACGCCTCGTTGAGACAGGCCGAGCGCTCCAGCGCCAGGCGCCGCTCACGCTCGCCGGCATCGGCGAAACGGTCAGGATGAACCTGACGCGCCAGCTCGCGGTAACGCGCAGCCAGTTGATCCAGATCCAGACGAAAGCTCGGCTGCAGGTCGAACAGAGCGAAATGGCAGGGATTACCCATTCAGGGCCTCAGACATTGAAGCTTTCGCCGCAACCGCATTCGCCGCGCACGTTGGGGTTGTTGAACTTGAAGCCCTCGTTGAGGCCTTCTTTGACGAAGTCCAACTCGGTGCCATCGAGATAGACCAGGCTCTTGGGATCGATGATCACCTTGACGCCATGGCTTTCGAATACCTGATCCTCGGCCGCCAGTTCATCAACGAACTCGAGCACATAGGCAAGGCCGGAACAACCGGTAGTACGCACACCGAGGCGAATACCCTCGCCCTTGCCGCGCCCCTCGAGGGAGCGCTGCACATGACGAGCGGCTGCTTCAGACATGGTGATGGCCATTACAAACCTCGTATCAGAGCAAGCCTTTCTTCTGCTTGTAGTCGCGCACGGCGGCCTTGATGGCGTCTTCGGCGAGCACGGAGCAGTGAATTTTCACCGGTGGCAGTGCCAGTTCTTCGGCGAGCTGGGTGTTCTTGATGCTCTCGGCTTCATCCAGGGTCTTGCCCTTCATCCACTCGGTGGCGAGGGAGCTGGAGGCAATCGCCGAACCACAGCCATAGGTCTTGAACTTGGCGTCTTCGATCACGCCGCTTTCGTTGACCTTGATCTGCAGACGCATGACGTCGCCGCAGGCCGGCGCGCCGACCATACCGGTTCCAACATCGGGATCTTCGGCGTTCAGCTTGCCGACGTTGCGCGGATTTTCGTAGTGGTCGATGACCTTGTCACTGTAAGCCATGCTGTACTTCCTCTCTCATCAGGTGCCGCTCTTCAGGCAGCTATCAGTGTGCTGCCCATTCCACGGAGGAAAGGTCGACACCTTCTTTGAACATATCCCACAGGGGCGACAGTTCGCGCAGCTTATCCACAGCCTCACGAACCTTGGCGGCAGCGTAGTCGACCTCTTCTTCAGTGGTGAAACGACCGAAGGTGAAGCGAATCGAGCTGTGCGCCAGCTCGTCGTTGCGGCCCAGGGCACGCAGCACGTAGGACGGCTCCAGGGAAGCCGAAGTGCACGCCGAACCGGACGATACGGCGAGGTCCTTGAGCGCCATGATCAGCGACTCACCCTCGACGTAGTTGAAACTCAGGTTGAGGTTGTGCGGCACACGAGCAGTCAGGCTGCCGTTGACGTACAGCTCTTCCATGCCTTCGAGCTGGCGGTAGAAGCGATCACGCAGGGCGGTAATGCGCTGATTCTCAGCAGCCATCTCTTCCTTGGCGATGCGGAAGGCTTCGCCCATGCCGACGCACTGGTGAGTGGCCAGGGTGCCGGAGCGCATGCCACGCTCATGGCCGCCACCGTGGGTCTGCGCTTCCAGACGCACACGCGGCTTGCGGCGTACGTACAGGGCACCGACACCCTTGGGGCCGTAGGTCTTGTGCGCCGAGAAGGACATCAGATCGACCTTCATCTTCTCCAGGTCGATCTCCACCTTGCCGGTGGACTGCGCGGCATCGACATGCAGCAGCACGCCACGGGAGCGGGTCAGCTCGCCAATGGCGGCGATGTCGTTGATGGTGCCGATTTCATTATTGACGTGCATAACCGACACCAGCACGGTGTCTTCACGCAGCGCAGCCTCGATCATGGCCGGGGTGATCAGGCCATCTTCGCCTGGCTCCAGATAAGTCACCTCGAAGCCTTCGCGTTCGAGCTGGCGGGTCGTATCCAACACCGCCTTGTGCTCGATCTTCGAGGTGATGATGTGCTT
Organism: Ectopseudomonas oleovorans; assembly: GCF_003052605.1. Lineage (GTDB taxonomy): Bacteria > Pseudomonadota > Gammaproteobacteria > Pseudomonadales > Pseudomonadaceae > Aquipseudomonas > Aquipseudomonas oleovorans_A. The sequence goes on along the minus strand of NZ_QASO01000142.1, from coordinate 66,129 downwards.
GCCCTTGCTGGCGTAGAAGTGCGCCACGCCTTTGATCGCCAGGTTGTTGGACTCGGTTGCACCGCTGGTCCAGACGATTTCGCGCGGGTCGGCATTGACCAGTTCGGCGACCTGACGGCGGGCATTTTCCACCGCTTCTTCAGCCTTCCAGCCAAACACATGCGAGCGCGAAGCCGGGTTGCCGAAGTTACCATCGACCAGCAGGCACTCGCTCATTTTCTGCGCCACACGCGGATCGACCGGCGTGGTAGCGGAATAATCGAGGTAAATAGGCAATTTCATCAGACTTCTCCTATCGGCAAGCGCACCGTTCATTCGACGGCGGACGCTTCAATCTTATCCAGGCGTGGCGCCTTGCCAGAGCAGCGACGCTGATCCTGACGCAAGGCCACTTCCTGCACCTCGTGGCGCGCGACCAGGTCGGCCAGGCTGATGCCACTGAGGAATTCATGAATCTGCTGGCTGAGGTCACACCAAAGGTGGTGGGTCAGACAGGTGTCACCGGCATGGCAATCACCCTGCCCCTGGCAACGCGTGGCATCCACCGACTCGTTGACCGCATCGATCACCTGAGCCACCTTAATGCCGCGCATGTCGCGTGACAGCTGATAACCGCCGCCCGGCCCGCGCACACTGGAAACCAGGCTGCCACGGCGCAGCTTGGCGAACAGTTGCTCGAGATAAGACAGGGAAATGCCCTGCCGCTCGGAAATATCAGCCAGGGAAACGGGACCGTGCTGCGCGTGCAGCGCCAGATCGAGCATGGCGGTAACGGCGTAACGGCCTTTGGTGGTCAGTCGCATGGCTCTACCACGAATCACTGAAGTGCCATGAAGTATGCGATTCCCGAGTATTTAAGTCAACTATAAGACCTATTGATTTACTCAGGCTTGAGCACAAAAGGAGGCAGCATCATAGCAAAGCCCGCCTCCCGCCGCATCAGGCAGCCGGCTTGTCGCCCTGCTGTTGATCCTTGCACACATCGGCGAAGTCCTCGTCGCGCAAGGTCGGCAGATCCTTGGCGCAATAATCACTGCCGAGCGCCGTCAGCGCCTTGCACATCCCCTCCAGACGACCATCGACCGCATGCAGGTGATCGAGCAACTGACCGATGGCACGGGCAACCGGGTCCGGCATATCCTGACCCACGCCGTAGGCGTCGAAGCCGATCTTCTCAGCCATGGCCTGACGCTTGGCTTCCTGCTCGTCATCAGACTTGACGATGATCTTGCCGGGAATGCCAACTGCCGTCGCCCCGGCCGGCACCGCCTTGGTCACCACCGCGTTGGAGCCGATCTTGGCACCAGCCCCGACAGTGAACGGCCCCAGCACCTTGGCACCAGCCCCCACCACCACCCCATCTTCCAGAGTCGGGTGACGCTTGCCCTTGTTCCAACTGGTGCCACCGAGGGTGACCCCCTGGTAAAGGGTCACGTCGTTACCGATCTCAGCGGTTTCACCAATGACGATGCCCATACCGTGATCGATGAAGAAACGCCGCCCGATCTTCGCCCCCGGATGAATTTCAATACCGGTCATCCAGCGCCCGAAGTTGGAGACCACGCGCGCCAGCCACTTCCAGCCCGAACGCCACAGCGCGTGCGCCACGCGATGCAGCCAGACAGCGTGCAGCCCGGGATAGCAGGTCACCACCTCGAACGCATTGCGCGCCGCCGGATCACGGTGAAAAACGCTCTGGATATCTTCTCGCATGCGCTCAAACATCAGACTTCCCCTGCTTGTGAGACTCTCCACGCACGGCCTTCTCCGTCTCGGTCAGGATGCCGCGCAGGATATTCATTTCCAACTTGCTCACCGCACTGCGCCCATACAGTCGGCGCAGACGCGTCATCAGGTGCCGCGGCTTCTGGGGATCGAGAAAACCGATCATCACCAGCACGCGCCGCAGATGACCGTAGAAGGACTCCAGCTCGTCCGCGGTCGCCGCCTGAGCATTGAGCATCGCCGTCGACTCCAGCTTCTCTACCTTGGTCGGCAGACTCGAGGCCGTCAGCCAGGCCATGCGCACTTCATAGGCCAGCACCTGCACCGCCGCCGCCAGATTCAGCGAACTGAATTCCGGGTTGGACGGGATATGCACGTGGTACTGACATCGCTGCAACTCTTCGTTGGTCAGGCCGGCATATTCACGACCGAACACCAACGCCACCTCACCACCTGCAGCAGCCTGCTCACAGCTGGCCACAGCGCATTCGCGCGGATCGAGCAGCGGCCAGGGGATGCGTCGATCGCGCGCACTGGTGCCGACCACCAGGGTGCAGCCCACCAGCGCTTCCTCCAGGCTATCGACAACCTGCGCGGCATCCAGCACATCGGTCGCACCGGACGCGCGCGCGACAGCCTCGCCACTGGGGAAATCTTCGGGAGCCACCAATACCAGGCGCGACAGACCCATGTTTTTCATCGCCCGCGCGGCACCGCCGATATTGCCCGGATGACTGGTACCCACCAGAACGACGCGAATTTTGTCCAGCAACGCCGACACTCTCAGAAACGATTAGGGGGCAACGATCTTACCCAAGGCCTGGCGTGATTGCCATGCGAGGTACAGACGGCGCTTCATCAATAACGGTTTTCTGCTAACATGGCCGGCTTTCTTTAACGCCCCAGGTGAACCTCCCATGCAGCCCATGCTGAATATCGCCCTGCGCGCCGCTCGCAGCGCCGGTGAAATGATCTTTCGCTCCATCGAGCGCCTGGATGTCATCTCGGTCGACGAGAAGGATGCCAAGGATTACGTCACCGAGGTCGACAAGGCCGCGGAGCTGATGATCGTCCAGGCCATCCGCAAGGCCTACCCGACCCACAGCTTCCTGGGTGAAGAAGGCGGCGTACTGGAAGGCAGCGGCGAAGGCGCCGATTATCAGTGGATCATCGACCCGCTGGACGGCACCACCAACTTCGTTCGCGGCGTACCGCACTTCGCCATCAGCATCGCCTGCAAACACCGCGGCCGCCTCGAGCACGCCATCGTTCTCGACCCGGTGCGCCAGGAAGAATTCACCGCCAGCCGCGGCCGTGGCGCCGCCCTCAACGGTCGCCGCCTGCGCGTCAGCAACCGCAAGAGCCTGGATGGCGCGCTGCTGGGTACCGGCTTCCCGTTCCGCAACGAGCAGCTGGACAACCTCGAGAACTACCTGAGTATGTTCCGTAGCCTGGTCGGCCAGACCGCCGGCGTACGCCGTGCCGGTGCCGCCAGCCTGGATCTGGCTTATGTCGCAGCCGGCCGCTACGACGCCTTCTGGGAATTCGGCTTGTCCGAGTGGGACATGGCAGCCGGCGCCCTGCTGATCCAGGAAGCAGGCGGCCTGGTCAGCGACTTCACTGGTGGCCACGAATTCCTTGAGAAAGGCCAGATCGTTGCCGGCAACACCAAGTGCTTCAAGGCCGTGCTGACCGCGATCCAGCCACATCTGGCACCCTCGATGAAACGCTGAGCTTCTGTCGAGCAATAAAAAAACGCCCCGAGGGATAATGCTGATCAGATAAGTTCGTCACCACCCCCTCCTACTTGCAGTAGAGGGGGCGCTTTTCGTAGGAGCCAGCTTGCTGGCGATGCTTTTTATGGCGGATCGCCGGCAAGCCGGCTCCTACAAAGATCGAGTGCAACGGCTTAACTGACTGACATTACCCCGAGGGGCGTTTTTTATTGCTCCAGATTCTTACTGGGCCTGCTGCACCAGCACCAGCTCACCTTGCTTGTTGACCGGAATACGGCTGCCCGGATCACGATCCATGCGTACGGTACCAACCTTCTCGCCCAGCTGATACTTCACGTCATAGCCCACTAGCTTCTCGCTGGTATCGGTCACGGTGTCGCAGCGGGTTTCGGTTGTGGTGTAGGTGTCACGCTGCTGCATGCCTTCCTGAATCTTGTTGCCGGCATAACCGCCGCCAACTGCACCGGCTACTGTAGCGATCTTCTTGCCAGTGCCGCCACCTACCTGATTACCCAGCAGACCACCGGCGATGGCGCCGATGGCCGTGCCGGCAATCTGGTGCTGATCCTGCACCGGACGCTGGCGGGTGACGGTGACATCCTGGCAGACCTCACGCGGCGTTTTAACGGTTTCGTTGATCGGCGTTACCGCCAGCACCTCGGCATAATCCGGCCCGCGATCAACCAGACTATAGGTGGCGACGGCCCCACCCGCGGTCACACCCACAGCACCCAGTACGGCACCTACCAACATTGATTTATTCATTTTTGTGTCTCCTAGGCTCGGCGACTCGCGCCCTTCTCTATGCCTGGGACAGCAAAAAGCCGCGACAAGTTCGACTTGCCGCGGCTTTCGCTGACTTTCATGAAGCGCGTCACACCATCACGGACGACCGTCGTCTGCCTCAGCCTCGGCCACTGGCGGAATCAGATCCTCCACACTGAGCTTCAGCCATACCAGCACCGTGGCGCCGATGTAGACCGACGAGTAGGTCCCCACCACCACACCGACCAACAGGGTCAGGGCGAAGGCCGCCAGTACGTCACCACCGAAGAACAGCAGTGCCAACAAGGCCAGCGCAGTGGACAGCGAGGTGGCGATGGTACGCAGAAGGGTCTGAGTGATCGAAACGTCGATGTTCTCGATCAGCGAGGTCTTGCGCATTACACGGAAGTTCTCACGAATCCGGTCGTAGATGATGATGGTGTCGTTGAGCGAATAACCGATCATCGCCAGCACCGCCGCCAGCACCGTCAGGTCGAATGGAATCTGGAAGAACGCCAGCACACCCAAGGTGATGATCACGTCGTGCACCAAGGATGCGATGGCACCGACACCAAACTTCCACTGAAAGCGAAACGCCAGGTAGAGCATGATCCCGCCTAACGCCAGGAGCATGGCGATACCGCCCTGGTCACGCAGCTCTTCACCCACCTGCGGGCCGACGAACTCGACGCGCTTGACCTCGAAGCGCGCTGCCTCGTCGACCTTGCGCAGCGCAGCCGCGACCTCATTACCCAGATCAGGGGAATCGCCAGCCAGACGCACCAGTACATCCGTGCTGGCGCCAAAGCTTTGCACCACGGCGTCGGTATAACCGGCCTGGCTCAACTCGGCCTTGATCAGCTCTAGGTTGGCCGGCTGCTCGTACTGCAACTCGATCAGGGTGCCACCGGTGAAATCCAGGCCGAAATTAAGCCCCTTGGTAAACAGCGCGCCGAGACCAATCAGCGTCAGCACGACCGTAATGGAGAAGGCGATATTGCGGACCGCCATGAAACGAATGGTTGACTTGATCATGGCTGCACCTCAGATCCACAGCTTCTTGAAGTTACGGCCACCGAAGATCAGGTTGACCAGACCACGGGTGAACATGATGGCGGTGAACATCGACGTAATGATGCCCAGCGACAGCGTTACCGCGAAGCCCTTCACCGGACCGGTCCCCATGGCGAATAGGATGCCGCCCACCAACAAGGTGGTCAGGTTACTGTCCAGAATCGCCGAATAGGCACGATCGAAGCCCTCGTGCAGGGCACGCTGCACCGGCAGTCCATTGGCCAGCTCCTCGCGTATCCGCGAGAAAATCAGTACGTTGGCGTCTACCGCCATACCCAGGGTCAGCACGATACCGGCGATACCCGGCAGGGTCAGGGTCGCGCCAATGGCAGACATCAGACCGACCAGCAGCACCAGGTTGAACGCCAGGGCAACGGTCGCCAGCACACCGAAGAAGCGATAGATGGCGATGATGAACAGGGACACGAAGATCATCGCCCACTCGGTGGAGGCGATACCTTTGGCAATGTTCTCGGCCCCCAGGCTCGGACCGATGGTGCGTTCTTCAGCGAAGTACATCGGTGCCGCCAGACCACCGGCACGCAGCAGCAGCGCCAGCTCTGACGACTCGCCCTGGCCGTTCAGGCCGGTGATGCGGAACTGGCTGCCCAGTGGTGACTGGATGGTCGCCAGGCTGATGATCTTCTTCTCTTCCACGAAGGAAGAAATGGCAACTTCCTGCTCGACGCCGTCGATAGTCTGACGCACGTAGCGGGTGACCGGCTTCTGCTCGATGAAGATCACCGCCATGCTGCGGCCAACGTTGTTGCGGGTGGCGCGGTTCATCAGCTCGCCGCCGTGACCGTCGAGGCGAATGTTCACCTGCGGGCGACCATTCTCGTCAAAACTGGCCTGGGCGTCGGTCACATGATCGCCAGTGATGATCAGCTCACGCTCCAGCTGTACCGGCGGACGACCTTCCTCACGGAAGCTGAAGGTCTCGGTGGCGCCACGCGGCGCATTGGGGTCGGCCTGCAGACGGAACTCCAGGCTGGCGGTCTTGCCGAGAATACGCTTGGCCTCGGCAGTGTCCTGCACACCCGGCAGCTCCACCACGATACGGTTGGCACCCTGGCGCTGCACCAGCGGCTCGGCCACGCCCAGTTCATTAACGCGATTGCGTACAGTGGTGAGGTTCTGGCGAATGGAGTACTCACGAATCTCGGCGATCTTCGCCTGAGTCAGACCCAGCTGCAGAATATGCTGGCCGCCACGCTCGACAGTGGTCAGTTCGAAATCGCTGTAATCCTTGCGAATCAGGCGCTGCGCCTTGTCCAGCGTGTCGCTGTCGGCAAAGCCGAGCTGAATCCGGCCATTGCTTTCCGGCATGCTGCGGTAGCGAATACGCTCCTTGCGCAGCAGGCTCTTGATCTCACCTTCATAAACCTTGCGGCGCACATCCAGCGCCTTGTCCATGTCGACTTCCAGCAGGAAGTGCACACCACCAGACAGATCCAGGCCGAGCTTCATCGGGCTCGCACCCAGGCTACGCAGCCAGTCGGGGGTGGTTTGCGCCAGGTTCAGCGCCACGACGTAATCATCGCCCAGCGCACGGCGGACGATGTCCTTGGCCGGCAACTGGTCATCCTGCTTGGTCAGACGAATCAGGCCAGCGCGGCCACGCTCGTCGATGGTGGCTGCCTTGACGGCAATACCGGCGTCCTGCAGCGCTTTGCTGGCACGGTCGACATCCGCCTGCTCGATGCTCAGCGCCGAGCTGGCGCCGCTGATCTGTATGGCAGGATCGTCTGGATAAAGGTTGGGAATGGAGTACACCAGGCCGATTGCCAGAACGGACAAAATCAGCAGGTACTTCCACAGAGGGTATTTATTGAGCATGAACGAGCCGCCCGCTTTATGACGCGGGGCGCTAAAGTGCACCTCTAAAAACTACCTGCGTTGCCATCGCTGCGTTAAAAACAGGCTCAAAATGCTCATTTACAACACGTAAATTCCGCTTTTTCGCCTGTTTTTGCCTTGCGCTGGCTGCCTCGCCTACGTTTTTAGAAGTGCCCTAAAGCGCCCCGTCGAATGGAAACTAAGAACCGAATCAGATGGCTTTCAGCGTGCCCTTGGGCAGAGTGGCGGCGATGGCCTGCTTCTGGAATTTCAGTTCGACGCTGTCGGACACTTCGATCACCACGAAATCGTCGGCAACCTTGGACACCTTGCCAGCGATACCGCCGCTGGTGACCACTTCGTCGCCCTTCTGCAGGCTGGCGAGCAGGTTCTTGTGTTCCTTGGCGCGTTTGGCCTGCGGACGCCAGATCATCAGATAGAAGATGACCAGAAAGCCGATCAGGAAAACCCACTCGAAACCGCTGCCGGCAGGGCCAGCAGCCGCGGTGTCAGCGTAAGCGGCGGGGATGAAAAAGCTCATGTATCACTCCTAATGGAAAAGATCTTGAATCGTTCGGGAATCAGTCAAGCGGCGGCACAGGCAGGCCGCGCTTGGCATAGAAGGTTTCGACGAAGGCGGCCAATGTACCCTGTCCGATAGCCTCGCGCAAACCAGCCATAACCCGCTGATAATGCCGCAAGTTATGGATGGTATTGAGCATGCTACCGAGCATTTCGCCGCACTTGTCCAGATGATGCAGATAAGCGCGCGAGAAATGTTTACAGGTGTAACAGTCGCAGGTCGGGTCCAGCGGCGAGTCGTCGTGTTTGTGCACGGCGTTGCGAATCTTCACCACGCCGGTATCGACGAACAGGTGGCCGTTGCGCGCATTGCGCGTCGGCATCACGCAGTCGAACATGTCCACGCCACGGCGCACACCCTCGACCAGGTCTTCCGGCTTGCCTACGCCCATCAGGTAGCGCGGCTTGTCGGCCGGCATGTGCGGCGGCAGAAAATCTAGCACACGGATCATCTCTTCCTTCGGCTCGCCGACCGACAGCCCGCCAATGGCCAGGCCGTCGAAGCCGATTTCGCAAAGCCCTTCGAGCGAGCGCATGCGCAGCTCTTCATGCATGCCACCCTGGACGATACCGAACAGCGCTGCGCTGCTCTCACCGTGTGCGGTCTTCGAGCGCTTGGCCCAACGCAGCGACAGCTCCATGGAACGCTTGGCTACATCGAATTCGGCCGGGTACGGCGTGCATTCATCGAAGATCATCACGATGTCCGAGCCCAGATCACGCTGTACCTGCATCGACTCTTCCGGCCCCATGAACACCTTGGTGCCATCGACCGGCGAGGCGAAGTACACGCCCTCCTCCTTGATCTTGCGCATGGCACCGAGGCTGAACACCTGAAAGCCGCCAGAGTCGGTGAGGATCGGCCCCTGCCACTGCATGAAATCGTGCAGGTCGCCGTGTTTCTTGATCACCTCCATGCCCGGACGCAGCCACAGGTGGAAGGTGTTGCCGAGGATGATCTGCGCGCCAATGGCCTCGATATCACGCGGCAACATGCCCTTGACCGTGCCATAGGTACCCACCGGCATGAACGCCGGGGTTTCCACCACGCCACGCGGAAAGGTCAGGCGACCGCGTCGGGCCTTGCCGTCGGTGGCCAGCAACTCGAAGGACATGCGACAGGTGCGCGACATACTCAAACCTCGGGCCCGCGCGCGGCGGGATTGCGGGTGATGAACATGGCATCACCGTAACTGAAGAAGCGATAACCCTGCGCCACGGCTTCGCGGTAGGCGGCCATGGTTTCGGCATAACCGGCGAAGGCCGACACCAGCATCAGCAGGGTCGACTCGGGCAGGTGGAAATTGGTTACCAGGGCATCGACCACATGAAAGGGACGACCGGGGTAGATAAAGATGTCGGTATCACCGCTGAAGGGCTTCAGCTCACCGTCGCGAGCGGCCGTCTCCAGCGAACGCACGCTGGTGGTACCCACGGCAACCACGCGCCCGCCACGCGCACGACAGGCGGCGACAGCATCGACCACATCCTGGCCGACCTCCAGCCACTCGCTGTGCATGTGGTGATCTTCGATACGCTCGACCCGCACCGGCTGGAAGGTGCCCGCACCGACGTGCAAGGTCACGAATGCGGTTTCCACACCCTTGGCACGGATCGCCGCCAACAGCTCGTCATCGAAGTGCAGACCGGCAGTCGGCGCAGCGACGGCCCCCGCCTTCTGCGCATAGACGGTCTGATAACGCTCACGATCCGCTTCGTCGTCCGGTCTGTCTATATAAGGAGGCAGCGGCATATGGCCGACACGCTCCAGCAGCGGCAGCACCGGCTCGGCAAAACGCAGCTCGAACAGCGCATCGTGGCGCGCGACCATCTCGGCCTCTGCGCCACCGTCGATAAGAATCTGCGACCCCGGCTTGGGCGACTTGCTCGAACGCACATGCGCAAGCACCCGATACTGATCGAGCACACGCTCGACCAACACCTCCAGCTTGCCGCCCGAGGCCTTCTGGCCGAACAGACGCGCCGGGATCACCCGCGTGTCGTTGAACACCATCAGATCACCGGGGCGCAGTTGCTCCAGCACATCGGTGAACTGGCCATGGCGCAGCGCACCCGTTGGCCCGTCGAGCTGCAACAGGCGACTGGCACGACGCTCAGCCAACGGATGACGGGCAATCAGCGATTCGGGAAGGTCGAAGTGAAAATCGGCAACACGCATGATTCGGAGGGGGCATTTTTGCAGGGTCGCAGAGCTTACCGGATTTCCACTGGCCCGGCCACGTGAGCCTGCGGGGCATAGCGGGCAACGATACGCGCCAGGGTGCCATCGGCCTGCAGAGAACGGATCGCAGCATTAAAGGCCGCCAACCTGTTCGCCTGCTGCTGATGCAGGCGCAGACGCAACTGAGAGCGATTGATCGTCGGCCCCTCCTCTACCTGCCAACGAGCCCCCTGCAACATCGCATGCTCATGCTGCAGGTAGCGCCATTCCAGACGATCCAGAATGCCGACCTCGCTACGCCCCTGCGCGACCAGGTGAATCAGCGCCTGCACATCGGCACCATCGTGACGCTGGAAATACTCACTGCCGACGTAGCCATAACCACGCACGGTCGCGATCGAACGCCCACGCAAATTCTGCAGCCGTTGATAGGCAAAACGCCTGCCTGGCGCGAAAACCAGCATCTCCTCGGCCTCGAGCACCGGCACCGTCCACAACGACACCTCACCCTGCCCGGCATCACGGCGCCAGTGCTTGCTCACGCAACACTCAATCTGCAGCGCCCCCTCGCGAAACAGCTTCTGCGTGCGCAGCGGCGGCAAGGGACGACTGGCTTGCAACTGTTCTGGCAAGCGCTCATCCAGTGCGAGCATGAATTACAGGCCATAGCCATCACGCTCGCCGCCAAGGGCCGGCAAACCGTAACAACACCGCCGCGCCCGATGACAACGGCTTGCACGCAGACGGACTCAGCATTGACCAGAGAACAACAGCAACGCCGATTGACCGGCGCCAGACGCATCCCTATACTTCGCCGCCATCGTGCCCCGGTGGCGGAATCGGTAGACGCGGCGGATTCAAAATCCGTTTTCGAAAGGAGTGGGAGTTCGAGTCTCCCCCGGGGCACCACATACATGTTTTTGCATGTTCAGGCATGACCGAAAACACCCTTGAAAGCCCGCCCTGTGCGGGCTTTCTTGTTTATGTATGTTCACGCATGTTCACGCAAAGCATTGATCACCGTGTATGCCAACTTGTATGCTCGGCCAAATCTCGAACTTTGGCATACAAGAAATGAAACGCTCTAGCATCAAACGCCGCCCTCTGGCCGATACCGTGCTTGCAACCCTTGAGCCAGAGTCCAAGGCTTACCGCGAACACGACGGCGGAGGGCTGTACTTTCGCGTCAAGCCCAATGGCAGTAAGTCCTGGGAATTGCGCTACAAAAACGCCGCCGGCAAGTGGTCATGGCTAGGCATGGGCGCTTATCCCGAGGTGGGCGGCGAACTGGCACGCAAGAAAGCCAGAAGCAACCGAGAACAACTCAGCCGAGGAATTGACCCTCTAGAACAGAAGCGCGCCGCCAAAGAACGGGCCGAGCAGGTCGCTACCCGCACTTTCAGGGCTGCTGCCGAGGATTGGTATCAGCGCCAGCAGGCCAAGGGGCTTGAGCAATCCACCCTAGACAAGGCCAGAACCTACCTCGACAAGGACATCTTGCCCGTCCTGGGTAACAAGCAGCTTGACGAGATAACCCGCAGCGACTGCGCAACCTTGCAGGCATCTATTGAGGCGCGAGGCGCTCACAACGTAGCCAAAAAGGTGCGTGGCTGGGTCAACCAGATATTTGGCCACGCAATAGGCAAGGGCTTGACGGAGAACGATCCAGCCAGCCGCCTGGACGAAATCGCCGCGCCAGCTCCCGCTACTCGCCAACAGCCCCACTTACTGGAACATGAGCTGCCGGGCTTCCTGCGCGCACTACGAACCACCACCAGCCGAATCCCTGCGCGCACTGCTGCCTGGCTCTGCCTGTGGCTGGCCGTGCGCCCTGGCATGCTGCGCTTCGCAGAATGGTCGGAGTTCGACCTTGACGCCGCCATCTGGTCAGTGCCGTCCGGCAAGATGAAGATGGATCGTGACTACGCCAGCCCTTTACCTGCACAGGCCGTTGCTGCGCTGCGCGACCTTCATCGCCTCACCGGCCACAGCCGCTGGCTGTTCCCTGGCATCGGCCCCAAGAACCCCGTCATTAGTGAGAACACTATCTGCAAGGTGTATGCCGGCGTTGGCTACAAAGGCCGCTTGGTTGGCCACGGCACCCGCCACACCGCCAGCACCCTGTTAAACGAACACGATTGGCCGAGCCAGCACATCGACGCCCAACTGGCACACAAGGAGGAAGGCGTGAAAGGCGTTTACAACAAAGCTCAGTACCTGGAGCAACGCCGAACCATGATGCAGTGGTACGCCGATCACCTTGACGCGCTGGCCGTTGGCAATGTGGTGGAGTTGAAGCAAGCATGAGCAGAAACCCACCGAAAGACAGTTTTGCGTGCCTGATGCGCCTTCGCGCAGAGCTTCAGCAATGCCAGCCCGATGAGGTTGAGCAACGCCGAGGCCACATGCTAGCCATGCTCGATAACGTCATAGAAGAGCGCATACAGCAGAACAAGGGCCGGAGTGAAACCATCCAGATGCTTTCCGATGCGTTTCTTGGGGGAGTGACCTGGGGGCAAGTCACTTCCGAAGGCGAGCTATCCGCGGAGGCTTTCGGGCGCCATGCCGAACTGCTTAAAGAGGTGACCGGCCTGGATGCCGTCAGCCTGCTTTGGCTGTTCTACCAACTGGAATCGAAGGCCGTAGACTGGATCAAGGCGCTAAGCGCACTCGCTCAAACGACGAAGCCGAGCAGAGTCAAGGAGCAATGTGGCTGGCTCCCTGATGGCTTGATCCATAACGCAGATAAAGCGCTGAAAGCAGAAAAAAGAAAAGCAGGCGACACCATGACCAACAAAGGGAAGGGCACCGTGCGCCAGGCCTGGATAAGTGCCGGCCTGCACCAACGCAGAGCCAAGCGCGGTGAGTTGGCCAGCTTTTGCGAGGAGATGGCCCAAAAACACAACTGCTTGGCTGACACAATTCAGAGAAATTGGGTGCCAGCATGGCGCAAAGAATTAGCATCGGCGTAGGCGGTGGCTGATCTCTTCAAATTGATGTGAATAATGTTGCGTGAACTCTCTATAGAGGTATTCACCCATGTTCACACTTCACCAGAGTGGCCGCATTCGTCAAAAAGCCCTGCGCGAACGCCTTGACCTGTCCCACAGCGGCTTTTTCAACCTACGCAAGAAAGACCCGACCTTCCCGAAGCCAATCAAGGACGGAACGACCCGCCAAGCCGCCGTCTACTACGACCTTGCCGAGGTAGATGCCTGGCTGAAAGCAAAGATCGTAGCGAGGGACGCGGCATGATCGCCGGCCCCCTCTCCCGCTCTCCCGACGCACTTATGCGCAACGCGCCGAGCAAGATTGCCCGCGTACTGGCGCACCTGCTGAGCGGCACCAGCATCAACCGTTTTGAGGCCGAGCGTATTGGCGACCACTGTTTGCCGTCCACCATCGCCGTGCTGGCGAACACCCATTGCCTGACCTTCCAGCGCCAGCAAGAGCGAGTTCCGAACAACTGGGGCGCACCTTGCACCGTCACCCGCTACAGCCTGCCGGAAAGCGAGCACCGCCGCGCCCGGCTGGTGCTGCATATGCTGTGCCGCAAAAGCAGGAGGGCTGCCGTATGAACATCCACAACAGCCACCGCGCTGAAGATCATTCCGCCTTTCTGCTGGACGACCTACTGCCCGCCATCGTTGGCTATGCCGACAGCAAAGGCGTACCGACCGAGGTAGTCGTCTTCGCTGCGTTCCTGGCTATGGCCACGATCATCCGATCTAAGGGAGTTGGGCGCGAAACCATCAACAAAGCGCTAGACGCCATGCACTGCCCCACCCATGAAGCCCCGGAGGTAATGCAATGAACGCGCTTGCACTTCGCCTGCCCCGGCGCTATGGTGTGTCCGTCGCCCACATGGCGGCCAGTGGGTGTGGAAGCCCCAGAAAGCAGAAGGCGCACAAGCGCCACCGTTCGACAGCAGGCGCTTTTTTTGTGCCCGCCGTCTCGTGTCTTGGTGGCTGCGTGCGGGAGGGCTTCGGCCCTGCCGGGTTCCTTTTGCCCCGGCCTTCCACACCCGTACGCAGCTACCGCCAATCATGTGGAAGTGATTCCGGTAGCTCCCCAGCAAAAGGAGCACCACCCATGCAAACCACCCGCAATCCGTCCACCCATGCCGCCGCCTGGAAGGCCCGCGCCTTCGCCGCGCTGCGTTCTGATTCGTCCCTGTCCGTCCGCCTGGCTCGCTACGACGCAGCCATGGCCCGTGCCCGTGAAATCGAGGCCCGTGCTAATGCCGGCGCCTTGCAGATTCGCCCTGTTGGCGGCATGTGGCGCGTTTGCCAAGGTGACGCCGTGCTGGCCTTCGCTGCCAGCTACCGCGCTGCCTGCCAGAGCCTGGCAGCACTGGAAGCCGTAGGGGGTGTGCAATGAGCCAAGCCCCAACCGCCGCCAACGTGGCACAGGATGCCATCGATCTGCTGACGGCCACCTGCGAGCATCTGGACATGCTCGCCGCCACCCTGCGCGCCATCCGCAAAGCCTACCCGGCAGCATTCGCTGAGCTGAGCGAGGGTATCCGCAGCGGGCTAATGGATACCCGTCACCTTTCAGACCTGGGCCTTAACGCTGCGACCGACTGGCGCGAATACCTGGCAGAACAAGCCGCCGAACTGGCTGCCCAACTCGACTACGCGACGGAGGCCGACCATGCGTGACCTTATCCCCCTCGCCATCGAGCAAGGCGACCGCCTGCAAAGCACTGCAACCACCCTCGGGCATGTTGTCACCGTCTGCCACCCAAGCAACGGACGCCGCCGCGAACTGCCACCGCTGACCATCGGCGGGCTGGCGCTTGAGCTGGCCGGCATGATCCGCGACGCACTGCCCGCCGCCCTGGTCTGCATAGTTCGTGTCGATCTGCGCCCGACTGAGCATGAGCAGGCCGAGCAGCAAACGCACGCCATCAAGCGCCAGGTGATCGAGGTACGCGAAGCCGAGCATCCCGGCCACGCTTTCCTGGCCGCCACCGGCTTCTGGCCAACCGCCAAGCAGGAGTAACCACCATGCATACGAAAAACGGCGCCCATGCGCCGATGGGTTCGGCTTGCCTGGAGAAAGCCGAAACCCTGTATTTCGTCACCCACCCGAAGGCGCCCCGCCCGCTGTTCGGCCCGTTCCTGAGCCAGGCCGATGCAGAGTTGGGGCTGATCGCCATCCGCAGCGCTGGCGCCGTGGTAGAGGCGCGCCCGCACGATTGCATGGATGACCTGACCCGCATCCGTGCCGAGGCCCACGGGCGCACCGTCCGCGCCTTCATGGATCGCCAGGGGGTGAGGCATGACTGACCCCGTGTTTCAGTTCCGCGACGCTATGCAAGCCAGCTATGGCCCGCTTGAGTGGGTGCCCGTGCCTGACGGCACCCTGCGCCGCTTCCATGTGCCAGGCGACAAGGCCGGCACGCAAAACGGCTGGTATGTGCTGTATCCCGACGGTATCGCCTCGGGCTGTTTCGGCAGTTGGAAGGCTGGCGCCTCGCACACCTGGAGCAGCCGGGAGCCGGCCAACCCGCTGGAGGCCGAGCAGGTGCGCCAGCGCATCGAGCAGGCCAGGCGCCAGCGCGAAGCCGACCAGCACCAGCGCCAGCAAGCCGCCGCCGAGTACGCCGCCCGGCTGTGGCGCGACGCCCGCCGCGCCGATCCGGGCCACCCCTACCTGACCGCCAAGGGCTGCCGCCCGTACAACCTGCGCCAGCAGGGTGACGTGCTGCTGGTGCCGCTGTACCACGGCGGGGAGCTGGTGAACCTGCAACGCATCGGCGCCGATGGGCAAAAGCGATTCCTTTCTGGTGGACGGGTAAAGGGCTGCTATTCGCCCATCGGCACACTGGAGCCAGGCCAACCGCTGTACGTCTGCGAAGGCTGGGCAACCGGCGCCACGCTTCACGCTGAAACGGGCCACCCGGTCGCCTGCGCAATGAATGCCGGCAATCTGCTGGAGGCTGGTCGCCACCTGCAACGCCGCCACCCGGAAGCCGTGTTTATCTTCGCCGGCGACGACGACCGCCAGACCGAGGGCAATCCAGGCCGCACCGCAGCCAATGCCGCCGCTGTGGCGGTCGGTGGGCAAGTGGTGTTCCCCGAGTGGCCGGACGACGCGCCGCCGAACCTTTCCGACTACAACGACCTGCGCCAATGGCTGGAGTCCCAACAATGAGCAAGCCCGAACCTGCAAAGCCCATGGTCGCCCTGGCCAGCAAGCCAGAGCCGCCGACCATCAATCCCGAGCGCCCATGTTGGGGGGTGTACGAATCGTGGGTGCAAAACGAGAAGGGGCGCCGCCTTAAGCCTGGTGTTTATCGCCACACCACCAAGGGCGCGACCGAGGGCGACGACGAGGACAAGCAGCCGGCATTGGTGGATGAATGGATCGCTTCGCCGGTATTTGTTGAGGCGCGCACCCTGAACAGCGACGATGGTAGCGAGGGCCGACTGCTGCGCCTGGTGACGCATGGAGGTATGCGCGAATGGGTTATGCCTATGGAGGTGTTCGGCGGCAGTGGCGAGGACGCCCGCCGAACCCTGTTCGCCATGGGCGCGGTAATCAGCCAGCGCAAGCGCTGCGCCTTCATGGAGTACCTGCTGGAGCAGGAGCCGCGCCAGACCGTGGCCACCACCAACCGGCCAGGCTGGCACGAGTCCGGGGCTTTCGTCCTGCCGGGGCGCGTGATTGGTGGCGAAGGTGTGCGCTACCAGAGCAGCGGGCGAGCGCTGAACCTGTACACGGTTGGCGGCTCGCTTGAGGCGTGGCAGAGCCAGGTAGCTGCGTATTGCGTGGGCAACCCAGTCCTTACCCTGGCCATAGGCTGCGCGCTGGCTGGCCCGCTGCTGAGCCTGGTGGGGGTGAATGGTGGCGGCGTCCACCTGATAGGCGACAGCTCCAGCGGCAAGTCACTGGCGCAGTTGGTCGGCGCCTCAGCCTGGGGCAACCCTGGGGTATTCGCTGCCAGTTGGGATATGAGCAAAGGCGGGCTTGAGATTGAAGCGGCAGGGCGTAACGACACCCTGCTACCGCTGGACGAAATCAAGCGAGCCAACCCCAAGCAGGTGCAAGAAATGGCATACGCGCTGGCGAACGGCCAGGGTAAAGGCACCATGACCCGCGAACGAGAGGGCCGCGCCAAACTGTCCTGGCGCCTGCTGACCCTTTCCAGTGGCGAGCGCTCGCTATCGGAGCACGCCGCCATTGCCGGCAACCCGGCCCATGCTGGCGCCGAGCTGCGCATGGTGGACGTGGACGCCGGCACGCGGGAGTACCGCGCCTTCGATGATCTGCACGGCATGACCGGCGAAGACTTCCACCGCGCCCTGACAGTGGCGGCAGGGCAGAACTATGGCCACCTGGGCACGGCATTCGTTGAGCGGCTGACGGCTGGAGACGACCGCGCCGGCCTGCTGGAAGACTTCGCCAAGGTGCGCGCCCGGTTCATTGTCGATAACGCCCAAGCTGGCCGCGTGGCGGATCGCTTCGCAGTCATTGCCCTGGCTGGTGAGATGGCCATTGCCTACGGCCTGCTGCCCTGGCCGGTAGGCGCCAGCCTGGCCGACAGCCTGACCCTGTACCGCGAATGGCTGGAACGTGTCGGCAGCGGCAACGCCGAAGACCGGCAAATCCTGGGCAGCATCGCCAGCTTTATCGAGCGCCATGGCGATAGTCGGTTCTCTGACCTGGACGCGAGTGATTCGACCGGCATCGTTCGTGACCGCGCCGGGTATTGGAAGATTGACCAGCAACGCCGCCTCTACCTGTTCAATCGTTCAGGCTTGCAAGAGGCCGCCACCGGCTTTGGCCTGACGCGCATCGGCAAAGCCCTGGACACCGCCGGGGCGCTCGCCAAGCGCGACACTGACGCCAAGCGCTACACCAAGAAATATCGTCTGCCTGGTGGCGGCTCCGTCAACCTGTATGTGATCGACCCCGAGCGCCTGGCCGGCGAAGGGGCGCCCCATGAATGAGCAACTACACGCATACAGGAACCTGAAATCTGTGGGAACGGTGGGAACGGCGGGAACGGCCAGCAATGGCGCGGCCTGCAAGCGTTCCCGCTCTATAAAGAGAAGTGAGAACAGTGGGAACACACTTCATGTTGTGAGTATAAAAGCAGCCTCTCTTATTCCTGAATACGCTGGTTTGTTCCCACTCCAAAACAAGTTGGGAACAGTTCCCCGGCCTGTAACCCGCATGGTTACTGGCTTTTCCCACATTCCCACCGTTCCCGCGAAAATTCAGACGTATATAGACGTGTATCTGAGCAAGAGGGCGAGCGCATGAGTCGCCTACTTGCCGACCTGTTCGAGCGTATGGACTCGCAGCCCGCTGGTGGCCACCCTGACCGCCCCGCCCTGGTGACCGTCGCACCACCACCACCACCAACCCCGGCGCCAGCACCTCAGAGCGCTCTCGATGGCGAGCAACGCGGGTTTATCCTCACTGCCGCCACGGCAACGCCTGAATGGCGCCAGCGCCGTGACCGATACATAAACCACCTGATGGCCTGCCGCGCCTGCTATGCGCCGGCTGGCCGCTACTGCGCCAATGGCGTAACCCTGCGCGATCAATACGACAACGAACCAATGGAGCCGCCCCTTTCCTGTGAGCCATTAAAAGAGCC
Source organism: Ectopseudomonas oleovorans (assembly GCF_003052605.1). Taxonomy (GTDB): domain Bacteria; phylum Pseudomonadota; class Gammaproteobacteria; order Pseudomonadales; family Pseudomonadaceae; genus Aquipseudomonas; species Aquipseudomonas oleovorans_A. The sequence goes on along the minus strand of NZ_QASO01000142.1, from coordinate 47,609 downwards.
TAAATCGGCTTAATTCGCCTTAAGTTGGAAAATCCACAGAAGCGGCCCCGCTTACCTTCGCCACCATGAACCCCGTCAATCACCCGAGGCCCATACCGCGCCCCGTACTGCCTCACTGCCGCAACGCCAGCGCTTGACTCGGCAGGCAAATCAAATCCATGCCGAGCTGAATGCCGGCGCCGTTCACACCACCAACAAGGGAAGACCATGAGCACCGATCCACAGCAACTTTTGGCCGACGCCCAACGGGTAGACCTGGCAACGGCTTGCCCCGACGAGTTCACATCGATCACCAACCGCATTCAACAGACCACCCTGCAAATGCTCCGAATCGACACCGCTGCGCAATGGGTTGCGGCTGTTCAGCAGCACGGTAGCGAGCGTGACGCGCTGGCCGCAGCCCGTGCCGAGCTGGCAGACGTTACTTGTCGCCTGGATATCAGCACGAAGGCAAAGGAGGCGCTCCGAGCCGGCAAGGCGCGACTGCGCGAGGATGCCCGCCTGCATGACGCCCGTTCGGCACAAGTACGGAAAAACCTGGATCACGGCGCGAAGTGCAAGACGCTACAGAGCGCAATTCAGCAGGCCGAAATGGCACGCGACACCAAGGTGCGCATGTTGGTTGATGAGGGCGTCCCGCTGGAGATTGCCCAGTCATCTGCCCGCCCGACATTGGACGATATTCGGCGCTTGAAGGACGAGCATGAAGCCATGCCCGCGCTCATGACCGAAACCGCGTCACTGATGAAAAGTTCCGCCGCGCTGGTGCGCCACGTCTACCCCGAAACGAACAGCGCAGCCTGACGAACAAGGCGAGCCGCCGAAACGGCTCGCCTGTCCCGAGCCAAGGAGCCATCCATGAAGAAACCCGTAACCCGTGGCCCTCGATCTTGTCCGGGGGCTGGTGAATTACGCCGCTATTGGCTGGAGCTTCGCGCTGCTGCCGATGCCGGTGACGTTGGCGCCATTGTTGCGCTGATCGCTTTGGCCGAGAAACGTCCGCTGATCTTTTCTATAGGCGGCACCCAAGCGGGAGCGGGCAATGCCTGACGACTACAGCGGTATTCGCTGCGCCTCCTTGGGAAAGTTGCCAACCCGCCAGGAACAAGCCGTTTTGGCAAAGGCTGTAGGCGCTCGCCTGCGAGAAGCACGCGAGTTTGCCGGTATGAGCCAGGTTTACGCCGCCAAACAGCTTGGTTACTCCAATAGCTCCAAGCTCGCCAAGATCGAAGGCGGCAAAGACTCTTCCCAGATTCCTATCTGGGTCATCAAGCGCAGTGCTCGCCTGTATGACGTATCAATTGATTACCTGCTGGGCAATACCGAAACCATGGAGCGCAGCGACGTGGATCATGCCGCCTTGCGCGAGCTGAACGCTTTGATGCTGGCAGACACCGAGCGCCAGCGCTTGCGCGACGCCGTAGCGCTTTGCGGGCTGCGCCAGCGTGTCGTTACGGTGGAGCGGCTTGTGGGGCTGATGGCTGAGCAGATAACCGAGGCAGACCGAGCCCGCGCCAGAGTCGAGCAGTCCGAAGAATGGCAAGAGGTTCGTGGTGGTTCGCGCTGGGCAAGCGCTACCGAGCAAGCTGCATCAACTGCCCGCACCGCCGTGCGATCCCTTAAACAACTCCACCTGGAGGCTTCCATGGCACGGCTGGATACCTTGCAGTTCAATTTGATTCTGGAGTGATTTATGCCACCCCGACGCCGCAAGTCGCTGACCCTGAGCGCAGCCCGGAAGAGGCTGATCAATCGCCAGGCGCACGCCATATCACAGCTTTGCTACCTTGAGGCGAAGGCCCGACTAACCGCCGAAGCACTGGCCGAGTTGGCCGAGATGCAACGGATTGCCGATGGTTTTCAGTGACAGCAAGAAACCATCCTAACCGCTGAAGAACGGTGAGATTCCCAATTGATTTAGGTTAGCAATGAGCAGGCAGCGGGAGAAAGGGACGGTAGAGACTCGCCTGAACCTGGACGTGCGATCCCTGCACAGGGCTGGCGTGCTGGTAGTAGGTGGGCGTGGAACATGGCAATGGCTGCGCAGCGGCAAGCAGGCCGGGCAGGTGTGCTTTGAAGTTGTGGCCGCTGATTGCCTGCGACTGCGCTACCGGGTTGCGACCGCGACCGGCGCCGAGCTGAGGGACTACCGCGTCACTATTGCCCGGACGCCGTGTCACCTCGGCGGCACGCGGGCGTGGTTCCTTTGCCCATGCTGTAGTCGCCGTGTCGCCCGGCTGTACTTGCGCGACCTGTTCGCCTGTAGGCAGTGCCACTGTCTGAACTACGCGAGCCAGCAAGCCAGCAAGACCAGCGCCGCGCTTGATCGTTCGCTATTGCTGAGGAAGGCAGTCGGAGTCAACGAAGGCCCGCTCATGCTTGGCGCGGAACGGATAGAGAAGCCCAAAGGCATGCACGGGCTAACGTTCGCCAGGAAGTTGGAGCGAGTCAAGCAAGCAGACGCCCGCTTTATGGGCATGCTGGGGGCTATCCTGGCGCGTGGTTAATAGGCGAATATCCACGCAGACCAGAAAGGAGTGCGGCGACCATGGCCACGATCTTCAAGGGCTACCGCATACGCCTGGCCTACCTGATGAGTGGGAGCGACACCAAGGCCGATAAGTGGTTCGACCGCGCCACCTTTGCGAAGGCGTCAACTGGTCACTACATGGCATGGCGCACTGACGACCTATCACGGGTGGCCGTGCTACCGCCCGGCCACCCCAGAGGCGAGCCGTGCCGATGGCTGGCAAGCCTTAGTGAAGACGCCGACATTGAAAGCGCTGTCCGCTACATCGAGTCTGGCGAGTTCGACGAAGCCGCAGAGGGCGGCATGCTCAACCTGTTTGTAACCAAGGTGACGGACAAGGCCACTGGCGAGCGACTGAGGGAGATGGAAGACGGCTGGGTTGAACTGTGACAGCCCTCACCATTGGCTGGCACTGTTCAAAAAACACCCAAAACACCCCCAGCAGATGGCAGCGTGTATGCCAGCCTGTATGCCTTAACCATCAAGACACCTGAAAGCCCCGAATATCCAGACATGTTCGAGTCTCCCCCGGGCACCACGATACAAGAAGCCCGTAAGACATTGGTCTTACGGGCTTTTTCGTTTGCGTCCGAGCAACCCGGACGCCACTCACGGGCAGCTTACTGCTACACCGGTATTGCGCCCGGACAGCCCCCGCAAAACCTGGCCGGCGACCTTGCCGGCAGGGGTTGGCATTTGCGCAAAACTTAGCGTAGAGTGAACCCACTGTTTGCATGGGTCGCTGTGAATCGTGACTCTGGTGCAGCAGATCATCAAGATCCGCTACATCCCGCTCGACTTCTATTACTCCTTGCAACCAGTCTCAGCCCTCTATCTATGTGGAGGCTGTCATCAACTCTAGTTTCAAGGAAAAAGACATGTCGAATCGTCAGAACGGTACCGTCAAGTGGTTTAACGACGAGAAAGGTTTTGGTTTTATCACTCCCGAAAGCGGTCCGGATCTGTTCGTGCACTTCCGCGCGATCGAAGGTAATGGCTTCAAGAGCCTGAAAGAAGGCCAGAAAGTCAGCTTCGTAGCTGTGCAAGGTCAAAAAGGTATGCAGGCTGACCAGGTTCAAGTCCTGGGCTAATCGCCGCCGCCTTGAAAAACCCCTGATAACTGTCAGGGGTTTTTTTTGCCTGTCTTTCCCGCAGCAGCGCCAGGTTACAGATAGCCCGCGCACATCTTTATGCCGACAGAGAAGTCGCGGTTAGAATGGCGCGCACTTTCGTCTCAGCGAGCCCATCATGCCGAAACACCCGTTACGCCCGCAGGGTGACTTCCCCACTGCAGGGCCGATTCGTCGCCTGGCGGCCCTCTTCTACGATTCTCTGCTCTGCGTGGCATTGATCATGGTGGTCACCCTGATCTATCAGCAGGGCATTTTGCGCCTGATCCACGGCGGCGATAGGCTGATGGCCATGTCCGAAGCTGGCGCACTGGATAACGACCCGCTGCTTGCCAGCCTGGTGCTGCTGTCACTGTTCGCCTTCTTCGCCAAGTTCTGGACGCACAATGGCCAGACGCTGGGCATGCAGGCCTGGGGATTGCGCATTCAGAACGCCGACGGCAGCGCCATCGACCTGTGGCAGGCTCTGCTGCGCTTCGTGGTCGCCATTGGCTCCTGGCTGTTTGCCGGCCTGGGCTTTCTCTGGCTGCTGTGGGACAAGCAGGGCCGCACCTGGCACGACATCTACTCCGACAGCCGCGTGGTGCAACTGCCGAAGAACATTCACAAGAAGTAGTGGCGCAGATGCAAAAAAGCCGGTTCATCGAACCGGCTTTTCATGCCCACGACAATCTGCTCAACCGGCACGCCGCAGCAACCACACCCCGGCCAGCGCACAGATACCGGCCGGCACCAGCACCGCCAGCAGCGGCGAGAAACCGAACACCAGGCTCGATGGGCCGAGCAGGTCCTGGGCAATACGGAAGATGAAACCCACCAGCACCCCCGTGAACACACGCTGCCCCAAGGTCACCGAGCGCAGCGGGCCGAAGATGAAGGAAATCGCCATCAATACCAGCGCGCCGGTTACCAGTGGCTGCAGCACCTTGGTCCAAAATGCCAGCCAGTAGCGCGCGTTATTCAACCCCTGCTCGCCCAGGTAATGGATGTACTGCCACAGTCCGGTGACCGACAGCGCCTCGGGCTCCATCACGACAGTGCCGAGCAGTTCCGGATTGAGCTCGATATCCCAGCGCTCTTCTGGCTGGTTGATCACCTCGGAGCGATCCTCATGCAGCACGGTGGTCTGCACATTGCGCAGCATCCAGTGGCTGTCCCGGTACTCGGCACGACGGGCGAAGCTGGCCGAGAGCAGACGACGCTCGTCATCGAAGCGATAACGCGTCACCCCCAGCAGGATGCCATAGGGCTGCACGGCGTTGATATGCACGAACTCCTGGCCCTGGCGATGCCACATGCCACGCTTGGAGCTTTGCGCCGCGCCACCGCCCTGGGCCAACGCGCGATCCGCCTGGGCCTGATTCTCGGTCAGAGGTGCGACGTATTCGCCGATCAGAATACCGGCCAGCATCAGCACCAGCATGGGTTTCATCACCGCCCAGACGATACGCCCGATGGAGACACCGGCGGCGCGCATGATGGTCAGCTCACTGTTGCTGGCCAGCGTACCGAGGCCGATCAGGCAACCGATCAGCGCCGCCATCGGCAGCATTTCATAGGCACGACGCGGCGCCGTCAGCAACACGTACCAGAGCACCTGACCCAGGCCATAGTCACCCTTGTTGAGGTCGCTAAGCTCGTCGATGAAGGCGAACAGCAATGCCAGCCCGAGAATGATGCCCAGTACCGCCAGAATGGCGAAGAGTACCTGAGTGCCGATGTAGCGATCCAACTTAGCCATGAGCCACCTCCGCCACCGGCGCACGACGACTGGCCCACCATAGACTCAGACGCTCCCAGTACAACAACAGCATGCCGACAGCGAAGAAGATGCCATGCACCCACCATAAGCCCAGGGCCGGCGGCAGCCTGCCTTTGTCCAGCGCGCCACGGGCGGCGATCAGCATGCCGAGGTAGGCCATATAGAGGAAAATCGCCGGCAGCAGCTTGAGGAAACGCCCCTGACGCGGATTGACTTTCGACAGCGGCACCGCCAGCAAGGTGACGATGAAGACCAGCAGCGGCAGCGACAGGCGCCATTGCAATTCAGCCTGCAGGCGCGGATCGTCGCTACCGAACAACTCGCGAGTCGGTGTGGCCTCGCGCTCACTGGCTTCGACGGCGACTTCAGGCTTGGGCAGCAACACGCCATAGGTGTCGTACTGGATGGCACGGTAATCCGCCTCGCCCGGCTCGCCATCATAGCGATAGCCGTTTTCCAGAATCAGATAACGGCTGCCATCCGCCTGAACTTCCTGACGACCACTTTCGGCGACCAGCACGGTGATACCGCGCTCGGTACGACCATCGGCGGCGAAGCGCTTCTCCGACATGAACACGCCGCGCAGCTCGCTACGATCCGCTGACAGCTCCTGCGAATAGGTCACCCGCGAGCCATCCTTGAGCGACTGAAAGCGCCCCGGCACCAGGGTATCGAGTTCGGTCAGGGCATCCTGCTCATTGAGGATGCGCGCCACGCTGGCCACGCCTTGCGGCGCCAGGCCCATGCTCAGCCAGGCGACCAACAGGGCGACGACCAGCGCCGGTGCCATGCTGTAAACAGTAAGGCGCTGCTGGCTGACGCCAGTGGCCGACAGCACGGTCATTTCGCTGTCCAGGTAGAGGCGCCCGTAGGCCAGCAGGAAACCGAGGAACAGGCCCAGCGGCAGGATCAGTTGCAGAAAGCCGGGAATCCGGTAACCCATGATCAGAAACAGTACGCCCGGGTCGAGTACGCCCTGCGCGGCCTGGGCCAGATACTTGATGAAACGACCGCTCATGATGATCACCAGCAGCACGGCACTCACCGCACTGAGGGTCACCAGCACTTCGCGGGACAGATAACGGAAGACGATCAAACCGGACGCTCCAGGGTTGTCAGGCTCAGGCGCGAGCGCTCACACTAGCCGCACCTACTTGCCGGCCCACCGCAGGGTGGACCCTCGAAAAATGGCGGCTATTATCCGTCAAACCCGACTCTTTGTCTTGGGGACAGCTCACTATGGAATTCCTCGTCAAAAGCACCCGCCCGGAAACCCTGAAAACCGCGACCCTGGTCGTCGCCATCGGCGAAGGCCGCAAGCTCGGCATTGCGGCCAAGGCCGTCGACCTGGCCAGCAACGGTGCGCTGAGCGCCATGCTCAAGCGTGGCGATATCGCCGGCAAGCCGGGCCAGACCCTGCTGCTGCACAGCCTACCGGGACTCAAGGCCGAGCGTGTATTGCTGGTGGGCTGCGGCAAGGGTGATCTATCCGACCGTCAACTACGCAAGTTGGTTGCAAGCGTGCATGGCGTACTCAAGGGCCTGGGCGGCAGCGATGCCCTGCTCGCCCTCGACGAGCTCAAGGTCAAGGGCCGCGATACCTACGGCAAGACTCGTCTGATCATCGAAACCCTGGCCGACGGCAGCTACCTGTTCGAACAGTTCAAGAGCCAGAAAGCCGACCCATGCGCCCTGAAGAAGATCACCCTGGTCGTCGACAAGGCCGAGCTGGCCGATGCCGAACGCGGCCTGCAACATGCCCGCGCCATCGCCGCGGGTGTCGCCTTCACCAAGAACCTGGGCAACCTGCCGCCCAACCTCTGCCACCCCAGCTACCTGGCCGAAGAAGCCAAGACCCTGGGCAAGGCCTACAAGAACCTCAAGGTGGAAATCCTCGACGAGAAGAAACTCAAGGAACTCGGCGCCGGCGCCTTCCTCGCCGTCGCTCAGGGCAGCGAGCAGCCGCCACGCATGATCGTCATGCACTACCAGGGCGGTAAGAAGGACGACAAACCCTTCGCCCTGGTCGGCAAGGGCATCACCTTCGACACCGGCGGCATCAGCATCAAGCCGGCCGCCGGCATGGACGAGATGAAGTACGACATGTGCGGCGCCGCCAGCGTGTTCGGTACCCTGAAAGCCGTGCTCGAGCTACAACTGCCGATCAACCTGGTGTGCCTGCTGGCCTGCGCCGAGAACATGCCCAGCGGCCGCGCCACCCGCCCTGGCGACATCGTCACCACCATGAGCGGGCAGACCGTGGAGATCCTCAACACCGACGCCGAAGGCCGTCTGGTGCTGTGCGATACCCTGACCTACGCAGAGCGCTTCAAGCCGCAGGCGGTGATCGACATCGCCACGCTGACCGGTGCGTGCATCGTCGCCCTGGGCAGCAACGTCTCCGGCCTGATGGGCAACAACGACGCGCTGATCAAGCAGATTCTCAAGGCTGGCGAAAGTGCCGACGACCGCGCCTGGCAACTGCCGCTGTACGACGAGTACCAGGAGCAGCTGGACAGCCCCTTCGCCGACATCGCCAATATCGGCGGGCCCAAGGCCGGCACCATCACTGCCGGCTGCTTCCTGTCGCGCTTCGCCAAGAACTTCCATTGGGCGCACCTGGATATCGCCGGCACCGCCTGGATCAGTGGCGGCAAGGACAAGGGCGGCACTGGCCGTCCCGTGCCGATGCTGACCCAGTACCTGCTGGATCGCGCCAAGGTCTGATGCGCCTGTAGCCCGGACATAGTCCGGGCTACGATGGATATCGTAGGAGCGAGCTCTGCTCGCGAAGCTTTTGTATTGCCAAGATTCGCGAGCAGAGCTCGCTCCTACAGCCGCCCTTCAACATCGAAAATCATCAGATGCCCAGAATCGAGTTCTACGTTCTCTCCTCCAACGACGCCACGGGCCGCTTGCGCGCCGCCTGCCAACTGGCGCTCAAGGCCTGGAGTGCCGGCCTGCCGGTGTTCGTTCGCGGTAGCGACGAGGCGCAGTGCGGTGAACTCGACGAACTGCTGTGGACGCTCAAAGCCGAACGTTTCGTGCCTCATGATCTGCATCGCGATGCGCCGCTGTCGCCCGTGGTGCTGGGCATCGACGAAGTGCCGAGTAGCGAGCAGGGCGTGCTGATCAACCTCGGCAGCAGCCTGTCGCCGCATGTCGAGCGCTTTTCCCGCATTATCGAGATCGTCAATCAGCAGCCTGAACTGCTCAACGCCTGTCGCGAGAATTTCCGTACCTATCGCCAGCGCGGGTATGATCCGCAACGCGTCGAACTTTAGTGTCCGTGTACGCTCACAACACAAGTCACTCCAGCCCTTTTTCTCGCTGCACCGATGATCATGGACACCCCCAAGCCTCCGCAAAAACCTGCTCAACTGCTGCACGACCTGGAGTCGATTCGCGAGCTGCTGGGCGATAACGGCAGTGAACCACCGCTGCTGATCGACTCGCTGGACCCGGACAGCATTCCGGTGCTGTCCGATATCGTCAGCGCGCCACCTGGCCCGCCACCGTCCTTCCATGCAACGCCGACGCCCAAACCGACACCAGCACCGCAGCCTACGCCAGCGCCAAGCGTGCTGCGCGAGCGCATCGAGCCATACCTGCATGACAGCGCCCGCGATCTGCAACACCTCAATGCCGAGCTGCGCGCCGCCGCCCAGTTGATCCTGCAGGACGTGATCGACGATTTCGTGCCGCAGATCGAGGCCGAACTCAAGCGCCGCCTCGAAGCCCGCCTGCCGCGTCTGCTGCCTCCACGCAAGTAAGCCCTGCCCTGTAGGAGCCCCGCCCCGGGGCGAATGCCAGACAGCAAAGAGCAAAAGCTTCGCCCCGAGGCGGGGCTCCTACAAAAGGTCTGCTCTGCCGCGCGGGGCTTATGGCTTGGCGCTCAGAAGCGGTATACTTGTCGGCTTTTCCGATCAGCCGTCAAAGGGTCCCGCCGCGCATGGACAAGACCTACCAGCCGCACGCCATTGAAACCGCCCTGTACCAGAACTGGGAAGCCAAGGGCTATTTCGCCCCGCAAGGCTCGGGCGAGCCCTACACCATCATGATCCCGCCGCCGAACGTCACCGGCAGCCTGCACATGGGCCACGGCTTCAACAACTCGATCATGGACTGCCTGATCCGCTTCCGCCGCATGCAGGGCCGCAATACCCTGTGGCAGCCAGGCACCGACCACGCGGGTATCGCCACGCAGATGGTGGTCGAGCGCCAGTTGGCCGCCGATGGCATCGGTCGCCACGACCTGGGCCGCGAGAAATTCCTCGAGAAAGTCTGGGAGTGGAAGGAACAGTCCGGCGGCACCATCACCCGCCAGATCCGTCGCCTGGGCAGCTCGGTGGACTGGTCGCGCGAGCGCTTCACCATGGACGAAGGTCTGTCCGAAGCCGTGAAAGAAGCCTTCGTCCGCCTGCACGAGGATGGTCTGATCTATCGCGGCAAGCGCCTGGTCAACTGGGACACCAAGTTCCACACCGCCATTTCCGACCTGGAAGTGGAAAACCACGACGAGAAAGGCCACCTGTGGAACCTGCGCTACCCGCTGGCCGATGGCAAGAAAACCGCTGAAGGCAAGGACTACCTGATCGTCGCCACCACCCGTCCGGAAACCATGCTCGGCGACTCCGCCGTGGCCGTGCACCCGGAAGACGAGCGCTACAAGGCGCTGATCGGCAGTTACGTCGAGCTGCCGCTGGTGGGCCGCCGCATCCCGATCATCGCCGATGATTACTGCGACCCCGAGTTCGGCACCGGCTGCGTGAAGATCACCCCGGCGCACGACTTCAACGACTACGAAGTGGGCAAGCGCCACAACCTGCCGCTGATCAACATCTTCGACAAGAACGCCGCCGTGCTGACCACCGCTCAGGTGTTCAACCTCGACGGTAGCGTCAATGAACAGATCGAAGCGAACATTCCGGCGCAGTTCGCCGGTCTGGATCGCTTCGAGGCGCGCAAGCAGATCGTCGCCGCCTTCGAGGCTGCCGGCCTGCTGGAAAAGATCGAAGACCACGCCCTGAAAGTGCCGAAAGGCGACCGCTCCGGCACCGTTATCGAGCCGTGGCTGACCGACCAGTGGTACGTCTCCACCAAGCCGCTGGCCGAGAAAGCCATCGCCGTGGTCGAGAGCGGTGAAATCCAGTTCGTGCCCAAGCAGTACGAGAACATGTACTTCAGCTGGATGCGTGACATCCAGGACTGGTGCATCAGCCGTCAGCTGTGGTGGGGCCACCGCATTCCGGCCTGGTACGACGATGCCGGCAACGTCTACGTGGGCCGCGACGAGGCGGAAGTACGCGCCAAGCACAACCTCGGTGACATCGCCCTGCGCCAGGACGAAGACGTGCTGGACACCTGGTTCAGCTCCGGCCTGTGGACCTTCTCCACCCTCGGTTGGCCGCAGCAGACCGATTTTCTCAAGACCTTCCACCCAACGGATGTCTTGGTGACGGGCTTCGATATCATCTTCTTCTGGGTCGCCCGGATGATCATGCTGTCCACCCACCTGACCGGACAGATCCCGTTCAAGACCGTGTACGTGCACGGTCTGGTGCGCGACGGACAGGGCCAGAAGATGTCCAAGTCCAAGGGCAACGTGCTCGACCCGCTGGATATCGTCGACGGTATCGATCTGGAATCGCTGGTGGCCAAGCGCACCAGCGGCATGATGCAGCCCAAGCTGGCCGAGAAGATCGCCAAGCAGACCCGCGCCGAATTCCCCGACGGCATCGCCGCCTACGGCACCGACGCCCTGCGCTTCACCAACCTGGCGCTGGCCTCCACCGGTCGCGACATCAAGTTCGACATGGGCCGCGTCGAGGGTTACCGCAACTTCTGCAACAAGCTGTGGAACGCCGCCAACTTCGTTATCGAGAACACCGATAACCAGGACACCGGCATCAATGGCGAAACCGTAGACCTGTCGCCGGTAGACCGCTGGATCATCTCCGCCCTGCAGCGCTGCGAGCAGGACGTGACCCGCCACCTCGATGCCTTCCGCTTCGACCTGGCCGCCCAGGCCTTGTACGAGTTCATCTGGGACGAGTACTGCGCCTGGTACTTGGAACTGGTGAAGCCCGTTCTGTGGGACGAAAACGCGCCGATCGAGCGCCAGCGCGGCACCCGCCGCACCCTGGTGCGCGTGCTGGAAGTGATCCTGCGCCTGGCCCACCCGTTCATGCCCTTCATCACCGAAGAAATCTGGCAGCGCATCAAGGCCCAGGCTGGCGTCAGCGGCGAGACCATCATGCTGCAGGCCTGGCCGGTGGCCAACGAAAGCCGCATCGACACCGCTGCCGAAGGTGACATCGAGTGGGTCAAGCAACTGATGCTCGGCGTACGCCAGATTCGTGGCGAGATGAAGATCTCCATGGCCAAGCGCATCGACATCATCGTCGCCAACGCCAGTGCCGAAGACCTACGCCGCCTGGCCGACTTCGAGCCGCTGCTGAGCAAGCTGGCCAAACTGGAATCGGTGCGCGTACTGGCTGCTGGTGAAGAAGCGCCGATGTCCGCCACCACCCTGGTCGGCGAGATGGAAGTGCTGGTGCCGATGGCCGGGCTGATCGACAAGGACGCCGAACTGGCGCGCCTGGACAAGGAAGTTGCCCGCCTCGAAGGCGAGGTCAAGCGCGTCGGTGGCAAGCTGGCCAACGAAGGCTTCGTCGCCAAAGCCCCGGCCGAAGTGCTGGAGAAGGAGCGCGCCAAACTGGCCGAGGCCGAGCAGGCCCTGGCCAAGATGGTCGAGCAGCGCGGCAAGATCGCCGCACTCTGATCACCGCGCGACACCCACAGACCCGCGCCCCAACCGGCGCGGGTTTGTTTTTTTGGGAAGGCCGTCAGCCCAGCTCGTAGGGTGGGCTTCAGCCCACAATCGATACTGCGCCTCAATTGAGCCGCCCTCGCAAAGCCCGTCCAACAATAGACTTGGCCTTTTCATAAGAGCGCCGCCACGGCCTCTACCCCTTGTTTGATCAATCCCCCGGAACACCCATGACCGCCCGCGCCCCTTCCCTGCTCGACGCCTTGCTGCCAATTGGCGTGCTCGTCGTGCTGCTCAGCCTCTCCGTTTACCTGTTTGGTGACGCCTCCTCCAGCGGCCCGAACCAGATCGCCCTGATGAGCGCCGCCTTCGTCGCCGGCCTGGTCGGCCTGAAGAACGGCCTGCGCTGGGCCGAGATCGAGGAAGGCATCCTCGCCGGCATCCATATGGCGATGAAGGCCAACCTGATCCTGCTGGCGGTCGGCGCGCTGATCGGCACCTGGATTCTCGCCGGCACGGTGCCGACCATGATCTGGCTGGGCCTGAAGCTGATCAGCGCCGAGTACTTCTACCTCACCAGTTGCCTGATCTGCGCGCTCACCGCGCTGTCCATCGGCAGCTCGTGGACGGTGGCCGGCACCCTCGGCATCGGCCTGATGGGCGTGGCGGCCGGGTTGGGCCTGGACCCGGCGATCACCGCCGGGGCGATCATTTCCGGCGCCTACTTCGGCGACAAGCTGTCGCCACTATCGGACACCACCAACCTGGCGCCAGCGGCAGCCGGCGCCGACCTGTTCGCGCATATCCGCAACATGCTGCGTACCACGGTGCCGGCGTTGCTGATCGCCCTGGCGATCTTCTTCACCCTCGGCCAGCAGGCCAGCGCCGAACATGACACCAGTCGTATCGCCGAGGTGCTGAGCGCGCTGGAGGCACAGTTCAAGCTCGGCTGGCACCTGCTGCTGCCGGTGGCCTTCCTGCTGCTGCTCGCGGTGCGCCAGTGGGCCGCCTTCCCGGCGGTGTTTCTCGCCGCCCTGCTCGGCGCCGTATTCGCCATAGTGTTCCAGCCAGAAGTGATGGCGCGCCTGGCTGACCCACAAGCCGGCGTCCTGGCGCCACTGAAAACGGTATGGACTGCGCTGTTCGCCGGCTACGCGTCGGCCAGCGGCAACGCCGAACTCGATGGCCTGCTGTCCAAGGGCGGCATGGCCAGCATGCTCACCACCGTCTGGCTGATCATCTGCGCCATGTGCTTCGGTGGCGTACTGGAGCGCCTCGACCTGCTGCAACGCCTGCTGCAAAGCGCACTGCGTTTGGTACGCAGCAACAGCGGCCTGGTCGCCAGCACCATCACCACCACTATCGGCACCAACATCATTACCGCCGACCAGTACATCGCCCTGGTGCTGCCGGGACGCATGTACCGTGCCGAATACGAGAAACGCGGCCTGGCGCCGACCAGCCTGTCACGCGCGCTGGAAGACGGCGGCACCCTGACCTCGGTGCTGGTGCCGTGGAACACTTGCGGCGCCTACATGGCCGCCACACTGGGCGTGGCAACGCTAAGCTACCTGCCGTACTGCTTCTTCAACCTGATCATGCCGGTGCTGGCCATCGCCCTCGCCTATCTGCTGCCACCCAGGGTGCAAACGGCCGTTTGAGTCATACGCACTGACGCCGCCGAACGCCCGGCACCTCTGCATTGGCTGACGGCCTGGCATGCGGGGCTACCTCAACGGTGCCAGCGGCTATATGCTCAGGCCATTCGCCGGCTTCGGTGGCGAGGATCAACGCATAAGGACTTCTCATGCAGACGAGCAAGACCCGCACCAGCTTCTACCGTCGCCTCTACGTGGCCTGGCTGATCGACAGCGGCCAGGCCGTCAGTGTGCCGGCACTGATGGACGTTACCGGCATGCCCAGGCGCACCGCGCAGGACACCCTGGCCGCCCTTTCCGAGCTGGATATCGACTGCCAATTCGAGCAGAACGAGGGCGAACGCAACAACGCCGGTCACTACCAGATTCGCGACTGGGGGCCGATCGACAAACGCTGGATTGCCGCCAACCTGCAGCAGATCAAAACCACGCTCGGTTATCCCTGAGATAATTCGTCCCATATCTCCTGGGAAGTACGATGAATCCTGACCTGCTCTGGGTGCTGGGCCTGCTGGCCGGCGCCGTCACCCTCTTCATCATCGGCAAGCCACGCATGGACGTGGTCGCCCTGCTGGTGCTGGTCGCCCTGCCGCTGACCGGCGTACTCGACCTGCAACAGACCCTGGCCGGTTTCAGCGACGCCAACGTCATCCTGATTGCCGCGCTGTTCGTCATCGGCGACGGTCTGGTGCGCACCGGCATCGCCTACCGCCTGGGCGACTGGCTGGTGACCAAGGCCGGCAGCAGCGAGACGCGCCTGCTGATTCTGCTGATGTTGGCCGTGGCCGGGCTCGGCTCGGTGATGAGTTCCACCGGCGTGGTGGCGATCTTCATCCCGGTGGTACTTGGCGTCGCCGCCCGCCTGCGCATTGCTCCGGCACGCCTGATGATGCCGCTGGCCTTCGCCGGGCTGATCAGCGGCATGCTGACCCTGGTGGCCACCCCGCCCAACCTGGTGGTGCATGCCGAACTGCGCCGTGCCGGGCTGGAGGGTTTCGACTTTTTCGCCTTTACCCCCATCGGCCTCACCGTGCTGCTGCTCGGTATCGGCTACATGCTGCTGGCGCGCCGCTGGCTTGTGCGCAGCGAAGCAGGAGGCAACAACGAACCGCCACACCTGACTCTGGCCGATCTGGCCGAGCGCTATCGCCTGGGTGAGCGCGAGCGACGCCTGCAGGTGCGCGCCGACTCGCCCCTGGCCAATCAGGTGCTCAACGAACTGCAACTGCGCCGCGAACACGGCATCAACGTCATCGCTGTCGAACGTCGCCAGCGCCTGCGTACCCTGCTGCTGATGGCCAGCGGCAACACCCAGCTGGAACCAGGCGATGTGCTGCTGGTGGATATAGCCAGCCCCACCATCGGCCTGCTCGGCAGCTACCAGGCGCTGGGCCTGGAGCCCATGCCGCTGGCGCATTCGTATTTCAGCCTGCACGCCCATGAACTGGGCTTGGCCGAAGTGGCGCTGCCGCCGGAGTCGCAACTACCCGGCAAAACGATTCAGGAACTGGGCTTTCGCTCGCGGCACAAGCTCAACGTGGTCGGCCTGCGCCGTCAGGGCCAGGCGCTGGAAGGCGTGCTGGTGGACGAAAAACTCAAGGCCTCCGACACCCTGCTGGTGGCCGGCGCCTGGCGCGACATCCACCGCCTTCAGGGTCTGAGCCGCGACTTTCTGGTGCTCAGCCTGCCGGCGGAAGTGGCCGAGGTGGCGCCTGCCGCACGCAAGGCGCCCTACGCATTGCTCAGCCTGGCAGTGATGGTCGTGCTGATGGTTTTCGGCTTGGTGCCCAACGTACAGGCCGCACTTATTGCCTGCCTGCTGATGGGCGCGTTTCGCTGTATCGACCTGGACAGCGCCTACCGCGCCATCCACTGGCCGACGCTGATTCTTATCGTCGGCATGCTGCCTTTCGCCCAGGCCTTGCAGCAGACCGGCGGCGTCGAGCTGGCCGTGCAGGGCCTGGTGGGCGGCCTGGGCGATGCCGGGCCGCATCTAATCCTGGCCAGCCTGTTCGTGCTTACCGCGGTGATTGGCCTGTTCATTTCCAACACAGCCACGGCGGTACTGATGGCCCCGGTGGCCATCGCCACGGCGCAGGCGCTGGATGTGTCGCCCCTGCCCTTCGCCATGACCGTGGCCCTGGCTGCCTCGGCCGCCTTCATGACGCCGATCTCCTCGCCAGTGAATACCCTGGTGCTCGGTCCCGGCCAGTACCGTTTCGGCGACTTCGTGCGCATCGGCGTGCCCTTCACCCTGCTGGTGATGATGGTCAGCGTGCTGCTGGTGCCGCTGATCTTTCCGCTGTAGGAGCTGACTTGCCAGCGATCATCCGCTACCGCTGATCGCCCGCAAGCGGGCTCCTACAAGAGCAGAAACGTAAGAGGCACCGCGCGCACCAGCTTCCCTTGTCCCGAATGCAGTGCGTGCCTGGCCCGACTATGGGAAAATCGCGCGCCCGACTCGTCGATGCCCGTTCATGCCCAAGCCACCTAAACGCCCGCGCAAACCTGCCCCTGCCGCTGTAAAGACTGCACCAAGCAAGGGCCAGTTGCACCCACGCAACCGTCACCAGGGGCGTTACGATTTTCCCGCGCTGATCAAGGCCAGCCCCGAGCTGGGCCAGTTCGTGATCACCAACCCCTATGGCAAACCCAGCATCGACTTCGCCAACCCGGCGGCGGTCAAGGTGTTCAATCGCGCGCTGCTGGCGCAGTACTACGGCATCCGTCACTGGGACATACCCGACGGCTACCTGTGCCCGCCGATTCCCGGTCGCGCCGACTATTTGCACAACCTCGCCGATCTGCTGGCGACCGACAATGATGGGCAAATACCTCGCGGCGCCAGAGTGTACGCGCTGGATATCGGCGTCGGGGCCAACTGCATCTACCCATTGATCGGCCATTGCGAGTACGCCTGGCACTTTATCGGCGCCGATATCGCCCCGGCCGCGCTGGCCTCGGCGCGGGCCATCGTCACCGCCAACCCGCAACTGGCCAGTGGTATCGAACTGCGCCTGCAGGCCAATCCCGAGCATATCTTCCTCGGCCTGCTGGGCAGCGAGGAGCGTATCGACCTGACCCTGTGCAACCCGCCCTTCCACGCCAGCGCCGCCGAGGCCACCAGCGGCAGCATGCGCAAATGGCGCAACCTCGGCAAGCTCGACCCCAAACGCCAGTTACCGGTACTCAACTTCGGCGGGCAGGCGGCCGAGCTGTGGTGCCCCGGTGGCGAGGCCGCCTTTCTCAAGCGCATGGCCAGCGAAAGCGCGCAGGTCGCCGAGCAGGTGCTGTGGTTCAGCAGCCTGGTATCGAAAGGCGGTAACGTTGAACTGCTGCAAGGCTGGCTGGCCAGGGCCGGTGCGGTCGAGGTACGCATCCTCGGCATGTCTCAGGGTCAGAAGCAGAGCCGCCTGGTGGCCTGGACGTTCAAGGACGGACAAGCCCGCTGCGCCTGGCGCGACAGCCGCTGGCGCTGAGACCTACTGGTGCGCACGGCGTACCCTACCCGGAGGCGACGTTGATACCGGGTTGGGCCGCAGGATGTGCCGTGCGCACTGCTCGCCCTACCAGGGCAACCAGCCGCCCAGCGCCAGCCAAAGCCCGGCCACGGCCATGCTCAGCGACGCCCTGCTCGATGAACAGCTCGTGTTCTTTCACCTGAAAACGCAGCCCTTCGACTGGCTGCACTTCGATGACCTCAGCGGCATGACCCTCGGCGGCGGCCTGGAATACAGCTACGGGCCGGCATTCGATGCCTTTCTCGCCAAAGGCAAGGTGCGCATCGAACGAGTGTCCAGCGACCGGCAGAACTTCGAGAAGCTGCTCAAGGAGCGCGTGGTGCTCTACCCGCAGGAGCTCAACGTCGGCTACGCCGCGCTGCGTCACGAGTTCTCCAGCGCCGATGCCGAGCGCATCACCCACCACCCCAAACCGCTGCTGGTCAATCGCAGTTACCTGATGCTGCCCAAGCGCCTGGCGCAGAGCGAAGCGCTACGCGAACGTTTCAACGCTCGCCTGCAACAATTCCGCGACGACGGTCGTTACCAGAAGTACTTCGACGACCTGCAGGCTGGCCACTACCAACCCGGGCCGGAAGATGCCGCGCCATAACCGAAAAAACGTGGCGCCTGGATTCCCGCCAGCGCGGGAATGATGAGAACTCCAGACAGCCGTCATCCCCGCGAAGGCGGGGACCCAAATGAGCAGTCAATGATCAGCGAATAAAGCCCTTGCTGACCTCGCGAAACAGCTCGGTGCCAGCCTGTTCCAGCCACTCGAAGGCGACCATCTCACGCGACACGATCACCGCCCCGGCACGCTCCATGCGCCCCAGGCCCAGCGCCTTGTCGCGCGGGCGGCGTGAGCCGACGGCTTCATCCACCACGAATACCTCACGCCCGGCCGCCAACAGGCCCATTACCGTCTGCAGCACGCAAACATGGGTTTCCGTGCCGCAAACGATGAACTGCTGGCGCTCGCCACCGGGCAAATCGAACACCCCGGCCCCGGCCGTGGCAGAAAAATGAATCTTCTCGCGCAGGCCATCGCCCGGCAGCAGTTCATGCAGGGCCGGCTCGGTGTAGCCCAGCCCCTTGGGATATTGCTCGGTGGCGATCACCGGCACCTGCAGGCGCTGCGCCACGCGTACCAGCCAAGTGGCATGCTCGACCACCGCCGCGCCGCCATCGATGGCGGGCAACAGGCGTTCCTGCAGGTCGATCACCAGCAGGGTGGAATCCTTCGCTCGCATCAACATCGTCATGCCCCTTCTTTGACTGCAAAACGTGCGTCGAGCCGGCTGTAACCCAGGCCAACGCCCTTGTGTACCCGTAACTGCACCGGAATGCGTTCCTTCATTGCCTCGACATGGCTGATCACGCCGATGGTCTTGCCGCTGGCGTTGAGGTTATCCAGCGCGTCCAGCGCCACCTCCAGCGTCTCGCCATCGAGGGTGCCGAAGCCTTCGTCGAGAAACAGCGAGTCGATGCTGGTCTTGTGGCTGACCAGATCCGACAGCGCCAGGGCCAACGCCAGGCTGACCAGGAAACTCTCGCCACCGGACAGCGTGCGGCAGTCGCGTGCCACATCAGCCTGCCAGGTGTCGCAGACCTCCAGCTCGAGTTCGCCGCTACCCTTGCGCGCCAACTGGTAACGCCCGTGCAGACGCGTCAGTTGGCGATTGGCCAGGTGGATCAGATGATCGAGGGTCAGGCCCTGGGCGAACTTGCGGAACTTGGCGCCGTCGGCCGAGCCGATCAGGCCGTTGAGCTGTTGCCACAGGCGCTGCTCACTCTCCTGCGCACTGATTTCGGCGAACAGCGACTGCTGGCTGCTGCGCCGCGTCTCGTCGGCCTGCAACTGCGCACGCAGCTCGCCCTGGCGCTGGCTCAGGGCACGCAATTCGCTCTGCAGTACCTGCAACTGCTCATCCAGTTCACCAAGCGCCAGCTCTGTCTGCGGTGTAGCGCTGAGTTGCTGCAGATGCGCGTCGGCGGCAGCCAACAGCGTCGAAGCCTCGGTAAGAGCGCGCTCCACACGTGCCTGCAAAGCCGCCAGACGCTCTCGCTCGCCCTCGTCCAGCAGCGCAGCGAGAAACGCCGCAAGATCGCTGAAAGGACTGCCCGTCAGAGCCGTCAGCCAGTGCTGCTCGGCCTCGCTCGAGCGTTGCTGCAGCTGCAGCAACAAGGTCTGCTGACTCTGCTCGCGGCCGCGCAACGCATCGCTTTCGCGCTGGGCACTGGCCAGGCTGTTGGCGGCCTCATTCAACGCCAGTTGCGGCTGTGCCGATGGCTCGGGTTCAGCCAGCGTCAGCGCACCTTCGTCCTGCCAGCGCTGTTGCCAGTGCCCGGCCTGTGTCTCGGCGTCGGCGAGCAAGCGCTGCGCCTCGCGCTGCTGCTCCTGCAATTGCTGATCCTGCGCCTGGGCCTGCTGCCAGTCGCGCCATGCCTGCTCCTGCTCGTCCAGCCAGAGGCCAGCGTCCGACGGCAACTCAACAGCAAAGCCCTCCAGACTGCTCAGCAGCATTTGCTCGTGGCGCCGAAGCGCCTGCTGCAAACGCTGCAGGTCCTGGCCCTGCTCGGCTTGTCGCGCCTGCAGGTTCTCCTCATCACGCGCCAGTAGCGCCAGGCGCTGCTGCGCATCAGCCAACGCCCGCTCGGCCACTTCACGTGCACCACGCGCCTGTGCCAGTTGCGCCTGCCCGGTCTCGACCAAGGCGAGTCGCGTCTGCAGATGCGTCAGGCTCTGCTCGTGCTGGCGCTGCAGTTCGCGCAAAGCGGCGCCGTCAGATATCTGCAAGGCCTGCTCGATCAGTTGCTGCTGCCACTGCGCATCCTGCTGAGCGGCCTGCTGGCTCGCCTGCTCCAGTTGCTGCTGAACCTGAGCGATCTGCGTGACCAGCCGAGTCAGCTCGTCACGCAGGGTGCCGCCTTGGCTTTCCAGCTGCGCCAGTTCGTTGCGGCACTGTTCCAGCGCCTGGCGCGTGGCGGAGACGTTGAGCGCCTGGTACTGACTGACCGCCGGATGCTCGTGCGAACCACACAACGGGCAGGCTTCGCCGGGCTGCAGCTGGGCGCGGTAGGCTTCCAGATCCTGAATGCGCTGCTCCTGTTCAAGCAGCTTTTCCTTGTCGGCCTGCTGTTGCTTGAGCGCCTTGTAACGCTCGCGCAGGCCGGTGATTTCATCGTTCTTGCGGGTGTGCTGTTGCTGCAACTGAGCCAGACGCGGGGTCAACTCGGCGACCTGTGCAGCCGTTTGCTCACGGCTCTGCGCCAACTGTTCCAGACGATCCAATACGCGCCCTTGCACTTGCAGTTGCTGCCAACGCTGGCGCAGTCCGGCCTCGTCGCCCTCGCCCAGCAGGACCTGCAGCTCGCTCTGCTGCCTGGCCTCGCTGGCGCGCGCATCCTCCAGCCGCTTCAGCGCGTCGGCCTGCTGCACACCGAGCTGATCACGCTGCTGCTGCAAGGCGGCGAGCTGTTCACCCTCCTGCGCCATGCGTGCGTGCAGTGCCTGTTGCTCCTTGAGCAGTTGCCCGCGCTGATCGAACTGCACACGCCAACTACCCAGAAGCTCGCCCAGGCGTTCCCGTTGCGGCGCAGTACTCATGCGTGCGTGCAGCGTTTCACGCTGCCCGGCCAGACGCTGCAGCTCCTCGTGACGCAGGCTCGCGCTTTGCTGGGCATAGCGGCTGGCCAGCCAGAGTTGCTGGTGCTCGCGCTCAGCGCTGTGGCGTTGCTGCTGATGCAGGTCATCCAGCACCTGCTGTGCCTGCTGCCTGTCCTGCTGCGCCTGCTGCCAGGCCAGATACAGCGGCTGCAATCGAGCTGCCGGCTCACTGGCGGCCAGGCGCTGCAGTTCACCGGCTGCCTCGTTACGAGCCTGCTGGGCCTGCTGCAGTCCGAGTCGCGCCTGCTCCCGTTGCTGCTCGGCCTGCTGCAGTGCCTCACGCCAACGGCGCTGGGCCTGCAGAGCCTGCTGCCGGGCCAGCAGCGGCGACTCCTCCAAGCTCAGACGCTGCTGCTCGGCCTGCAGCTCGGCGCGCTGCGCTTCGTCGAGCAACTCCATGCCCTGAGCGCGGCTTTTCAGCAGATTGAGTGCCTGTTCGGCAGCCTTGGTGCGCTCGTAGACCTGCTGCGAGATCTGCCCATACACCTCAGTGCCGGTCAGTTCCTCCAGCAGCTCGGCGCGCTGGTTGGCATTGGCTTCGAGAAACGCCGCAAAGCCGCCCTGGGCCAGCAGCATGGACTTGGTGAAGCGCTCGAAATCGAGGCCGGTCAGCTCGGCGGTGAGACTTTCCTTCTCGCGAATCTTGTCGGTGAGGATTTCACCATCGGCGATACGTGCCAGCTCGACCTTGGGCGCCTGCAACGCACCGTCGACCTTGTCGCGCGCGCGGCGCTGGCTCCAGAAGGCGCGGTAGCCCTGCCCCTTGACCTCGAACTCGACCTCGGCCAGGCAGTCGGCGGTATGCCGCGTCATCAGCTCGTTGCCACTGGCCGACAGCGTGCTCATGCGCGGCGTGCGGTGATACAGGGCTAGGCAAATGCCGTCGAGCAAGGTGGTCTTGCCCGCACCGGTCGGCCCGGTAATGGCGAACAGGCCGCTACCGGCGAAAGGCTCGGCAGCGAAGTCGATCTTCCACTCGCCCTTGAGGGAATTGAGGTTCTTGAGGCGCAGGCTGATGATTTTCATGCGGGAATGGCTAGCCGGGAATCAGGCAGGCATTCTGGCATTGTTGGCCGCTGGCTGCAGCGGCTTGGCTGGTTCAGCCGCCTGCGCGGACTGCAGAACGACCAAGGCGGTAGATTTCAAGAACAGCCTGAATATGTGAATGCAACCGCGCTGGCGACGGGATCGAAAAGCTATTAACCCGGCAATCAAATACCCCGAATCATGCTGCGTAGGCGATACGTGGATGCCGGAAATAAGAACGGATCTTTCAGGGTGTAATTGCAATCGTCTCATGACCGAGCGAACACGCCTTTCCAGTTCGTCCTGATTACACGCCGGCAAGCCCGTACGAACCTGATGTTTCAAATCACAATTCAGATACTCGGTCAGGGTTCAACTCCGGGGCATAGGCCGGCAAGAAGAACAGTTCGATTTGCTCTTTGCGGTCGCCGACCCAGGCACTCACCTTTTTGCTGTGGTGTACGCGCAGGTTGTCGAGAATCAGGAACACCTTGCGGCCCTGAGCATCGCGAATCAGGCGACTCAGGAAGCGAATCAGCGCTGGGGCTGTCAGCGTTTCCCGATACAGCATGAAGCGCAGTTTGCCCCGATTGGTCACGGTGGAAATCATGTTGGTGGAAAAACGACTGCCGCTGACCAGGCGCTCCGGCGTTTCGCCAATAGGGGCGTAGCTGCGGCCAGCATGGCTGTCACTGCGCATACCGGTTTCGTCGCCCCACTGAATCTCACCATTCTCAGCCTTGGCCCGCTGTGCGATGCGTGGATATTCATTATCCAGCCAGTGCTGAACCACTTCAGGTTTCTGCTGATAAGCCCGATGCAGCGGTCGCTGCGGGGTGTAGCCCCAACGCTTGAGGTATTCACCAACCGTTCGAACCGGCATGAGAAAACCACAGCGCTGGCGGATCAGTTCTCGCACCGCATCACGCGTCCAGAGCGCAAAGCCGAGCTTGAGTTGCTCGGGCATCTTATCGGTCATCAAGGTGCGAATCAGCACTTCCTGGCTGGAGCTCAAACTGCGGCGATCACCCTGGCGCACACCACGCTGGCCGCCGGCTATGGCAGCCTTTTCGCCTTTATGTTCTGCGACCTGCGCCCAGTGAGCAATAGTGCGGGGGTGAACACCAACCGCTTCGCCAATAGCCTTGTAGGTGTAACCCTGCTCACGCATGCGTAGGGCCGTGGAGCGCTTTTCACGTTGTTCTTGGGGGCTGAGTTTGCGGGCATCTATTTTCATGGAGGTAGATTATGCAATATGCCCTATTTATTTGCCATATTAATAGAGCGCCGCGGACCACCAGATGCACTGAGCACGCTCACCGAGGAAGCCGACGAGGGGCCTCATTTGCAGCAGGGTGGATAGGTAGGATTCCTTCATTTCATTTCTCTTTGTTCGTTGGTTTTTCCAACACGACCCGCGTAGGCTGATGCATCTGTTGATCAGTCATTAGCAGCTCCCGCGCCAGAGCTACCTGGTGCCGCATATCCCGGGGCCAGCACAGCATTGCGCACGCCGTAGATGGCAAGGTGGTCTCTCAGCCAAAGCCGGTACTCATGCCCGCGGAGGCTGTGGTCAGGAGAGCAGTCGACACTCCATTTGCGCAGGATGTATCCAGCCGTGGCAGCGCGCAGCTTCATCCGCAGCACGCCGTCGCGCATGCCGTAATCCATTTCGGTGATCTCCGGCCGGGGCTGATCCGGGTGCGGCACCAACTCCAGTTCGACGATCCGCGTCCACTGGATGTCTTGATCGCTCATCTCATGGGCTGCAACTGGCCGCCCCTTGAGCACGACAGGGTTCTTGATCCGGGTGATGACGAAATCCCGGAACTCCTGGGACTTCCGGTCGAAGGCGCGGACATGCCAGCGCAGGCCGTTGTCGATCAATGCGAAGGGAACAATCTCTCGTTCGGACTTGCCACTTGAGATCGAGTAATAGTCGATAGCAAGTGCGCATTCCTGGTGAATCGCTCGAGTCACACTTGCCAACACATCCAGATCTGGGTGCGTAAGCCGCGACGGACTCTCGCTGGCCACCCACACCTTGAGTCGCATCGGCTCGCCGTCTCCAAAGCCTTGCGTTAGCCACGACATCACCCGTTCCGGGGGATAGTCGAACACGGGCCGGAAGTCCGACCCCAGGACGTAGGCCTTGCCTTTCGGGTCATATTCGATGTTGCCCGGAGACAACTCCTTATAAAGCGCTAAATCCCGAGTTGCCGCTGCGGACTGGATGCCAAACCGCGCAACCAAGTCCTGCCGGCGGATCTCCCCCACGAAGCGCACACGCAGCTCAATGAAGGCGAGCCGGTCGCGTTGTGGCTGGGTTAGATCTGCAAGCTGTTCGTTCGACATCCTGGCTAGCTCGTTCGGGTTAGCGAATGCTTGTGTGGGTTATTGCGGAAAGTATATTGTCTGCTCTAGAATCTGTCTATCAGTTGTTTTTGATGCGTGTATGCGTCGTGTTGTGATAACCACAAGGCGGGCGAGACGCGCACTTGGAGCACAGGAGTGAAAGCAGACAAAGCCATCGCGACGTACCGGCGCATGCGGGCGCAGCCGCTGTGGCGCCTGCTTGCCTCGAACACTGGACCTACCGTCATTGGCCTGCTTCAGGCCCATCTTTACGAGAGTGAGCGAAGTCTTCCTGCCTCCATTTTTCACGAACGAATCGCAAGAGATCTGGAAGAGCTGCGCGCCCAAGGCGAAGACTTCCCCCAAACGGCACAAGCGTACGTCGCCAGCTGGCTTGCCGATGGGTACCTGGAGCGACGCTTCCCGGCTGGGGCTTCAGAGGAGGAATATGAACTCTCCACGGCCGCCGTCGAAGCCATTCGATTTGTCTCTGGCCTGGAGCAGCCGCACTCAGCCGCAACCGAAAGCCGCCTGACGCTTGTTATCGAGGCACTAGCCCGGCTTGCCGAGGACACCGACACCGACAAATTCCGTCGCATAGACCGGCTCATGGCCGAGCAAGCCCGCATCGATAAGGAGATAGACGCCATCCAGAAGGGGCAGATGCGCGTGCTGCCCCACGCAACGGCGCTGGAGCGCACGCGGGAGATCATCACGTTGGCTGATGATCTTGCAGGTGATTTCCGACGCGTCCGCGATCAGTTCGACCAGCTGAATCGCGATCTTCGTGAACGCATCATGGACAACGATGGCAATCGTGGGGATGTGCTGGATTCGCTGTTCGCCGGAATCGACCTGATTTCAGAGAGTGACGCCGGAAGAACTTTCTCCGCTTTCTGGCGATTGCTTACGGACCCAGAGCAAGCGGCCACGCTTGATCAGGCGCTTGATAGCGTTATGTCGCGGGAGTTCGTGGGGCAGCTCGAAGCCAAGGAGCGACGATTCCTTCTTCGGCTGACGCGGACCCTTCTCGAGCAGGGCGGCATGGTTCACGAGGTGCTCCAGACCTTCGCGCGCAGCCTGAAGCACTTCGTCCAGAGTCGTGAATACCTCGAGCAACGCCGACTCAATCACCTTCTGAAAGACGCTCAGCGAGCAGCACTCGCCCTGAAGGACGAAGTCAGGGCCACAGAAACCCTCCAGTACACGCTTGAGCTCACGAGCAGCCGTTTGCGCTCCTTGTCTCAATGGGTGCTGTACGACCCCTCCCTACAAGCTTTGCCCGGCCAAATGGCGGAAGGGGATGCCCCGCCAATCGACCTGGAGTCCGTCAGCGAACTGGTCGCCCAGTCCGAGATCGACTTCCGAACATTGAAGGCCAACGTGCTGGCGGTCCTGGAGCAACGGTCCCAGGCATCCATTGCCGACGTGCTGGAGCAGTTCCCCGCTGCACAGGGTTTGGGCAGCGTCGTCGGCCTGCTTGCATTGGGCAGTCGGCATGGTTTCAAAGCCGACCATAGCGAAACCGTAGGCTGGGTTGGAGGCGACGACGAGCGTCGTAGCGCCCGAATTCCAAAGATCTTCTTTTTGAGGGAGCGGGCCAATGAACTGGTCTGAGAACGACGAAGCGGCAATGCCAGCCGAAGCACAAGCGCCAGATGCTTCGCAGGCATCTGCTAACACCCTTTTCATGGGTGACAGCGGCGAGTTGGCGCTGGATACCCGGCGCGCCCTGGTGCAGCTACTTGCGGGACCTTCGCTCGACGGACGTCGACATCCAAAGCTCTGGCCGATCTTGGCGCGAGACGAAGCGGTGATACGTCGGCGCCTTGCCGAACTGTTTCTCGAACTGGTCATCGATCGGGATGTGCAAGTGGCCTTCACGCGTCAGGCAGATACCGGCGACCTTGAAGTGCCCCTGCTGCTGCGTCGCGCCCAACTGACGTTCATTGACTCCATTCTGTTGCTCCACCTTCGCCAGCGATTGACCCAGGCGGACTCGCAGGGGGATCGTGCCGTGGTGTCGACAGATGAGATCACGGAGTTTCTATCCCTCTATGAGCGCGCCGCCAACACCGACCGTGCAGGGTTCGTGAAACGGGTTCATGCCTCCATCGAGAAGATCAAGAAGCACAGCATTCTTCAGAAAATTCGCTCGAGTGAGGATCGCTTCGAGATTTCGCCAACGCTGAAGCTCCTCTTCTCTGCAGAAGAAATACAAGCCCTGACCCACTTGTATCAGCGCATGGCCGCCGGTGAGACGCCAGCGCAACTGGCTCAGACCGAGTCCGATGAGGAGGCCGACCAATGATCTCGGAACCCCAAACCGCGTCCTTGTTTGCCCGCGAGCAGTTCCGGATGACCCGCCTGCAGGTTTACAACTGGGGTACTTTCTCCGGCCTGCACGACGTACCAATCAGCGAGCGAGGCTTTCTGTTTGTGGGTCGATCCGGCGCAGGGAAGTCGACGCTGCTCGATGCATTTTCGGCGTTGCTGACGCCACCTCGCTGGATTGACTTCAACGCTGCCGCGCGGGAGGCTGACCGCAGTGGCCGTGACCGAAACCTCGTCACCTACGTACGTGGGGCATGGGCCGAACAGAAGGATGGAGAGTCGGGTGAGATCGCCACCCGCTACTTGCGCTCGGGGACAACGTGGTCTGCCCTGGCACTGACCTACCAGAACGCATTGGGCCAGTCTGTGGTGCTGGTTCAGGTGTTCTGGCTTCGCGGCAATGCGAATGGAAGCACCGACGTCAAACGCCACTACCTTGTCCTGGAGCGGGCCTTTGACCTGCGCGAGCTGGAGGACTTCGGTCAATCCAACTTCGACATCCGAAAGCTCAAGCAGTCTTTCCCCGAGGCGTTCGCCCGCGACGAATTTCGTCCCTATTGCGAACGGTTCTGCCGTCTGCTCGGCATCGAGAGCGAAATGGCGCTACGTTTGCTGCACAAAACCCAATCCGCCAAAAACCTCGGCGACCTCAATACCTTCCTGCGCGACTTCATGCTCGACAAGCCCGAGACCTTCGAGGTAGCGGATCGCTTGGTCAGTGAATTTGGCGAGCTCAATGCGGCCCACCAGTCAGTCGTCACGGCCCGCGAGCAGGTTCAAACGCTCGCCCCAGCGCGGGACCAGCACCTGCGCAGGGACTCGCTGATGCTGCAGCGCAATGGCTTGGATGAGCTTCGGTTGGGCGTGGACGGCTACCGGGAGACCCGCCGCATTGATCTCCTCAAGGAGCACGTGGCATCCCTGGAGGTGCAAGCCAACGGCTCAGAAGGTGAAGTGGGGCGACGTCAAAGCACGCTGGATAACCACGCCGCAATCTTGCGCGATCTGGAGCGACAGCACCGTGAGGCAGGCGGTGATCAGATCGAGCAATGGGAAACCGAGAAATCGGGGCTGGAGGGCCAGCGCACGGATCGTTTGCGCAAACGCGCCCAGGCCGAAGATGCGTGCAAGAAGCTGGGCTGGAGTCTCCCGGATTCGCCTCAAGCCTTTGCGGAACTGTTGGGCAGCGCGCGGCAGGAGGTCGAAAACTGGGAGCAGCGCAGCAACGATAGCCGCGCCGAGCAGTTCCGCCTGGACAGAGAAAAGAAGGATGCCGAGACCGCGTTTTCGCAAGCATTGAAAGAGGTGCAGGCACTCCAGCGCCAGCCATCGAACATTCCGGCGGACATGCTGGAAATGCGTCGAAACATCGCCGCCGCCATCGGGATCTCGGAGTCGGCACTTCCCTTTGTTGGCGAACTCGTCGAGGTGAAGTCTGACGAGGTCGAATGGCAGGGGGCCATTGAGCGCGTACTGCACGGGTTTGCGCTCTCACTCCTGGTAGACGAGCGCCAGTATTCGGCATTGGCCAATCACATCAACACCACCCACCTTGGGCAGCGCTTGGTGTATTACCGGACTGGCCGCCCGGAGACGCGGCAGGCCAAGCCCATCGGGACCAATTCGCTCGTCCTCAAGCTGAACGTCAAGGAGGGGAGCTACGCTGATTGGCTCCAGGCCGAGCTGCGGCAACGCTTCGATTACGCGTGCGTCGATTCCATTCAGTCGTTCAGGAGCGCAGATCGCGCCATTACCCGCGAGGGTCAGGTCAAGCACAGCAAAACTCGGCACGAGAAAGACGACCGCAGAAGTGTCGGCGACCGGCGAAACTGGGTGCTCGGATTTGATAACCGGGAGAAGCTAGGGCTCTTTCAAGCTCAGGCGCAGGAGCAGGCTGACGCGGTTGCGCGCCTCGCCGGGGAGATCGACAAACTCTCCGAGCAAGACAAGAATCGTGCGGCCCGAGCGATACAGTGCCAGACTCTGGTGAATCTCCAGTGGCAAGAAATAGATCTGCTCCCATTGCTGGATCGCATCTCCACCATTGAGCGGCAAATCCGCGAAGCGCGCGAGGGGAACACCACCCTGCTGCAAATCAGTGAGCAGATCGAGAAGCAAAAGAAACTCGTCGATGATGCTGACAAAGATCTTCGGCAGGCAACGCGTGCGCACGACTCGATTGTTGACCAGATCAAGACCAGCACCCAGAAACTGGAATCCCTCCTGCAGGACGCGTCTATCGTTCCATTGACGTCCCATCAGGTTTCGGGTCTCGACGAGCGCTTCGCCAAGCAGTCAGATGCAGTCCGGCTCGACAACATCGACAAGGTGACAACTTCTGTAGAACGCGCACTCAATGCGGAGATCGAAGAGGTCAACCGTGGGATTGGTGCCTGCGAGAAGGAAATAGAAGCACGCTTTGCCGACTTCAAACGGCAATGGCCGATGGACGCGGGCGACATGGACACGAGCCTTGCCAGCGCGCCAGACTTCTTCGCCAAACTGGTTCGGCTGGAGACAGATGGGCTGCCCGCCTATGAGCAGCGATTCTTTGAATTGCTGCAGAACCAAAGTCACCAGAATCTGGCGGCGCTTTCCACCTACCTGAACGATGCGCGTAAGGCGATCCTGGAGCGGATGGATCTGGTCAACGACAGTCTTGGCCAGGTGCCCTTCAACCAGAGCGCCAATCAACGCACCTATCTCCACATCGACGCCAGTGACCGGCAGCTTGTCGACGTCAAGGAATTCAAGCGGGAGATCCAGCAGGCACTGAGCCACGCATGGACGGAGGATCGCGAGTTTGCCGAGGCGCGGTTCCTGGCCTTGCGGCGACTTGTTGATCGACTTGCCAGTCAGGACCCCGAGCAGAAACGCTGGCGTGAGACTGTGCTCGATGTTCGACAGCATGTTGAATTCATCGGGCGGGAGATCGACGAAAGCGGTGTCGAGGTCGAGATCTACCGCAGCGGAGCAGGCAAGTCCGGCGGCCAACGGCAGAAGCTAGCCACCACGTGCTTGGCCGCAGCCCTGCGATATCAACTGGGCGGGAACGACCACGGCGTGCCGATGTATGCCCCCGTCGTGCTGGATGAAGCCTTCGACAAGGCGGATAACGAGTTCACCGCGTTGGCGATGAACATCTTTACCAATTTCGGATTCCAGATGGTGGTCGCTACGCCGCTAAAGTCGGTCATGACCCTTGAGCCATTCATCGGTGGCGCCTGCTTTGTGGATATCAGCGATCGGCGCGTCTCAGGCGTCCTGCTCATCGAGTACGACGGTGATCGTCAGCGGTTGAAGCTGCCAGAGCACGCACGAGAGGAGGCTAGCGTTGAAGCTTCCTGAAGATGTTCGGCAGTTTCTTGCCCGTCGCTTTCAAAGCAAGCACCGCGAATGGTTGGTCGGTGATCCGGGCGAGGGCCAATGGCCATTGGAAGTTCCCCTCGGCATACCGACGGAGCAGGCTGCGCTGAGGCAAGTCGACGGCGTTCGCGCTTGGGTGAGCGCATGGCAAGGCTGGCAAGGAGTCGGCACCCTGTCCTGGTGTGAGCGTCGGTGGAAAGCGCTTGGTGTCCAGCGACTGCCAGAGAAACTGGCGTTACGAGGCCCTGAAGATGTTGCCATGTGGATCGGTGCATCCGCACGGTGGGTTCGTTCCCTGTCTCGGTATCAGACGCTCACTGCTCGCTGGCCGGTGCTTGCACAGCAGTTGCCGAGATACTTTGATGTCCTCGCTGACTACAGCGATGCCGATTTCCGTCGACTGGCAGAGATGCTGGATTGGATCAGTCGCAATCCGAAATCGAATCTCTACCCACGACAAATTCCGGTTGCCGGTGCCGACAGCAAATGGCTGGATTCTAGAAAGGGCATCATCTCTGACTTGATTACAACGCTCCAGGGTGACCCAACAGGAGAGCGCGACTTCTTCTGGCGCTGCGGCTTGAGGGCACAGCCGCAGTTAATGCGCATGCGCGTTCTAGACCCGGACCTAAGGGCCCGTTTTGGCGGTCTTGGCGATATCTCTGCGCCTTGTGATGAGGTCGCGAGAATTGGTATACGACCAAAGAGTGTCTTCGTTGTTGAGAACCTTCAAACTGGCCTGGCCTTTGATGATCTGCCAGGGGCGGTTGTGATCATGCGACTGGGTTACGCGGTTGACGTTTTGGGACAGCTTCCATGGCTACAACAGGCGCAATGTATCTACTGGGGTGACATTGATACGCACGGCTTTGCCATTCTTAATCGAGCCAGAACATACATCCCAAGCCTGAAGACTGTGCTTATGGACGAGTTTACGCTGATGAGTCATCGCGATTTATGGGTCGAAGAGAAAGACCAGCACTCTTCCACAGAGCTCCCACTACTCACCAATACCGAACAAAAGCTCTACCAGTCGATTAAAGGAAATGTCTGGGACCAACAAGTCCGCCTCGAGCAGGAGCGGATACGCTGGGATGTGGCGTGGAATGCCATACAGGCAAGTATTCGATGATCCAGGATCAGGGAAGTCAGTCGTGAGTGGAAATCGATGGGACCAGCCGGGTGTGCCCCACAAGGGATGGCACTGCGTTGACGTGGTCGATCTGAGGGCCGACGGCGAGTCAGCAGACGAGACCGACTAAGCGACCTGCCAAATGTGCGGCAACGAGAAGATCCGCTACGTCCACATCATGGAGCATCCCGATCTGGACGAGAGCTTCGACGTCGGGTGCGTCTGCGCCGAGAAGATGAGCGGCGACTACGAAGGGCCGAAACGGCGTGAAGCCAAGTTGCGCAACCGAGCAGCACGCCGAACCCGATGGCTGCAGTGCAAGTGGCGGATGTCCGCAGCAGGCGCAGATAGCGCACGCGGTAGCCGGCCCGGCAGGCCTGGTGGGCCAGGGTACAGGCCAGCCAGGTTTTACCGACACCGGTGGGGCCGCCGATGATCAGGTTGAGACCGTCGCGCAGCCACTGGCCACTGCTCAGTTGCAGGATCAGCGCCTTATCCAGCCCGCGCGGGCTGCGGTAGTCGATGTCTTCGATGCAGGCGTTGTGCTTGAGCCGGGCCTGGCGCAGGCGGCTACTCAGGCGCTTGTCGTCGCGGTCGGTCAGCTCGCGGTCGACCAGCAGGCCAACGAGCCTTTCGTGCTCGCCTGCCGGCGCGATCATCCCCTGGCCAAACGCTCGGAGGCGGCCTGGCGCGAGCTCAGCGACTATCGCCTGATTGGCGTCGGCCGTCTCAGTGGCAACCGCGTGCTGCTCGATCACGGCCTGGCCCATCTCGACTGGCGCCCAAGCTGGTTCTACGAGGTGCAGCATCTGTCGACATCACTCGGCATGGTCGAGGCCGGCCTGGGCATCGCCGCCCTCCCCAGCTTGGCGATGCCGGCCGAGGATCATCCGATTCTGGTCAGCCGGCCGCTGGTCGATCCGGTGATCAGCCGTACCCTGGGTCTGGTGCGCCGCCGCGGCTCTTCGCTGTCGCCGGCAGCCGAACAGTTCGTCGAAACCCTGCTGCGGCAATGGCCGAGCTACACCTCCATTGGCACCAGCAATCCCGCCGAAGTCGACAGCTGAGGCATCGCTCGGGCCACCGTCGCACTCGCCGCCGGTCCGACGCGCTTTCATCCGCAACCAGCGAGCAAGACAGGCCGCCGAAAACCCGGATAATGGCGGCCATTTTGTTTCGCTCGCTGGTATTGCCCCATGGAAATCAAGGTCAACTTTCTCGACAACCTTCGCCTCGAAGCCAAGTTCGATGACTTCACGGTGATTGCCGATCAGCCGATTCGCTACAAGGGCGACGGCTCGGCGCCGGGGCCGTTCGACTATTTCCTGGCCTCCTCGGCCCTGTGCGCGGCGTACTTCGTCAAGCTGTACTGTCAGACGCGCGACATTCCCACCGAGAACATTCGCCTGTCGCAGAACAACATCGTCGACCCGGAGAACCGCTACGCGCAGATCTTCAAGATCCAGGTCGAGCTGCCGGCGGACATC
This sequence comes from Ectopseudomonas oleovorans, assembly GCF_003052605.1. GTDB lineage: Bacteria > Pseudomonadota > Gammaproteobacteria > Pseudomonadales > Pseudomonadaceae > Aquipseudomonas > Aquipseudomonas oleovorans_A. Next base: position 14,887 of record NZ_QASO01000142.1, on the reverse strand, counting down.
TCCGAGAAGGATCGCCTGGGCATCCTGCGCTCCATCGACCGCTGCACGGTGAAGAAGGTGGTGCAGCAAGGCCCCGAGTTCATCATCGAGGAAGTGGACAACCTCGACGCCGATGCCCAGGCGCTGCTGATGCCGGTGAGTGACACCACCACCTACATCCCGGGCAAGGACCTGCCGCTGGAGCAGACCATCGCCAACATGTCGGGCATCCTCGCCGAGCTGGGGATGAAGATCGAGATCGCCTCCTGGCGCAATATCGTGCCCAACGTCTGGTCGCTGCATATCCGCGACGCGCAGTCGAACCTGTGCTTCACCAACGGCAAGGGTTCGACCAAGGAAAGCGCCCTGGCCTCGGCCCTGGGCGAGTTCATCGAGCGGCTGAACTGCAACTTCTTCTACAACGACCAGTTCTGGGGCGAGGACATCGCCGCTGCCGAATTCGTCCACTACCCCAACGAGCGCTGGTTCAAGCCGGGGCCGAAGGATGCGCTGCCCAAGGAAATCCTCGACGAGCACTGCCTGGCCATCTACAACCCGGATGGCGAACTGCGCGGCTCGCACCTGTTCGACACCAACTCGGGCAACACCGCACGCGGCATCTGCTCGCTGCCCTTTGTGCGCCGCAGCGATGGCGAGACGGTGTATTTCCCGTCCAACCTGATCGAGAACCTGTACCTGTCCAACGGCATGAGCGCTGGCAACACCCTGGCCGAGGCTCAGGTGCAGTGCCTGTCGGAGATATTCGAGCGGGCGGTGAAACGCGAAATCCTCGAAGGCGAGCTGTGCCTGCCGGACGTGCCGCAGGACGTGCTGGCCAAGTACCCGGGCATCGTCGCCGGCATCCGGGGCCTGGAAGAACAAGGCTTCCCGGTACTGGTGAAGGATGCATCGCTCGGTGGTGAATTCCCGGTGATGTGCGTGACCCTGATGAACCCGCGCACCGGCGGCGTGTTCGCCTCGTTCGGCGCGCACCCGAGCCTGGAAGTGGCGCTGGGGCGCAGCCTCACCGAGCTGCTCCAGGGCCGCAGCTTCGAGGGCCTCAACGACCTGCCGCAGCCGACCTTCGACAGCCTGGCACTGACCGAGCCGAACAACTTCGTCGAGCACTTCATCGACTCCAGCGGCGTGGTCTCCTGGCGCTTCTTCGGCGCCACACCGGACTTCGAATTCGTCGAGTGGGATTTCTCCGGCGAAGGCAGCGACTCCAACGAACAGGAAGCCGCGACCCTGTTCGGCATCCTCGAGGACATGGGCAAGGAGGTCTACGTAGCCACCTATGACGACCTCGGCGCCAACGCCTGCCGCATCCTGGTGCCCGGCTACTCGGAGATCTACCCGGTCGAGGACCTGATCTGGGACAACACCAACAAGGCGCTGCTGTTCCGCAAGGACATCCTCAACCTGCACGCCCTGAGCGACCGCGAACTCAAGTCGCTGCTGCGCAACCTGAACAACGCCGAAGTCGACGACTACACCGACATCACCACGCTGATCGGCGTGGAGTTCGACGACAACACGGTGTGGGGCCAGCTGACCATCCTCGAGCTGAAGCTGCTGATCAACCTGGCGCTGAAGAAATACGACGATGCCAAGGAGCTGGTCGAGGCCTTCCTGCAGTACAACGACAACACCGTCGAGCGCGGCCTGTTCTACCAGGCGGTCAACGCTGTGCTGGAGATCCAGCTGGACGACGAGCTGGAACTGGCCAACTACGAGCACAACCTACGCCGTATGTTCGGCAACGAGCGCATGGACGCGGTGATCGGCTCGGTGGACGGCAGCGTGCGCTTCCATGGCCTGACACCGACCAGCATGAAACTGGAAGGCCTGGACAAGCACCTGCGCCTGATCGACAGCTACAAGAAACTGCACGCTGCGCGCGCCAAAGCAGCCGGGCTGGCCGGCTGAACATGGTCAGCGAGCGCCCAGCCCACAAGGTCGCAGCGCTGATGCTGGCGGCCGGCTACAGCCGCCGCTTCGGTGCCGACAAGCGCCGCCTGCAACTTGGCGACGGACGCTCGTTGCTCAGCGCCAGCCTGGCACTGCCCTGCTCGATGCTGGAAGAGGTCTGGCTGGTGTTACGCCCAGACGAAGCGCCGGCAGAGCTGGATCTGCCGACGGGTGTGCGTATCGTGCAGAACCCGGCCACCGCGCAGGGCATGGGCCACAGCCTGGCGGCAGGTGCCGAGCGACTACTGGCCGAATCGAGCGCTGACGCCGTGGCGATCTTTCTCGCCGATATGCCTGCGATTCGCCGTGACAGCCTGGAAACCCTGTTCGCTCACGCCATCGCGAACACCATCGTACTGCCCAGCTACCAGGGCAAACGCGGCCATCCGGTGCTGTTCGGCCGCGCTTTCTGGCCGCAGCTCGCGACGCTGAGCGGCGATGCTGGCGCCAAGCCGGTGCTGCAGCAGCACCCCGAGGCTGTGCGCATCGTCGAGCTGAACGATCCTGGCGTACTGCAGGACATCGACACCCCGGCAGACCTGATTCAGCTCTAGGCTCGTAGGGCGGGTGCAACCCGCCACAACGCAGGCGGCGGGTTTCACCCGCCCTACTGCCCGACCTGATGCAGCAGCACCTCGCTCAACGCCTGCGCCGCGCTGGACAGCTGATGTCCGGCCTGGTGCAGCAGGCCGACACGACGCGACACCTGCGGCTCGCTCAGCGGCAGGCAGCGCGCACCCAGTTCTTCCATCTGCTGCCGGCACAGCTGCGGCACGGCGCTGACGCCGAGGCCTTCGGCGACCATGCGCCCGACCGTGACCAACTGATGACTCTCGAACGCCACCGGTAGCTTGCCGTGGCTGGCGGTCACGCTGTCTTCCAGTAGCAAACGCACCGCCGAGGGCCGTTGCAGGGTGATAAAGGGTTGTTCCAGCAGCTGTGCCCAGGTCAGCGCGGACTGTTCGGCCAACTCGCTGGCGACAGGCACCACGGCGACGAAACGGTCCTCGTACAGGGGGGTAAACTGCAAGCCATCCAGTGTCGTTGGTTCGAAGGCGATGCCCAGCTCGACGCGACCGTCGCGCACCATCTCCATCACCTGTTCGTTGATCACGTCGTGCACCGCCACGTTGACCCGCGGGTAGGCATCGCGAAACGCGCGCAGCGCCGCCGGCAAACGGTTGCCGGCGAACGACGGCATGGCCGCTACCGCCACCTTGCCCATCTGCAGGGTGAAGTGCTGACGCAGCAGATCCTCGGCGTTGTCCCAGTCGGCCAGCAGGCGCACGGCAATCGGCAACAACGTCTCACCCTCCGGCGTCAGCGCCACGCTGCGGGTGGTGCGCACCAGCAACTGGCCGCCGAGCGATTGCTCCAAGTTCTTGATCGCCAGGCTCAGTGCTGGCTGCGACAGATGCAGGCGCTCGCAGGCCTGGGCGAAGCTCAGGCTCTGCGCCACGGCGAGAAAGGCGCGTAGCTGCTTGACGGTCATTGATTTATTTACCTGATCAATCAAGAGGAAAAACAAACTTAACAAATAAGCTCGCAACACTGAAGCTTGACCGCAGCCTGGCAGTGCTCCTGCCCCATAACGACAAGAGAGGCAGCCTCGAATGAGCGGACTCGACAAACGCGTCGGCAGCTATGAAGAAGCCCTGGACGGCCTGCAGGACGGCATGACCGTACTGGCCGGCGGTTTCGGCCTGTGTGGCATCCCCGAGAATCTAATCGCCGAGATCCGCCGTCGCGGCGTGCGCGATCTGACCGTGGTGTCCAACAACTGCGGTGTCGACGGTTTCGGTCTCGGCGTGCTGCTGGAAGACCGGCAGATCCGCAAGATGATCGCCTCTTACGTCGGCGAGAACGCCCTGTTCGAACAGCAACTGCTCTCCGGCGAGCTGGAAGTCGAACTCACCCCGCAAGGCACCCTGGCCGAGAAGCTGCGCGCTGGCGGCGCCGGCATCCCCGCTTTCTTCACCGCCACCGGTTACGGCACCCCGGTCGCCGAGGGCAAGGAGGCGCGCGAGATCAACGGCCGCTACTACATCCTCGAGCCGGCCATCACCGGCGACTTCGCCATCGTCAAGGGCTGGAAGGCCGACCACTTCGGCAACGTGGTCTACCGCCATACCGCGCAGAACTTCAACCCGGTGGTCGCCACCGCCGGGCGCATCACCGTGGTCGAGGTCGAGGAGATCGTCGAACCCGGTGAACTCGACCCGACGCAGATTCACACCCCCGGCATCTACGTCGACCGGCTGATCTGCGGCAGCTTCGAGAAACGCATCGAAAAACGCACGCTGCGCGCCTGAGGAGAAAGACCATGGCTCTTACCCGTGAACAAATGGCTCAGCGCGTCGCCCGCGAGTTGCAGGACGGCTTCTACGTCAACCTCGGCATCGGCATCCCCACCCTGGTGGCCAACTACGTGCCCGAGGGCATGCAGGTGATGCTGCAGTCGGAGAACGGCCTGCTCGGCATGGGCGCCTTCCCCACCGAAGAGGAAGTGGACGCCGACATGATCAACGCCGGCAAGCAGACCGTCACCGCGATCAAGGGCGCGGCGATCTTCGACTCGTCGCAGTCCTTCGCCATGATCCGTGGCGGCCACGTCGACCTGACCGTGCTCGGCGCCTTCGAGGTGGACGTGCGCGGCAACATCGCCTCGTGGATGATCCCCGGCAAGCTGGTCAAGGGCATGGGCGGCGCCATGGATCTGGTGGCCGGCGCCGACAACATCATCGTCACCATGACCCATGCCTCCAAGGACGGCGAATCCAAGCTGCTGGAGCATTGCAGCCTGCCGCTGACCGGCTGTGGCTGCATTCGCAAGGTGCTGACCGACCTGGCCTATCTGGAGATCGAGGACAACGCCTTCATCCTGCGCGAGCGCGCACCGGGCGTGAGCGTCGAGGAAATCGTCGCCAAGACCGCCGGCAAGCTGATCGTCCCCGAGCACGTCCCGGAAATGCAGTTCTAGGTTGTCTACCGTCTCGAAGGCGCCACCACGCACGGCGTCTTCGAGGCGTTTTTCTACATTGTGGGAGGCGCTTTAGCGGCGAGACTTTCTCGTCGCGGCTAAAGCCCCTCCCACAATACGCGGCCCATCAGCCGAGAGGAGTCATCCCATGCAAGACGTCGTCATCGTCGCCGCCACCCGCACCGCCATCGGCAGCTTCCAGGGCAGCCTGGCCGATATACCCGCGCCGGAACTCGGCGCCATCGTCATCAAGCGCCTGCTGGAGCAGACCGGCCTCGACGCGGCCCAGGTCGATGAAGTGATCCTTGGCCAGGTACTTACCGCAGGTTCCGGCCAGAACCCCGCCCGTCAGGCCGCCATCCGCGCCGGCCTGCCGCATGCCGTACCGGCCATGACCCTGAACAAGGTCTGTGGCTCGGGTTTGAAAGCACTGCACCTGGCTGCCCAGGCCATTCGTTGCGGCGATGCCGAGGTGGTGATCGCCGGTGGTATGGAGAACATGAGCCTGTCGCCCTACGTACTGCCCAAGGCCCGCACCGGCCTGCGCATGGGCCACGCGCAGATGCTCGACAGCATGATCCTCGATGGCCTGTGGGACGCCTTCAACGACTACCACATGGGCATCACCGCCGAGAATCTGGTGGAGAAGTACGGCATCAGTCGTGAAGCCCAGGACGCCTTCGCCGCCGAGTCGCAGCAGAAGGCCGTGGCCGCCATCGAAGCCGGTCGCTTCGACGCCGAGATCACTCCAGTGCTGATCGCGCAGCGCAAGGGCGACCCCGTCGCCTTCGCCCGTGACGAGCAGCCACGCGCCGGCACCACCGCCGAATCCCTGGCCAAGCTCAAGCCGGCGTTCAAGAAGGACGGCAGCGTTACCGCCGGCAACGCCTCCAGCCTCAACGACGGCGCCGCCGCCGTGCTGCTGATGAGCGCGGCCAAGGCACAGGCGCTGGGCCTGCCGGTGCTGGCGAAGATTGCCGGCTACGCCAATGCCGGCGTCGACCCGGCGATCATGGGCATCGGCCCGGTCTCGGCCACCCGTCGTTGCCTGGAAAAAGCTGGCTGGAGCCTGGCTGACCTGGATCTGATCGAAGCCAATGAAGCCTTCGCCGCCCAGGCGCTGTCGGTCGGCCAGGAGCTGGGGTGGAATGCCGACAAGGTCAACGTCAACGGCGGCGCCATCGCCCTCGGCCACCCCATCGGCGCCTCGGGCTGCCGCGTGCTGGTCAGCCTGTTGCACGAGATGATCCGCCGCGATGCCAAGAAAGGCCTTGCCACGCTGTGCATCGGTGGCGGCCAGGGCGTGGCCCTGGCCATCGAGCGCGAGTAAAGCGCGAAACCGTAGGGCGGGTGCAACCCGCCACTATCGGAACCGGCGGGTTTCACCCGCCCTACGGAGCAACACAACCATCCGCTCGGCTCCGGCCGGGCGTTGTCATTTCCACCCGCCAGGCACAACCGACCTGAATGCCTGGAACAGCCCTTACACAACCATAAGAAAGAGGCGTCATCGATGTTCAATACCCTCACCCGCATGAGCGTGAGCCTGGTACAGAAGTACCTGCCCTCGCCCTTCGTGTTCTCCGCCTTGCTCACGCTGGGCGTACTACTCGCCGGCATCCTCTCCACCAACCAATCGTTGCCGGCCATGGTGCAGCACTGGAGCGGCGGCTTCTGGACGTTACTCGGCTTCGCCATGCAGATGGCGCTGATCTTCGTCACCGGACACGCCCTGGCCAGCGCACCGATCATCAACCGTCAACTCGACCGTCTGGCCGGCATGGCGCGTACGCCGGGCCAGGCGATTATCATGGTCACCCTGGTGGCGCTGGTCGGTTGCTGGGTCAACTGGGGCTTCGGCCTGGTAATCGGCGCGGTGTTCGCCCGCGCCCTGGCACGCAAGGTCGATGGCGTCGATTACCCGCTGCTGGTGGCCTCGGCCTACTCGGGCTTCCTGGTCTGGCACGGCGGCCTGGCCGGCTCGATTCCGCTGTCCATGGCCACCGGCGGCCCGGATCTGGCGCGCATCACCGCAGGCGTGCTGACCGACCCGGTGAGCATCACCGAAACCCTGTTCAGCCCGTTGAACCTGACCATCGTGGCGCTGCTGTTCATCGGCCTGCCGCTGCTCAACCGCGCCATGCATCCGCGCCAGGGCGCCAAGGTGGCCGACCCGGCCAAACTGGTGGAAGCGCGCGCGGAACTGCCGGCTCGTGAAACCCCGGCGCAGCGCCTGGACGACAGCCGCATCCTCGGTCTGGCACTGGTGGCCATGGCCGGTATCTACCTGTTCAACCACTTCGCCACCAAGGGCTTCGTGCTTGGCCTGGATGTGGTCATCGCCATCTTCCTGTTCAGCGGCCTGCTGATGCACGGCACCCCGGAGCGCTACATGCGCGCGGTGGACGAGAGCGTGCGCGGCATCGGCGGCATCGTCCTGCTGTTCCCCTTCTACGCCGGGATCATGGGCATGATGATGGGCGCCAACGCCGACGGTATTTCCCTCGGCCGGCAGATCACCGAAGCGTTCATCTCCTGGTCCTCGGCCGACACCTTCCCGCTGCTGGCCTTCCTCAGCGCTGGCGTGGTCAACGTGTTCGTGCCGTCCGGTGGTGGCCAGTGGGCCGTGCAAGGGCCGATCATGCTGCCGGCTGCCGAGGCGCTGGGTGTGTCGACCACCGTTACCGCCATGGCGATTGCCTGGGGCGACGCCTGGACCAACATGATCCAGCCGTTCTGGGCACTGCCGCTGCTGGGTATCGTCGGCCTCGGCGCGCGCGACATCATGGGCTACTGCCTGATCATGCTGCTGTACTCGGGCATCGTCATCAGCGGCGCGTTCTACTTCCTCGGCTAAAAGCCATCAGGCCCGCTCAGCGTTCCGAGCGAGCCTGTCTCAACGCCAGCGATCGAGCAGATTCACCGCCAGCCGATCCAGCCAACCCCACAGGCGCTGTTGCGCACGGCGCCACCAGGGGCGCTGGTGCCAATCATCGAGGGTGATCTCGCGGCTGACGCCGAAGTCCTCGATGAAGCTGGCCGTCACTGCCCGGGTGAAATCCGGATCCAGCGCCTCGACGTTGGCGTCGAGGTTGAAGCGCAGGTTCCAGTGGTCGAAGTTGCACGAGCCGACGCTGACCCAGTCGTCCACCAGCACCATCTTCAGGTGCAGAAAACGCGGCTGGTATTCGAAGATCCGCACTCCAGCCCTGAGCAACTTGGGGTAGTAGCGCTGGCCAGCAAAACGTACTGGAGGATGGTCAGTGTGGCGCCCGGCCAGCAACAGGCGTACTTCGACGCCACGGGCCGCTGCGCGGCGCAGGGCACGGCGTATTTTCCAGGTAGGCAGGAAGTACGGTGTGGCCAGCCAGACCCGCTGCTTGGCCCCGCGCAAGGCACGTAGCAGCGACAGCAGGATGTCGCGGTGCTGCGCCGCGTCAGCATAGGCCACACGCCCCAGGCCAATCCCTGCTGGCGGGCATTCGGGCAGGCTCAGCGCGGCCGGCTGATGGCTCGGGCGCCAGGAAAAGCGCGCCAGCCAGAGTTGCTCGAACAACTGCTGCCAGTCGCCCACCAGCGGCCCTTCCATTTCCACCATGACTTCGTGCCAGGGGCTGCGGGGCTCGTCTGGCAGCCAGAACTCGTCGGTAGAACCAGTGCCGCCGACGTAAGCAAGGCGCTGATCCACCAGCAGCAGCTTGCGGTGGTCGCGGTGAAAGTTGCGGATGCCACGCCGCCAACGCACCGGGTTGTACCAGCGCAGTTGCACGCCCGCGGCCTGCATGCGTTCACGCAGCGCGACTCCCAGCCCCGCCGCGCCATAGGCATCGAACAGGCCGCGCACCGCCACGCCGCGCTCGGCCGCCCGGCACAGGGTATCGACCAGGCGCTCACTGCAGCGGCCGTCCTCGATCAGGTAAAGCTCGATTTCCACCTGCTGCAGCGCGCCCTCGATGGCCGCCAGCATGCGTGGGAAAAACACCGGCCCGTCCAGCAGCAATTCGAAGCGATTGCCACCCCGCCAGGGAAAGATGCGGCCGCGCTTGTGCACGCTCACCGCGCCGTGAAGATCAGCACGGCGCCCACCGGCACCGACAGGCTGATGGCAGGCAGGTCAGCGACCTTGCGCAGCGCCTCGACGCCACTGGCCAGGGCGAAGTCTTCGGCATGCAACACCAGCGGAGCCAGGGTCACCACCTGAAAGCGTCGATCATCCAGGCGAGTCACCAGTAGCTCGCTGTCCAACTCGCGGCTGTGCTCGTTGAGGGTCAGTTGCAGCGGTAGTCGCAGTTCCAGCTGTGCCCCGGGTGCCAGGTCGGTGAGTTGCGGCAGGTTGACCTGGGCGCTGATGCGCGCCTCGGGCAGACGTGAAGTGTCGAACAACATGGTGCGCAGGCGCTCGTCACGCAGAGGGACACCGGTGCTCAGCGAGTCAAGATCCACGCGCAGGCGCGCGCGACCGTCGGCGGCGATCTGCCCGTGCAGGGTGAGAAAGCGATGCACCTCCGACTGACTGCCGGAATGGGTGGAGATGAACGACAGCCGCGAAGACTCGTTGTCCAGGTACCAGTCGGCGTGGACGGGCAAGGCAGCGGCAAGCAACAGGGCGAGAAGCGAACGGCGCATGAGAACTCGAAAAACGGCATGACCAAGCGGCAACGATAGTCGCCTGCGCGAGCCTTGCAAAGCCCGGCGCGCACAGAACCGTAGGGCGGGTGCAACCCGCCGCTGCCGAGGTGGCGGGTTTCACCCGCCCTACTTGCTCGGCAGCAACTGGCAGCCCTGCCGCTCACCCAGCCAGACAGCGCTGTGGTTGCGGCCAAGGCCGCTGGCGGTCACACGCTTGGCGCTTTCGTCATCCAGCAGGCTGCTGATCGGCACGTACTGCTTCACATAGCCTTCACAGTAGGCCGCCGGGTTGCCGCTGACGTAGCGGCAGGAGCAGTACTCCTTGGCCGTGTAGGCGCCGATGATGTCGGGGAAGGCGGCCAGATGGGCGCGATTAGGCCAGGCCCAGGCCAGCAGCAGAACCAACAGCAGCACCAGCGCGCTGCGGATCGGATGGCGACGGATCATGGCTGCACCTCCGCGGCGAAGGCCGCACGCACGCGTTTGAGCAGGTCGTTGTGCTGGAAGCTGCCGTCACGGTCATCGGCGTAACGCACCACCAGCAGGTTTTCTTGTGGCATCACGTACAGCCCCTGCCCCCAATGCCCGAGCGCGGCGATGGTATCGGCCGGTGCATCCGGCCAGGGCCGCGTGCTGCCTGGCAGTTCGGCGTTGAGCCACCAATGCCCGCCTGGCACGGCATCCCCCGACTTGGCCAACTGCGGCTGGTAGCCAGCGAAAGGCGTGGAGACGAAATCGACCCAGGCAGCCGGCAGCAACTGGCGCTCGCCCCAGCGACCGCCGCGCTGCATCAGCAGGCCGACACGGGCCAGGTCGCGCGCGCTCAGGTAGGCATAGGACGACGCAACGAAGGTGCCGCTGGCGTCGCGCTCCCAGGTCGCGCTGGTAATGCCCAGCGGCTCGAACAGCGCTGTCCAGGGATAGTCGGCGTAAACCTGCTCGCCGACCATGCCGCGCAACGCGGCAGCCAGCACGTTGCTGTCGCCACTGGAATAACGAAAGCGCGTGCCCGGCGCAGCGTCCGCCGCATGCGCAGCGGTGAAGGCCGCCATGTCGGCGCGGCCGCGGGTGTAGAGCATGGCCACTACCGAGGATTTCAGCGGCGCGTACTCGTAGTCCTCTTCCCAGGCCAGGCCCGAGGCCCAGTTGAGCAAGTGACCGATCTTGATCTGCGGGTGCTCGGCCATCGCCGGGTAGTACTGCGCGGCCGGTGCATCGAGCTTGAAGCGCCCCTCGGCGTAAGCGACGCCGAGGGTGGTGGCGAGCAGGCTCTTGGCCATCGACCAGGTCAGGTGCGCGGTCCGCGCCGTGGTCGGTTCGGCGTAGCGCTCGTAAACGATCTGCCCGTCGCGGATCACCAGCAGCGCATCGGTGCGCACGCCCGTACGCTCGACGTCATCGCGCTTCGGGAAGGCGTACTGTTCGAGCTCGGCCAGCGCGGGGCTCTCGATACGGGGTTGGCTCTGCCAGTCGGGTTGCGGCCAGTTTTCCGCCAAGGCATTGCTGGCAGCCAGGCTGAAACCGAGCGCCAGGCTCAGTCGACGAAGCAAGGAGATGGACATGGACGGCCTCGATCAGAAATCGTGGCGCACCCTAGCATGGCCATGATGACGGCTTGAAGCGACGAAAACGCCATCTCTCACCTTCATTTGGGCAGTTGGTAATCCTCCGGCCCCATCAGGTCGAGACCGCATTCCAGGTTCTCGATCCAGTAGAGGAAGGCGCTGATCATTTCCGGGCCGACGAAGGGCCGGCCGTGCTGCGGCACAATCATTTCCACATCCATCTGCCGCACCATCGCCGCCCACAGGCGACAGGCCTTGTTGCCGGCCATGTAGCGACGATGGAAACCTTCCATGTTGGGCACGTGATTGACGAAGTCACGCACCGGCGAGGCATCATCGACCAGCGAGGCGCCCATGTCACCGGAGAACAGAATCTTGCTCACCGGATCATAGACCTGGAAGTTGCCCACCGAGTGAAGAAAGTGCGCCGGCACGGCCTTGAGCGTGCATTTGCCCAACGGGATGCTCTGGCCACGATCGGGCAGCGCGATGATGCGGTCATAGGTATTGATGCCACGGCTCAACGCCAGGTAATTGGCCGTCAGGTGCGGCAAAAAACGCGCCCAAAGCTTGGAGCAGATTACCCGCGCGCGGGTGTGCAGCAGCCACTTGTCCAGCGAGGCGATGATGTCCGGGTCCTGGTGCGAGGCGAAGATGTAGGTCAGATCCTGCACCGGAATATGCTTGGACAGTTCCAGCGACAGCGGCGTATAGGTCAGGTCACCGCCCGGGTCGAGCAGCAGATACTGTTCGTTGTCGGTGATCAGGAACTGGTTGGATTGCACGCCCTCGCCGCTGACCAGGTCATCGAACATCAGGCATTGGTGGCTGCCGTTATCGAACAGCACGATGGGCTCGCGGCGCATGGAAACCTCGTAGAAGAAACGCGAGGCAAGCTTAGGCGCGCAAGCAACAATGGGTACTGATATGGGTCAACGGCCGGCGACAATCCGCCGCGCTTTCTCCAGGCGCTTGCTGCGTGCCGCCTCGGCGATGCGCAGCAAGCCCTTGTCGCGCTGCCACAGCTCGGCCCAGTGCACAGGCCCGCCGGCAAAGGCCACCTTCAGTTCAACGGCCAACGCCTGCTGCTCGGCGAACAACCCGGCCAGCAGCAGATGGGTGGTGGGCGCATCGGGCGCCTGCCGCGCGACCTCGGCACAACCGGCCAGCAGCGCTTGCAGGCGCAATAGCAGCGTTTCAGGCCAGGCACAATCGCGCCCCACGCCAAACTGCCAGGCGACAACAGCGGTAAGTACATGCACGTCTTCCAGGGTGCGGAAGGGTTTAACGTAGTCGCCCCAGCCGTCGCCGGCCAGGCGCTCGCCGTGGGCCTGTTCCAGGTGCAGTCGCGCATGGCCGATATCCGGCATCAACGGCAGGGCCGGCAGCGGCTCGATACGCACACCTGGCGCGCCCTGGCGTACCACGCCCAGAGCCAGACGCGGCGCCTGCCCCTCGTCCTCCTCGCGCGCCGCCACCAGCAGCCAGTCGGCACATTCGGCAGCGGTGACGAAATCCTTGCGCCCCGTGATCTGCAGGCCGTCGATACGTGTGTTCATGTCCGCCGGGCGGGTGCTGCGGTTCTCCGTCACGCACAGCGCGCCTGCCGTCCAGGGCGCCGCCGGCCACAGCATGCGCAACGCCGCCTGATAGCCGGCGAGAAACGCCAACCACGGCGTGGCCGCCAGCAGGCCGCCCACCAGTGCCAGCTCGAAGGGTTGCGGCGTATCCCCCAGGCGGGTCAGCAGACGGGCGTACCAGTCCTCCAGGCCCTGCTCGGCAGACAGGCGCTCGACAGGCTGAAACAGACTCGACCAGGGCATCACGGGCCTCCTCGCAGCAGCGCTTCGAGCGCCGTCATATAAGCATCAAAAAAGCGTCACGGTGGTGACACCACAGCTACCTAGCCTGAGCTTGCCCAACAAGATCGACCGGCTGCAAGCATTCAGCCGGCACACGGAGGATCTGGCATGACTCAAACCGCTCGCCGTCTGCAGGCCGAACGCCTGCAAGGCCCCGCCGCCCTGCGTGAAGCCCAGGCCTTGCGCTACCGCGTGTTCAGCGCGGAATTCGATGCCAAGCTCAACGGCGCCGAACTGGGTCTGGACATGGACGACTACGACATCCACTGCAGCCATATCGGCGTGCGTGATCTCAACAGCGGTGAACTGGTCGCCACCACTCGCCTGCTCGATCACCAGGCCGCCGCCGGTCTCGGCCGCTACTACAGCGAAGAGGAATTCGCCTTGCACGGCCTGGCCAGACTGGAAGGCCCGGTACTGGAAATCGGCCGCACCTGCGTCGATGTCACCTACCGCAACGGCGCCACCATCGCCGTGCTCTGGGGCGAACTGGCCGAGGTGCTCAACGAAGGCGGCTACCGCTACCTGATGGGCTGCGCCAGCATCTCCATGCAGGACGGCGGCATCCAGGCCCAGGCCATCATGCAGCGCCTGCGCGAACGCTACCTGTGCACCGAGCACCTGCGCGCCGAGCCGAAGCACCCGCTGCCACAGCTGGATCTGCCGGGCAACGTCATCGCCGAGATGCCACCACTGCTCAAGGCCTACATGCGCCTGGGCGCGAAGATCTGCGGCGAGCCCTGCTGGGATCGCGACTTCCAGGTGGCCGACGTGTTCATCCTGCTCAAGCGCGACGAGCTGTGCCCGCGCTATGCCCGGCACTTCAAGGCGGCAGTCTGACACCCGGCTGTAGGAGCGAGCTCTGCTCGCGAACGAGAGTGTCCAGCATTCATGAGCAGAGCTCGCTCCTACACATCAGCATGCCCCCAAGCATCGCCAAACGACTCTATCAATGGATAATGCCGCCACTCGTCCTCAAGCGGAGGCCTCAATGGCCAAACTGCGTCTGTCCCTGCGCCTCTTTCATCTGGCCCTGGTAATCGCCTTTGGCGCCCTGCTGGCCGGCATCGTCAGCCTGTTCGAGCGGGTGGTTCGGCATGACCTGATGCCGCTGCGCCAACGTCTGACCCGCGGGTTCCTGGCACGCCTGGGTGGCGCCCTGCCGTTTCGCGTGCGGGTCGAGGGCGAGCTGCCGACGCAACCGATGCTGTGGGTCAGCAACCATGTGTCATGGACCGACATTCCGCTGTTGGGCGCTCTGCAGCCGCTGTCCTTCCTGTCCAAGGCGGAGGTGCGCGACTGGCCGGTCGCCGGCTGGCTGGCACACAAGGGTGGTACGCAGTTCATCCGCCGCGGTGCGGGCGACAGCAGCCAGGTCGGCCAGCAGCTCACTCGCCATCTGCAGCAGGGTCATCACCTGCTGATATTTCCCGAAGGCACCACCACCGACGGCCTGGCCCTGCGTACCTTCCATGGCCGTCTGCTGAGCAGCGCCATCGACAGCGGCGTGGCGCTGCAACCTGTGGCCATCCGTTATTTGCGCGATGGCCAACCGTGTCCGGTAGCGCCCTTCGTCGGCGATGACGACATGCTCTCGCACCTGCTGCGCCTGCTCTCGCAGCCGGCCTGCGAGGTGGAGATACACCTGCTCGCGCCGATTCCCAGCGCCTCACGCAGCCGTAACGAACTGGCCCGGCACAGCCAGGCCATGATCGCCAGCGCCCTGCAACTGGAAACGCCGGTCACGCTGCCGACCGAAGCCGAAGCCGAAGCCGCCTGATCCACCGCGTACAATGAGATGGACTCCTCCCTCCTACGGCGTCATTGCGCCAGACTGTAGGTTACGAAACAAACAATCCCGGAGGGGGAGCCCGCATGAAACTTAAACGCATAGGCGTGGA
>NZ_QASO01000141.1 GCF_003052605.1 Ectopseudomonas oleovorans | reverse complement strand
CTGCTGGCTTCCTCGCAATGGGTGCCATCCTCCAGCCGCAGCAGCTCGGCGATCTCATCCAGGCTGAAGCCCAACCGCTGGGCTGATTTCACGAAGCGCACCCGCGTTACATCCGTCTCGCCATAGCGGCGAATGCTGCCGTAAGGCTTGTCCGGTTCCGGGAGCAAGCCCTTGCGCTGATAGAACCGGATGGTCTCCACATTGACCCCGGCCGTCCTGGCGAAAACGCCAATGGTCAGGTTCTCCAAATTGTTTTCCATATCGCTTGACTCCGTACATAACTACGGAAGTAAGCTTAAGCTATCCAATTCAGATTCGAAAGGACAAACGTATGTCTGAACCTCAAAACGGGCGCGGCGCGCTCTTCACTGGCGGGCTGGCCGCCATCCTCGCCTCGGCTTGCTGCCTCGGGCCGCTGGTTCTGATCGCCTTGGGGTTCAGCGGCGCTTGGATCGGCAACTTGACGGTGTTGGAACCCTATCGCCCCATCTTTATCGGCGTGGCGCTGGTGGCGTTGTTCTTCGCCTGGCGGCGCATCTACCGGCAGGCAGCGGCCTGCAAACCGGGTGAGGTCTGCGCGATTCCCCAAGTGCGAGCTACTTACAAGCTCATTTTCTGGATCGTGGCCGCGCTGGTTCTGGTCGCGCTCGGATTTCCCTACGTCATGCCATTTTTCTACTGATCGGAGTTCACCATGAAGAAACTGTTTGCCTCCCTCGCCCTCGCCGCCGTTGTTGCCCCCGTCTGGGCCGCCACCCAGACCGTCACGCTGTCCGTACCGGGCATGACCTGCTCCGCCTGCCCGATCACTGTCAAGAAGGCGATTTCCAAGGTCGAAGGCGTCAGCAAAGTTGACGTGACTTTCGAGACACGCCAAGCGGTCGTCACCTTCGACGATGCCAAGACCAGCGTGCAGAAGCTGACCAAGGCAACCGCAGACGCGGGCTATCCGTCCAGCGTCAAGCAGTGAGTCACTGAAAACGGCACCGCAGCACAACGGACGTCATTGTCTGGCGCCACAAACGATAAAGGATCTGTTGCATGACCCATCTAAAAATCACCGGCATGACTTGCGACTCGTGCGCGGCGCACGTCAAGGAAGCGCTGGAAAAAGTGCCAGGCGTGCAGTCGGCGCTGGTGTCCTATCCGAAGGGCACAGCGCAACTCGCCATCGTGCCGGGCACATCGCCGGACGCGCTGACTGCCGCCGTGGCCGGACTGGGCTACAAGGCAACGCTAGCCGATGCGCCACTGGCGGACAACCGCGTCGGACTGCTCGACAAGGTGCGGGGATGGATGGCCGCCGCCGAAAAGCACAGTGGCAACGAGCCCCCGGTGCAGGTAGCGGTCATTGGCAGCGGTGGAGCCGCGATGGCGGCGGCGCTGAAAGCCGTCGAGCAAGGCGCGCAGGTCACGCTGATCGAGCGCGGCACCATCGGCGGCACCTGCGTCAATGTCGGCTGTGTGCCGTCCAAGATCATGATCCGCGCCGCCCACATCGCCCATCTGCGCCGGGAAAGCCCGTTCGATGGCGGTATTGCGGCAACTGTGCCTACGATTGACCGCAGTAAGCTGCTGGCCCAGCAGCAGGCCCGCGTCGACGAACTGCGGCACGCCAAGTACGAAGGCATCCTGGGCGGTAATCCGGCCATCACCGTTGTGCACGGTGAGGCGCGCTTCAAGGACGACCAGAGCCTTACCGTCCGTTTGAACGAGGGTGGCGAGCGCGTCGTGATGTTCGACCGCTGCCTGGTCGCCACGGGTGCCAGCCCGGCGGTCCCGCCGATTCCGGGCTTGAAAGAGTCACCCTACTGGACTTCCACCGAGGCCCTGGCGAGCGACACCATTCCCGAACGCCTTGCCGTAATCGGCTCGTCGGTGGTGGCGCTGGAGCTGGCGCAAGCCTTTGCCCGGCTGGGCAGCAAGGTCACGGTCCTGGCGCGCAATACCTTGTTCTTCCGTGAAGACCCGGCCATCGGCGAGGCGGTGACAGCCGCTTTCCGTGCCGAGGGCATCGAGGTGCTGGAGCACACGCAAGCCAGCCAGGTCGCCCATATGGACGGTGAATTCGTGCTGACCACCACGCACGGTGAATTGCGCGCCGACAAACTGCTGGTTGCCACCGGTCGGACACCGAACACGCGCAGCCTCGCGCTGGACGCAGCGGGGGTCACTGTCAATGCGCAAGGTGCCATCGCCATCGACCAAGGCATGCGCACGAGCAACCCGAACATCTACGCGGCCGGCGACTGCACCGACCAGCCGCAGTTCGTCTATGTGGCGGCAGCGGCCGGCACCCGTGCCGCGATCAACATGACCGGCGGCGATGCGGCGCTCGACCTGACCGCAATGCCGGCCGTGGTGTTCACCGATCCGCAAGTGGCGACCGTGGGCTACAGCGAGGCGGAAGCCCACCACGACGGGATCGAGACCGACAGCCGCACCTTGACCTTGGACAACGTGCCGCGTGCGCTCGCCAACTTCGACACACGCGGCTTCATCAAGTTGGTTATCGAGGAAGGCAGCCATCGGCTGATCGGCGTACAGGCGGTCGCGCCGGAAGCGGGTGAACTGATCCAGACGGCGGCTCTGGCCATTCGCAACCGCATGACGGTGCAGGAACTGGCCGACCAGTTGTTCCCCTACCTGACGATGGTCGAGGGGTTGAAGCTCGCGGCGCAGACCTTCAACAAGGATGTGAAGCAGCTTTCCTGCTGCGCCGGGTGAGAAAAAGGAGGTGTTCAATGAACGCCTACACGGTGTCCCGGCTGGCTCTTGATGCCGGGGTGAGCGTGCATATCGTGCGCGACTACCTGCTGCGCGGATTGCTGCGCCCGGTGGCGTGCACACCAGGCGGCTACGGCTTGTTCGATGACGCCGCCTTGCAACGGCTGTGCTTCGTGCGGGCGGCCTTCGAGGCGGGCATCGGCCTCGACGCGCTGGCGCGGCTGTGCCGGGCGCTGGATGCGGCGGACGGCGACGAAGCGGCCGCGCAGCTTGCCCTGCTGCGTCAGTTCGTCGAGCGTCGGCGCGAAGCGTTGGCCGATCTGGAAGTGCAGTTGGCCACCCTGCCGACCGAGCCGGCACAGCACGCGGAGAGTCTGCCATGAACAACCCCGAGCGCTTGCCGTCCGAGACGCACAAACCGATCACCGGCTACCTGTGGGGCGGACTGGCTGTGCTGACTTGCCCCTGCCACCTGCCCATCCTCGCTGTCGTGCTGGCCGGCACAACCGCCGGTGCTTTCCTCGGCGAGCATTGGGTCATCGCGGCGCTCGGTTTGACCGGCCTGTTCCTTCTGTCCCTGTCGCGGGCGTTGCGGGCATTCAGGGAAAGAGAATGAGCGCTTTCCGGCCGGATGGATGGACGACGCCGGAACTGGCCCAAGCGGTCGAGCGCGGGCAGCTTGAACTGCACTACCAGCCCGTCGTCGATCTGCGCAGTGGTGGGATTGTCGGCGCGGAAGCCCTGTTGCGCTGGCGTCATCCGACGCTTGGACTATTGCCACCGGGCCAGTTCCTGCCCGTGGTCGAATCGTCCGGCCTGATGCCTGAAATCGGCGCTTGGGTGCTGGGCGAAGCCTGCCGCCAGATGCGTGACTGGCGAATGCTGGCATGGCGACCGTTCCGGCTGGCCGTCAATGTTTCGGCGAGCCAAGTGGGACCGGACTTCGACGGGTGGGTAAAGGGCGTGCTGGCTGATGCCGAGTTGCCCGCCGAGTATCTCGAAATCGAGCTGACCGAATCGGTCGCGTTTGGTGATCCGGCGATCTTCCCCGCCCTGGACGCCTTGCGGCAGATCGGTGTGCGCTTCGCCGCCGATGACTTCGGGACGGGGTATTCCTGTCTGCAACATCTGAAGTGCTGCCCAATCAGCACGCTCAAGATCGACCAATCGTTTGTCGCCGGGCTCGCCAACGACCGCCGCGACCAAACCATCGTGCACACCGTGATTCAGCTTGCGCACGGGCTGGGCATGGATGTGGTGGCTGAAGGCGTGGAAACATCGGCGAGTCTTGATCTATTGCGACAAGCGGACTGCGACACAGGACAAGGCTTCCTGTTCGCGAAGCCAATGCCGGCGGCGGCATTCGCCGTCTTCGTCAGTCAATGGAGGGGTGCCACCATGAATGCAAGTGACTCGACCACCACCAGTTGCTGCGTGTGCTGCAAGGAAATCCCGCTCGATGCCGCCTTCACCCCGGAAGGCGCGGAATACGTCGAGCACTTCTGCGGGTTGGAGTGTTATCAACGCTTCGAAGCGCGTGCCAAGACAGGGAACGAAACCGATGCCGATCCGAACGCCTGCGACTCGCTACCGTCAGATTGAGGCATACCCTAACTTGGCGTCAGACCATCCGGCGCTAAATCGTCAGAATAGAGTTGCCTTCCGAATTGATTGACATGCGCCGTCAAGGGTCATAGATTTCTTCCTGACACATTTCCCTCAGGAGGATACCTTGCACGGTCAGCGCATCGGTTACGTCCGCGTCAGCAGCTTCGACCAGAACCCAGAACGGCAGCTCGAACAGATCCAGGTGGATAAAGTGTTCACCGACAAGGCGTCGGGCAAGGACACACGGCGGCCCGAACTGGAACGGCTGCTCGCCTTCGTGCGCGAAGGCGACACGGTCGTGGTGCACAGCATGGATCGTCTGGCGCGCAACCTCGACGACCTGCGCCGCCTGGTGCAGGGCCTCACCCAGCGCGGCGTACGCATCGAGTTCCTTAAGGAGCATTTGACCTTCACCGGCGAGGACTCGCCGATGGCGAACCTGATGCTGTCGGTAATGGGCGCGTTCGCCGAGTTCGAACGCGCCTTGATCCGCGAGCGGCAGCGCGAGGGCATCGCGCTCGCCAAGCAGCGCGGGGCCTACCGTGGCAGGAAGAAATCCCTGTCGTCTGAGCGTATTGCCGAACTGCGCCAACGTGTCGAGGCTGGCGAGCAAAAGACCAAGCTGGCTCGTGAATTCGGAATCAGTCGCGAAACCCTGTATCAATACTTGAGAACGGATCAGTAAATATGCCACGTCGTTCAATCCTGTCCGCCGCCGAGCGCGAAAGCCTGCTGGCGTTGCCGGACACCAAGGATGAGTTGATCCGTCACTACACGTTCAGCGAAACCGACCTCTCCATCATCCGGCAGCGGCGCGGCCCGGCCAACCGGCTGGGCTTCGCCGTGCAGCTCTGTTACCTGCGCTTTCCTGGTGTCATCCTGGGCGTCGATGAGCCGCCGTTTCCGCCCTTGTTGAAACTGGTCGCCGACCAGCTCAAGGTCAGCGTCGAAAGCTGGGACGAATACGGGCAGCGGGAGCAGACCCGGCGCGAGCACCTGGTCGAACTGCAAACGGTGTTCGGCTTCCAGCCCTTTACCATGGGCCACTACCGGCAGGCCGTCCAGTTGCTGACCGAGATGGCCTTGCAGACCGACAAGGGCATCGTGCTGGCCAGCACCTTGATCGAGCACCTGCGGCAGCAGTCGGTCATTCTGCCTGCCCTCAACGCCGTCGAGCGGGCGAGCGCCGAAGCAATCACCCGCGCCAACCGGCGCATCTACGATGCCTTGGCCGAACCGCTGTCGGACGCGCATCGCCGCCGCCTCGACGATCTGCTCAAGCGTCGGGACAACGGCAAAACGACCTGGCTGGCCTGGCTGCGCCAATCGCCCGTCAAACCGAATTCGCGGCACATGCTGGAACACATCGAACGCCTCAAAGCGTGGCAGGCGCTCGACCTGCCTTCTGGCATCGAGCGGTCGGTGCACCAGAACCGCCTGCTCAAGATCGCCCGTGAGGGTGGCCAGATGACGCCCGCCGACCTGGCCAAGTTCGAGGCGCAGCGACGCTATGCCACCCTGGTGGCGCTTGCCATCGAGGGCATGGCCACCGTCACCGACGAAATCATCGACCTGCACGACCGCATCCTGGGCAAGCTGTTCAACGCCGCCAAGAACAAGCATCAGCAGCAATTCCAGGCGTCCGGCAAGGCGATCAACGCCAAGGTGCGGTTGTTCGGCCGCATCGGCCAGGCGCTGATCGAGGCCAAGCAGGCGGGCCGCGATCCGTTCGCCGCCATCGAGGCCGTCATGTCCTGGGATGCCTTCGCCGAGAGCGTCACCGAAGCGCAGAAGCTTGCGCAGCCCGAGGACTTCGATTTCCTGCACCGCATCGGCGAAAGCTACGCCACGCTGCGCCGCTACGCGCCGGAATTCCTTGCCGTGCTCAAGCTGCGGGCCGCTCCCGCCGCGAAGGACGTGCTCGACGCCATCGAGGTGCTGCGCGGCATGAACAGCGACAACGCCCGCAAGGTGCCCGCCGACGCGCCGACCGAGTTCATCAAGCCGCGCTGGCAGAAGCTGGTCATGACCGACACCGGCATCGACCGGCGCTACTACGAACTGTGCGCGCTGTCGGAGATGAAGAACGCGTTGCGTTCCGGCGACATCTGGGTGCAGGGGTCGCGCCAGTTCAAGGACTTCGAGGACTACCTGGTGCCGCCCGCGAAATTCGCCAGCCTCAAGCAGGCCAGCGAATTGCCGCTGGCCGTGGCCACCGACTGCAACCGGTACCTGAACGACCGGCTGACGCTGCTGGAAACACAGCTTGCCACCGTCAACCGTATGGCGACGGCCAACGAGCTGCCGGACGCCATCATCACCGAGTCAGGCTTGAAGATCACGCCGCTCGACGCGGCGGTACCCGACACCGCCCAAGCGCTGATCGACCAGACGGCAATGATCCTGCCGCACGTCAAGATCACCGAACTGCTGCTGGAGGTGGACGAATGGACGGGCTTCACTCGGCATTTCGCGCATCTGAAATCGGGCGACCCGGCCAAAGACAAGAACCTGTTGCTGACCACGATCCTCGCCGACGCGATCAACCTGGGCCTGACCAAGATGGCGGAGTCTTGCCCCGGCACGACCTACGCCAAGCTGGCTTGGCTGCAAGCCTGGCACATCCGCGACGAAACCTACGGGGCGGCGCTGGCCGATCTGGTCAACGCACAGTTCCGCCATCCCTTCGCCGAGCACTGGGGCGACGGCACCACCTCATCGTCGGACGGCCAGAACTTCCGCACCGGCAGCAAGGCCGAGAGCACCGGCCACATCAACCCGAAATACGGGAGCAGCCCAGGGCGGACGTTCTACACCCACATTTCTGACCAGTACGCGCCATTTCACACCAAGGTCGTGAACGTCGGCGTGCGCGATTCGACCTACGTGCTCGACGGCCTGCTGTACCACGAGTCCGACTTGCGGATCGAGGAGCATTACACCGACACGGCGGGCTTCACCGATCACGTCTTCGCCCTGATGCACCTCCTGGGCTTCCGCTTCGCGCCGCGCATCCGCGACCTGGGCGACACCAAGCTCTACATCCCGAAGGGCGACGCCGCCTATGACGCGCTGAAACCCATGATCGGCGGCACGCTCAACATCAAGCACGTCCGCGCCCATTGGGACGAAATCCTGCGGCTGGCCACCTCGATCAAGCAGGGCACGGTGACGGCCTCCCTGATGCTCCGAAAGCTCGGCAGCTACCCACGCCAGAACGGCCTGGCCGTGGCGCTCCGCGAGCTGGGCCGCATCGAGCGCACGCTGTTCATCCTGGACTGGCTGCAAAGCGTGGAACTGCGCCGCCGCGTGCATGCCGGCCTGAACAAGGGCGAGGCGCGCAATGCGCTGGCCAGGGCAGTGTTTTTCAACCGCCTGGGTGAAATCCGCGACCGCAGTTTCGAGCAGCAGCGCTACCGGGGGGTCTCCTCGTTTTCAGTGCAATAAGTGACGGTACGCAAAGCTAGCACTGGCGCGGGGGTGGTCTGGGTAGACCGTTGATTTCATTGACTTTCCTGTTCGCTTTGTAAACGGGTATGGTGGCCTCCCACTTTTGAGGTTCACGATGCAGGGTTGGCACACAACGTTTTTGGGGATGCGTGGGCTCCCCCGCGATATCAGCGACTTCGAGATGAAGGCATTTTTCACCTTCGATGGTGCCGAGCGCGACGCAATCAATGCACGCCGAGGTGATTCCCACAAGCTTGGTCTGGCGCTCCATATTGGTTTCCTGCGCATGAGTGGGCGTTTGCTCGGTGCCTTTCGGGTAATTCCAGTAGCCTTGTGGCGCCACCTTGGCAACGAGCTTGGCATTGCAGCACCAGAAGTCGCCTCGCTGAGAGCCATGTATGAACGCGGGCGCACGCTATTCGATCACCAACAAGTAGCCTGCACGGTCCTTGGATTCCAGTGGATGAGCGAGCACCAGCGCCGCTCACTGGTACGTGAACTGCGCGACGAAGTGGCGCGCTGCGCCGACCGCGATCAGCTACTCGTGCGGGCGCGTCAATGGCTGTACAAGAACAAGCTGGTGATCGTGCACGAGCGGGCAATTCGGACACTGATTGCGGCGGCACTTGCCCAGCTTGAAGTTGAAACAGGCACCGCCATCGCCGCCAGCGTTGATCCAGCAACACTTGATCGCTGGCGAGCCTCAGTTTCAGAGCTGCGCCCAGATGGACAAACCCAGCAGAGTTGGCTATGGGCTGCACCGGCGAAACACTCAACCCGCCAAATCAGCGAGGTACTGGAGCGCATCGACCTGCTTTACACGCTGGACGTTCATAAGCACCTGGCAGACATCCCCGATCTCATCTTGCGCCGCTACGCGCGCCGACTTGTCTCCAGGCCGCCCTCAGCCGGAGCCAAGATCAAAGAGCCAGCGCGCACCGTGGAGGTCGCATGCTTTCTTCGGTATTGCCTGTTCACCACCACAGACCAGTTGATCCTTATGGTGCAGCGCCGGATCGCCGATCTGTGGCGTCAGGCTGCCGCCGATGTCCCCGCTACCGTCAATTGGGCCGCAATGTACAAAACGCTGCTCGGCGAACTTGTTGCCTTGAGCGCGCAAGGTGCGGTGCCAGATGCTGAGTTGCGTGCCCGTCTTGAAGCCTTGATCACCGAAACCCAGAAACGCAAACCACCGAGCAGGGCCTCCCTGGTCCGCGAGGGATTGATTGATGGAATTCGCCCCGTGCGGTCGTTGCTCGTCGCCATTGCAAAGCTGCCCTGGCAGGCCACCGGCGAGCATCCTGCCATCGAGTACCTTGCCAAGCTGCAAGCTTTATATCTCAAAGGATCCAGAAAGCTGCCAGTTGAAGTGGTGGCACCAAGTCTGGGAATGATCTGGCAGGTTTCGATCTCCAGCCCAGACCGGGAACGGGCGTTTCAGGCGTTGGAGGTGGCCACCCTGTTTGCCCTGCGCCGCGCGGTGCGCAATGGCTCGGTCTGGATTGAGCACAGCCTGAGCTTTCGGGGTCGTGCGCGCTTGTTCTTCACGGACGAGCGTTGGCAGGCAGAGTCCAAGAAACACTATGCCCGTCTATCGTTACCCAGCAAGGCTGCCACTTTCTTGAAGCCTTTGCTGGCCAGAGTAACTGCCGGTGTCGATGCGGTGGCCGCTGCAGCCCGCAGTGGCGTACTGCGCGTGGATGATGAACTCCATTTGTCGCCATTGCCCGCAGAGGACGAAGACCCAGAAGTGACCAAGCTGCGCGCGGCTTTGGATCACCGCATCGGTGAGGTTCAATTGCCGGAAGTGATTCTGGCCGTTGACGCCCAGGTGCGCTTTAGCTGGATCATGCTCGGACGTGAGCCGCGCTCTACCGACGAGCTGCTGATGGTCTATGCCGGCATCATGGCCCACGGCACCAGTCTGACTGCGGTCGAATGCGCGCGCATGATTCCGCAATTGTCTGCCACCAGCATTCGCCAGGCCATGCGCTGGGCGCGGGACGAACGGCGTCTGAGCCAGGCCTGCCAGGCTGTGCTGGAATTCATGCAGCGACACCCGATTGCCGCCACCTGGGGGCGGTCCGATTTGGCATCTTCTGACATGATGAGCATGGAGACCACCAAACGGGTGTGGCAAGCCCGGCTTGATCCTCGGCGCAACACACCTTCCATTGGAATCTACTCCCATGTAAAAGACCGGTGGGGCATCTTCCATGCGCAGCCCTTTGTGCTCAATGAGCGCCAGGCGGGCGTGGCCATTGAAGGTGTCATCCGCCAAGAAAAGCTGGAGACCAGCCAGCTTGCTGTGGATACCCATGGCTACACCGACTTTGCCATGTCACATGCCCGTTTGCTTGGTTTTGATCTTTGCCCGCGGTTGAAGGAACTCAAACAGCGCCACCTCTTTGTGCCACGCGGCACCAAAGTGCCCGCAGAAATCGCTGCGGTGTGCGAAGCCAATGTCGACGTCGCTTTGATCGAAAAGCATTGGGATAGTCTGGTGCACCTGGCAGCCTCGGTCATGAGCGGACATGCCAGTGCGGTGGCAGCTCTTGCGCGGTTCGGTTCTGCCGCCCAGGGCGATCCAATCTATGAGGCTGGCGTGCAATTGGGGCGGTTGCTGCGTACGGCGTTTTTGGCTGACTACTTTGTCAAGGACGCTTTCAGGAACGAGTTGCGCCGGGTGCTCAATCGGGGCGAGGCTGTTAACGCCCTCAAGCGCGCCATTTATACCGGCCGGATCAGCCCGGCGCAGGCCAAACGTGTCGATGAAATGCAGGCTGTGGCCGATGCGTTGAGCCTGATGGCCAACATCGTGATGGCGTGGAATACCTCACAGATGCAGGCGGTCCTGGATCGCTGGTCGAACCGCCGCCAGGTCATTCCACCGGAACTGATCGGGAAGATTGCGCCCACCAGGCTGGAGAGCATCAACTTGCGGGGTGTGTTTCGCTTCCCGGTTGACCGCTATGCTGACCAAATCCTGCCTTCGCGGCCAAATGCATCGATAACTGGCACCAATGGATGAAACCGACCACGGTTTGACGCCACGAATCGCAGATTTGAAAGTGAACAGGAAAGTCAATGAAATCAACGATCTACCAACACCACCTCCGCGCCAGTGCTAGCTTTTCGTACCGTCACTTATTGCACTGAAAACGAGGAGACCCC
>NZ_QASO01000140.1:528-11325 GCF_003052605.1 Ectopseudomonas oleovorans | reverse complement strand
CGTAGTAGAGATCCACTCGATTGCACAGTGACATGAACTGATGACGAACCGGTCGCACCGACCTGTGTGTAACCTGCTGCATCCATCGGCCCTCTGCTTTGCAAGGCCGCTAGCCCGGTTAGGCGCACAGGAGCGAAATTCATCATGGCTCAAGGCTAACGCCTTATCAGAAGTCGAATATACGGAAGCAGTCGTACCTAGGTTCAGAGGCAGATTATTTCACTGGCAAAACGGGAGGAGTCCATATACGGATGCTATCCGGGGGCTCTTTCGCAATATTCCCGGATTGCCTCCGGGATACAAAAACGCCGCGAATCCTGTGCAGGGTTCGCGGCGTTTCTCGTTGTGGCTCGATGCCTTACTTGGACAGGTACTTCATGCCGTCTTCCAGACCCTGCAGGGTCAGCGGGTACATGCGATCTTCGATCAGCTCGCGCACCAGGCCCGTGGAGGCGGTGTAGCTCCAGGTGTCCTTGGGGTAGGGGTTGATCCAGATGATCTTCTTGAATTTCTCGGTGAAGCGCTTCATCCAGACGTAGCCGGCTTCCTCGTTCCAGTGCTCGACGCTGCCGCCGGCCTGGGTGATTTCGTAGGGCGCCATGGCCGCGTCGCCGACGAACACCACCTTGTAGTCGGCGCCGTACTTGTGCAGCAGGTCCATCGTCGAGGTGCGCTCGCTGGTGCGGCGCATGTTGTTCTTCCACACGCTCTCGTAGATGAAGTTGTGGAAGTAGAAGTATTCCAGGTGCTTGAACTCGGTCTTGCAGGCGCTGAACAGCTCCTCGCAGACCTTGACGTGGGCGTCCATCGAGCCGCCGATGTCCAGCAGCAACAGAAGCTTGACCGTGTTGCGTCGCTCCGGGCGCATCTGGATATTGAGCAGGCCACCGTCTTTCGCCGTGTGTTCAATGGTGCCGTCCAGATCGAGCTCTTCGGCTGCGCCCTGGCGGGCGAACTTGCGCAGGCGGCGCAACGCCACCTTGATGTTGCGCGTGCCCAGCTCGACCTGATCGTCGAGGTTCTTGTACTCGCGCTGGTCCCACACCTTGGCGGCCTTGCCCTGGCGCTTGCCGGCATCGCCGACGCGAATGCCTTCCGGGTTGTAGCCGCCGGAGCCGAACGGGCTGGTGCCGCCGGTGCCGATCCACTTGTTGCCGCCGGCGTGCTTTTCCTTCTGTTCCTCGAGGCGCTTCTTGAACTCTTCGATCAGCTTGTCCAGGCCGCCGAGGCTCTGGATCTGCGCCTTTTCCTCGTCGGTGAGCAGGCGCTCGAATTCCTTGCGCAGCCATTCCTCGGGGATCATCGCCTCGATGTGCTGGTTGAGGTTTTCCAGACCCTTGAAGTAGGCGCCGAAGGCACGGTCGAACTTGTCGAAGTGACGTTCGTCCTTCACCAGGATCGCCCGCGCCAGGTAATAGAACTCGTCCATGTCGGCGAACACGACGTTGTGCTTGAGCGCGTTGATCAGGTCGAGCAGCTCGCGCACCGACACCGGCACCTTGGCCGCGCGCATTTCGTTGAACAGGTTGAGCAGCATGGCTGCACCCTCACTTGCAGAATCATTCCCCGTTTGGGGCGCTCTGTGTAGGAGCCAGCTTGCTGGCGATCAGTAACATCGGCAGTGCGTCGGATCGCCAGCAAGCTGGCTCCTACAGTTTCAGATCAGTGTCCGTTACCGAGAAGCGCGGCGGGTCATGAAGGCCAGGCGCTCGAGCAGTTGTACATCCTGCTCGTTCTTCACCAGGGCGCCTGCCAGCGGCGGGATGGCCTTGGTCGGATCGCGTTCGCGCAGCACGGCTTCACCGATGTTGTCGGCCATCAGCAGCTTGAGCCAGTCCACCAGCTCGCTGGTCGAAGGCTTCTTCTTCAGGCCTGGCGCCTTGCGCACGTCGAAAAACACGTCCAGCGCCTCGGCCACCAGCTCGCCGCTGATGTTGGGGTAGTGCACATCGACGATTTTCTTCAGCGTGTCGCGATCCGGGAAGGCGATGTAGTGGAAGAAGCAGCGGCGCAGGAAGGCGTCCGGCAGTTCCTTCTCGTTGTTTGAGGTGATGATGATGATCGGGCGCTGCTTGGCCTTGATCGTCTCGTTGGTCTCGTAGACGTAGAACTCCATCTTGTCGAGTTCCTGCAACAGATCGTTGGGGAACTCGATGTCGGCCTTGTCGATCTCGTCGATCAGCAGGATCACGCGTTCGTCGGCCTCGAAGGCCTCCCACAGCTTGCCCTTCTTGATGTAGTTGCGAACGTCGTGGACCTTGTCCGAGTCGAGCTGCGAATCACGCAGGCGGCTGACCGCATCGTATTCGTACAGGCCTTGGTGCGCCTTGGTGGTGGACTTGATGTGCCAAGTGATCAGCTTGGCGCCGAAGGCCTCGGCCAGTTGTTCGGCAAGCATGGTCTTGCCGGTACCCGGCTCACCCTTGACCAGCAGTGGGCGCTGCAGGGTGATGGCGGCGTTGACCGCGAGCTTGAGGTCGTCGGTGGCGACGTAGGACTGGGTGCCTTCGAACTTCATCGGAAAATCCTCGCAACGGTAACGCGCGGGGCCGGCCCGCAGCAGAAATTCAGAGCGCGACTATAACGCGCAGCTCAGGTGGCTGTGAACGCAGACGCAGTATTCAGTCACTGAATGGGCGGTCACCGCTGCTTACGACTACAGCTCAGCTGCCGTCCTGTTGAGGTGGTGGGCGTTCGTAGCGGGGTGTGAAGGCTTCGACGAACGCGTTGCGCAGGATGGCGATGAAGGCCTGGAATGCACTGGTCTGCTGGTCGTGCACGCTGCCGCTGAGTTCGACACGGGTGGCGAACTGGTCACGGCGCTGATTCTTCAACAGCGTCTCGCTGCCGCCGACGATGGCCTCCCAAAGCGAGCGCAGTACACCTTTATCTTCGTCTTCGACGTCCTGCTCCCAGTCGAACACCTCGACATCGCGCAGCAGGGGTTTGATGTAGCCGTTGAGCTGGGCGTTCTCGGCTTGCGCTTCGATCACCAGGTCGCCGTTGCCACGCTTGAAGTCGAAGCGGCCGTAGGCGTGGGCGAAGTCGTTGAAGCGTGTCAGGTCGATGTCCTTCGCGCGCAGGCGTAGCTCGAAATCTTCGAACTGCTCGAATGGATCGAAGGTTGCCTCGGCCTCCAGTGGCGCGTGCTCCAGCAACAGCGCGCGACCTCCGAAGTGCGCGACGCGGTCGCCCGGCTCGTCACCGACGTTGGTGAGGTTGTAGAGGCTGGCGTTGATTTGGTCAGCGCTCAGTTCCACCTGGGGGTCGGTGCTGAAGTTGTGAAAGCTGATGCGGCCGTCGATCACCCGCAGTTCGTTGAGGGTGATGGGCAGCAGCTTGTTCAACTGATCGCGCCAGTCGGTGCCGGCACCGGTCTGGGTGGCCTGGTCGTTTTCGCCGCCATCGACGAAATTCAGTTGTGGACGCTCGAAGAACACTTCCGCGACCACGGCGTGTTCTGACCACAATGCCCGCCAGCTTACCGCCAGATCGATAAGCGGCGCGTCGAGCAGCGGTACTGGTACGTCGCCGCTGCTCTTGACGATGCGCAGGTCGTTGATGCGATAGGCGCCGCGCCACCAGGCCAGGTCGATATCAGCGATATGCCCGCGGTAGTCGCCCATGTCGGCGAGCTTGTCGTTGAGGTAGTCGCGGATCAACCAGGGCAGCGTTAGCTGCGCCGCCAGCACCAGCAGCAGTGCAACAAACAGAGCCCTAAGGGGCCAGCTGTAGCGTCGTTTCATCGGACAGTCCATCGAGTGATCTATCTTCGATGGACTGCGTGCGCGGCATTCTGTTCGGCTGGACTGACGCTGCACCTGGGCATAGGCTGGTGCCCCTTATTCATCGTCCATCTGCTTAGGAAGGAATTATGAGCCGCATTTTCGCTGACAACTCCCAGGCCATCGGTAACACGCCGCTGGTGATGATCAATCGCCTGGGGCCGAAAGGTGTGACCATCCTCGCCAAGATCGAGGGGCGCAACCCGGCCTATTCGGTCAAGTGCCGCATCGGTGCCAGCATGATCTGGGATGCCGAGGAGCGCGGCGTGCTCAAACCGGGCATGACCATCGTCGAACCGACCTCGGGCAACACTGGCATCGGCCTGGCCTTCGTCGCCGCTGCGCGCGGGTACAAGCTGGTGCTGACCATGCCGGCCTCGATGAGTCTGGAGCGGCGCAAGGTGCTCAAGGCCCTTGGCGCCGAACTGGTGCTGACCGAGCCGGCCAAGGGTATGAAGGGCGCGATCGAGAAGGCCAACGAGCTGGTGGCAGCCAATCCTCACTATTACCTGCCGCAGCAGTTCGAGAACCCGGCCAACCCGGCCATTCACGAAAAGACCACCGGCCCGGAAATCTGGCGTGACACCGAAGGCGCCATCGACGTGCTGGTCTCCGGCGTCGGCACCGGCGGCACCATCACCGGCATTT
The DNA here is from genome assembly GCF_003052605.1 of Ectopseudomonas oleovorans. Lineage (GTDB taxonomy): Bacteria > Pseudomonadota > Gammaproteobacteria > Pseudomonadales > Pseudomonadaceae > Aquipseudomonas > Aquipseudomonas oleovorans_A. Next base: position 6,892 of record NZ_QASO01000140.1, on the reverse strand, counting down.
CGCGTTACATCAAGCAGACCCAGGGCAAGCCGATTCTGTCGGTGGCGGTGGAGCCGGTGAGTTCGCCGGTGATCAGTCAGACCCTGGCCGGTGACGAGGTCAAGCCGGCACCGCACAAGATTCAGGGCATCGGCGCCGGTTTCGTACCGAAGAACCTCGACCTGGCGATGGTCGATCAGGTCGAGCAGGTCACTGACGACGAAGCCAAGGCCATGGCCCTGCGCCTTATGCGTGAGGAGGGCATTCTCTGCGGTATCTCTTGCGGCGCAGCGATGGTGGCGGCGGTGCGTCTGGCGGAGAAACCAGAGATGCAGGGCAAGACCATGGTGGTGATCCTGCCGGACTCCGGCGAGCGCTATCTGTCGAGCATGCTGTTCAGCGATATGTTCACCGAGCAGGAGCTGCAGCAGTAAAGCAGCTGCAGGCGGGTGGATCAATGAAGCGCGATCCACCTACGCTTGGCCTGACCGCCAGTCCGTAGCTCGGATGCAATCCGGGGAGTCACGCCGCCTGCGCCCCGGATTTCATTGGGCTACTTTCTAAATGGCTACTTTCGTAGGAGCCCCGCCCCGGGGCGAAGCTTTTCAATTTCGCGCGCCCAGATTCGCGGCGGGGCGCCACTCCTACAGTATAGGCTTTCGCCACGCCTGGCCTGACTACCAGTCCGTAGCCGGATGCAATCCGGGAGCATTCACCGCCTGTCTCCCGGATTTCATCCGGGCTACCTTTTGGTCACGCTTGGGCGCATCACCAGCCAAAGCGCCAACGCGATCAGCAGGCAGCCGGGCAGGTAGTCCCAGCTCAGCGGCTCACCCAGCAGCAGCGCGCCCCACAACACGCCGAACGGCGGGATCAGGAAGGTGGTGGTGCTGGCCCTGATCGGCCCGATATCGGCCAGCAAACGGAAATACAGCACATAGGCGAAGGCCGTGCAGACCAGGCCGAGGGCGGCCAGCGACAGCCACACCTCGATGTCACCCCAGCTTGGCGGTGGTTGCAGCGCGAGGCTGCCGACGAACAGCGGCAGCAGGAACAGGCTGGCCCCCACCAGACTGGCAAAGGCGGTCAGGCGATTGTCCAGGCCGCCTTGTTGGCCGATCCAGCGTCGAGTAAGAAAACCAGCGAAGCCGTAGCAGGTGGTGGCCACCAGGCAGGCGCCGGCACCGAGCAGCAGTTGCAGGTCGAAGGCCACCGGGCCGGTGCGGGTCAGCACCGCCACGCCAAGCAGGCCGAGGAATACGCCCGCCGCCTTGCTGCGGGTGATGCCCTCATGGAAAAACAGTGCGCCGATCAATACACCCATCAGCGGGGTGCTGGCGTTGAAAATCGCCGAATAACCAGCCGGCAAAATCAGTGCTGCCAGGCAATACATGGCCGACGGCAGGCCTGCATTGATCACGCCCAAAACCAGGCAGATGCGCAGTTTGCCGCGAAAGTCCCAGTCCGTGCGCAGCAGCAAAAGCAGTGCGAGCAGCCCCAGCGCGCCGAAGCTGGCGCGAAAGAACGCGGTCGGCATGCTTCCCAACACGGGGGCGGCAACGCGCATGAACAGGAAGCTGGCGCCCCAGATGGCGGCGAGCAGCAGCAGGCGGAGCAGGTCGGCGGTACGCAAGGCGAAGTATCCGGCAGGGTGGGAACGCGAGTGTTGCTGCTGGGTGAGGCGCTGGCAATCCGCATTGCGCTTTCGAACAAGATTTGCGCCATCCTGTAGCCGGATGAAATCCGGGAGGACTTGAGCGATAGTCCCCGGATTACATCCGGGCTACCTTTGGCAGGCGTTGAGGCTAAGCTCGCTTCACTCATTTTCTTGCGAGGTACTTCCATGGCGCAACAATGGCCGGCCGGCGAGATCGCTCGCCTGATCCTCGAGGGGTTCGATGATTACCGCGAGCATTTTCGCCAGATCACCGATGGCGCGCGCGTGCGCTTCGAGCAGGCGCAATGGCAGGAGGCGCAGCAGGCTTCGGCGGCGCGCATCAACCTGTATGAGGAGAAGGTCGCAGAAACCCGTGAGCATCTGCTGCAAGGGTTCGATGCTTCGCTGCTGGACGTCGGGCAGTGGCCGCTGGTCAAGAGCGCCTATATCGCCCTGATCGATCTGCGTTTCGACGATGAGCTGGCGGAAACCTGGTTCAACTCGATCTTCTGCAGCCTGTTCAGCCATGACCAGATCAGCGATGGCTGCATGTTCATCCATACCACCCGGCCATCGCTACGCAACCAGCCCGGTGCCGCCCAGACGCGCAGCTATCGGCCGGCTGGCGAGCTGCACCTGGCGCTGCAGGCGATCTTCGACGATTACCGTTTCGACGCCCCCTACGAGGATCTGCCGCGTGATCTGCTGCGCCTGGAAGAGCAACTGCGCGCCAGCCTGCCGGACTGGGTGTGCAAGGACCCGGAGCTGTGCATCGAGCTGTTTTCCTCGGTGCTGTACCGCAACAAGGGCGCCTATCTGATCGGACGCATCTATAACCGCGAGGAACAGTGGCCGCTGGCGATCCCGCTGCTGCACCGCGAAGGGCAGGGCATCCAGGCCGATGCGGCGATCACCGACGAGGCGGAGGTGTCGATCATCTTCTCCTTCACCCGCAGCTATTTCATGGTGGACGTGGCCATTCCGGCCGAGTTCGTCGGCTTTCTCAAGCGCATCCTGCCGGGCAAGCACGTCGCCGAGCTGTACACCTCGATCGGTTTCTACAAGCACGGCAAGTCCGAGTTCTACCGCGCCCTGATCGGCCACCTGGCCAGCACCGATGATCGCTTCATCATGGCGCCCGGCGTGCGTGGCATGGTCATGAGCGTGTTCACCCTGCCGGGCTTCAATACCGTGTTCAAGATCATCAAGGACCGCTTCGCTCACGCCAAGACGGTGGACCGCAAGACGGTGATCGAGAAGTACCGCCTGGTGAAAAGTGTCGACCGCGTAGGGCGCATGGCCGATACCCAGGAGTTCGCCGATTTCCGTTTCCCCAAGGCCAAGTTCGAGCCCGAGTGCCTCGCCGAGCTGCTGGAGGTGGCGCCGTCCACCGTGGTGGTGGAGGGTGACACCGTGCTGGTACGACACTGCTGGACCGAGCGGCGCATGACCCCGCTCAACCTCTACCTTGAAACTGCCAACGAGGCGCAGGTGCGCGAGGCGCTGGATGACTACGGCCTGGCCATCAAGCAACTGGCGGCGGCCAATATCTTCCCTGGTGACATGCTGCTGAAGAACTTCGGTGTCACCCGCCATGGCCGCGTGGTGTTCTACGACTACGACGAGATCTGCTTTCTCACCGAAGTGAACTTCCGGCGCATCCCGCCGCCGCGTTTCCCCGAGGACGAGATGAGTTCCGAGCCCTGGTATTCGGTGGGGCCGATGGACGTGTTCCCCGAGGAGTTTCCGCCGTTCCTGTTCGCTGATATCAAGCAGCGCCGGCTGTTCAGCCAGTTGCATGGCAATCTCTATGAGGCCGATTACTGGAAACAATTGCAGGAGGCGATTCGGGCGGGCAAGGTGATCGACGTATTCCCTTATCGGCGCAAGAGCCCGGTAATTTGACGGCGCCTGGTTGAAATCCGGTTTGTCCGGCCTAATCTGATAAATGAGCCGCTGGCTCTTCCCTTTACTTGGCAGGAGGTCGTACCCATGCTCGCCAAGCTGCAAGAACAACTGCAAGCCCTGTTGCAGGCCCTTGGCCTTGTCCCGCAACCTCAGCCAATTCGTATCAGCGAAGCCGAGCAGGAGCGCCTGCGGCGCGAAGCGCTCCAGCGTAGTCGCTGAAGTCTCAAGTGAGCTGATGGGCGTCGAACCAGGCCTCTATCAGCTCGCGCATCCGCTGCCCCGAGAAACTCGCGAAATGTCCGCCGTGCACGGTGCGTACGGGCAGCTCGCGCAGGCGCGCAAGGCTGCGCGCGTAATCTTCCAGGTTCGAGTGGTAGGCATCTTCGATCAGCGGGCCATCGTAGAGAATGTCGCCGCAAAACAGTGTGTGCGTCTGCGCTTCCCATAGGCTGATGCCGCCGGGTGAATGCCCTGGCGTGTGCAGCACCTGCAATACCCGATTACCCAGATCCAGCACGTCGCCATCCTCGATCAGGCGTGTGGCTGGCGCTGCCCGTACGCGGTATTCGGCGTAGCACAGCGGGCAATCCGGATGCGCTTCGAACATGTCGTCGCCGACGAAGTCGGTGGCCAGAGTATTGGCGCCGTTCGGTGCGGCGAGGATATCGGCCTCGGCCGGATGTACCAGGCGCTCATCGAATTCGTGATGCCCGGCGATATGGTCGAAGTGGCAGTGGCTGGCCACCGCCAGCAGCGGCTTTTCGGTCAGCCAGGGCAGTTGCTCGCGCAGGCTGACCAGCCCGGAGCCGGAGTCGATCAGCACGTCATGCTCGCGCCCCTGCACATGCCACATGTTGCAGCGATAGAAGGGGCGCACGTAAGGCTCGTGGATCAGGCAGATGCCATCGTGGCGGTGCTCTACCTCGAACCAACGGTCACGGCTGACGATTTTCATGGTGGTTCCTCAAGCCGGGTTCGCACCCTGCGGTGGCTTCGGTGGCGGGTTGCACCCGCCCTACGGGGCGTCGTTTCCGGTAGGGCGGGTGCAACCCGCCACGTTCGCCATCACGCTACGCCAGCTGCGCCCGCGGCACCAGCACCCAGCGCCGTAGCACGGCGTAGCTGGCAGCGGTGATCAGGAACACCGGCAGCGAAGCGCCCCAGGCCAGCGGCGAGACCCAGTCCCAGTAGTAGGCCAGCACCGCGCCCAGGCCGTAGGCGAGGAAGGCGGCCGGGTTGAAGCCGCTCAGGTAACGGTAGCGGCCGCCATCTTCACTGAGCAGCTCATCCACCGCGTAGTCGCCCCTGTGGATCAGGAAGTAGTCGGCGATCAGCACGGCGAAGGCTGGGATGAACACGCTGCCGATCACCAGCAGGAAACTCTGGAAATTGTCGAGGATACCGGGTATCTGCGAGCCGAGGATCGACAGCACGCCGATGCACAGTGCCGGCTTCCAGAATGGGGTTTTCGGGCTGATGTTGAGGTACGACAGCGAAGCGCTGTAGACGCACATGACATTGGTGGTCATTACCGAGAGGAACACCACGATGGCCGCCGGCAAGCCGAAGCCGAAACCAGCCAACAGCACGGCCGGGTCGTAGGTCTGCTCCATGCCGGTCAGTACCGAGAAGCCGGATACCGTGGCGCCCAGACCCATGGCCAGCAGGGTGGCGGCGACATAACCGACCCAGGTACCGACCCCAGCCACGCCCTGGGTGCGGCAGTTGCGGTTGTAGTCGGCGGCCAGCGGAATCCAGGAAAACGCGGTGGCGATGACGATATCGAAGGCGATGCCGGGGTTGATTTCGTTGCGCGGCTCGGTCGGCATGGCCAGGAGGCTGGCGAACTCGAACTTCTGCCCCATCACGTAGAACACCGCGCCGGCCAGCAGGAGCATGCCGATGGCAGCCCAGCGTTCGACCCGCTCCAGGAACTGAACCTGTCCACTTCTGCGATCAGCACCTACATGAGCCAATTGGAGAGTCAGCTCGGCATCGTGCTTTGCCATCGCGGCCGTGGCGGCTTCAGCCTGACCAGCAAGGGCGAGCTGTTTCACCAGGAAACCCTGCGCCTGCTCGGCGAACTGGAAGGTTTCGAGCGCTATTCGGCGGCGCTCAAGGGCGAATTGCGCGGCACCCTCAACCTAGGTGTGCTGGACTCCACCGTCAGCGACCCGGCTCTGCCGCTGGCCGAGGTGATCGGCGCCTACAGCCAGGAGCACCCGGGTGTGCACCTGCACCTGTCGGTGATGAGCCCCTACGAGCTGCAACTGGCGGTGCTGGACAACCGCCTGGATCTGGCCATTGGTGCCTTTTCCACGCGCATGAACGGGCTGGTCTACCAGCCGCTGTACCGTGAGCAGCACTGGCTGTATTGCAGCGAGCGGCATGCCTTGTTCGAGCAGCGGCGGATTCCCGAAGAGCTGATCACCCAGCAACGCATGGTCGGTCGTGGCTACTGGAGCCAGGCCGAACTGGCTCGCCATGGCTTCAAGCACAGCGCGGCTACCGTGGAGTCGATGGAGGCGCAGCTGATTCTGGTGCTCTCCGGCGCCTACATTGGCTATCTGCCGGAGCACTACGCCCAGCCCTGGGTGGATCAGGGCAAGCTGCGGGTATTGCTGCCAGCGGTATTTGGCTACCAGGCCCCGTTCTCGCTGATCCTGCGCCGGGGACGTACCCGCGAGCCGCTGATTCAGACCTTTCGCGATTTGCTCAAGGCGCAACTGAATCAGATCTGAAACAGGGTCGCCTTTATTTTCCATCGAAAGGTTAAAACCACCGGCTTTCAGCCGGTGAGCTTTAGCGCCACCATGCGGG
>NZ_QASO01000140.1:0-509 GCF_003052605.1 Ectopseudomonas oleovorans | reverse complement strand
GATTACAGATACGGCAGTCATACGGTCTACCAGATCGAGTATCACTTTGTTTGGGTGACTAAGTACCGATACAAGGTGCTCAGCGGTGAGGTTGCTGAGCGAGTGCGAGAGCTGGTGAGACAGACGTGCGAAGCATTTGAAATTCGGATTGTGAAAGGTGTGGTGAGCAAGGATCACGTGCATATTCTGGTGAGCAGTCCGCCGAATTTGGCGCCGAGTGAGATCATGAGGCGGATCAAGGGGCGTACGGCGAGCAAGCTTTTCGAGGAGTTTCCCCATCTGAAAAAGCGCTATTGGGGGCAGCATTTTTGGGCTCGCGGGTACTTTTGCGCGACGGTTGGGCAGATGACGGAAGAGATGATCAAGCAGTATCTGGAGCATCATTTTGAGCCGAGCCCGAACGATAATTTCAGGATGGAGCCTGACTGATCCGACGCGTCGTTCAGTCGACGCGTATCCGGACTTTCAGTCCGTAAGTCACTAACCCACCGACTTCAGTCGGTGGTTGT
>NZ_QASO01000014.1 GCF_003052605.1 Ectopseudomonas oleovorans | reverse complement strand
CTGCCTGCTGACCACTGCGATCTCTTACCACCAGCACAGGAATTTGCTCGGCAGACAGTCCGCGTCGTTGGGCGCTGCCACCGCGCCGACGAGGCGGTCGAGGCAGTTCGCGTTGCCCTTTGAAGGACTCCAGGAAGAAGGTTTCATCTGCTTCAACAATGCCTGACGCGTGCTGGGCCTGGTGATCGGCAATCCGAGAAAGAAACCTATGTCGCCACAGGAAAGCTGTGTTTTTGCTGACGCCACAATGAACGGCGGCCTTGCGCACGCTCAGGCTCTGGGTCAGTGCGTCCGCATAGTCTTGCCAGAGATGGCGCTTTCTCAGTCGCGCCATTGGGGTGCCCGTCAGGGCATTGCTGGTTTTGCCGCAAACCTTGCAGCGGTATCGCGGCAAGTCACCACTGGAACCCCAGGGGCGCAGTTCCCGCGATTGACAATGCGGGCAATGGCTTGGGGCCTTGATTGCGTCCTGCCAGTGCCTGGCAGCTGGCAAGAGCTTGGATCTCAACTGGTCGCGTTGCTCTGGGTTGAGGCTGGAGAGCTGTGCCATCCACCGCGAAAACTGAACCGCTTTCATGATAGATCCCTCATGCTGGGAAAGATCACGATTCAGTTTAGACCACTGCAACAGATAACTCAGACAGAGCCTTTTTTATTCTGCGGTCGCCACGTTCTCGCTCGCGTTCGCCGACGCTGCAAGAATGGCGCTGGCCAGCGCCATGTCGTCGGCCTCCTGCAACTGCGGGTTGGCGCTACGCAGTTGCTGCATCGCGGCTTCCAGGTGCGGGCCGCGGATTTCGCCGTTACTGGCAACGAAGCTGCTGGCATCTTCTTCGGCCGCTGCAACCAGCTTGCGATCCTTGAAGGTCAGATAGGTCGAGGCGGTGGTTGCGCCCGAGGAAAGAATGTCGCGCAGCAGGCCATCGGCGGCAGCAGTCTGGGCAAACAGGCAGGCACTGAAGGCTAGTGCGGCACGGCTCGTTACACGCATGATGAAGCTCCTTTGGGGTGGTACTTCACCTAGGAGTCGCGCAAGCCGCTGGTGGTTCCTTGCTGGCGATGGCCGGTTGCCCGCATTGGTGGTCTATCTAGCGGACAGTCCGGCGCTGGTGTTGCCGCCATAGCAATGCCGACAGTATCGCCAGCATGCCAAACAGCATGAGTTGCCAGGCCCAGTGCAACTCGGGAAGCAGGAAAACCACTGCGCCGACAGCGACAGCCATGAGGCCGACCCAGAGCAGGTAGCCGCCGGCACCAAACACTTCGAAAATCAGCAGCAGGGTAGCCAGGGCCAGCCAGTGCTCGAACGACAGGTTATGCAGATAGGTGATCATGAACGTACTGCACGACCCCGGCTGAGCGTGTTGCTTGCGCGCCCTTCAACAAGCATTGCATGGGCTCCTTTGCTTGCAGGCTGTTGAACAACTACCTGCCTTGTCTTGCCTGTCTCGCCTACGTTGTTCAACGGCGTGCCAGGGCGAACAATCTAAGCATAGTCACATGGCCGTTGCCGCCGACCCCTTCGCAGGGTGGGCGCATGCCTGTTGAGCGATGAGAACCCGTTCATATCGAAATGGTTTGTGCTTGCCGCGCTGGTGCGGCAGCTCAAAGAGGCTCAGTGTCTGTCCGCCTGGCCCCGCCGCTGGCGGGCTGCGCACGCCTCAGCGTTGCTCGCTTTGCGGAGTGACGCGCAGCACTTCCTCGATGGTGGTCAGCCCTGCCGCGACCTTTTGCGCGCCGGACAGACGCAGGCTACGCATACCGTCCTTGAAGGCGGCGCGGCGCAGTGCGGTGAGGTCGGTGTCGGCGTTGATCAGCGGTTTGATGGCGTCGTTGATCAGCATGATTTCGTAGACACCGGCACGGCCACGATAGCCGGTTTCACGGCACTCCAGGCAGCCGACGGCATGATGGGCCTGCGTTGGCAGTGGCGAGCTCCAGGGACGGGTCAGGCTATTCCAGGCGTCCTCGTCCAGCTGCACCGGCGCCTTGCAGTGTGGGCACAGGGTTCGCACCAGGCGCTGCGCCATGACGCCGAGAATGGTGGCCTTGAGCAGGTAGTGCGGCACGCCCAGTTCGAGCAGGCGGGTGATGGCGCTGGACGCGTCGTTGGTGTGCAGGGTGGACAGCACCAGGTGGCCGGTCAGTGCCGCCTGTATCGCCATTTCGGCGGTTTCCAGGTCGCGGATCTCACCGACCATGATGATGTCCGGATCCTGACGCATCAGCGCGCGCACGCCGCTGGCGAAGGTCAGGTCGATGTTGTGCTGCACCTGCATCTGGTTGAAGGCGCCTTCGATCATCTCGATCGGGTCTTCGATGGTGCAGACGTTCACCTCCTCGGTCGCCAGTTGCTTGAGGGTGGTGTAGAGGGTGGTGGTCTTGCCCGAGCCGGTGGGGCCGGTGACCAGAATGATGCCGTTGGGCTGGCTGGTCATGCTGGCCCAGCGGCGCAGGTCGTCAGGAGAGAAGCCAAGCTGATCCGGGCTTTTCAGCAGTACTTCCGGGTCGAAGATACGCATCACCATCTTCTCGCCGAAGGCGGTCGGCAGGGTCGACAGGCGCAATTCCACTTCGCCGCCATCCGGGGTCTTGGTCTTGACCCGGCCATCCTGTGGCTTGCGTTTCTCGGCGATGTTCATGCGCCCGAGGTTCTTCAGGCGGCTGACCACCGCCATGGTCACCTGTGCCGGGAACTGGTAGACGGTGTGCAGCACGCCGTCGATGCGAAAGCGTACGCTGCCCTGCTCGCGGCGTGGCTCGATGTGGATATCGCTGGCACGTTGCTGGAAGGCGTACTGGAACAGCCAGTCGACGATGTTGACGATGTGCGCGTCGTTGGCGTCCGGCTCCTGATCCTGGGCGCCGAGGCTGAGCAATTGCTCGAAGTTGCCGACGCCGCTGATCTTTTGATCGGTGGCATTGGCGCCGCTGACCGAACGCGCCAGGCGATAGAACTCGGTGGTGAAGCGCTGAATGTCGCTGGGGTTGGCTACCACGCGCTTGATCGGGCGCTTGAGCACGTGCACCAGGTTGGCCTCCCAGCTGTGCACCAGCGGCTGGCTGCTGGCGATGGTGACGCTTTCGCTGTCCACTGCCACGGCGAGGATCTTGTGACGCTGGGCGAAGGCGTAGGACATCAACGGGGTGATAGCCGGCACGTCGATCTTCAGTGGATCGATGCGCAGGTAGGGTTGGCCGGCGAAGTCGGCCAGCCAGACGGTAAGGGTTTCCAGGTCGAGCTTCTTGCCCGGGCGCGTCAGGTCGTCGACCTGCTGTGCGGCGAGGAACTCCAGCGGATGTTGGGTGTTGTTCAGTGAGCTGCGGCGAATCGCCAGGCACTGCTCGGCCACGTCCTGCTCGACCCGGCCCTGGGCCACCAGCTCACGCAGCAGGTCGCCAAGATCCAGTACACGGTCAGGGGCGGTAGCGGTGAAGGCGGACATGCGGGCTCCTCGGGTCGGCCTGAACAAGGTTAGCAGGCCGTTTTTCAACGGCCTTTCAGCCTGGCTAGGATGCCCGAAAAGCAGCACAAGGGCGAAGGCCCATGCGTGATGAGTCGCCGCTTCAGGCCACCTCCGTCACCAGGCTGTGATCCAGGTGTTGCCAGGTCACCTCCCATACGCAGACCAGGCTGCGCAGTTTCTGCGCCAGCACGCCGGCGCGATGCAGCGACAGGCCAGACAGACGCAGGCTGATATGCAGGTCGTCCTGCAGGCGCTGCATGTGCAGGGCGTCGGGTAACACCTGCAACTGTGCGAACAGGCCGAGCAGGCGGCACATGACATCGGCTTCGGCATCGGTGCGCAGCTGGTACTCAACGCAGGCGTCAGGGCGATCCTGCCAGGGATCGCGTCGGGAATGGGCGGACGGAAACGGGGTGGTATCAGGCATGGCGATAACTCGGGCAGATTTTGCCTAAGTTTCCGCCTTATTCCGGCAAAAGGTTTGCCTGGTTCGCTGTGTTAATCCATGTTTAATGGATAAGCTTGCCTTTAATTTCGAGTATTGGGGATTATTTATGTCCATTGCGTTGGATGCCTACGATCAACGTATTCTCGCCCTGCTGCAGGAGGACGCCGGCTTGTCCACCGCTGAGCTCGCCGAGCGCATCGGTCTGTCGCAGTCGCCGTGCTGGCGCCGTATCCAGCGCCTCAAGGAGGAGGGGGTGATCCGCAAGCAGGTGACGTTGCTCGATCGCAAGAAGGTCGGTCTGCACACCCAGGTGTTCGCTCAGGTGAAGCTCAACGCCCATGGGCGTTCCAACCTGACCGAGTTCGCCGAGGCCATGCGCGAGTTTCCCGAGGTGCTGGAGTGCCATGTGCTGATGGGCGCGGTGGATTTCATGCTGCGCATCGTCACCCGCGACATTGAGGCCTATGAGCGCTTTTTCTTCGAGAAGCTGTCGCTGGTGCCGGGAATCCAGGAGGTGAACTCCATCGTCGCGCTGTCGGAGATCAAGTCCACTACCAGTCTGCCGCTGGCTTAGAGCGGCTCGACATCCGCGCGCTTGATCGGCGCGTTTTCCAGGCCGCGCTTGGGGGTTGGTGGGGTGAGGCCCATGGATACATAGATGCTGGTCAACTGGTCGACGCCCATTTCGGCCGGGCGTATCCACTCCTGTGGTACGTAGAGCAGGCCGCCACCGACCGGAATCGGCGCGGTGGGAATGAGGATGGCACAGTAGGCACGGCCTTCCAGTTCCACCGTCTCCGAGCTTGGACGCAGGGCCAGTACCGCTGCGCCGTCACCGCCGAAGAAACACCAGACCGGCGCCATGGTGGTGATGTCCGGGTTCTTGCTCTTGTCCAGCAGGCCGACGAAGCGATCGGCCAGGTTGTAGAAGTTGCCGATCAGCGGCGTGCGCCGCAGGGTGCGATCCAGCAGCCAGGACAGGGGCCGGCGTAGGCCCAGTTGCACGGCCAGGCCCAGTGGATAGAGGCTGGCCAGCAGTACCAGGCTGCCCAGCAAGTAGGCCAGGTAGCTGTTGCTGGAAAAGGGCTGGCCGAGGGCAGCGAATACTTGGCCGATCAGGGTCGAAGGTCCGACCAGACGATTGAGCAGGCTGAATATCCAGGCAAGTAGTGCCAGGGTCAGAACCAGTGGCAGCAACGACAACAGGCCTGTAAACCAGGTGGTGACGATGGATTTCAGGCTGCGCTTGATCATGTGGCGGTTTCCTTGGCGATATCGAGCTTGACTTTACGTGACCACAGGCGCTTGTGTGCACTGCTGTGGAAATGTGCACGCTACAGTAGTTTTCATCAGATTGTTTCGTGCAAAAAAAGCCCGGCACTAAGGCCGGGCGGAGTGGGTACACGAGGTACCGAAGTAGCATCGTTCGGTTGAACCCTTACATGCCGAGCATGTTCGGCAGCGCCATGGAAACGGCCGGGATGTAGGTAATCACCATCAGGAAGCTGATCAGCAGCATCAGCCATGGCAGCGCGGCGCGGATCACGGCCGTCAGTGGCATGCCCGTCACCGCCGAGGTGACGAACAGGTTCAGCCCCACCGGTGGCGTGATCAGACCGATCTCCATGTTCACCACCATGATGATGCCCAGGTGGATCGGGTCGATGCCCAGCTGCATGGCGATCGGGAACAGGATAGGCGCCAGGATCAGGATGATCGCCGACGGCTCCATGAAGGCACCGGCGATCAGCAGCACGATGTTCACTACCAGCAGGAACTGCCACGGCTGCAGACCCAGATCCACCACCCAGGCGGTGATCTGCTGCGGGATCTGCTCGGTGGTCAGCACGTGGGCGAAGAGCATGGCGTTGGCAATGATGAACATCAGCATGATGGTCAGCTTGCCGGACTCCAGCAGCACCTTCGGGCACTCGCGGATGCTCAGGTCCTTGTACACGAACAGGGCGACGAAGCCGGCGTATACCGCCGCCACGGCCGCAGCCTCGGTCGGGGTGAACATGCCGGTGTAGATACCACCGAGGATGATCACCATCAGCAGCAGGCCCCAGAACGCCTCACGGGCGGCGCGCAGCCACTCGCGGAAGCTGGCACGCGGCAGTGCCGGCAGCTTCTTGATGCGCGCGACGATGTAGATCGCGATCATCAGCACCAGGCCGAGCATCACGCCTGGGATCACCCCGGCCATGAACAGCTTGCCCACCGACTGCTCGGTGGCGGCGGCGTACACCACCATCACGATCGACGGCGGAATCAGGATGCCTAGGGTGCCGGCGTTACACACGATGCCGGCGCCGAAGGCCTGCGGGTAACCGGAGCGCACCATGCCGGCGATGGCGATGGAGCCGACTGCGGCCACGGTCGCCGGCGACGAGCCGGACAGGGCGGCGAACAGCATGCACGCCAGTACCGCACCGATGGCCAGACCGCCACGGATGTGGCCGACGCAGGCGTTGGCGAAGTCGATCAGGCGCTTGGCCACACCACCGGTGGTCATGAAGGCACCGGAGAGCAGGAAGAACGGAATGGCCAGCAGAGTGTAGTGTTCGGAGGTCTCGAACAGCTTGATCGCCAGCGAGCGCACTGAGTCCGGGCTGAACAGCATGATGGTGATCGAACCGGCCAGGCCGAGCGAGGCTGCAATCGGCACGCCGATGAACATCAGCAAAAACAGCAGCAGGAAGAGGAACAGAACGGTCATTGCTTGGGCTCCTCATGCTCATTGATTTTCAGGGCGTCAGCGGCTTCATCCGCCAGACCGAGACCGGTCTGCTGGTCACGCAGAATGCGCACGAGGATTTCCAGGAAGCGGATGAACACCATGGCGTAGCCGAAGGGCACGATCATGCCGATATGCCATTGCTTGATGCCGTAGTGACCGAGATCCTCGGCACCGATGCCGGCCTTGAACAGGGTGCTGACCCAGTCGTAGCTACCGACCGCGATGAGGCCGGCGTAGCCCAGGCAGGCCGAGCAGGCGATCACGCCGATGACGCGCTGTACACCGCGAGGGGCCAGCTTGACCAGGGCATCGACACCGATGTGGCCGGCAGTACGCACGCCGTAGGCCAGGCCGAAGAAAATCAGCCAGCCGAACATGGCCTTGGTCAGGGCGTTGCTCCAGGTCATCGCCTGGGCCATGTCGAGAATGGCATCGCCAATACCGAGCAGCAGCTCGTTACCGCCAAAGGCGTCACCCAGCCAGTAGAACAGGGTGTAGAAGTTGTTGAGGATCACGTAGACGAATGTGATCAGCGTCATGGCCGCCAGGAGGAAGGCGATGAAGCCTTCCTCGAAGTGCTCCCAGACGCGCCGCAAGGCGTTCATGGTCGGTTCTCCCGAATGGAAAGGGCGTAAGGCAAACCGAGGGCCGGCTCACCGGTTGCTGCATGTTTCGATGCCCTTTGCGGGCGTCGTGGTGGAGCAGGGCAATTGCACCCTGCCCACCCGGCTCTCCGGCCTTATTGCTGGTTGGCGGCTTGCGCGGCCTTGATCAGGTCGGCACCGATCTCGCCTTCGAACTTCTGCCATACCGGCTGCATGGCGTCGCGCCATTGGCCGCGCTGCTCAGGCGTCAGGGTCAGGATTTCGGTGGTGCCGGCTTCCAGGATGCGCTGCTTGTCGCCTTCGTTGAGGGCGTCAGCCTGTTTGTTCACCTCGACGGTGACCTCGGCGATGATCTTGTTCAGCTCGTCGCGTACGTCAGCCGGCAGCCCGTCCCAGAACTTGGTGTTGGTGATCAGCATGTAGTCCAGCAGGCCATGGTTGGACTCGGTGATGTACTTCTGCACTTCGTGCATCTTCTGGCTGTAGATGTTCGAGTACGGGTTCTCGGCACCGTTGACCACGCCAGTCTGCAGGCCCTGATAGACCTCGGCGAAGCTCATCTTGCGCGGGTTGGCGCGCACGGCCTTGAACTGCTCTTCCAGTACGGCGGAAGCCTGTACGCGGAACTTCAGGCCACGGGCGTCCTTCGGCTCCAGCAGCGCCTTGTTGGCCGACAGCTGCTTCAGGCCGTTGTGCCAGTAGGCCAGGCCGGTGATGCCCTTGTCGGTCATGGAGGTCAGCAGTTTCTGGCCTTCGGGGCTGTTCTGGAAGCGATCGACTGCGGCCATGTTGTCGAACAGGAACGGCAGGTCGAATACCTGCAGTTGCTTGGTGTAATGCTCGAACTTGGCCAGGGATGGGGCGATCATCTGCACGTCACCGAGCAGCAGCGCTTCCATTTCCTTGCCGTCGCCGAACAGCGAGGAGTTCGGGTAGACCTCGACCTTGACCTTGTCGCCCAGGCGCTCTTCAGCCAGTTGCTTGAACAGCACGGCACCCTGACCTTTCGGGGTGTGCTCGGCAACCACGTGGGAGAATTTGATGACGATCGGGTCGGCAGCGTGAACCACGCCAGCGATGGACAGGGACAGGGCGCAAGCCAGCGCCTTGGCAGTCAGTTTGAACATGCGGATGCTTCCTCTTGTTGTGTTTATCGCATTGGCGCCAGTGGCGCTGCTAACGAACGGACAAGAGCAAGTCTAGGCGGCTTGGAGAAAAACGCCGGGGGGCATTCGCGAGGCCTGGACTTGTACTTGTGGGTTCGCTTGACGGAAGTCTAGAGCAACCCTTGTGCCAGTCTGCTGTCGTTGGATTCCACGCATCGGGGAAAAGCCCGTGGTTGAGGGCTTTGATGGCTCTTTGCCGAGGGGCTGGCGGGTTCATGAACCCGCCGCCGGCAAGTCTTTGGTGATGGATTTGGCGGTTTGCCGCCAGTCAGTCGAAGTCCTCTGGCGAGCTTCCGCCAGCGCCGGAGAAGGTCAGGCCATGTTTGCGCAGTTTGTCGTGCAGGGTCTTGCGCGGTACGCCCAGGGCTTCGGCCAGGCTGCGTAGCGAGCCGTGCGGACGGCTCAACTCGGCGGCGATCAGCGCGCGCTCGAAGGCTTCGACCTGCTCGCTGAGCCCGCCATTGACCGGCGGCAGACTGGGCGCGTTGCTGTCGAGTGCCAGCTCCAGGCCCAACGCAAAGCGCTCGGCGGCGTTCTGCAGTTCACGCACGTTGCCCGGCCATGGATGACGCAGCAGCAGCGCACGCTGCCCTGGTTGCAGTTCACGTGGCGCCAGGGCGTGGCGGGCGGCCGCCGATTCGGCGAAATGCTGGAACAGCAGCAAGGCGTCCTCGCCGCGCTCGCGCAGCGGCGGGATGGACAGCGGTGCGACGTTGAGGCGGTAGTACAGGTCGGCGCGGAAACGCCCGGCATCGGCAGCCTGGCGCAGGTCTTCCTTGGTCGCGGCGATCACACGGATGTCCAGCGGGATCAGCTGATTACCACCGAGGCGCTCGACCACACGCTCCTGCAGCAGGCGCAGCAGCTTGACCTGCACATCCATGCTCATGCTCTCGATCTCGTCGAGGAACAGGGTGCCGCCATTGGCGAACTCGAACTTGCCAATGCGCCGTTTCTGCGCGCCGGTAAAGGCGCCGGCCTCGTGGCCGAACAACTCGCTTTCCACCACCGATTCGGCCAGTGCGCCGGCGTTGATGGCGACGAAGGGGCCGTCGCGGCGGCTGGACAGATCGTGCAGGGCGCGGGCGACCACCTCCTTGCCGGCGCCGGTCTCGCCCAGGATCAGCACATCGGTGGCGATGCCGGCGAGGGCACCGATCTGTTCGCGCAGGCGCTGCATGGCAGGCGACTGGCCCACCAGGCGGCTGGACAGTTGCTGGCGGTCGTTGAGTGCCATACGCAGGCTGCGGTTATCCAGCACCAGGCGGCGCAGCTCTAGGGCACGGCGCACGCTGTCGAGCAGGTCATCGTTGGCGAAAGGTTTTTCCAGGAAGTCGTAGGCGCCAGCGCGCATCGCCTGCACGGCCAGCGGCACGTCACCGTGGCCGGTGATCAGCAGCACCGGCAGCTCGGCATCACGCTCGCGCAGCTGCTGCAGCAGTTGCAGACCATCGATGCCGGGCATGCGGATGTCGCTGACCACCACGCCCGGCCAGCCTGCCGGAATGCGTGCGGCCAGGCCCTGCGCATCGCCCAGGCTGAGCACCTTGAGCCCGGCCAGGTCGAGCGTCTGGCTGAGCGCCTGGCGCAGGTGGGCGTCGTCGTCGATCAGCAGTACCTGAATGCGGCTGTCGATGGCGCTGTCGCTGGTCATGGCGAAGGATCCTCGGAAGGTTGCAGGTTGACGCCGGGAGCGGCCAGGCGCAGGCGCAGGGTGATCAGCGCGCCACCCTCGGGATGATTGGCCAGCAGCAGTTCGCCGTCCAGCGCACGCACCAGACTATCGCAGATGGCCAGGCCCAGCCCCAGGCCTTGGGCGCTGGTCTTGGTGGTGAAGAAGGGCTCGCGCGCGCGCGCCAGTGATTCGGGCGAGAAGCCGGGGCCATTGTCACGCAGCAGTAGGTGGAGATGCTCGGCTTGATGCTCGATGCTGATCCAGATGCGTCTAGGTGGTGCCTTATCGATCAACGCATCGAGCGCATTGCCGAGCAGATTGCCCAGCACCTGACGCAGCCGCGTCTCGCCAGCCTGGACCCAGAGGGTGGCGTCCGGCAGATCGCGAATCAGCTCTACATCCATGGCCCGGCGGCGCTTGGCCAATAGCGCCAAGGCATCGTCCAGCGCTGGCTGCAAGGCAACCCGCTCCGGCGCGTGGCGGTCACGGCGGGCAAAGGCGCGCAAATGGGTGATGATCGAGGCCATGCGCTCGGTCAGCTCGCTGATCAGCTTGAGGTTGGCGCGGGCATCGTCGCTGCGCTGGTGATCGAGCAGGGTGCTGGCGTTCTCTGCGTAGCTGCGGATCGCCCCCAGCGGCTGGTTGAGTTCGTGGCTGATGCTGGCGCTCATGGTGCCGAGCGCTGAAAGTTTGCCGGCCTGGACCAGCTCGTCCTGAGCGCGCACCAGTTCTTGCTGCGTCTGTTCACGTTCGAGCACTTCCTGCTTGAGGCGGCTGTTGAGCAGCTCCAGATCCTGCGTGCGTTCGGCCACGCGCTGTTCCAGTTCGGCCTTGGCGCGGGCGTCGAGGGCGATGCGTTCGAGGTAATGGCGGCGGCGCAAAATCAGCAGGCCGAGCAGCAACAGCAGCGCCAGCAAGGCTGCCGCGCCCACGGCCACGGCGCTGCGCACGGGGCGGTCGAGGAGGATACGCGGGGCGAGAATGCTCACCGTCCAGCCGGTTTCGTCCAGAACACGACTTTGTGTCAGCCAGGCGTTTGGGTCGATATCCAGGCGAGGTGGCGCCTGGGTCGGATAGGGCTGATTGGCGGCGATGGCCGATTGCTCGACCCGGTCCAGCGGGCGGCTGGCGTGGAAGCGCCAGTCCGGCCGCGAGGTGAGGATGACCACGCCATTGGTATCGGTCACCAGCAACCGTTCAGGCGTGTTGCCCCACAGCGTTTCGGTGTGATCAAGGTCGACCTTGACCACCAGTGCGCCGATATTGTGGTCGTCCTCGTGCACTGGGTAGGCAAAGTAGTAACCGCGCTTGCCGGACGTTGTACCCAGGCCGAAGAAGCGTCCCAGGCGCCCGGCCAGCGCTTCACGAAAATACGGGCGAAAGGCGAAGTTGCCGGCGACGAAGCTGTCGGGCTTGTCCCAGTTGGAGGCGGCCAGGGTGACGCCGCGATTATTCATCAGGTAGATCACGTCGGCACCGGTCTGCCGCTTGATGCGCGCCAGCAGGCGATTGGCGGTGTCCAGTGCGGCAGGGTCTTCGGGCGCGTGCAGGGCTGCGCGTACACCTGGAAGATCACCGAGAATCTGCGGCAGCACCTCGTAACGACGCAGCGTACCGAGCAGGTTGGCGACGTACAGGTCAAGGGTTTGCCGGTTCTGCTCGATCAGTACTTCGCGGTAGTAGCGCTCGGCCAGGAAGTGAACGGGCCACAGCAGTGGCGCAAGCAGCAGCGCCAGCAGCACGAGGCTGCGCCAGCGCAGGCGACGGGGAGTGGCAGTGTTCGTGCTCATGGCAAACCGTGCAGAAAGGAACGGCGCATTATGCACGTTAAGTGTGCGGCCGGTGATGGGCGCCGGGCGCGCGGATGAAACGCAGGCCTTCAGTTCATGCGTTGCAGGCAGGCATCCAGTGCTGTGCGCCAGTCCGGCAGGCGAACCTGCCAGTCTTGTTCCAGGCGCCCGCCATCCAGACGCGAATTGAGTGGGCGCTGTGCCGGCGTCGGGTACTCGCTGCTGGGAATGGGACGCAGCCTGGCGCAGGGTTTGCCGGCTGCACGCAGGCGCTCGGCGATGGCGCTGGCGAAGCCGAACCAACTGGTCTCGCCCTGGCAGGTCAGGTGGTAGGTACCCCAGCGCTGGCGTCCTTGTTGCCACTTTTCGATCAGCTCGGCGGTGGCGCTGGCGATGCTGCCGGCCCAGGTCGGCGCGCCGATCTGGTCGTCGACCACGCTGAGCTCTTCGCGCTCCTGCAGTAGGCGCTGCATGGTCAGGAGGAAGTTGCGCCCGTACTGCGAGTAGACCCAACTGGTGCGCAGGATCAGGTGATCGCAGCCGCTGATGCGCAGCGCCTGTTCACCGGCCGCCTTGCTGGCGCCGTAGACGCCCAGCGGATGTGGCGTATCGGCTTCACGGTAAGGCGTGGTCTTGCTGCCATCGAAGACGTAGTCGGTGGAGTAGTGAATCAGCGGAATGTCCAGTTCGAAGCAGGCATCGGCGATGGCACGCGGCGCCTCGGCATTGATGGCGAAGGCCAGCTCGCGTTCCTGTTCGGCCTGGTCGACGGCGGTGTACGCGGCGGCATTGATTACCAGCGCCGGTCGCTCGCGCAGGATGATGTCGCCCAGGGTTTCCGGGCGCGACAGGTCGAATGCCTGGCGACCGAGGCTGACCAGCTCGTGTTTGCTCAGGGCCAGTTGCAGTTCACGCGCGACCTGACCGGTATGGCCGCTGATCAGAATCTTCATGGGAAGGTCTCGGCGTCGGTCAGACTCAGGCCCTGTTGGTCTTTGGCCGAGAGTTGTGGCGACAGACCGTCGAGCGGCCAGTCGATGGCCAGTTGCGTGTCGTCCCAGCGGATGCAGCGCTCGTGAGCCGGGGCGTAGTAGTCGGTGGTCTTGTAGAGGAACTCGGCGTACTCGCTGAGCACCAGAAAACCGTGGGCGAAGCCTTCCGGCACCCACAGCTGGCGCTTGTTCTTGGCTGACAGATGCACGCCGACCCATTTGCCGAAGTTTGGCGAGCTGCGCCGCACATCCACCGCCACGTCATAGACCTCGCCAGCGCTGACCCGCACCAGCTTGCCCTGAGCCTGCTGCAACTGATAGTGCAGGCCGCGCAGTACGCCACACGCCGAGCGCGAGTGGTTGTCCTGGACGAACTCGCGGTTTACCCCGGTGGCTTCGGCAAAGCGTCGCGCGTTGAAGCTTTCATAGAAAAAACCACGCTCATCACCGAAAACCTGGGGCTCGAGAATCAGTACCTCCGGCAATGCAGTTGCGATGACTTTCACTGCGACTCCTCCGCCAGCTTGTACAGGTACTGGCCGTAGCCGGTCTTGCCCAGCGCCTTGGCGCAGGCGAGCAGTTGTTCGCGGTCGATCCAGCCCTGCTGGTAGGCGATCTCTTCCAGGCAGGCGACCTTCAGACCCTGGCGTTTTTCTACCGTCTGCACGTAATGCGAGGCATCCAGCAGGCTGTCGTGAGTGCCGGTGTCGAGCCAGGCGAAGCCACGACCGAAACGCTCCACGCGCAGGTCGCCACGGGCCAGATAGGCATTGTTCACATCGGTGATTTCCAGCTCGCCGCGTGGCGAGGGCTTGACCGCCTTGGCGATCTGCACCACATCGTTGTCGTAGAAATACAGGCCGGTCACGGCAAAGCTGGACTTGGGTTGTGCCGGCTTTTCCTCGATCGACAGCGCATTGCCAGCCGCATCGAATTCGACCACGCCAAAACGTTCGGGGTCGCTGACCCAGTAGCCGAAGACCGTGGCACCGCTATTGTGGGTGGCCGCGCGCAGCAGCTTCTCGGTGAAGTGCTGACCATGGAAGATGTTGTCGCCGAGGATCAGGCATACCGAGTCGTCACCAATGAACGACTCGCCGATCAGGAAAGCCTGCGCCAGGCCGTCGGGAGAAGGTTGCTCGGCATACTGCAGGTCGATGCCGAACTGACTGCCGTTGCCGAGCATCTTGCGGAAGTTGGGCAGATCTTCGGGGGTGGAGATGATCAGAATCTCGCGAATGCCGGCCAGCATCAGCACCGACAACGGGTAGTAGATCATCGGCTTGTCATAGATCGGTAGCAGTTGCTTGGACACGCCGAGGGTAATGGGGTGCAGGCGGGTGCCGGAGCCACCGGCGAGGATGATGCCTTTCATGTTTTCTATGTTCCTTGTCGATGCGTAGGGCGGGTGCAACCCGCCGCTGCCTGGCTGGCGGGTTGCACCCGCCCTACGTCTTGAGCTCTAGAGTGCTCCGAGTCGCTGACCCTGATAGCTACCATCCTGCACGCGGCGGCACCAGTCGAGGTTGTCCAGATACCATTGCACGGTCTTGCGCAGGCCGGTTTCGAAGGTTTCCTGCGGTATCCAGCCCAGTTCGCGCTCGATCTTGCCGGCGTCGATGGCGTAGCGCTGGTCATGGCCCGGGCGATCCTGCACGTAGGTGATGAGGTCTTGATAGCGTGCGATACCGGCCGGCTTCTGCGGTGCCAGCTCTTCCAGCAGTGCGCAGATGGCTTGCACCACATCGAGGTTCTTCTGCTCATTGTGGCCGCCGATGTTGTAAGTCTCGCCGACCTTGCCCTCGCTGACCACTTTGAGCAGGGCGCGTGCGTGATCATCCACATACAGCCAGTCGCGCACTTGCTGACCATTCCCGTACACCGGCAGCGGTTTGCCCGCCAGGGCGTTGAGGATCATCAGCGGGATCAGCTTTTCAGGGAAGTGATACGGGCCGTAGTTGTTCGAGCAGTTGGTGATCAGCACCGGCAGCCCATAGGTGCGCTGCCAGGCGCGCACCAGATGGTCGGACGCCGCCTTGCTCGCGGAGTAAGGCGAGCTGGGCGCGTAGGGCGTGGTTTCGGTGAAGAGATCGTC
Organism: Ectopseudomonas oleovorans; assembly: GCF_003052605.1. Classification (GTDB taxonomy): domain Bacteria; phylum Pseudomonadota; class Gammaproteobacteria; order Pseudomonadales; family Pseudomonadaceae; genus Aquipseudomonas; species Aquipseudomonas oleovorans_A. The sequence goes on along the minus strand of NZ_QASO01000014.1, from coordinate 23,654 downwards.
GACGCCGTGCAGGTCGCCGTATACCTCGTCGGTGGAAATGTGATGGAAGCGAAAGGCTGCCTTGCGCTCGGCGCTCAGGCCGAGCCAATAGGCACGGGTGCTTTCCAGCAGGCTGTAGGTGCCGACGATATTGGTCTGGATAAAGGCCGCTGGGCCATCGATGGAGCGGTCGACGTGGGACTCGGCGGCCAGGTGCATGATGGCGTCGGGCTGGAACTCGGCCAGCGTCTGCGCAACCACAGGGCTGTCGGCGATATCCGCCTGGACGAAGCGGTAGCGCGGGTTGCCATCGACGGGGGCAAGCGATTCCAGGTTGCCGGCGTAGGTCAACTTGTCGAGGTTGAGCACCTGATGCCCGGTGTTTTGGATCAGGTGGCGAATCAGGGCTGAGCCGATGAAGCCGGCACCGCCGGTAACAAGAATACGCATCTGCTCAATAACCTCGCTATGTAACCTTTCGCCATACCCACGAGCCGAGTGCGGTAAGTGCAATGAACAAGCGACGGATGTGGGCAGGAGCAAAAACAAAAAAGGCCTGCATGAAAGCAGGCCTTGATATTAGATGGTGCCGGCACCAGGAGTCGAACCCGGGACCTACTGATTACAAGTCAGTTGCTCTACCAGCTGAGCTATACCGGCACTGAAGGGCCGCCATTATATCCATTCATCGGCCTGAGTAAAGCCACCTTCGAGCCAGGTTTTTCCGGGCTCGGCGATCAGCAGCTTTTTGCTTATGCACAAAGAGAAGGCGCGTGCGACGGTGGCGCACCGGCTCTGTGCATTCGATCACGATTTTTCGCAAGTTATTGTTTTTGCTAGGGCTTCGAGGGCTGTTCGAAAATTGATCAGATGTCTACGAGGCAATTCCCAAGTGGCTTTGCAGCATTTGCCCAGAAAGGATCAACAGAGTTATCCACAGCTTCTGTGTGCAACTCAGGCGCGCTCGGCCAGCAGTAGCAGGTTGCGCGGGCTCAGTTGGTAATCGCAGAAGGTGCCCAGCTTCACCTTGTAGCCCTGTTCCTGCAGATACAGGGCGCGGTCGAGCAGCAGCCAGAGTTCCAGTGGCCGGCGGAACAGGTTGCGCAGCAGTTCCAGATTGCGCACTTCGGCCAGGCGTTGCCAGCCGCGAGCTTCCAGTGCGTACCAGTCCTGCTCACCAGGCGCAGGCACTTCACGCAGTGCGGCGAGGTCATGACAGAAGCGGGCGAAAGGTTTGCTCAACCAGTCGCTGGGCAGCGATGGCGTTGGCAGGTATTCATCGATGCCGCGTAGCTGGCGTTGCAGCAGATCGAAAGCCAGGCGCCAAGCCATCGACTGATTGCGCTGTCGGCGTACGCGGGCGCCGGCGGTGACGGTCTCGCTCAATGGCAGGCCGAGATCGTCGCGTGAAAGCCGCAATGCGGACGCTTGTGCGGCAGTCGAGAGCGCTTGGTACTGCAGGCCGGCGATGCGGTTGTAGCAGCAGGGCGCCACCGCCAGTTGTGGGCATCCGTTGCGGCTGGCCAGTTGCAGCAGGCGGACGTGCAGGTCGCCACAGGCGTGCAGGGCCACGGGAGTATGTTCTTTCGTCAGGCGTTCGTCGCAATCATCGGCAAGCACATCCTGCTGTAGGTGTGCGGCAGCCAGTCCCAGGCGTTTGCTCAGTGCGCTACCGGACTCGATCAGTGCCGGGTCGTACTCCAGGCAGGTCAGGTACTGGTCATCCTGAGTCAGCCAGCGACCGAGGTGGCCCTTGCCGGAACACCAGTCGAGCCAGTGCGCGGGGCGCTGGCGAAACTGCAGGTGGCTGGCAAAAGCCTGGATCTGCGCCAGCTTCCTGCCGGGTACATCGACGCTCAAGGCGTGCGCGCGCGGCGGACTGTCCAGGCTCGGAATTTCGCCCAACTGACTAAGTGCTTGCGCCTGGCGGGCCAGGTCGGGAAAGGGCGCAGGTGCAGAGAGTGCGAAGGGGCTGTTGTCGCTGGCCTCAGCCTGCTCCAGGGAGCGGCTGCGCAGCCAGGTAGCGAGTTCCGCCAGCTCCGTTTCCCAAGGCAGTTGCAGGTGATGAAACGGCCGAGGTCGCCAGAGCGCCTGATGCTGCAGAAGAAAACTGTCCAGGGCCCGGAAGCGAGCGAGCAGATCGCCAGAGGTAAGGATGGGCTCGGACATGGCGCTCATGCGTCTGGTTGAACCGGGCTGCCAAGTGGGCCGCCCGATTGGCTTAGCGACCCTGGCAGGCGTCGACGCGCAGCCAGCGCTCCAGCAGGCGGAAGGCGCGCACCAGAACGAAGGCGATGACCAGGTAGAACAGGCCTGCGGCAAAGAAGATCTCCACCGGCAGATAGGTGCGCGCGATGATGGTGCGCGCCATGCCGGTCAGCTCCAGCAGCGTCACGGTGCTGGCCAGGGCGCTGGCCTTGAGCATCAGGATCACTTCGTTGCTGTAGGCCGGCAGGCCGATGCGCGCAGCGCGCGGCAGGACGATATAGAACATGGTCTTGGCCCGCGACATACCCAGTGCGCGCGCCGCCTCAACTTCTCCGGGTGGTACGGCCTGGATGGCGCCGCGCAGAATCTCGGCGATATAGGCGGCGGTATGCAAGGTCATGGTGATGATGGCGCACCAGTATGGGTCGCGCAGATAGGGCCACAGCGGCCCCTGGCGCACGGCATCGAACTGCGCCAGGCCGTAGTAGACCAGAAACAGCTGCACCAGTAGCGGCGTGCCGCGGAAGAAGAAGATGTAGCCATACGGCAGGGCGCGCACGTACCAATGCCGGGACGCGCGGGCGATGCCCATGGGTAGGGCGAGGATCAGGCCGGCGACGACGGCGATGGCCACCAGCTCCAGGGTCAGCAGCGCGCCCTGGGACAGGCGCGGCAGCCATTTGATGATCACCGCCCAGTTCAGGCTGGAGAGGCTCGCCCAGAGCGCCAGTGCGATGAGCAGGCCTACTGCGAGCCAGGCGATGGTGGCGGCGTTCTTTCTCATGACGCGCTCCGGACGAAGCCGCGGCTGGCGCGCTTCTCGAGAAAATGCAGGCCGATCATGGCGAGGATGGTCAGGCCCAGATAGATGAAGGCTGCAACCATATAGAAGGTGAAGGGCTCCTTGCTCGCGGTCACCGCGATCTGCGAGCGACGCATGATTTCCTCGAGGCCGATCACCGAGACCAGCGCGGTGTCCTTCATCAGGATCATGAACAGGTTGCCCAGGCCGGGCAGGGCGATGCGCCACATCTGCGGCAGGATCAGCTTCCAGAGGATGCGCCCCTTGGACATGCCCAGGGCCATGCCGGCTTCGCGATGGCCCTTGGGGATGGCCAGGATGGCGCCGCGAAACACTTCGGTGGCGTAGGCGCCGAAGCACAGGCCGAGGGCGATGGTGCCCGCAGCGAAGGCGGAGAGCTCGAGGCTCTCGACGCCGAGCAGGTCGGCCAGGCTGCGCATCAGGCCGACCGTGCCGAAATAGATCAGCAGCACCCAGAGCAGTTCGGGCACGCCGCGCACGATGGTGGAATAGCTGCCGCCGAGCCACTGCAGCGGCTTGTACGGCGAAGTCTTGGCCAGCGCGCCGAGCAGACCGAGCACCAGACCCACCGCCAGCGCGGACAGCGCCAGTTTGATGGTCATCAGGGTGCCGGCCGCCAGGGCGGGGCCGAATCCGTGGAGTTCGAAGATCATCGGAGGGCTCAGGCAACTGCGCCGCCGAGTGGGCGGCGCAATGCCGTCAGGTCATCAATAGATGCTGAACGGGAAGTACTTGTCGTTGATCTGCTTGTAGGTGCCGTCTTCGATGATGGCCTGCAGAGCGGCGTTCAGCTTCTCGCGCAGCGGGTCGCCCTTGCGCACGGCGATGCCGATCTTGTCGTTGTCGAATACCGGGTCGCCCTTGAACTCGAAGTCCTTGCCGGCGTCGCTCTTGAGCCATTCCCAGTTGACGAAGGTGTCGGCCAGCACGCCGTCGAGACGGCCGGAGGCCAGATCGAGGTAGGCGTTTTCCTGGGTGTCGTACAGCTTGATGTCGACCACCTTGCCCAGGTTGTCTTCCAGCCAGGTGCCGGCGATGGTCGCGCGCTGCGCACCGATCACCTTGCCCTTGAGGCTGGCTTCATCGGTCTTGAATTCGGCCGACTTCGGCGCGATGAACTGCAGCTTGTTGGTGTAGTAAGGCTCGGTGAAATCGACCGCGGCCTGACGCTCTTCGGTGATCGACATGGAGGCGATCAGGAAGTCGAACTTCTTGGCGTTGAGGGCGGGGATGATGCCGTCCCAGTCGGAGGTGACCACTTCGCATTCGGCCTGCATCTTGGCGCACAGCGCCTGGCCGATTTCCACGTCGAAGCCGGTGACCTTGCCGCTGGCGTCGATCAGGTTGAAGGGCGGGTAGGCGCCTTCGGTGCCGAGTTTGAGTTTGTCAGCGGCGACAGCGCTGGTGCCGAAAGCCAGGGTAGCGGCCGCGGCCAGCAGGATCTTCTTATAGTTCTGCATGCGTGTTGCTCCGTGTTAGCGATTGCTGGACATGAATTGTTTACAGCGTGCCGATTGCGGGTTGTCAAACACCTGGGCGGGTGGCCCCTGTTCCTCGACCAGGCCCTGGTGGAGGAACACCACCTCGCTGGACACCTGGCGGGCGAAACTCATTTCATGGGTGACCAGCAGCATGGTGCGACCTTCATCGGCAAGTGCGCGGATCACGTTAAGCACTTCTTGTACCATCTCCGGGTCCAGTGCCGAGGTCGGCTCGTCGAACAGAATCACCTTCGGCTGCATGGCCAGGGTGCGGGCGATGGCCGCGCGCTGTTGCTGGCCGCCGGACAGCTGGTTGGGGTAGACGTGACGCTTGTCGGCGATGCCGACCTTGGCCAGCAGCGCCTCGGCCACCTCGATGGCCTCGGCCTTGCTCTGGCCGAGCACGCGGCGCGGCGCCTCGATGATGTTGTCGAGCACGCTCATGTGCGGCCACAGGTTGAAATTCTGGAAGACGAAGCCGATTTCGCTGCGCAGGCGGTTGATCTGCTTGTTGTCGGCAGCAACCAGATCGCCATTCTTCGCGGCCTTGAGCTTGAGCTCCTCGCCGGCGACGAAAATCTGACCCTGGTGCGGGTTTTCCAGCAGGTTGATGCAGCGCAGGAAAGTGGACTTGCCGGAACCGGAGGAGCCGAGAATCGAGATAACGTCGCCGTCTTTGGCAGTCAGGGAAATACCCTTGAGCACTTCGAGATCGCCGTAGCGTTTGTGCAGGTTGCGGATTTCCAGCGCGGGCGTCGCCTCGGCCATGGGGTGGGGTCCTCTTCTTCTTCGAATGCGCTCCGGCGTACGGCGGGCCGTCCTGGCTGGCGGCCAAGCTAGCATAGCGTTTCCGTGACCGCCAAGCCGTTTGCCGGGCGATAGAGGCTCGCTGGGTCGCAGGTGTCGCCTGGTTACAGTTGCTTGTCGCGCAGGCGAAATAATGGCACGAGAAAATTGCCGGAGACAGAAAGCAAAAAGCCCCAGCGCATGGCTGAGGCTCTTTGTCGTATATCAATGGTGCCAGGGACGGAACCGAACTGTGAGCTGCAGGCCTTGTAATAGCTGGCTTTGTTCTCAGGTCGATTTCAGCGATGCCCCTAAAAATGCCCCTAAAACGAAAAGTGCCCACTATTTCAGCGCAATTTACTGCCAAGCAATCCCAAGTCATACCGGCAACAGGCGCTCATCCTAAGTGGCTTGCCGTAATGGGGCAAGGATTGCGCGCCAGTAGTTCCGTTGTGCCGTTTGTCCTGTAGGAATCCAGAGCAGGGATCAGAAGACGGCTCCGGGCTGGAGGTGCTAACTGCGTTCTGCTGGAAGCAGAGTAGTCCGTGGTATATCCGGCGGCTCGGATGACCTCAAGTCTCGGTACTTTGTGACCGGACGAGCACCTTAATCAATTCAATGGCGAGGTTGCGATTGGCAGGCGACAAAGCCTGAAAATGGCGGCGCATCAGTACGACCTCATTTGCGTAGTCTGCTCGCCCTTCCAGCAATGGTGAGGTGTCTGTATCAGAGGCACTTTCAGCTATTGAATATAACTCGGACATGCGAATGCTCAGCGCCTGAGCGATTTTGTGCAGCAGCTCCAGTGATGGCGGATGCTGGTCGCGCTCGACCTTTGAGAGATTGCCGGCATAGGTGTCCGCATCGAAGGCAACCTGTTCCAGCGTTAGCCCCCGCTCAAGTCGAATTTTCCTGATAGCTGCGCCGATTTTCATGGCGCGATTCTGTTGAGCCTTTTCCTGAGCGACAAAGCTGCTCAAGAAAAAATTGCATTCGCTAATTTTCCTTATGAGAACATTCTGTGGTTTTTCGTTTGCTCCAGAAGCAAACGTCACCCATCAAATGATCCAAGGGAAGGAATGCTCTAGTGATCGACAAACTCACCGTCGATGCCATCCGGGCTCGTGCAGTCAAACTGGCCAAGCGCTTCGAGGGAGTCTCTTCGGAGAAGCAGCATGATCAGAATTTCATGCGGGCCTTCTGTGAGGTTTTTGGGGTCGACCCGAACCGGATCGAGTGGCAGTTCAAGGTCAAGCAAGCTGGCCAATCGACGAAGTGGGGGGATGGCCTGCTGCCGGGCATGGCGCTGTTTGAAATGAAGTCGCGCGGCGAAGACCTCGATGCTGCCTATGAGCAGGCATCCAAATACATCGCGCTAATGCCGCAGGACTGGGCTGTGCCGCAGTTCGTCATCATCAGCGACTTCGCCACGGTGAACGTGCATGTCCGGGCTACCGGTGAGCGCCATTCGTTCTCCTTGAGCCAGATGGCGGCAAATCTGGATGTGCTGCTGCCATTGGCAGGTTATGAGGCGCGTGCGGTCGCCCAGGAAAACGAGGCTAACGAGGCTGCAGCTGAGAAGATCGGGCGCTTGCACGACCGTATGAAAGCCGATGGTTATTCGGGCGTGGATCTTGAAAGCTATCTGGTCCGCTTGCTGTTTTGTCTGTTTGCCGATGACACCGGGCTTTTTGGCGAGAACCACCGTTTCCTGGATTTGCTGCGCAACACCCGTGTCGATGGCTCGAATCTGCATGACGAATTGGTCGCGCTGTTTGAAACCCTGAATACCGCTGAGTCCGCCCGGTCAAAGAACCTGCCGGAGCGGTTCAGGGGCTTCCCCTATGTGAATGGAGACCTCTTTGCGGGCGGGCTTGCTCGTTACTACTTCGATGAGGATGGTAGGCGGCTATTGCTGGAGCTGGCTGAGGATGACTGGCGCCTGATCAAGCCGTCGATCTTCGGCTCGCTCTTCCAGGCCATCATGCACCACGAGGATGAGGGAGCGTCCCCGAAGAGTAGAAAGCGCCGGGAGTTGGGTGCCCACTACACCTCCGAGACCAATATCCTCAAGGTCATTCGCCCTTTGTTCTTGGATGACTTATGGGCCGAGTTTGAACAGACCAAGCGCAATCGGGCCAAGCTGGGCTTGCTACATGACCGGCTGGCCAAGATGCAGTTCTTCGATCCTGCATGTGGCTGCGGCAACTTCCTTGTGGTGGCTTACCGAGAGCTACGTCTGCTTGAACTAGCGATCATCGAGCAATTGTATGGCGGCGGAAAATCGCAGTCCGATGTGGCGTTGATGGTGCGTCTCGATGTGGACCAGTTTCATGGTATCGAGATCGATAGCACTGCCGCGCGTATTGCCACCGTGGCCATGTGGCTGACGGACCATCAGATGAACCTCCAGCTGGAGCGGCTTGGTTCATACATGCACCGTCTGCCGCTCACGAAGCGGCCGAACATCCATACGGGCAATGCGCTGAAAGTAGATTGGGCCACCGTCCTGCCGCCGAGTGATGGCTGCGTGGTCATGGGCAATCCACCATTCCTGGGCTACAGCAATCAAAGTGCTGAGCAGCGCGCTGATCTGGCCGAAGTGTTCAGGGACGTCCCAGGGGCCGGTGTGCTCGATTATGTTGCTGGCTGGTACGCCAAAGCTGCTATGTACATACAAGGGCACGAGCGCATTCCAGTGGCGTTCGTATCGACCAATAGCATCACGCAGGGCGAACAGGTCGCGGTGCTGTGGCGCCCACTAATGACGGATGGCCTGCTTGCACGGCATCCCTATCAGCGCGTGCATATCCATTTTGCGCACCGCACATTTCGGTGGAGCAACGAAGGGCGAGGCATCGCGGCGGTGCATTGTGTGATTGTCGGGTTTGGTCTGCGCCCGCAACAGAGCTGCAGGCTCTACGACTACGAGACGCTAACCAGCGAGCCGGTGGAAAGGACTGTCGGACGCATAAATGCCTACCTGGTGGATGCCCCGGAGGTTTTCATCGAGAAGCGCAGGAAACCCATAGGGTCGGGCTGCCTGGAAATGGTCAAGGGTAGTCAGCCTACCGATGGCGGCAATCTACTGTTGAGGGCAGAGGAAGCTGAATGGATTAAGGCCAATGATCCGATAGCCGCAAAGTACATCCGGTCTTTTCTGGGGGCTGAGGAGTTCATCAACAATTTGCCGCGATATTGCCTATGGCTTCTCGACAGCACGGCTCAAGATCGAGCCGCGTCTACTGATATTCAGCGGCGTATGTCGGCAGTGCGTGCTATGCGTTTGGCCAGCCCTAAGTTGCCTACCAAGAAGCTGGCTGATGTTCCGTATCTATTTGGCGAGATTCGCAGAACCGGCAGCACGTATTTGATTATTCCTCGGCACTCGTCAGAGCAACGTGTCTTTTTGCCGATTGGCTATTCCGACGATCAGACAATCTGTGGTGATGCGAACTTTGTGTTGCCTAATGCGGGATTGTTCGAGTTCGGTGTTCTTTGCTCAACGTTCCATAACGCCTGGATGCGAGCGGTCTGTGGTCGTATCAAAAGCGACTATAGGTATTCAAACACCATTGTCTACAACAACTTCCCCTGGCCTTCTGTTGGCAAGGCGCAGCGCGAAAAGGTCTGCCAAGCTGCTCAGGCGGTACTGGACGCACGGACTCTTGAAGAAGGGCGCTGTGCCGCGCAAGGACAGTCATGTTCGTTGGCTGACCTCTATGCTCCTGGCAACATGCCTCGGGAGCTGCTCAAGGCGCATGAGCAGTTGGACAAGGCGGTCGATGCTGCCTATGCGAGCGATGGCTTCAGGTCTTCCCTGGGCGCCGAGGCGGATCGGGTAGCCTTCCTGTTGAACCTTTATCAGCTCAGGGTGGCGGCAGATTGAGGCTGGCGCACATTTCCGCTACAACCTGCTGCTCCAAGTAATTCAGTTGGTGCAAGGTCTCCCAGAACTTGGGCCAGCGCATATACCTGGGCTTTTTCAACTCGCTCAGCGAGGGTCTGAACAGCCCGCCAGTGCATCCAAGCCGAGCCCGCAGCTTGTGTGCCCGATCAATGAGCGTGTCCTCGCGAGATTGCTGCTGGCTGGCGTAGTTGAGCCCTGCGCACAGCCGGCAGGTGAATCGTTCCGTGGCGGGGAGCAAGTACAGGATTGCGGCCCGCCTGCAGCAGTCTGGGCAGGCGAACCAGTGTCGCTGGCCGCCGAGATGGCATGTGGTAAGAAGCAGCTCCATGCAGTAGTCATGAGCGGTCGATGCGCCACCTCGGCTAGCCTGGTAGGTGTCGCGGATTTCGTCGGCGTCGCCGTGCGCAAGCTGGCGCTCGATCCAGTCGCGGTTGTAGCCTCGGCCGTTCAGCTCGGTGCTCAGTAGGTAGGTGGCGGAACCCGTGACCGGTCTGCCGGCCTTCGTAGCCCATCAGGCGCAGGGCTTTGTTGATGGTGTTCTCGCTCATCGGGCGTTCGGCGTTCTGCTGGCCAGGGAACACCAGGTCATAGCGTCCAGTGACTTCTTGAAGCTGGCGCAGGATGGCGACGGCCTGGCGGGGTAGTGGCACTACGTGCGGGCGACGAGCCTTCATACGCTCCTTGGGAGTCGTCCAGGTCGCAGCCTCAAGGTCAAACTCTGCCCAGGGGACGGCGCGCAGCTCACTAGGGCGCGCAGCAGTCAGGATCAGCAGGCGAGTGGCCCAGCGGGTCAGTGCGTTTAGCTTGGCGGCGTCCAACTGCTCCAGCAGCTTGGGCAGTTCGGCGAATGGCACATGCGGATGATGGCGTGCCGCTTTGGGCGGAGCTGCCACTACGTCCAGGTCGGTGGCTGGGTTGTTCTCGACCACGCCACGGGCCAGGCCATAACGGAATATCTGGTGCAGCCATTGGCGAATCTTGCCGGCGGCATTCAGTGTGCCGCGCGATTCGACCTTGCGCACTAGGTCAACCAGTTCCGGGCGGGTGATGGCTGCAATGGGGCGGGAGCCGATGCTGGGCAGTAAGTCGTTCTCCAGGTACAGCTTGGCCTTGTAGGCTGTGCTGTCGGCCCAGCGCGGGGCGTTATAGGCGAACCACTCGCGGCTGACTGTCTCGAAAGTCAGGCTCTCGGTCTTCTGTGCCTGCTTGGCGGCCTTCTTTTGTGCTCCTGGGTCTAGGCCTTCGGCGAGCATGGCTCGTGCTTCGGTGCGCCGTAGGCGTGCTTTAACCAGGGACAGGTCGGGATAGGATAGGCGCCAAGAGATAACGGGGGTCATTTCCCTGCCGCCGAACCTGTACTTGAAACGCCACAGCTTGGAGCCGTTCGGTTTTATGTCTAGGTAGAGGCCTTGGCCGTCTGTGAGCTTGTAGGGTTTTTCCTTGGGTCTGGCTGTCTTGATGGTGGAGTCAGTCAGAGGTGTGGCTTGGCGGGGCATGCGGACACCTTCGTGGGGGCGTCAGAGATGACCGAACCGGCGATGCCCCCAACAATGCCCCCAAACTTTGGGCTTGCAAGGGTGGGGTAGGGAATTGCAGGCAATAAAAAACCGGCTCAGAGGCCGGTTTTTCGGGGCTTTCAGGCGGTTTAGGCAATGCCTGAAAACTATGTATGGTGCCCAGGGACGGAATCGAACCGCCGACACGGGGATTTTCAATCCTATTTTTTATTGTTTTGCCGTGCTTGTTTGTCATTGATAGAATCAAGCAAAATCAAGGCTTACAGCACTTTTTAGGCAGTGCTGGCATTGATTGGGTTTTCTTACATTTCGGGAAATTCTCTTACATTTGCCGTTACATACCTTGGCGATGTAAGAGGCAGACAGAGGCCCCCCAGCATGGCTAAGGTTTCATTCACGGCAAAACGAATCAGTGAGTTCGGTTGCCCGACAGGTAAGCAGCAGGCCTTTTTGTGGGATACCACAGCGCCAGGGCTGGGCTTGAGAGTCACGCCGACCGGAAAGCCCGCCTTTGTGTTCCAGAGCCTTTACCAAGGCAAAACCCTACGCATAACCATTGGTAGTCCTGAGGCATGGTCTATAGCCGACGCCCAGGCCAAGGCCAGGGAGTTGCAGCGCCTCATTGATGAGGGAGCAGACCCCAGGGAGAAGAAGCGCCAGCAGCTTGCCCAGGCTGATGCCGCCAGGGTGCGGCGTGAGGCAGAGGCGGTAACGGTTGCGGAGGCGTGGAAAGCCTACACAGAGGCCCGCGCCGTTCGCTGGGGAGATCACCACAAGCGCGACCATGACCGGCTGGCGCGTTCGCCGGGTGTGACCAAGAAGGGCAAGCCTACCAATGCCGGCCCGTTACATACTTTTATGGGCAGACGATTAGCCGACCTGACGCCCGCTGTTATCGAGCAATGGGCGAAACAAGAAGGCCAGGTAAGACCCACAGCAGCGCGGCTAGGGTGGAGGCTCTTAAAGGCCTTTCTGGCGTGGTGCGGCAATCAGCCGGAATATGGGGCCTTGTTGCAGGAGAACCCGGCCAGCACCAAGGTTGCCCGTGAGGCATTGGGCAAGCCACAGGCCAAGCAGGACGTATTGCTTAAGGAGCAACTGCCCGCCTTTTTTGTGGCAGTTCGAGGGCTGAGCAGCCCCGTTATTTCTGCATACATGCAAGCCATGTTGTTGACCGGAGCAAGGCCAGGCGAACTGCTGGCGCTAAAGTGGCAGGACGTTAACAGCCAGTGGAAAAGCATCACCCTACGCGACAAGGACGAAAGCAAAGGCGGCAAGGACGGCACGCGAACAATTCCCCTGACGCCCTATGTTGAGCATCTGCTAGCCGGGCTGCCGCGCCGTGGGGAATGGGTTTTTTCCAGTGACACCCCTAGCCGGCCAATCAGCCCGCCACGCCGCCGGATGGCAGACCTTGCCCGCGTGTTAAATGTTGAGGGCTTAAGCCTGCATGGTTTGCGCCGTTCATTTGGCAGCCTTAGCGAGTGGCTGGAGTTGCCGGCAGGATCTATTGCACAGATTCAAGGGCACAAACCCAGCGCGACAGCGGAAAAGCATTACCGCGTTCGCCCCCTAGACTTGTTGCGAGTGCATCACGAACGGTTTGAGGCCTGGATTCTGGAGCAGGCGGGAATCAGCTTTGACCGCAATCAGCAGCCCGGCGGGTTGCGGGTTGTTGGTGGCAAGGAGGCCTGAGCATGGACATATCAGAATTGGTTGGTGAATGGCCCAGAATTATGAGCCTTGAAAAAGAAGGGGCGCTGACAAAAAAGGATGTGCTTGAAGCGTTACGCTCTGGTGAGCCTGTGCCGCCGAAAGTGGCATTGTTTTTGGCAGATATCCTGGATGGAACTTACAGATTCAAATCCGGTAAGAAGCCTAAGGGAATTTTTACAAAGCGAGTTGCTTGGATTTTGTTTGAGCACTTAAAAAAAGAACTTGAAGCAGGAGACCTAAGCGGTATCTGCGAACCTGAAGAGCGGCGGTGTATAGAGGGCGACCTAGCCGCAGGTGAGACGCCGTATTCGATAGCTCTTAGAGTTACGGCAAAAACGTACGATATCAGCACGCGCCAGCTTGAAGCCTATATATCTGATTGCCGAAGAATTGGGGGGGTAATGCTTCGGTGACGCTGGAAAATATCTACGAATAATAAGGAGCCTCAAGGCAAATTTATGAGGCTCAATCATGCATCAGCAAAGCACCATCACACCAAGCAGCTTTCCCCCGCTAGACCAAGAAACGCGCCCCACAGTAAGCACGGCAGCTGCCGCCTATTACCTAGACCGCAAAATGCAGACCCTCCATATCTGGGCATGTAAGGAGAACGGCCCCGTTCGACCTGTTCGCGTGCATGGTCGCCTAGCTTGGCCAGTGGCTGAGATTAGGCGTGTGCTGGGCGTAGAGGGCTGAAAAATGAACAAAAAAAAGGCCCCAGACCAGACAGCCCAGAGCCACAACACACAGTCAAACCATAGCATACCGCCCCGCATGATGCGCTTGGCGCTAGCCCTGCTGGAGAACCCGGCGGGCGTGCCCCGTGAAGTAGCCGACAAGATAGCCCCGGCCAGTAACGGCCCCCACTACATAGGGAGGCTACGCAGCCGCCTTGGTTTAGAGATCCCATGCGAGCGCGTGAACTGCACCACGAAGGACGGGGAGGCCAGTTGGTATGGGGTTTACAGCCTGACCCCTAGCGACCGGCGCATATTGCTGGAGGCGCTGCAATGACCGCCCTACAGCACGCAATTTACGCAGACGGTAGCACGGCACCACACCCAGCCAGGCTAAGCCTATTCAGCAGCCATAACGAAACCACAGCGGCGCGGTTCATAACCCTAGCCGAGCTGGGGGGTATGGCAGAGCGGCCAACCATCGGCCCCAAGGGCAATGCGGCACTGATAACGCCGTTTGAGAGCCAGCGCAAAACAGCCGAGGCGGCCAGGCAATCCAAGTTTGCAGCTATTGCCATAGACCACGACAGCGACAGCCGGACGGGGGCAGATATTCGCACCCTGTATGGCCCCGCTGGCCTGGATGTTTGTTATCTGGCCTTCACCAGCAGCCACCACATGCAGCAGAAGAACGGGGAGCCAGCCGCGCCCCGCTGGAAAGTGCTTGTGCCCTTTGCCGCGCCAGTAGACGCCGACACAGCGGCCCAGCTTGCGGCAGGCATTGCCTATTCACTCACAGCCGACCCGGCGCAGGCGCGCAAGCAGCAGGGTTTTTACGCCCCCAACAAGCTGCAAGCTAACGCCCCGTATGAGGTCATAAACGAACTGGGGGAGCCTTGGCAGTGGCTTTACCCCGACGATGCCGAGAGCTGTTTTATTCAAGAGGCGGTGCGGGGCTGGGCGGAATTTCAGGAAGCTGAGGCCCAGGCAGCCAGCCAGGCTAAGGCAAGGCCCCGACCCCTGACGACAGAGCAGGCCGGCATTGTTGGTCGGATCCTACAGGCTTACCCCTTGGCCGGGCTGCTGGTGCAGGACGGCTACAAGCGCAAAGGAAAAGGCTTGTACTTGTCGCCCTACAGCAGCAGCGGGGTTGCAGGCGTAAAGCTGCTGGAGCGCGACGGGAAGCAGGTTGTTTACAGTCATCACGGCCCAGCGGATCCGCTATCGGCCAGCAATCACGATGGGCACGCCTTAGATGCAGCGGACGTGCTTTGCGCCCTGAGGTATGGCGGGGACGTTGCCCGCATGATTCAGGTGGAAGCCAGGGGCCTGGACAGCGAAGGGCAGCAGCAGCGCCAGCGCGAACATATGCAGGAGCAGGAGCGCCAGCGCAAAGCAGAGGCGTTTAATGCCCCGCCGGTAGTTGATGCGATAACAGCACCAGCACCAGCACCAGCAGCAGAGCCGCACCACCTGACCCGCTTTGTTGACATAGGCCAACAGCCAGAGCCGCCCGCCTGGATACTGCCGGGTTTCATTGCGGAAGGCGTGGTAATGATTGCGGGCGGGCATGGTGTGGGCAAAACCACGACCTTGCTACCCCTTGCCCTAGCCGCTGCTGGGGTGCATCCGCCCCAGTACGAATTAGCGCCGGCACATTGGCGGCATGTTGTTTACATAACAGAGGACGTGGCACAGGCCGGGCGTATCGTCGCCGGTTACGGGGAGTATCTGGACTGGCCAGGCGGTAGGGGGGTGCCCGACAGGATCCGGGAGCGTTTGCATGTAGTTGAAGCCCGACGGGCTGGTGCTGGGTATGTCGTGCAAGCGGGCGGCTATTACCGGGAACACTTCACGCGGACTGTTACCACTACCGGAGCCGATGGGCGGCAGTACACAGCCGAGCTATTACCGCTGGTTGCTATCGACACCCTGGCCGCAACTATCCACCTGGAGAACGAGAACGACAACAGCGAGGCTAGCGCAGCCATTGCGGCCCTTAAACAGCAGTTTGCGGGCTTGCCCGTGTGGATCATAGGACACACGGCAAAAGCCAACCTTAGCCGGTCTGACGCCATTACAGCCCGTGGAGCAAGCGCGTTTGAAGCAGACGCCAATCAGGTGCTGTATTTGGTAAACGAGGACAGCAAGGGACGCTGGCTGATGCGGGGCAAAACCCGCTTTGAAGCGAAGTGGCCAGAGCTGGAAATCCACAGCGACAGCCGAACGGTTACAGCAGTTAATCGGTTTGGGGATGAGGAAAGCCTAACCCTTCGATGGGCAGTTGCCGTGCCACCAGAGCAAGGGCGGGCGCAACGGATAGAGCAAGCCAAGGTAGAGAGCGCAGAGCGCGACAGGGACGCCCTGAGAGCGCGCATTCTGGCGACGGTTGCCGATGCCTTCGCGGACGGTAAGCGGCTCAACAAGACAGCCGTACGCAGCCAGGTTGGCGGCAACGCAACCACCACCGGCCATTGCATTGATGCCCTGCTAGCTGATGGCTGGTTGTTTGAGGTGGAGATTCCGACAACAGACCGGCTAAAGGGCAAGCCCAGCTTTCTAGTTGCCCTAGATGAATCCGAAAGGCAGGCATTCACAGCAACAGGGGAGCTTCCGGCGCACAAGCTGGCCATACCGCCGGACTGGAGAAAACAGCCCGAGCCGAAGCCGGAACCTGCAAAGGAGGCCGGGGCATGAGAAATAGAACGATAAGGAACGACAACGGGCAAAACGGGCGTTTTCTTAGCCGTGCTGGTGGCCTTGTTTGGCCGTTCCAGTTTGGCCGTTCCCCTAAGGAAAAGAACGACGGAACGGCATGGCGGGGCTTAAATCCCCCCGCCCATTTGCCCGTTATTCCAGCTATTGAGAACGACAAGGAACGACAAGGAACGGACAGGAACGACAAGGGGGAAAACACCCCCACCAGCCCGGCTAAGGAACACAGCCCCGCCCTGTTATCTACAGCCAAAAATCAGGGGGCAGCATGAGCAAGTTCCAAAAAGGCCAGAGCGGGAACCCCAGCGGCAGGCCCAAGGGTGCGCTTGGCATGGCGGGAAGGTTGCGGGCGGCGATTCAGGGCGATGCGGAGCAGATTATTCAGAGTCTGATAACCCAAGCGAAAGGAGGCGACACGGCAGCGGCCAAGTTGCTGCTAGACCGCGTATGCCCAGCACTCAAGCCTGAGGCGCAAGCGGTTGACCTGGAGCAGCTGGCGACCGGCAGTCTTATCGAGAAAGCAGAGGCGGTGCTATCGGCGGCTGGTGCTGGAGAGCTTGCCCCGGACGTTGCAGCCCAGCTTGTGCAATCCGTGGCGACACTGGCCAAGGTTGCGGAAATTGACCAGCTACAGCAGCGCCTAGAGTCGCTGGAGAAGCTGCTAGCGAAGAAGGAGGGGTAAGCCATGCTCACAACAACGAAGCGCAGCACGGCCCTTTATGGGCGGCTGAGCAATGCCCAGAAAGCGGCCCTTTGTTTCAATGCGGTCTGCACTGGCCAGATTGATGAGGCAGAAAAGGTATTCGCCACCGTCGAGCGGTTCACCTACAAGATGAGCGATGCCGAGTTCCACAAGTGGAACGATGCCTTTTCGTCATTGGTGGCCGTGTTCGGGCTGATGTACTGGCAGCAGGAGAGCCGGCGGGGCTTTGTGTCTGGCGCAATGGTTGCGGTTGACCTGGCAGACCTACGCAGCCGCGAGGCGGGGCAAGAAATTGACGAGGCCAGAGGTGTGGAAACCCTGGAGCTGTTGCGGCGTATATCAGGCCAGCAGGCGGCATTGGTGGCAGCTATGCAGGAGCATTGCACCCAGCACCGGCTAGAGTGGGAGGCGGTTTTGTTTTTTGCCGACATAGACGCTGCCCGCTTGCCCAAGGACGCGCCGGATCCTGGATGGCTGGAGAGGTACCGAAAGGAGCTAGGGCAGTTATTGCCGAGCTGCTGACCAGAAAAGGCCCTGCACTAAGCGGGGCCTTTCTGTTTCTGGGCAGTGGAAAGCGGCACCAGCGCAGCACGCGCTTTTCGGAAATGCTCTTACATTTCCCGTTACGCAATCCCAAAAAGCAAAAAGGCCATCTGGTGAGAGCTGGCCTAAGTGCTTGATTTATATGGTGCCCAGGGACGGAATCGAACCGCCGACACGGGGATTTTCAATCCCCTGCTCTACCAACTGAGCTACCTGGGCCAACGGGGCGCTATTAGACGGATTTGAAGGATCAGTGTCAAGCGCGGGTTTGAAAAATATTTAATTATTTCGGGCGCTTAGGTTCGTGAGGGGTAGGGTGCGCCGTGCGCACCGCTATCGAGAGCCTGACGGCTGGTGTGCAGGGTTACCAGTCCTTATCGCGGCTAAAGCCCCTCCCACAAGCATTCTTATTCGCTTGGCGGTACGTAGCCTTCGGCCTGAGCGTATTCCTCGCCGGAGAGGAACTTGTCCATCTCGGCCTGGAGGAACTTGCGGTCTTCGGCGTTCATCATGTTCAGGCGACGCTCGTTGATCAGCATGGTCTGGTGCTTTTGCCACTCGTCCCAGGCCTGCTTGGAAACATTGGTGAAGATGTCTTCGCCTTTGGGGCCGGGGTAGGGCGCGCGATCCAGGCCGGGCAGTTCCTGTTTGTATTTGCGGCACTGTACGGTGCGGGTCATGTCGGTTCTCCAGCGGTAATGGCTTGCGCCGCGCGTTTTAGCAGCTTCTTCACCGGGGCGGCGAGGCCCAGGCGCGGCGGGGTGGCGAGGTTATACCAGAGCCAGTCGGCCTCGGCCACGCGACCTGGCTGTTCGGTTGCCTCGATCAGCCAGGGTTCGATGGCCAACTGGAAATGGCTGAAGGTGTGGGTCAGGCCTTCCAGTTCGCGGCGTTCGCCGAGTGCGAGCTGTTGCTGCTGGCCGAGCTCGTCGAGCTGTGACAGGTCATCCAGTTCCGGCAGGCTCCAGAGTCCGCCCCATAGCCCGGTGGAGGGGCGACGATAGAGCAGGATGTCACCGGCAGCGTTGACCAGCAGCGGCATCAGCGTGCGTTTCTGCGGCAGTGCCTTGCGCGGCTTGGACACCGGGTAGCGGATTTCCAGGCCGAGCAGATGGGCCTGACAGCCGCTGCGCACCGGGCACAGCAGGCAGGTGGGTTTGCTGCGGGTGCAGAGGGTGGCGCCGAGGTCCATCATCGCCTGGGTGTAGTGGTTGACCCGCTCGTGTGGAGTGAAGCGCTCGGCGACGTCCCACAGCTGTTTGGCCACTTTCGGCTCGCCAGGATAGCCCTCCTGCGCGACGTAGCGCGCCAGCACACGCTTGACGTTGCCGTCGAGGATCGGCGCTCGTACGCCCATGCTCAGGCTGGCGATGGCGCCGGCGGTGGAGCGGCCGATGCCGGGCAGTTCGCTGAGCGCCTCTACGCTGCGCGGGAACTCGCCACCGTGCTCACGCATGACGATCTGTGCGGTCTTCTGCAGGTTGCGCGCGCGGGTGTAGTAGCCCAGGCCGGTCCACAGGTGCAGCACTTCGTCTTCCGGCGCTTCGGCCAGGTCCTTCACGGTCGGCAGCGCGGCCATGAAGCGATCGAAGTAGCCGAGCACGGTGCTGACCTGGGTCTGCTGCAGCATGATTTCCGACACCCAGACGCGATACGGGGTGATGTTCTGCTGCCAGGGTAGATCCTTGCGCCCGTGCTGGTCGTACCAGGCCAGCACGGCGCCGTTGAACTGCTCGGGGCTCATCGGTTGAACAGGCCCTTGAGTGCGTCTTTCAGATCCGGGCTGACCTTGTCGCCGAGCTTCTCTTCCAGCTTCTCGGTCAGCTTGTTGCCGGCCAGGCGTGCGGCGATCTTGCCGAGGCCGTCCTGATCCAGGCGGCAGGCCTTGGCGCCGAGTTCCAGCGGGCCACGGCAGCGCAGCGGCCATTCGATGCCGACGTAGCGCTCGTTGACCTGGCAGGCCGGGTCGGGCATTTCGCGCTGATCACCTTCCAGCGCGATACCCACCTTGTAGTCGAGGCCGAGCACGCGCAGGTCGAGGTCGCCGTTGCCGCTGACTGCCAGGCCCGGCACCTGGGCCTTTAGGTCCGGGTTGTGGGCGATGCCATCGCGCACGCTGAGGCTGCCCTTGAGTTCGCGGAAGGGGGTGTCCTTGCCGGTTGGCGGGTTGCTCAGCGCCTTGCGGTTGAGGGTGGCGATGCCGCGGCACAGCTGCTGTTCGAGGTTGGCGTCGACCAGCACACCGTCGTTGAGGACGAAGCTGGCGTTGCCGTTGAGCGCTTCGACCCAGGCCTTCTGGCTGTTGCCGCGCGTGTTGAACTTGGCATCGAGGTCGAGCAAGCCCTTGATCGGCGAAGGCTGGTCGTCCTTCTTCAGCAGTGGCTCCAGCGGCATGCGGCTGACGCGTTGTTCCAGGCTGAGCATCGGCTCGGTCTGGCGCACGTCTATGCGTCCGCTGCTGACGAAGCTGCCGCCCTGCAGTTTGCCGCGCGCCTCTTCCACGGTGATCAGGCCGCCACGGCCATTGGCCTTGAGATTGACGTCGCTGAGTTGATGCTTGTCGTAGGTGAGCTGGGCGAGGCTGAGCGCCAGTTGCAGGTCGAGTTTGCGCAACTGGTCCACCGGCAGCACTTTCTCGTCGCTCCAGGCCTGCTGGGTGGGTTTGTTGGGCAGTGGGGTGGAGCCGTCCTTGCCGGCGCCGGCGATGCTCTCCTTGACTTCGGCCTTGCGCGCTGCTGCGGCGCTGTCCTGGGTTTTGGGCGGCAGGTAACGGTTCAGATCGAGCTTGTCGCCCTTGAGGTCAGCGCGCAGGGCCTGCTTGGCGAAGTCGCTCACGCCGAGCTTGCCAGTGAAGGTGCTGCCGTCGAGCTTGAGGTTGAGCTCTTCGAACATCATGCCCTGGCGCGAACCGTTGAGGCGGGTGACCAGTTCGAACTGGCTGAGGCTATCGCTGGCCTGCATGGCCGGCAGTTCGACGCCGATACCGTCGAGAAACTCACGCAGGTTGAGCGCGGCGATGGACAGCCCGCCGGAGATCTTCGCGTCCTGATTCAGCTCGCGTGACTTGATTTCGCCGAGGGCGCGCAACTGGTTGGCGGAGAGCTTGAGGCCATTCCACTCGGCGACGTTGGCGGCCTGGTCGAGCAGCAACTGGCCCTGGGCGGAGAAATTCAGGGTCTTGCCCTTGAGCGGCTCGCCCGAGGCTTCGCCGCTCAATTTGAGGTCTTCGAACTGGTAGCGCTTGAGCGCGCGGTCGAAGCGCAGTGCGCCCTCCACCTCGCTGCGTGCGCGCAGCAGCGGCTGATTGGTGCCGAAGAAGGCGCTGAGCTTGACCGGGATACTGGCGCCTTCGCGGATGGCGCCGGTTTTCAGCTCGATGTTCTCGACGGTGAATTGCTGGCCCTTCTGCGCGTCGCTGTAGTCGATGCGCGAGTTGCTCAGGGTCAGGCTGTCGATATCTAGTTTGAGCGGCTGGCCGGCTGGCTTTTCGCTCGGCTGGCTCGGCTGCGTGTCTTCACTTGGCGCTGGTTCGCTGGGCGCCGGCTGCGGCGCGCTGGCCTGAGCCGGGCGGCCGACGCCTTCCCAGTTGCCATGGCCTTTGTCGTCACGCTGCAGGTTGAGGTTGAGGCCGTCGACGCGGATGTCGCTCATCTGCACTTCCTTACGCAGCAACGGCATCACGCGGACGGAAAGGCCGATCATGCGCAGGTCGGCGAACGGTTTGTCCGGGGTGTCGGCGCTGGCCAGGGTGGCGTCGGTCAGTTCCAGGCCCAGCCAGGGAAACAGGCTCCAGCCAATGTCACCCTTGAGCTGCAAGTCGAGGTTGGCCTTGTCGTGGGCGATCTGGCGGATCTCGTCCTTGTAGTCGTTGGGATCGAACAGATGAGTCAGGGCGAACAGCAGCGCCACTACGATCAGCAGTAAGCCGAGAAGGAACAGGCCCAGGATCTTGCCTAACGCTTTCATGAACGGGTCCTTGGTTTTGAGAGCTGGAATGGCGGATGCAGATAAGCGCCGAGTATAACGCCATGCCTCACGGCCAGGCGCCTGGCAAGGCGGGTGGGCGGTAGCCGGCTCGAGTTTGGATGGAAAACGCTGCGGGCGGTTCCCCGACAAGCAAATAAGGCGTGCAAGGGCAGGGTGTATCGACGCTATCTATCGCGCCATAGATGGGGTCTTTTGGGTTTTTGCGGGAAAAGCAAAAAAACTGCATAAATTGATAAAAAATGGCTTCTTGCGCGGCGATTTGTCGCGCCCTGGTGCTACTCTCCGCAAGCTTTTGCCTTGGCGGGCTGATGCGGTCGCCTTTGCTTGCTCGTAACCATAAGAAGAGACACACCTATGACTGACGCCTTTGTATTGGACGGCGATGTGGCGAAGCCTGCCTTTCTGTCCAAGGAGCGCATCATCGCGCGCCCTGGTTTCAACCGTTGGTTGGTTCCGCCAGCCGCCCTCGCCATTCACCTGTGCATCGGCATGGCCTATGGCTTCTCGGTGTTCTGGTTGCCGCTGTCGAAGGCGGTCGGTATCACCGCTGCCACGGCCTGTGCCCCGGAAATGGGTTTCTTCGAGCAAATCTTCGCCAGCAACTGCGACTGGCAGATTTCCATGCTCGGCTGGATCTACACCCTGTTCTTCGTTTTCCTCGGTTGCTCGGCTGCCATCTGGGGTGGCTGGCTGGAGCATGCCGGTCCGCGCAAGGCAGGCGTGGTTTCCGCACTGTGCTGGTGCGGCGGTCTGCTGATTTCCGCGCTGGGTATCTATACCCATCAGATCTGGCTGCTCTGGCTGGGCTCGGGGGTGATCGGTGGTATCGGTCTCGGCCTGGGCTACATCTCGCCGGTCTCGACCCTGATCAAATGGTTCCCGGACAAGCGTGGCATGGCCACCGGTATGGCGATCATGGGTTTCGGTGGCGGTGCGATGGTCGGTGCGCCGCTGGCAGCGATGCTGATGAACCACTTCGCTTCGCCTGAAGGTGTCGGTGTGTGGCAGAGCTTCGTGGTCATGGCGGTGATCTACTTCGTCTTCATGATGGGCGGCGCGCTGTCCTACCGTGTGCCGCCGACCGGCTGGAAACCGGCAGGCTGGACCGCGCCGGCAGCCAAGGCCAACAACGTGATGATCACCAAAGGGCACGTGCACGTTAATACTGCGTGGAAAACCCCGCAGTTCTGGCTGGTCTGGGCCGTACTGTGCCTGAACGTCTCGGCCGGTATCGGCATCATCGGCATGGCTTCGCCGCTGCTGCAGGAGGTGTTCGCCGGCAAGCTGATCGGTGTCGACCTGGCCTTCAACGAGCTCAGCTCCACGCAACTGGCCGAGATCGCCGCCATCGCTGCCGGCTTCACCGGTCTGCTCAGTCTGTTCAACATCGGTGGCCGCTTCTTCTGGGCTTCCTGCTCGGACTTCATCGGGCGCAAGGGCACCTACTTCGTGTTCTTCGGCCTGGGCTTCGCGCTCTATGCTGCGGTGCCGATGCTGGGTCAGCTGGGCAGTCTGGCGCTGTTCGTGCTGGCGTTCTGCGTGATCCTGTCGATGTATGGCGGTGGTTTCGCCACCGTGCCGGCCTATCTGGCCGACCTGTTCGGCACACAGATGGTCGGCGCGATCCACGGTCGCCTGCTGACGGCCTGGGCGGTGGCCGGTGTGCTCGGCCCGGTGTTGGTCAACTACCTGCGCGAATATCAGCTGAGCATCGGTGTGGAGAAGGCGGCAGCCTACGACATCACCCTGTACATCCTCGCCGGCCTGCTGGTGCTGGGCTTCATCTGCAACGCCCTGGTGCGTCCGGTGGCGCCGAAGTACTTCATGACCGAGGCCGAGCTGGCCGCCGAGCGCGCCCATGGCGAGAAGTCGGCGCCGGCAGCGAGCGAGCTGGAGTGGTCGGCTGATCCGTCGAGCAAGCCGGTGGCGGTTGCCGCCTGGCTGGTGGTGGGTATTCCGCTGGCCTGGGGTGTGTGGATCACCCTGCAGAAGACCGTCGTGCTGTTCCAGTAACGTCGTGCTTCTGGGAAAAGCCCGCTCAGGCCTCGCGCCTGCGCGGGCTTTTTCGTATCTGCCCGTCCGACCATCGCCGGTAGCCGTTGCCGCCCTGGCCCGCCTATAATGCTGGCCTTTGTGCGACACGTTGAACGTGTCGTGCTTGGTTTGGTTAATGCGCCTAGGCACCTTAATCCCTTGCTATCAGGGGGTTTGAAGCCCGAAAAAGCATTCAACAAACCGGCTCAGCCTGGTTAATCCACACCCTGGGGACGCTTCGTTTTGGCGGGGATGGATAGCAAAAGCTGTATCTGTTCAAACCCTAAAATGGGTCAATGAGCGGTTACAGAAACAGGATAGTAACGTTCAGCTATCGTCGAATTGTTACTAAAAATGTCTGACCCGAGGGTGAATTTGCCCTCCGGGCAGAACTCACCCCTGCACGTCCGGCAGTGAGCCAATTCACCGTCGTGAGACGTTGTAGGGTGTTGAACCAAGCACGGAGCGAAAAGCTCCGAATCGCATTGCTCAACTTCGCTTGTATAGGAAGTACCGAGCCTGGCATGTACCTGCCAGTTCATTAGATCGGCATGCGTCAGGGGCCAACCCTGGGG
>NZ_QASO01000139.1:44894-48315 GCF_003052605.1 Ectopseudomonas oleovorans | reverse complement strand
GGGCTGAGCAATGTGCTGGCCTTGATGGCTAAAAGCCTCAGTGCCGTACGCTCAGGCCGTAGCTTTGCGCGCCAACGCAAACGCGCAGCCAGCCGAGGTTGTGAGGGCTACAAACCGACGCGCTGAAGAAACACCACCGCCCAACCTCCGTGCAAAAAAGCTGGCCACAAGCGGTCAGCATAGGCTCGTCCGGAGAACGAGAAATCTCGCCTAGACAGCCGGAACAGACGATGCTCACATCACCGCCAGCCCAGCTAGACCGCCTGATTGAGCGGCAGAGGCCTGGTCATCGCCCGACGGCCATGGCGGCTGGCTACTTCGGGGGGCTTGCCTTGGGCAGGGCTGCAGCTTAGGTTGATGACATTGCAACAGACCCTAGCCCAGAACGATGACAATATCTGCATGCCATAAACCTCACCATCATCGGGAACACCCTGTTCGACAACCAGGAGCGTCAGGACAACGGCATACCACCGTCACGAGAGGTTGGCATCCAAATATCTGCCCTTCCGTACTACCTCACGCCAACCAGGCAGAAACAGCGCCATAGCATCTTCATCCAGGAAAACGGTACTGAAGGAGCCTGGTTCTTTGTTGCGTCTAACAAAGCAGCCAATAACACCATCCCGAAGCAGACCCTCGTCTACAACGTAGTAATCACGAACGATTCCGGAGCGAAGGTTCCCGTCTTGAGCCACCCGCTGGGCCCGTGGGTGAGATGTTCTTCTCTACATTCACCTTCGACATAGTGAAGCTCCGGGAATCGGCCAAGACCTCGATCCTTCAAAAAATCGTTGAGCTCTGTCTGCACAACTGAACAGAGCGGGGCTCCACATTGGGGCCGTACGCAAGGGACACTCCCCCAGCAGAGATGTTTCGCACCAGATCAAGACGAGGATCGCATTTCGCCTCAAGCGTGCGCACCGCGAATTCGACGTGTGCAAACTCGAAAGTGTCCGTTCTAACGGGGACTCGACAAAGGTGCATTGGTCATGGAAGCACCAATATCCAGAGCCAAAATACATCTAACCTGCAGCCCTCACTCAGCACCCTCGCCCCTCGCTCTGGCGCAGATCGCCTGGAACTGCGCCAAATTCGCAGCCCAAAATGGCGCAGTTCTGAAAACTGCGCCAGAATTGCACCAACAGCATTCAAACGGCGCCACCTCAGCTATGCCCTCCTCCAAAGACATACTCAATAGTATGCACGTATCTGGGAGCGGATTGACGCTGACTGAGCTATTGGCAAGACACCCCGAGATTGCTCGGAGAACAGCACAGCGGCTGATTGCAAAGCTGATAGAAAGCGGTCAAATCTCAGCGCAAGGTGAAGGTAGAGCACGGAGAACAGGGGCGCTTTGACGAGGCCGAACGAGTGATCCTGACCCTTGATGAGTCAAGGTCATGGCATGCAGCCGCTCAACGCGGAGTCTTCGGCACTATGCCGACCTGCATGCCAAAGGGATTAAACACACTGTTCAATGTCTGAACCGTCGGATTGCTCTCATCCAACTCAAGCTGTCGCAAGGCCCGCAATGACAGTTTGCACATCTGTGCAAATCTGGCCTGCTGCAAGCCAGTCACTTCCTTACGCAGGCGTCGCACTGCTCCTCCAATCGTGATCTCGCCGCTAGCCAACTGCTGCTGCAGCTCATTCAAAATGCGATTGCGCTCAAGAATGTCCATTAGACCAACCCCCACTGAAGCATCCGCTGCTGAAGATTTCTCAGGGCTATACGCGGGTGACTCATGGTTGAATCAGGAAGGCCTTGTGCACTCAGCAAGTCAGGTAGCGCGAGCAAGTCCTGAGCTGCCAACTGCAATCGTTGAAACAGTTCATCGGCATCAATCCACTCTGCGACCTCATCACAGGCCGCTCTCCAGTTGACCTCTCCTGCAAGCTCGATGTGCTTTGGCCACTTCGTCGTACGCGTAACACCCTCCTCGTCCATGACCATAGGAGCCAGGTCGTAGATTGGCGCCAACCGAACCCCCTGCTCGGAGCGGAGAATCGCGGTGTTACGTCCGTGGTTGTCTGAATTTCCGAGGATCTGGTTCAGCAGATCACGCCGCATGTATTCAAACACCAGATCACCGACCTGCTGTTCCTGCCCAACAGCTCGCCATAGCTCGACCAGCTTCCCCAGTACTTGCGTGTGCAGCATGTAACTACCCGCCTCGGTTACGCCACATAACGAGTACATTGACTCAACGGCAGTTCGGCAAACCCCAGCGGGGCTAATCTCCCGATCAAAGCGATGCATCCAGAGACTGGGCTTATTGCCCTCCTCCAATGCCAGCCCTTCAGCTGCAACCGTGTCCATTCCGAGCTGCTGGACGGCACGATAGAAGCAATACTCGCTGCGCAGGATGTCCTGATCGGTCTGACTGGCTTTGTTACGCGCGAACTTCACAAACCAGTGCTGGGCGGCGTCTGCATCTGGCAGCACGGCATCTGGATGTAAGGCGCCCTGCCGATCTTCAGTCAGCAACAGTTTGGGGGCCTCACCGCCAGCACCTGTCGCCCCGCCAATGGCTGCGCCCTGCTCATACGCGTACTCAAGGAATCGCGAGTCCCGGCTAATAACCTCATCGCGTGTGAAACCCAACATCGGACTGCCCGCAATCGCCTCGACAGCCTCCTTGATACGCAGATTGCCAATTGGCGCAGGTGTGCATCGCCCAAGAAGGTAGAGATCAAGATTGAGAGCCTCGGGCCGCTCGCCGCCCAAACGCTTCAGTAGAAAGCGTCTTGCTGCACCTGATGGCAGGATGTCGAAGAGAAACGCAGGCGCCTTCTTATCTCGCCAAGAATCCCATCCGAGAGGGTAAGATGCACTGACAGCCACATTCAGCCGAGTGCCTACAGACTCCAATGAGTCAACCAGATAGCCATGCTGGTAGCCATAAGCACAAGCACCCTCCAGCCCTTCCTCGGGCTGCTCGAAACGGAGTTCCACGGCATTGCGCCACTGGCCATCCCTATAAACCTGCAGAGTAAGATTGTGCATATCAGTCACCAGCACTTTAATGCCTAAACAGTAGACGCACACGCATAAAAAGGCAATTTAATACCTAAAAAATAATCTCAACCACAGAATAAGGCATTAAAGCGCCTCAATCTCAGGAGTTAGCTCCCGCTTCGGAGGGCGCAGCCCGTGTTCAACTCCCCAGCAAGGATTTGAACCCGCGCCCAGCCAAATTGCCCAACTGCAACACTTACACTGGGTCTATTTGGATGCGCTCTTGACGGAAGGCTCAAGGTTCCTATACTGCAGATCGACTGCTTGCAGGCACCGCAGGCGCAGGTAAGCTCATGCTCGGGCAGCTCATGGATGACCTCCATACGCGGCAGGTTGGCCGGCAGCGGCTTGCGTTTGCCACGGCGCTTGACCGGCGCAACGACTTCTTCGGCTTCGGCT
>NZ_QASO01000139.1:44764-44884 GCF_003052605.1 Ectopseudomonas oleovorans | reverse complement strand
CTGGCTCGGCGGCCGGCGCTTCGATCAGCTCTTCGACCTCGTTGAACATGGCCAACTGCGGCGAGTCGGCGTCTTCAGGGCTGCGCTCGGACTTGGGCGAGAACAGCTTGTGGCGCAGCA
>NZ_QASO01000139.1:44542-44714 GCF_003052605.1 Ectopseudomonas oleovorans | reverse complement strand
CTCCAGCTGCTCGCTGGTCTCCTCGCCGATCACCTGCTTGCAGGCACCGCAGGCGCAGGTCAGTTCGTGCTCGGGCAGCTCATGGATGACCTCCACACGCGGCAGGTTGGCCGGCAGCGGCTTGCGTTTGCCACGGCGCTTGACCGGCGCAACGACTTCTTCGGCTTCGGCT
>NZ_QASO01000139.1:0-44532 GCF_003052605.1 Ectopseudomonas oleovorans | reverse complement strand
CTGGCTCGGCGGCCGGCGCTTCGATCAGCTCTTCGACCTCGTTGAACATGGCCAACTGCGGTGAGTCGGCGTCTTCAGAGCTGCGCTCGGACTTGGGCGAGAACAGCTTGTGGCGCAGCAAGGCGTTCTCTTCCTGCAACTGCAGAATCAGAGCCTTGAGCAGGACGGGATCGTCGGGAAGGTTGTCGGCGCCAAATTTCATGGCGCCGGATTATACCGGCTCAGGTTACGAAGCGCGGCGTCAGTATCTGGTGCGGACGGTTGCGCGCCATGCCTGGCGCACCACAAAAAAGGGCTCCCGCAGGAGCCCTCTCGTTCGAACAGGCGAACCGTGCTTAGACGCCAGAGGCCTCGGCAGCAGCTACGTCCTTGATCGACAGTTTGATACGGCCGCGGTTGTCCACGTCCAGTACCAGTACCTTCACTTCCTGGCCTTCCTGCAGCACGTCGGTGACCTTCTCCACGCGCTGATCACTGAGCATGGAGATGTGCACCAGACCGTCCTTGCCCGGCAGGATGTTGACGAAGGCACCGAAGTCGACGATGCGCTCGACCTTGCCGACGTAGATCTTGCCGATCTCGGCTTCGGCAGTGATGGCCAGCACGCGCTGCTTGGCAGCCTCGGCCGCGTCCTTGGTTTCGCCGAAGATCTTGATCGAGCCGTCGTCTTCGATATCGATCGAAGCCTTGGTCTCTTCGCAGATGGCGCGGATGGTGGCACCACCCTTGCCGATGACGTCGCGGATCTTGTCCTGGTCGATCTTCATCGCAATCATGGTTGGCGCGTTAGCCGACAGCTCGCTGCGCGATTGGGCGATGACCTGGTTCATCTGACCAAGGATGTTCAGACGCGCTTCCAGCGCCTGCTCCAGCGCCTGCTCCATGATCTCTTCGGTGATGCCCTGGATCTTGATGTCCATCTGCAGCGCGGTAACACCCTTGGCGGTACCGGCTACTTTGAAGTCCATGTCGCCCAGGTGATCTTCGTCACCGAGGATGTCGGTCAGCACGGCGAATTTCTCACCTTCCAGTACCAGGCCCATGGCGATACCGGCAACCGGTGCCTTCATCGGCACACCGGCGTCCATCAGCGCCAGGGAAGCGCCGCACACCGAAGCCATGGAGGAAGAGCCGTTGGACTCGGTGATCTCCGACACCACACGGATGGTGTACGGGAACTCGTCGGCGCTCGGCAGCATGGCGGCAACGCCACGACGGGCGAGACGGCCGTGGCCGATTTCGCGGCGGCCAGTGGCGCCCATGCGACCACACTCACCCACCGAGTACGGCGGGAAGTTGTAGTGCAGCATGAAGGGGTCTTTCTTCTCGCCTTCGAGGGTGTCCAGCAGCTGTGCGTCGCGGGCGGTACCGAGGGTGGCAACCACCAGCGCCTGGGTTTCGCCACGGGTGAACAGCGCCGAGCCGTGGGTCTTGTCCAGTACCCCGACTTCGATATTCAGGCCACGTACGGTGCGGGTGTCACGACCATCGATACGCGGTTTGCCGTTAACGATGTTCTCGCGCACGGTGCGGTATTCGATCTCGCCGAAGGCTTCCTTGACTTCACCGGCAGTAGGCTGACCTTCTTCGCCGGAGAACTTGGCGACGACCTGATCGCGCAGCTCGCCCAGACGCGCATAGCGATCCTGCTTGACGGTGATGGTGTAGGCCTGGGAAATCGCCTCGCCGAATTCGCCACGGATGGCGTTCAGCAGAGCGGTGTTTTCCGGCTTCGGCTGCCAGTCCCAGGTCGGTTTTCCGGCTTCGGCAGCCAGCTCCGCGACAGCCTGGATGACCACCTGGAACTCCTCATGGGCAAACAGCACGGCGCCCAACATCTGGTCTTCGGTCAGCTCTTTGGCTTCCGACTCGACCATCAGCACGGCGTCCTTGGTACCGGCCACGACCATGTCCAGGCTGGAGGCCTTGAGCTGCTCGTAATTCGGGTTCAGCAGGTAGCCAGTTTCCGGATGGAAGGCGACGCGCGCGGCACCGATCGGGCCGTTGAACGGGATACCGGAGATGGCCAGAGCGGCCGAGGTACCGATCATCGCCGCGATGTCCGGATCGGTCTTCTTGCTGGTGGAAACCACGGTGCAGATGACCTGCACTTCGTTCTGGAAACCTTCCGGGAACAGCGGGCGGATCGGACGGTCGATCAGGCGCGAGGTCAGGGTTTCTTTCTCGGAAGGACGCGCTTCACGCTTGAAGAAACCGCCAGGGATCTTGCCGGCTGCGTAGGTCTTTTCCTGATAGTGAACGGAGAGCGGGAAGAAGCCCTTGCTCGGGTCGGCGCTCTTGGCGCCTACCACGGTGACCAGCACGCTGACGTCGTCATCGACAGTGACCAGCACGGCGCCGGAAGCCTGACGGGCGATACGGCCAGTCTCGAGGGTAACGGTCGACTGACCGAACTGGAATTTCTTGATTACCGGGTTCACGGTGTTTTCCTTCTCTTTGTTGCCTTGGGGGAAATTGGAAAGAAGCGCGGGAGTCGGACCCGGTGCATCCCTCGAAAAGCCAAAAGCTGGAAGCCCAGCGCCACGAGGTGAGGATCACTCCCCACTCGCGACGCCGAACTCCCAGCTTCCAACTTGTGCAGCTCGCGTCTATTAACGACGCAGGCCCAGGCGACCGATCAGGGCGCTGTAACGACTGGAGTCTTTACCCTTCAGGTAGTCCAGCAGCTTGCGGCGCTGGTTAACCATACGGATCAGACCACGACGGCTGTGGTGATCCTTACCGTTGGCCTTGAAGTGACCTTGCAGCTTGTTGATGTTGGCGGTCAGCAGGGCAACCTGCACTTCCGGGCTACCGGTATCGCCTTCAGCTTGCTTGTAGTCGTTAACGATCTGGGCTTTTTCTTCAACGCTGAGTGCCATGTTGGCTTCCTCTCATCTGGAAACTGCCGAAGCAGTCTCAATAGGCCGGAAATCGCTTCCCGTGTTTTAAAAAGAGGTATGACCGTGCCTACTAACAGCCACCCTCGCAGCACCTGATGACGACGTCGTCAGCATCAGGCTTTCAGCCTTCTCGGCCGAACCGTTCGGTGCTACGCACCGGTATAAATCAATCGACGCGGGGCGATACGCCCATCGTCACTCACTTCACCGATGCCGATGAAGCGACCATTGTGATCCTGCACCCGCACCATGCCGAACTTCGGTGCTTCCGTCGCTCGCACCGGCTGCCCTTGCAACCAGTAGAACGCACTGTGCTCGGAGAACTGCAGCAGCGGCCAGTCCTGCAGACCGCTATCGGCCGGTAGCAGGAAGCGATCCAGCGCCTCGTTACCACCTTCGGCGTGTGCAGCCTCCAGTTCTTCCAGCGTCACGGTACGCGCCAGATCGAACGGGCCGGCCTTGGTACGACGCAACTTGGCGACATGTGCACCGCAGCCGAGCAACTGGCCGAGGTCCTCGACCAGCGTACGAATATAGGTGCCTTTGCTGCAATCAACCGCCAGACGGGCCTGCTCGCCTTCGCAGGCCAGCAGTTCCAGGCGCGCAATAGTAACAGAACGCGCTTCGCGCTCCACTACTTCACCCGCACGAGCCAGCTTGTAGAGTGGCTGACCATCCTTCTTCAAGGCCGAGTACATTGGTGGTATCTGTTTGATTTCACCGCGAAAACGCGGCAACAGCGCCTCAATCTCGGCGCGACCGACGGTCACCGGGCGCCGCTCGATAACATCGCCTTCGGCATCACCAGTGGTGGTAGTGACGCCCAACTGAGCGACGGTCTCGTAGCCCTTGTCAGCGTCGAGCAGATACTGAGAAAACTTGGTCGCCTCACCGAAACACAGCGGCAGCACACCGGTGGCCAACGGGTCGAGGCTACCGGTGTGACCGGCCTTCTCGGCATTGAGCAGCCAACGCACCTTTTGCAGGGCTGCGTTGGAAGTGAAGCCGCGCGGCTTGTCGAGCAAGATGATGCCATCGACCTTGCGGCGAATACGTTTGACCTGCGCCACGCTTAACCCTCGCTGCCGTCCTGATGCTTGCGGTCTTCCGCCACCGCGCGCTCGATCAGCGCCGACAGCTCGGCGCCGCGACGAATGCTGGCGTCGTACTGGAAGTGCAATTGCGGGATGGTGCGCACTTTCATCGACTTGCCCAGCAGCATGCGCAAGTAACCAGCTGCCTCGCCGAGGATCTCCAGGTTGAGCTTGATCTGCTCGGCATCGTCGTCCTTGCCCATCACGGTGATGAACACCTTGGCATGGGAAAGGTCGCGACTCACGTCGACCGCAGTGATGGTTACCAGACCCAGGCGTGGGTCCTTGATCTCGCGCTGGATCAGCACTGCCAACTCACGCTGCATCTGATCACCGATACGCTGGGTACGGCTGTAATCTTTGGCCATTTCTTAGTTACCTTTCCTTCGTCTGCAGCCTAGCCGGCAGCGGACGTAAAAGCGGCAAACGCCCGGCCGCGCTTGAGCGGGGCCGGGCGTTGCATGATCGGGATGTCGCGCTTACAGGCTGCGCGCCACCTGGACCTTCTCGAACACTTCGATCTTGTCGCCGACCTTGACGTCGTTGTAGCTCTTCACGCCGATACCGCACTCCATGCCGTTGCGCACTTCGGCAACGTCGTCCTTGAAGCGACGCAGCGATTCCAGCTCGCCTTCGAAGATCACCACGTCCTCGCGCAGTACGCGGATCGGACGGTTGCGGTAGACGGTGCCCTCGATGACCATGCAGCCAGCGACAGCGCCGAACTTCGGCGAACGGAACACATCACGCACTTCGGCGGTGCCCAGGATGTTCTCGCGAACATCGCTGCCGAGCATACCGGTGAGCGCCTTCTTGACGTCTTCGATGATGTCGTAGATGACGTTGTAGTAGCGCATGTCCAGGCCTTCGGCCTCGACGATCTTGCGCGCACCAGCGTCAGCACGGACGTTGAAGCCGAACAGCACGGCATTGGAAGCCAGCGCCAGGTTGGCATCGGACTCGGTGATACCACCGACGCCGCCACCGACCACACGCACTTGCACTTCGTCGTTGCCCAGGGTGCTGAGCGAGCCTTGCAGGGCTTCCAGAGAACCACGAACGTCGGCCTTGAGGACGATGTTGAGGGTCTTCTTCTCTTCCTGGCCCATGTTCTCGAAGATGTTTTCCAGCTTGCCGGCGTGAGCACGGGCGAGCTTGACCTCGCGGAACTTGCCCTGGCGGAACAGCGCAACTTCGCGGGCCTTCTTCTCGTCGGCCACCACCATCATCTCGTCACCGGCATCCGGCGTACCGTCCAGGCCGAGAATCTCGACCGGAATCGACGGACCGGCTTCCTTGATCGACTTGCCGTTCTCGTCGAGCATGGCACGCACGCGGCCGTAGTTGACGCCGACCAGAACCATGTCGCCCTGACGCAGGGTACCGTCCTGAACCAGCACGGTAGCCACCGGGCCACGGCCCTTGTCCAGACGCGATTCGACCACCACACCACGACCCGGAGCCGACGGCGTGGCTTTCAGCTCGAGCACTTCAGCCTGCAGCAGCACGGCTTCGAGCAACTCGTCGATACCGGTACCCATCTTCGCCGAGACATGTACGTAAGGTGCATCGCCGCCCCACTCTTCCGGGATCACGTCGAGCGCGGCCAGGCCGTTCTTGATGTTGTCCGGGTTGGCGTCGGGCTTGTCGATCTTGTTCACCGCGACCACGATCGGCACGCCGGCTGCTTTCGCATGCTGTACGGCTTCCTGAGTTTGCGGCATCACGCCGTCGTCAGCAGCGACGACCAGAATGACGATATCGGTGGCCTTGGCACCACGCGCACGCATCGCGGTGAACGCGGCGTGACCGGGGGTGTCGAGGAAGGTGACCATGCCGCGCTCGGTTTCGACGTGGTAGGCACCGATATGCTGGGTGATGCCACCCGCTTCACCGGAAGCCACCTTGGCGCGACGAATGTAGTCGAGCAGCGAGGTCTTACCGTGGTCAACGTGACCCATTACGGTCACAACCGGAGCACGGGATACGGCTTCACCTTCGAACTTCAGCGACTCGGCCAGGGAATCTTCCAGGGCGGTATCGCTGACCAGCTTGACCTTGTGGCCCAGCTCTTCGGCGACCAGCTGGGCAGTTTCCTGATCCAGTACTTGGTTGATGGTGGCAGGCGAGCCCATCTTGAACATGAACTTGATGACTTCAGCGGCCTTCACCGACATCTGCTGGGCCAGTTCGCCCACGGTGATGGTCTCGCCAATCGACACTTCACGCACCACCGGACCGGCCGGAGCCTGGAAGCCGTGCTGGTTGCGCTTCTTCATCTTGGCCTTGCCGCGACCACCACGACGGAAGCCGTCGCTCTCTTCGTCGACACTGCGCGGTGCGACGCGCGGAGCCGGTGCCTTTTCCTTGAGGGTCGGACGGTGCTGCGCGTGCTTGCGATCACGACGCTCGTCTTCGTCGCTACGCGCCTTCTCGGGACGGCGCACTTCTTCTTTCTTGCGCTCGGCGTCGACAACCGGTGCAGCAGCGACCACAGGTTCGCTGGCCGGGGCCGGAGCAGCAGCGGGTGCAGGGGCTTCGGTAGCGGCGGCGGCGGCCTGACGCTTGGCCTCTTCTTCGGCCTTGCGCTTGGCTTCTTCCTCGGCTTTCAGACGCTCGGCCTCGGCAGCTGCCTGCTGAGCTTCCAGCTCACGCTGCTTCTCGGCCTCGAGCTCTTCCGGGCTGCGCTTGACGAAGGTCTTCTTCTTGCGCACTTCAACGCTGATGGTCTTGCTGCCAGCAACCTTGAGGGTGCTGGTGGTCTTGCGCTGCAAGGTAATCTTGCGCGGTTCTTCGACCTTGTCGCCGTGACTGCTCTTGAGATGGGCCAGCAAGGCCTGCTTCTCACTATCGGTCACTACCTGTTCGGCACTGCTGTGGGACAGCCCAGCTTCACGCATCTGCTGCAGCAGGCGTTCCACCGGAGTGTCGACCACTTGGGCCAGTTCTTTCACCGTGACTTGCGTCATGCATCTTTCTCCTCAGGCCGCAACCGCTTATTCGAACCAGTGGGCTCGAGCGGCCATGATCAGCTTGCCGGCACGTTCTTCGTCGATGCCGTCGATGTCGAGCAGGTCGTCGATCGACTGCTCGGCCAGGTCTTCACGGGTAATCACGCCGCGCAGCGCGAGCTCGAGAGCCAGCGCCTTGTCCATGCCTTCCAGTTCCAGCAGATCATCTGCCGGATGGGCATCGGCCAACTTCTCCTCGTTGGCGATCGCCTTGGTCAGCAGACGATCCTTAGCCCGTGCACGTAGCTCATTGACGATCTCCTCGTCGAAGCCGTCGATACTGAGCATTTCTTCCATGGGTACGTAGGCAATCTCTTCGAGACTGGTGAAACCCTCTTCGACCAGGACTTGAGCCAGTTCTTCGTCGACTTCCAGCTCGTCGATGAAGGACTGCATGATGTCGCCGGTTTCTGCCTGTTGCTTGGCCTGGATATCCGCTTCGGTCATCACGTTCAGCGTCCAGCCAGTCAGCTGACTGGCCAGGCGCACGTTCTGACCGCCACGACCGATGGCCTGCGCCAGGTTGTCTTCGGCGACGGCGATGTCCATGGCATGGGCATCTTCATCGACGATGATCGCAGCCACTTCAGCCGGCGACATGGCATTGATCACGAACTGTGCGGGGTTGTCGTCCCACAGCACGATATCCACACGCTCACCACCCAGTTCGCCGGAAACGGCCTGGACACGCGAACCGCGCATGCCGATGCAGGCGCCTTGCGGGTCGATACGTTTGTCCTTGGAGCGTACGGCGATCTTAGCGCGCGAACCCGGATCACGGGAGGCAGCCTTGACGTCGATCAGCCCTTCGGCGATTTCCGGTACTTCGATGCGGAAAAGCTCGATCAACATTTCCGGCGCGGTACGCGACAGGATCAGTTGCGGGCCGCGGTTCTCGGTACGAATTTCCTTGAGCAGGGCACGCAGACGCACACCCACGCGGAAAGTCTCGCGCGGGATGATGTCTTCACGGGCCAGCAGCGCCTCGGCGTTGTTGCCCAGGTCGACGATGACGTTGTCGCGGGTGACCTTCTTCACGGTGCCGGAGACGATCTCACCCAGCCGCTCGCGGTAGGCGTCTACCACTTGAGCACGCTCAGCCTCGCGCACTTTCTGCACGATGACCTGCTTGGCGGTTTGCGCGGCGATGCGACCGAACTCGATGGAATCGACCTTCTCTTCGAGCACGTCACCGATCTTGGCGTTGGCCTCAACGGCCTGCGGCATGTCCTCGGTCACCTGATAGGCCGGGTCCTCGAACTCGGACTCATCGACCACGGTCCAGCGGCGAAAAGTTTCGTAACTACCGTTCTGACGATTGATCGACACACGCAGATCGACCTCATCCTCGAAACGTTTCTTGGTCGCGGTCGCCAGAGCCAGCTCCAGCGCCTCGAAAATCACGCCGGCCGGTACACCCTTCTCGTTGGATACCGACTCAACAACCAGCAGTACTTCTTTGCTCATCGTACGCCTCGCCTTTCGCAATCCATTGGTTCTGCACAGTCCGCGTCACGCTTACGCCATCGGCGCCAAAATACGTGCGCTACCGCGCTACCTTCGCGCCATCTGTGTCGCTCGAACTGCACAGAAGGTCGACAGCCCGGCAGCGACGCAGATCCGCATTTCAATCAAATCGGGGGATGATATTGGCCTTGTCGATCAGGTCGATCGGCAACAGATACTCGTGGTCATCCACCTGCACTACCACGTCCTGCTCCTCCACACCGCGAAGAAGGCCCTGGAAGTTACGACGCCCGTCGAAAGGCGAACGCAGCTTGACCTTCACCTGCTCACCGACATGCGCCGCAAATTGCTCAAGAGTGAACAACGGACGATCCATGCCAGGAGAAGAAACTTCCAGTGTGTACTCCGAGGTAATCGGATCCTCGACATCGAGTACACCACTGAGCTGACGGCTGACGATTTCACAATCGTCGATCAGGATGCCATCGGCTTTATCGATATAGACACGCAGCAGCGAATGACGCCCCTGCGACAGGAACTCGATGCCCCAACATTGGTAACCGAGTGCCTCGATTACTGGGGCCAACAAGGCCTGCAACTGTTCTAGCTTGCTCGACACTTAACGGCCCTCGTGCATGCTGTGCAAATAAAAAATGGGCGAAACGCCCATCCCATCAATCCGCCGTAAATACCAACGGACACTGTCTTTCAGCTAACAAAAAGCCCCTGAAAAGGGGCCTGCTGAAACTGGTTGCGGGGGCAGGATTTGAACCTACGACCTTCGGGTTATGAGCCCGACGAGCTACCAGACTGCTCCACCCCGCGTCAAAGCTGGGCCGGAATTATACGGCCACCCCCTGGCAAGGGTCAACCAAACACTCCAGCAACAAGAAAGCCCGCGAACTGCGGGCTTTCTTGAGTATGGTACCGAGGAGGGGACTCGAACCCCTACAGCCTATGGCCACTACCACCTCAAGGTAGCGTGTCTACCAATTCCACCACCTCGGCAAAACTGTTACTGCCCTGGAGCCTCCGGCACATCCGAAGCATCGGATGCTGGAGCTTGCTCTTCGAGCACCGGCACATCTTCGACAGCCGGTTTTTGTTGAACTTCCAGAACCGCTGGATCTGGCAGACCAACTTGAGTCAGTGCATCAGCTTTTTCTTTAGCAAAGTACGCTAAACCCAAGCTGGTAATGAAAAAAGCCGCGGCAAGTATACCAGTAAACTTACTCAGAAAGGTAGAGGAACCTTGGCTTCCGAATACAGTTGCCGAAGCACCCGAACCGAACGACGCACCCGCGTCAGCGCCTTTACCCTGCTGCAACAGCACCAGCACTACAATCCCGATCGCACCCAGCAGGTGCAGAACAACAATGACTGTTTCCAGCATTCTTCAGTTTCCTGCAGCGCGACAGATCGCACCGAATTCATCCGCATTCAGAGAGGCTCCACCCACGAGCCCCCCATCGATATCTCGCATGCCGAACAACTCGGCAGCACTGGCGGCCTTCACACTGCCACCATAAAGAATTCTCAGCCCGCTCGCGACACCAGCATCGAGCTGCGCAACTTGCGCACGGATTGCTGCGTGCACTTCCTGAGCCTGCTCAGGCGTAGCGGTCAACCCTGTACCAATGGCCCAGACAGGCTCATAGGCAACTACGGCATTCTTTAGCGCTTCGACACCCAGGGCATCGATCACTGCGGCCAACTGGCCACCCACTACACCCAGCGTTTTATTCGCTTCACGCTGCTCGCGGGTCTCTCCCACACAGAGCACGGGAGTCAAACCTGCAGCCTGTACCGCTGCAAACTTGCGCACGACCACCTCGTCACTTTCACCCAGAATCAGGCGACGCTCGGAGTGACCAACAAGCACCAGCTCACAACCGCCGTCGACTAACTGACTAACCGCCAGCTCACCAGTCAAGGCGCCCTGCTCTACTTGTGCCGCACAATCCTGCGCTCCAACCTTCACCGCTTTACCATTCAGGCCTTCGACGACCTGAACGATATGCAGACTGGAGGGAAACACCGCAACATCGACATCAGCAGGCAGTACCTGCTGACGTACACCTTCGATCAGCTCTGCGACGCTTGCGCGGGTACCGTGCATTTTCCAGTTACCAGCGACCAAGGGGCGACGCATGTTTTACCTCGTCGATCAAAGAGGGCGCAGATTTTACCCAAGAGCACCCTCGGTAGCAAGCGCAATCAAGCACAGACTTCGGCAACAATCTTAGCCAATTCATCGGCATAGCCGCGAACCGAGCTTTCCTCGTCACCTTCGACCATCACCCGCACCAGCGGCTCGGTGCCGGACTTGCGCAGCAGCACTCGACCACGCCCAGCCATGCTCTCGGTCACCCGCGCGCAGGCTTCCTTCACCGACGGATGCTCGAGCGGATCGACAGCACCAGAGAACCGCACATTGACCAGCACCTGCGGACACTTCTTCAGATCGCTACGCGCATCAACCAGGCTCTGACCGCGGCGCTTGAGCGCCATCAACACCTGCAGAGCCGCAATAATCGCATCGCCAGTCGTGGTGTGCTGGAAGCACACCAGGTGCCCGGAATTCTCGCCACCGAGCTGCCAGTTGCGCGCCAGCAATTCAGCGATCACATAACGATCACCGACATTGGCACGAATGAATGGGATGTTCAGATCAGCCAGAGCCAGTTCCAGCCCGAGATTGCTCATCAGCGTGCCGACCACACCACCACGCAGCCGCCCACGCTCCTGCAGATCACGCGCAATGATGAACAACAGCTCATCACCATCGACCACCGCACCATATTGGTCGACCATCAGCACACGATCAGCATCGCCATCGAAGGCGATACCCAGATCAGCCTGCTGTGCGACCACTTCAGCCTGCAGCGCGGCAATGTGCGTGGAACCGCAACCGTCGTTGATATTCAGCCCGTCGGGCTGCGCCGAAATCACCCGAACCTCCGCACCCAGCTCGCGAAACACGCTAGGCGCGACCTTGTAGGCAGCGCCATGGGCGCAATCGATGACGATCTTCATGCCTTTGAAGCTGGTACCACTGGGCACACTACCCTTGCAGAACTCGATGTAGCGACCGGAGGCATCGTTGATCCGCGAAGCCTTACCGATCCCGGCAGATTCGACCACGGTCATCGGCTGATCGAGCAGCTCTTCGATCATCGCCTCGACATCATCGGGCAACTTGGTGCCCTCACTGGAGAAGAACTTGATGCCATTGTCGTCATGCGGATTGTGCGAGGCACTGATGACGATACCGGCATCAGCTTGGAAGGTACGGGTCAGATAGGCAATTGCAGGCGTCGGCATCGGACCGAGCAGTTGCACGTCCGCACCCGCGGCAGCCAGACCAGCCTCCAGCGCGGACTCGAACATGTAGCCGGAAATGCGCGTATCCTTACCGATCAGGATGCGGCACTTGCCCTGTTTGCGAAACGCCATGCCAGCCGCCCAACCGAGCTTGAGCATGAAATCCGGAGTAATGGGAAACTGGCCAACACGACCACGAATGCCGTCGGTGCCGAAGTACTTTCTAGCCATAACGCTTTCCTTGTTAGCAGGCTATTGAAAACTACCTGCGTTATCTGGCCGTCATTTAAAACAGCCTCAAAATGCTCATTTACAACACGTAAAGTCGAGCGCGGCTCCGAGCGTTTCTCGGCTGTTTTTGCCTAGCCCAGACCGCCTCGCCTACGTTTTCATAAGCCCGCTATTGTGCCGCTTCAACCGCAGCGATCATGCGCACCACGTCCACCGTTTCGGCGACATCGTGCACACGCAGAATATGTGCGCCTTTGGTCAAGGCCAGAGCAGCCAATGCCAGACTACCGTAGAGACGACCACCAACCTCGTGACCAAGCACCTTGCCGATCATGCTCTTGCGTGACACACCAACCAGCAAGGGCCGCCCCAACGCAGAGAGCTCACTCATGCGCTTGAACAGGGCGAGATTGTGCTCCAGGGTTTTGGCAAATCCAAAGCCCGGATCGAGCAGGATCCGCTCAGCGGGAATACCGGCTGTCGCGCAGATGGCCATGCGCTCGACGAGAAAATCACGTACCTCAGCGAC
The DNA here is from genome assembly GCF_003052605.1 of Ectopseudomonas oleovorans. Taxonomy (GTDB): domain Bacteria; phylum Pseudomonadota; class Gammaproteobacteria; order Pseudomonadales; family Pseudomonadaceae; genus Aquipseudomonas; species Aquipseudomonas oleovorans_A. The sequence continues at coordinate 31,973 of NZ_QASO01000139.1, read as the reverse complement.
GATATCCGGATACTGCGGATCATCCTGCATGTTCCCGGGCTCGCCGCGCATATGCATCAGACACACCGGCAAACCAGTATCTGCCGCCGCATCCAGAGCACCATCACGCTGCAACGAACGCACATCATTGATCAGCCCCGCGCCCAGCCTTGCACTCTCGCGCATGACTGCGGGCGTCGAGGTGTCCACGGAAATGATCACGTCGAGTTCACGGGCGATAGCTTCGACCACCGGCGCAACCCGCTCCAGCTCTTCGGTCGGAGAAACGGCCCGGGCGCCCGGGCGGGTGGATTCACCACCGATATCGATCAGCGTCGCACCCGCGGCGACCATCTGCTCGGCGTGACGCAATGCAGCATCGCGCGCCGTAAAGCGCCCACCGTCAGAGAAAGAATCCGGAGTGACATTGAGGATGCCCATCACCTGCGGACGGGACAAATCAAGAAGCCGGCTACCACAGGGTAGCCGGCTCGGGTGTTGCGCTTGAGACATATGAAACCTTAGTGCTCGGCCGCCGGCCCACCAATGGGCTTTTCAGAACGATCTGGCTCGTCGACCTTGGCCTGCGGAGCACCGGAGTCACCGCCACCATCCCAGCCGCGCGGCTCACGAGGCTCGCGACCATTCATGATGTCGTCGATCTGCTCGGCATCGATGGTTTCGTACTTCATCAGTGCTTCGGCCATGGCATCGAGCTTGTCACGGTTCTCTACCAGCAGTTTCTTGGCCGTGGCGTAGCATTCATCGATGATGCGACGCACTTCTTCATCGATCTGCCTGGCAGTCTCGCCGGAAACGTTGCTGGCCTGGCTGCCCATGCTGCGACCGAGGAAGACTTCACCCTCTTCTTCCGCATACATCAGCGGGCCCAGCTTCTCCGACAACCCCCACTTGGTGACCATGTTCTTGGCCAACTGCGTGGCACGCATGATGTCGTTGGAGGCACCGGTGGTAACGCCATCGAAACCAAGGGTCATTTCTTCGGCAATACGACCACCGAACAGCGAGCAGATCTGGCTGGTCAGCGCGCGCTTGCTCAGGCTGTAACGATCTTCTTCCGGCAGGAACATGGTCACGCCCAAGGCACGACCACGCGGAATGATGGACACCTTGTAAACCGGATCATGCTCAGGCACCAGGCGACCGACGATGGCGTGACCCGCCTCGTGGTAAGCGGTGTTGAGCTTCTCCTTGTCGGACATGACCATGGTCTTGCGCTCAGCGCCCATCATGATCTTGTCTTTGGCCAGTTCGAACTCTTTCATCTCGACCAGACGCTTGCCTGCACGCGCGGCGAACAGCGAGGCTTCGTTGACCAGGTTGGCCAGGTCAGCACCGGAGAAGCCTGGAGTACCACGCGCAATGACCGCCGGATTAACGTCGTCCCCCATCGGCACCTTGCGCATGTGCACTTTCAGAATCTGCTCGCGACCGCGAATGTCCGGCAGACCAACGACCACCTGGCGGTCGAAACGGCCGGGACGCAGCAGAGCCGGATCCAGAACATCAGGGCGGTTGGTGGCAGCAATGACGATGATGCCATCGTTCATTTCAAAACCATCCATCTCCACCAGCAACTGGTTGAGGGTCTGCTCACGCTCGTCGTGACCGCCGCCCATGCCGGCGCCACGATGGCGACCAACGGCGTCGATCTCATCGATGAAGATAATGCACGGCGCGTGCTTCTTGGCCTGATCGAACATGTCGCGAACACGGCTGGCACCAACACCGACGAACATCTCAACGAAGTCGGAACCGGAAATGGTGAAGAACGGCACTTTCGCCTCGCCGGCCACGGCTTTGGCGAGCAAGGTCTTGCCGGTACCCGGCGAGCCAACCATCAGTACGCCACGCGGGATGCGACCGCCCAGGCGCTGGAACTTGCCCGGATCGCGGAGGAATTCCACCAGTTCGCTGACTTCTTCCTTGGCCTCGTCGCAACCGGCGACATCGGCGAAGGTGGTCTTGACCTGATCTTCGGAAAGCAGACGCGCCTTGGACTTGCCGAAGCTCATCGGCCCGCCCTTGCCACCAGCACCGCCCTGCATCTGGCGCATGAAGAACATGAATACGGCGATGATCACCAGAATCGGGAAGCTGGCGACCAGCAACTGAGTCCAGATGCTCTGCTGCTCAGGCTGCTTGCCTTCGATGACCACGTTGTTGTCGATCAAATCGCCGATCAGACCGCCGTCATGAATGGCCGGACGTATGGTCTTGAAGCCCTCGCCGTCGGTACGCTTGCCGGTGATCACATAACCATCGACGGTCACGCGCTCGACACGCCCCTCCTTCACTTGCTCGATGAATTGCGAGTAACTCAGGGTCTGCGGCTCGCTCGGACTGGAGAAGTTGTTCATCACGGTAACCAGCACCGCCGCGATGATCAGCCACAGGATCAGATTCTTTGCCATGTCGTTCAATTAGCTACCCTCTGAAGCAGGCCTCGTGGCGAAGCGAGCTTCCCATGACGACCAATGATATACCGACTAACTTACACCAAACGCCCGCGCCCCGCAGGCACCGTCTGTAACCCTTTATGAGGTTTCTGCAACTGAGACCGACAGGGCGGACACCAGTTTCAACTCACATCCCGCGAAAACCGCGCGCCAACAGGCACTGCTCGCGCGAGCGATCGCGCGACGACAACGGCTTGCGCATCTGCACCTTATCGAAGGTCTCACGCACCTGCTTGTGATACGCATCGAAACCTTCGCCGTGGAAAATCTTGATCAGGAAATCGCCACCCGGGCGTAGAACCCGCCCGGCCAGATCCAGCGCCAGCTCGCACAAGTACATCGCGCGCGCCTGCTCGGCAGTCCTTACCCCACTCATATTGGGGCCATATCGGAAATAACAAGGTCGACCGGATTTTCACCGATAGCCTCGAGAATCCGCACGAACACCGCGTCATCGGTGAAATCACCCTGAATAAAGGTAACGTCGGGAATGCTGTCCATCTCCAGGATATCGGAGGCGATCAGACGCCCTTTGTCGCCGATCACTCGACTGGTAACCTGCGACCAGCCACCCGGCGCGGCGCCGAGGTCGACCACAGTCATATCCTTCTCCTGGATTTCCAGCAGCTTGTAGCTGGCGCGCGAACGATAGCCGTCCTTCTGCGCCATCTTCACGCAAGGATCGTCGAAATGTTCTTTCAGCCAACGCTGGCTGGTCTTGGAACGTGCCACTGAAACCTCTGACTCAACGGATCATGAATAACTGCGCGGGCTCGGGTAAGATAAGCGCCGTTTTCCTGACCGAATTAGGTACTAATGATTATGCCGCTCACTCAAGAGCAGAAGAAACAATTCAAATCTATCGGCCACCACCTGAAACCTGTATTGATCGTGGCTGACAATGGGTTAACCGAGGGCGTGCTGGCCGAACTGGATCGCGCCCTGAACGATCACGAGTTGATCAAGGTACAACTGCGCCTCACCGAACGCGAGGATCGCCAGGCCGCCATCGCCGCCCTGTGCGTAAGCGGGCGTGCCGAACTGGTTCAGTCGATTGGCAAGGTCGCCCTGCTCTATCGCAAGAACCCCAAGCCCAATCGCAACCTGTCCAACGTGATTCGTTACCAGGGCTGACGGCTTCGTGCAGCGCCTGCCAGACGTCAGGCGCCGCGCAATTTACCCGGAACCGGTTGCAGTACCAGCAACAGACCGCAAAAGGCCATCACCAAGTAACTGAATCGCAGCCAGCGCTCGGCATCGGGCCAGTAACGCAGCACAGCGAAGTAGCTCAGGGCCATGGCCGCAACGGTCAGCAGTAGTTGCCCACGTATATCCCGCAACAGACTCGACAGACCTTCACTGCGCAGCAAGGCAAAAGCCTGCAGCGCAACGCATACCGCTGTCAGACCGACCAGTAGCGGCACCAGCCGCGTGGCTATCTCCTGCACCAGCAGAGGCGCCAGACCGCTTTGGCCGATGGCCGGCAGAATGACGAACTGCAACAACCACAAGCCGCCGACCCAGAGAGTCTGGGCCAGCTGCCAGCTAACGGCAGCGGCCCGCGACGGTTGTTGCGGTTTAGATATGACGGACTTCGACAATCTCGTACTCGATCAGGCCACTGGGGGTCTGCACTGCCACCACATCGCCCTCATTCTTGCCGATCAGGGCACGAGCGATAGGCGAACCGACAGAAATCTTGCCCTGCTTGATGTCGGCTTCGTCCTCGCCAACGATCTGGTAGGTCACGCTTTCGTCGGTGTCGACGTTGGCGATTTCCACCGTGGTGCCGAAGATCACCTTGCCGGTGTGCTCGATGGTAGTGACATCGATGATCACCGCGTTCTGCAGACGACCCTCGATATCACGCACACGCGCCTCGACCATGCCCTGCTCTTCACGCGCGGCGTGGTATTCGGCGTTTTCCTTGAGATCGCCCAGCTCGCGCGCCTCGGCAATCGCCTGACTCAGTGCGGGGCGACGCACCTTGGTCAGGTGCGCCAGCTCTTCTTCCAGGGCGCGAGCACCCTGGACGGTCATGGGGTACTTGTTCATGCCTTGATTCCTGCATGCAGATCCTGCAGCCGACGCACGGTCTTCTCGGGACCGAACTTGAGCGCTTCACAGACCGCCTGACCCGCCGCGATGGTGGTGGTGCAGTAGATCTTGTGCTGCAGGGCGTTACGACGGATCGAGTAGGAGTCAGCGATGGACTGACGCCCCTCGGTGGTGTTGATGATCAGGGTGACCTCATCATTCTTGATCATGTCGACCACATGCGGACGACCTTCGGTCACCTTGTTCACCCGGCGCACCGGCAAACCGGCGGCTTCGATCACCTTGGCGGTACCGGCAGTGGCGACCACCTCGAAGCCCAGCGCTACCAGGTCACGCGCGACCTGAACGGCTTCCGGCTTGTCATCCTCACGTACGCTGATGAACGCACAACCGGAGTTCGGCAGAATCTCGCTGGCACCCAGTTGGGCCTTGGCGAAGGCTTCGCCGAAGGTGTCACCGACGCCCATTACCTCACCGGTGGATTTCATCTCTGGGCCGAGGATCGGGTCGACACCCGGGAACTTGGCGAAGGGGAACACCGCTTCCTTGACGCTGAAGAACGGCGGGATGATTTCCTTGCTGTAACCGGCCTCGGCCAGGCTCTTGCCGGCCATGACGCGCGCAGCGACCTTGGCCAGCGACTCGCCAACGCACTTGGAGACGAACGGCACGGTACGCGAGGCGCGCGGGTTCACTTCGATGACGTAGATGTCTTCGCCCTGTACGGCCATCTGCACGTTCATCAGGCCAACCACGCCGAGCTCCAGGGCCATTTTCTTGACCTGCTCGCGAATCTCGTCCTGGATGTGCATCGGCAGCGAGTACGGCGGCAGCGAGCAGGCAGAGTCACCGGAGTGCACGCCAGCCTGTTCGATGTGCTGCATGATCGCACCGATCACCACGGTCTCGCCGTCGCACACCGCATCCACGTCCACCTCGATGGCGCAGTTGAGGAAGCGATCGAGCAGCACCGGGCTGTCGTTGGACACTTTCACCGCTTCGCGCATGTAGCGCTTGAGCTCTTCTTCCTGATAGACGATTTCCATCGCGCGGCCGCCCAGTACGTAGGACGGACGCACCACCATCGGGTAGCCGATGTTCTTCGACAGAGCCAGGGCTTCATCTTCGCTGCGCGCAGTGGCGTTGGCCGGCTGACGCAGGTTCAGGCGCTGCACCATCTGCTGGAAGCGCTCGCGGTCTTCGGCGCGGTCGATGGCCTCGGGGCTGGTGCCGATGATCGGTACGCCTGCTTCCTCCAGGGCGCGGCAGATCTTCAGCGGGGTCTGGCCACCGTACTGGACGATCACGCCTTTCGGCTGTTCGACGCGGACGATTTCCAAGACGTCTTCCAGGGTCACCGGCTCGAAGTACAGGCGGTCGGAGGTGTCGTAGTCGGTGGACACGGTTTCCGGGTTGCAGTTGACCATGATGGTCTCGTAACCGTCTTCACGCATGGCCAGCGCCGCGTGTACACAGCAGTAGTCGAACTCGATGCCCTGGCCGATACGGTTGGGGCCGCCACCGAGGATCATGATCTTGTCGCGACCACTCGGGTTGGCCTCGCACTCTTCCTCGTAGGTGGAGTACATGTAGGCGGTGTCGGTGGCGAATTCGGCGGCACAGGTGTCCACACGCTTGTACACCGGCAGCACTTTCAGCTTGTGGCGATGGGCACGCAGGCTCTTCTCGGAAACGCCCAGCAGCTTGGCCAGACGCGCATCGGAGAAGCCCTTGCGCTTGAGTTTGAACATCAGGTCGTAGTCGATAGCCGACAGACCGAGAGTCTGCACGGTGGCTTCGTCCTTGATCAGATCTTCGATCTGCACCAGGAACCACTCGTCGATACGGGTCAGCTCGAACACTTCGGCCACGGTCTTGCCGGCGCGGAAAGCATCGGCCACGTACCAGATGCGGTCGGCGCTGGGCACGGTCAGCTCGCGACGCAGGGTGCTCTCGGCTTCCGGGTCGTTGAGGTCGAGCTTCGGATCGAAGCCGGCAACGCCGACTTCCAGGCCGCGCAGGGCTTTCTGCATGGATTCCTGGAAGGTACGGCCGATGGCCATGACTTCACCGACGGATTTCATCTGGGTGGTCAGGCGGGCGTCAGCCTTGGGGAATTTCTCGAAGGCGAAGCGCGGAACCTTGGTTACCACATAGTCGATGGCCGGCTCGAACGACGCCGGGGTACGACCGCCGGTAATGTCGTTGCTCAGCTCGTCGAGGGTGTAACCGACAGCCAGCTTGGCGGCGATCTTGGCGATCGGGAAGCCGGTGGCCTTGGAGGCCAGCGCCGAGCTGCGCGATACACGCGGGTTCATTTCGATCACAACCATGCGACCAGTGTTCGGGCAGATGCCGAACTGCACGTTGGAACCGCCGGTTTCCACACCGATCTCGCGCAGTACCGCCAGCGAGGCGTTACGCAGGATCTGGTATTCCTTGTCGGTCAGGGTCTGAGCTGGTGCGACGGTGATCGAGTCACCGGTGTGCACGCCCATCGGATCGAAGTTCTCGATGGAGCAGACGATGATGCAGTTGTCCTTCTTGTCGCGGACCACCTCCATCTCGTATTCCTTCCAGCCGATCAACGATTCGTCGATCAGCAGCTCGTTGGTCGGCGATAGATCCAGACCACGGGCGCAGATTTCCTCGAACTCTTCACGGTTGTAGGCGATGCCGCCGCCGGTGCCACCCATGGTGAAGCTCGGGCGGATGATGCAGGGGAAACCCACCATCTCCAACACGCCGTAGGCTTCTTCCATGCTGTGGGCAATGCCCGAACGCGGGCAGGCCAGGCCGATATCCTTCATCGCCTTGTCGAAACGCGAGCGGTCTTCAGCCTTGTCGATAGTGTCGGCGTTGGCACCGATCATCTCGACGCCGAACTTTTCCAGCACGCCATGACGCTCCAGATCCAGCGCGCAGTTCAGCGCGGTCTGGCCGCCCATGGTCGGCAGCAGGGCGTCCGGGCGCTCCTTCTCGATGATCTTGGCCACGGTGGCCCACTTGATCGGCTCGATGTAGGTGGCGTCGGCCATCGACGGGTCGGTCATGATGGTGGCCGGGTTGGAGTTCACCAGAATGACGCGGAAACCTTCTTCCTTCAGCGCCTTGCACGCCTGGGCGCCGGAGTAGTCGAACTCACAGGCCTGGCCGATGACGATGGGGCCGGCACCGAGGATCAGGATGCTTTTGATGTCTGTACGTTTTGGCATTTTCTTACTCTCGAATCCTTGGGTCAGTCGGCAGGCTTAGCGGCGCTTGGCCATGGCTTCGATGAAGCGGTCGAACAATGGAGCCACATCGTGCGGGCCGGGGCTGGCCTCGGGGTGACCCTGGAAGCTGAAAGCGTCCTTGTCGGTACGCTCGATGCCCTGCAGGGTGCCGTCGAACAGCGACTTGTGGATCGGCCGCACATTGCTCGGCAGGCTGCTCTCGTCCACGGCAAAACCGTGGTTCTGGCTGGTGATCATCACCACGCCAGTGTCGAGATCCTGTACCGGGTGGTTGGCGCCGTGGTGGCCGTGGCCCATCTTCAGGGTCTTGGCGCCGGAGGCCAGGGCCAGCAGTTGGTGGCCGAGGCAGATGCCGAACACCGGAATATCAGTCTCGAGAATTTCCTTGATCGCCTTGATCGCGTAGTCGCACGGCTCAGGATCGCCCGGACCGTTGGAGAGGAACACACCATCGGGATTCAGGGCCAGCACGTCACTGGCCGGAGTCTGTGCCGGTACCACGGTCAGGCGGCAGCCACGAGCAACCAGCATGCGCAGGATGTTCAGCTTGACGCCGTAGTCATAGGCAACCACGTGGTACGGCAGCTCGGCAGCAGCGACTTCCGGGTGGCTGTCGTTTTCCAGATTCCACACGCTGGAGCGCCATTCGTATGGCTTGTCGCAGGTGACTTCCTTGGCCAGATCCATGCCCTTGAGGCCGGGGAAGCTGCGCGCCAGTTCCAGGGCCTTTTCTTCGGTGGCATCGTCACCGACCAGAATGCAGCCGTTCTGCGAGCCTTTCTCACGCAGGATGCGGGTCAGGCGACGCGTGTCGATACCGGCGATGGCGACGGTGCCATTTTCCTTCAGGTACTCATCGAGCGGTTGCTTGTCGCGCCAGTTGCTGGAAATCAGCGGCAGGTCGCGAATGATCAGGCCAGCGGCCCAGACGCGGTTGGACTCGGCATCTTCCGGCGTGGTGCCGGTGTTGCCGATGTGCGGGTAAGTCAGGGTAACGATCTGCTGGGCATAGGATGGATCGGTAAGGATTTCCTGATAGCCGGTCATGGCGGTGTTGAACACCACCTCTCCGATCGTCTGGCCATCGGCCCCGATGGAATCGCCGCGAAAAATGCTGCCGTCAGCAAGGGCCAAAATGGCAGGTTTGGGGGCTGGCTTAGTCAAGAAGACCTCCGTCTCGATCAAGGCTTGAAGCAAACGCAGGTTGTAAAAAAGCGGGATGACGTGTGAAGGTCATCCCGCTTTTTTATTTGAACCATTCTGCGTAACTTTTAGTGGACACACTAAAACAGGAAGCCTACAGGAAAACCCTCGAAATCGAAAGGCGCAAAGACCAAAAAGGCTTTCACTCCCACCATGGTTTTCCCAGCTCAGGGTTGACAGCTACAAGATGCCGGGAAACCATTGGTACCTCCTGCAGGTTTCGTATGAGAAACCCCACGTGAGTACCAAGCTCAGCATCGAAGAAGCGGCGCGCCAGCTTCAGATAAGCCCGCAGCGCACCCGAACGCTCTGCAGAACCCAACTGCTTGACGCAGAGCGAGTCGGCAAGACCTGGATAATCGACCCGCAAAGCGTGACCCAATACGGATTGAAAACAGCACACATGATTGCAGAGGATCATCCTGCCTATCACGCGCCCAAGCGCGACAAGAACGCCCCCATCGCCCTGAGCTTCTTTTCCGGCGCCATGGGGCTTGATCTGGGCATGGAAAAGGCCGGTTTCGATATCCGCCTGGCCTGCGAGTTCGACAAATACTGCCGCCAGACCATCGCCCTGAATCGCCCCAATACGGCGCTGTTAGGCGACATCAATACCTGCACGGCCGAGCAGGTGATCGAGGCTGCCGGCGTTTCTCGTGAAGAAATCGACGTCATTATCGGTGGCCCTCCCTGCCAAGCGTTCAGCACCGCAGGAAAGCGCAAAGCGTTTAATGACGAGCGCGGCAATGCTTTCTTGAAGTTTATCGACCTGGCCCTGGAGGTCAGGCCACCCTACATTGTGATCGAGAACGTGCGCGGCCTGCTGTCTTGCCCGATGGATCACCGTCCGCATGATCAACGTGGCCCGGACTTCCCGGATCTTTCCCTAGACGAGATGAAAGGCGGCGCACTCAACTTCGTGCTGAGCAAATTGAGCAACGCCGGCTACGCCAGCTCGTTCAACCTTTACAACTCGGCCAACTTCGGCACCCCGCAAATTCGTGAGCGCGTCATAATCATCTGCTCACGGGACGGGAAAACAGCGCCATTTCTCACCCCAACGCATAGCGAAGATGGTGCCTTGGGGTTACCAACCTGGCGCACCGTACGCCAAGCACTTGAAGGGCTCAACAACCATCACCACCTTAGCTTCCCGGAAAAGCGCTTGCGCTTCTACCGCCTGCTCAAAGCTGGACAGAACTGGCGTGATCTTGCCCCGGATCTGCAGCGCGAAGCGCTAGGCAAATCCTTCTTCTCAGGAGGCGGCAAGACCGGCTTTTTGCGCCGCCTTGCCTGGGACAAGCCATCACCGACACTGGTGACGCACCCCGCCATGCCGGCAACGGATCTGGCGCATCCGGAAGCGGATCGCCCGCTGTCGATCGAGGAATACAAACGAATCCAGGAGTTTCCAGATGACTGGCAACTGGCTGGCCCACTCATTCAACAATACAAGCAGGTCGGCAATGCCGTACCGATCAGTCTGGGCCATGCCGTCGGAAAACTGCTACGAGACCTGCTTGCAGGCAAGGCGCAGGAAGCGCCACGCAGTTTCCGCTTCTCGCGCTACCAGGCCACCTGCCATGACGAATGGCGCAAGGCGTTCGAGCAACAACGGCGCAAGACCCAGCTCGAACTGGCAATTGGCTGAAACCTCAGGCCTCTGAATTGAAACGCAGCAGGCGCGTCCAGTCGATGGCACCCTGCTCGTCGCAAAATTCAAGGGTAAATTCACGGGTAAATTTGTTGATCATCTGCCCGTAGTTTTCGGCGAACTCGTCATTGCGCTCGCGCGCCTTGAAGCCCAGCGGCTCGATCAGCTGAACATAAAGCTGATCGTCACCCGAGATAAACGACCAGAAACGTTGGCCGCAGTACTTGTAGTAGCTGCCTTTGTCCGGGTTGTTGTCGCGACCATAACAGCAGCCATTGACGGCCACCACCTGCAACCCCGAGTTCCCCGTTCGCAAGGTGCGCTGCGCTGTCAGAAAATTGGTCTTCATCTGACCGATCTGGGAGCTATTACCCCAGTTCGGACCAGACTTGATAGCCACGATATAGCGCCTTCCGTCCCGGTCGAACTCGAGGTCAACACCGGTGATCCCGGACTTCCAGCCACCATAGACCTGGCCATTGATAAAAATGGCTAGCCCTTCGAGCCAGTCACCGAAAAGAGTCTCCTCATTGGAGGAGATATGCGCATCCACGATACCGCGAATGATCTGTTCAGCAGTCAGTACATGCTTGGCCCTATACATATAGGGATTCTTGCGCTTCAGGACATCCTTGAGTTTCAGGCGCCCCAGACTGGCAATACGCTTCTCATGAAAAGAACCGATATTCAACTCGACGTAGCGGGCGACATCATCCAGCTTCAAAGGCGTCATCAGTAACCTACCCCACAACATCCATGCACGAGCGGGAGATCAATCTCCCGCACCCATATAGTCCTACCTCAGGCCCAACACGTCCTGCATGTCGTACAGAGCGGCATCACGCCCCCGTAGCCACAGCGCCGAACGCACCGCACCCTTGGCGAAGGTCATGCGGCTGGAGGCCTTGTGCGTGATTTCCACACGCTCGCCGTCAGCGGCGAACAGTACGGTGTGATCGCCCACCACATCGCCGGCACGTACGGTGGCGAAGCCGATGGTTTCACGCTCACGCGCGCCGGTCTGGCCTTCACGGCCGTACACGGCAACCTTGTGCAGATCGCGCCCCAGCGCATCGGCCACCACTTCGCCCATGCGCAGCGCAGTGCCGGACGGCGCATCGACCTTATGCCGGTGGTGAGCTTCGATGATCTCGATATCCACGTCGTCGCCCAGCACACGGGCGGCGGTATCCAGCAGCTTCAGGCACAGGTTGACGCCCACGCTGTAGTTGGCGGCGAAGACAATGGGAATCTGCTTGGCAGCCTCATTCAGCAGCTGTTTTTCCTCAGGAGAGAAACCTGTGGTACCGATGACCATGGCCTTGCCGGCCTGACGGCAGACTTCCAGGTTCTTCAGGGTTACCGAGGGGTGGGTGAAGTCGATCAGCACGTCGAAATCGGCAACCACCGACGCCAGATCACCAACCAGCTTCACGCCAATCTTGCCCAGACCGGCCAGCTCACCGGCGTCGGCGCCGATCAGGCTGCTGTCGGGACGATCGATGGCGGCCTTGAGCGCGGCGCCCTCGGCCTGCTGTACGGCTTCGATCAGAATCTTGCCCATGCGCCCGGCGGCGCCCATTACTGCGATACGTTGCATAGCAATTCAGCTCCAAGCTGACGCATCGAGGCGCGGACGGGATCCGCGCCCGATACGCTGTTTTATACGTCGCCGAAGAAGCGCTTCACGCCTTCGAACCAGCCACTGGCCTTGGGCGAGTGGGAGTCGTCGCCCTGCAGCGACTTGCGGAACTCTTCGAGCAGCTCGCGCTGACGCTTGTTCAGGTTGACCGGCGTTTCCACCGCCACCCGGCACATCAGATCGCCGGCACCACCACCGCGCACCGGCGCCACACCCTTGCCGCGCAGGCGGAACAGCTTGCCGGTCTGCGTCCCTTCCGGGATCTTCAGTTTGACCCGACCATCGAGGGTCGGCACTTCCAGCTCGCCACCCAGGGCGGCATCGGCGAAGCTGATCGGCACTTCGCAGTACAGGTGCTTGCCGTCGCGCTGGAAGATCGCATGCTCACGGACGTTGACCACCACATACAGATCGCCAGCCGGGCCACCATGAGACCCCGCCTCACCTTCGCCAGACAGACGAATGCGGTCGCCGGTATCGACGCCCGGCGGCACCTTGACCGACAGCGTCTTGCTCTCTTCCACACGCCCCTGGCCGTGGCAGCTGCCACAGGGGTCGGTGATCATCTTGCCGCTGCCGTGGCAGCGCGGGCAGGTCTGCTGTACGGAGAAGAAGCCCTGCTGCATGCGCACCTGGCCAATACCGCCGCAGGTGGTACAGGTCACCGGGCTGGTGCCCTTCTTGGCACCCGAACCATCACAGGTCTTGCAACCAACCAGGGTCGGCACGCGGATGGTCACGGTGGTGCCGCGTACCGCTTCTTCCAGATCCAACTCCAGGGTGTAGCGCAGGTCACTGCCACGCTGGGCGCCACCGCGCGAACCACCACGACCACCGCCGAAGAAGTCGCTGAAGACATCGCCGAAGATGTCGGAGAAGTTGGCGCCACCAAAACCGGCGCCGCCGCCACCGCCCATCTGCGGATCGACCCCGGCGTGGCCGTACTGGTCGTAGGCCGAACGCTTGCTGGCGTCGGAGAGAACTTCGTAGGCCTCGTTGGCCTCCTTGAATTTCTCTTCGGCGTCCTTGTCATCCGGGTTGCGGTCCGGATGGTATTTCATCGCCAGGCGCCGATAGGCCTTCTTCAGCTCGGCCTCACTGGCGCCGCGCTCGACCCCCAGGATCTCATAATAGTCACGTTTTGCCATAGTTGTGCTGCACTCTCAGATTCGTGAGCTCCAGATACGCCGACGCGGGAGATGGCTCCCGCGCGGCGAATCCTGCCCGTCGCGAGCGACGGTGGAGCGTAAAGAAGAAGCGGCCCGCCGAGCAGGCCGCACCCCTTACTTGTTCTCCTTGACCTCTTCGAACTCAGCGTCGACCACGTCGTCACCGGCATCCTTGGCATCGCCAGCGTCAGCTTGCGCGGCACCACCTTGCGGCTGCTCGGCGTACATCTTCTGCGCCAGCGGCGTGGTGGCTTCGGACAGCGCATTCATCTTGGCTTCGATGTTCGCCTTGTCATCACCCTTCACGGCCGCTTCCAGTTCGCCGATGGCTTTCTCGATGGCCGCTTTCTCGTCAGCCGTGGCCTTGTCGCCGGCCTCGGTGAGCATCTTGCGGGTGGCATGCACCAGCTGGTCGCCCTGGTTGCGTGCAGTAGCCAGCTCTTCGAACTTGCGGTCTTCCTCGGCGTTGGCCTCGGCATCACGCACCATTTGCTCGATTTCTTCCTCGGACAGACCGGAGTTGGCCTTGATCACGATGGACTGCTGCTTGCCGGTGGCCTTGTCCTTGGCGGACACGTGCAGGATGCCGTTGGCATCGATATCGAAGGTCACTTCGATCTGCGGCACGCCGCGCGGCGCCGGCGGAATCTCGGCCAGGTCGAACTTGCCGAGCGACTTGTTCTGCGCAGCCTGCTTGCGCTCGCCCTGCAGCACGTGAATGGTCACGGCGCTCTGGTTGTCGTCAGCGGTGGAGAACACCTGAGACTTCTTGGTCGGGATGGTGGTGTTCTTCTCAATCAGCGCAGTCATCACGCCGCCCATGGTTTCGATACCCAGGGTCAGCGGGGACACATCGAGCAGCAGCACGTCCTTGACGTCACCGGCCAGTACCGCACCCTGAATGGCAGCACCCATGGCCACGGCTTCGTCCGGGTTGACGTCCTTGCGCGCTTCCTTGCCGAAGAATTCGGCCACGGCTTTCTGCACCAGCGGCATACGGGTCTGACCACCGACCAGGATCACGTCGTCGATCTTGCTCGCGTCGATGCCGGCATCCTTGAGCGCGATACGGCAAGGCTCGATGGTACGGGCGACCAGATCTTCGACCAGCGACTCCAGCTTGGCGCGGGAAAGCTTCACGTTCAGGTGCTTGGGACCTGTGGCGTCAGCCGTGATGTACGGCAGGTTGACGTCGGTCGACTGAGCGGACGACAGCTCGATCTTGGCCTTCTCGGCGGCTTCCTTCAGACGCTGCAGCGCCAGCGGATCATTCTTCAGATCCATGCCGGACTCTTTCTTGAACTCGTCGACGAGGTAGTCGATCAGGCGCATGTCGAAGTCCTCACCACCGAGGAAAGTGTCCCCGTTGGTGGCCAGCACTTCGAACTGGTGCTCACCATCGACTTCGGCGATCTCGATGACCGACACGTCGAAGGTACCGCCACCCAGGTCATAGACGATCACGGTGTGGTCGCCCTTGGCCTTGTCCATGCCATAGGCCAGCGCTGCGGCGGTCGGCTCGTTGATGATGCGCTTGACTTCCAGACCGGCGATACGACCGGCGTCCTTGGTGGCTTGACGCTGGCTGTCGTTGAAGTAGGCCGGCACGGTGATCACCGCCTCGGTGACCGGCTCGCCCAGGTAATCCTCGGCGGTCTTCTTCATTTTCTTCAGCACTTCGGCGCTGATCTGCGGCGGTGCCATTTCCTTGCCGGCCGCCTCAACCCAGGCGTCGCCGTTGCTGGCCTTGACGATTTTGTAAGGCACCAGCTTGATATCTTTCTGCACGACGTCTTCTTCGAAGCGACGACCGATCAGGCGTTTGACGGCGAACAGGGTGTTGTGGGGGTTGGTCACCGCCTGACGCTTGGCCGACTGGCCAACCAGAATCTCGCCGTCGTTGGCGTAGGCGATGATGGACGGCGTGGTGCGAGCGCCTTCGGCGTTCTCCAGCACCTTGACGCTGCCGTTTTCCAGAATGGAGACGCAGGAGTTGGTGGTCCCCAGGTCGATACCGATGATTTTACCCATGAAAATTCTCCCGAAACTTTGATTATTCCGTCGCCGCCTGTCGCGGGCGCCGGTAGCACTAAAACGCTTGACTCAAAAATGGGGTCGCCCCCGGAAATTTCAAGCCTGCTCGTCGATGGACGGCGGCGGCGTGGCCGGCGCCTTGCTGACCACGACCATGGCCGGGCGCAGCAGGCGACCATTGAGCAGATAGCCCTTCTGGAACACCTTGAGCACCGAGTTCGGCTCGGCATGGATGCTTTCCTCCATGGCCATGGCCTGATGATGATCCGGGTTGAACGGCGCACCATGCGGGTCGATGGCTTCCAGGTTGTAGCGAGCCAGGGTGTCGTGGAACAGCTTGAGGGTCAGTTGCATGCCCTCACGCACGGCCTTGATCGACACATCGTCAGGGCTGGACAGCTCCAGGCCGCGCTCCAGACTGTCGATTACCGGCAGCAGATCGCCAGCGAACTTTTCCAGCGCAAATTTGTGTGCCTTCTCTACGTCCTGCTCCGCGCGACGACGCACGTTCTGCAGGTCGGCAGCCATGCGCAGCGACTGATCCTGTGCAGCGGCCAGTTGCTCTTCCAGCGTTTGCACGCGAGCAGCCAGGTCGTCACCAGGCGCAACAGCTTCTGCCGCCTGCGCCTCGGGATTCTGCGTATCCAGGGTCTGTTCGTCAGCCATGCCTTTCTCCTCTCGAAAAAACTGGCGCGATACCGACTCGCGCTCCTGCCGCCTATATGGAGTCAATTCCACAGCTTTCAAGGGGCAATAGGGAGGATTGCCAGAGAAAGAAAAAACACTGTATAAATAACCAGACATCAATTCGGGAGCGTTCGCCATGCTGGTGCACCTGTCCATTCACAACTACGCCATCGTCGACCACCTGGATCTCGAGCTGGATGCCGGCATGAGCGCCATCAGCGGCGAGACCGGTGCCGGCAAGTCGATCATGCTCGACGCCCTCGGCCTGTGCCTGGGTGATCGCGCCGACAGCGGCGTGGTACGCCCAGGCGCAGACAAGGCTGACATTCTCGCCAGCTTCGACCTGGTGGACATTCCCGAAGCCCGCACCTGGCTCGCCGAACGGGATCTGGACAACGACGGCCCGTGCATCCTGCGCCGGGTGATCACTGCCGAAGGCCGCTCGCGCGGCTATATCAACGGCAGCCCCTGTCCGCAGGCCGACCTCAAGGCACTTGGCGAGCTGATCATCGATATCCACAGCCAGCACGAGCATCAGTCGCTGCTCAAGACCGACACCCATCGCCGCCTGCTCGATGAATACGCCGGCAGCCAGGACCTCGCGCGCCAGGTACAACTCGCCGCGCAGCGCTGGAAGCAGACACGCAACGAGCTGGAGCGCATCTCCAGCCAGGGTGACGAACAGCGCGCCCGCCACCAGCTGCTCAGCTATCAACTGGAAGAGCTGGAAAATCTCGCCCTCGGCGACAACGAACTGGAACAGCTGGAACAGGAGCACAAGGCGCTGAGCAACGCTGAAGCGCTACTCGCGGCCTGTCGCCAGGTGCTCGATCTGTGCAGCGAGAGCGATGCCGGCAACGTGCTGTCCGCGCTGACCGCCAGCCTCAACCGCCTGGGCGCCTTTGGCGGCCAGGGCGGCGCCTTGAACGAAGCCAGCAACCTGCTGGCCAGTGCGCAGATCCAGGTGGAGGAAGCCGTCGGTGAATTGAACCGCTTCCTCGACCACTTCGACGCCGACCCGGAGCGTCAACAGTTTCTCGAAGAGCGCCTGGACACCATCTACACCCTGGCACGCAAGCATCGCATCCAACCCACCGAGCTGGCCGCCTTGCAGCAACAGTTGTTCGAGGAGCTTGAAGGCCTGAATGCCGACGACCAGGCCAGTGAACGCCTGGCCGAAGAGCTGGCCGCCTATGAGCGTCATTACCAGGAGAAAGCCGCCGAGCTCAGCACACTGCGCTGCAATGCTGCCGAGCGCCTGGCCACAGCCGTAGAGCAGGAAATGCAGGCGCTGGGCATGCCTGGCGGCCGCTTCAACATCCAGTTCCAGGCCATGAGCTGCGAAGAACCGCATGCCAGTGGCCTGGAAATGGTGGAGTTCCTGGTCAGCGCCAACCCCGGCCAGCCGCTACGCGGCCTGGCCAAGGTGGCCTCCGGTGGTGAGCTATCACGTATCAGCCTGGCGATCCAAGTGATCACCGCGCAGACCTCGCGTGTACCGACCCTGGTATTCGACGAAGTGGACGTCGGTATCGGCGGCCCCACAGCAGAGGTGGTCGGCCAACTCCTGCGCCGCCTGGGCGAGCGCGGTCAGGTGCTATGCGTCACACACCTGCCGCAAGTCGCCGCGCAGGGCCATCAACATCTGTTCGTGCACAAGCGTCGCGGCGAAGATGCCACGTCTACCGCCGTGAGCAAGCTGGACGAGAGCGGCCGCGTCGAGGAAATAGCCCGCATGCTCGGTGGCGTCGACCTGACCGAGGAATCCCTGGCTCACGCGCGCAAGATGGTCACCAGCGCTCAGGCTGCCTGAAGCGACGTAGCCTGGATGCAATCCGGGAGCACCAAATCACCCGGATTGCATCCAGGCCACGACAAAGCAAAAAGGCGACCCGAGGGTTAATGCTGATCAGATAAGTTAGTCACCACCCCCTCCTACTTGCAGTAGAGGGGGCGCTTTTCGTAGGAGCCAGCTTGCTGGCGATGCTTTTTATGGCGGATCGCCGGCAAGCCGGCTCCTACAAAGATCGAGTGCAACGGCTTAACTGACTGGCATTAACCCGAGGGTCGCCTTTCTGATTGCCGCGGAAGGATCAGCTCTTCTTGCGTACGTAAAGCACCAGATTGTGGTCGACCAGCTCGAAACCGTGTTCCTTGACGATCTCCTTCTGACGCTTCTCGACCTCGGCATCGAAGAACTCGATCACTTCACCAGAATCGACGCAGACCATATGGTCGTGATGGCCGCTGTCAGCCAGCTCGAATACGGCATGGCCGCCATCGAAGTTGTGACGCACCACCAGACCGGCCGCTTCGAACTGGGTCAGCACGCGGTACACGGTGGCCAGGCCAACGTCCTCACCCGCTTCCATCAGAGCCTTGTAGACGTCCTCCGCACTCATGTGGCGGTGCTCGGCGTTGTCGAGCATTTGCAGGATTTTGACTCGTGGCAGAGTCACCTTCAGTCCAGCTTTGCGCAGTTCGTTATTTTCAACCATGGTCTGCTTTCTCATGGATGCTGCTTCGCAGCACCCTTCAATACGGGTATGATCCGGGGTTCAAGTTGCCCAAGATAGTGGAAGTCACCCTCCGATGCAAAAAACCAAGCTCTTGCTGACCAGCCTGTCGCTGACCGGGCTCTTCGCACTCGCCGGTTGTTCATTCCCCGGGGTTTACAAGATCGACATTCAACAGGGCAATGTCGTGACACAGGACATGATAGACCAGCTACGCCCGGGAATGACCCGACGCCAAGTGCGGTTTATCATGGGCAACCCGTTGATCACCGACACCTTCCATGCCGATCGCTGGGATTATCTGTACAGCATCCAGCCTGGCGGCGGTCAGCGCCTGCAGGAACGCGTCAGCCTGGTATTCGACGGCAGCGACCAACTGGTTGGCCTGGCCGGCGACTTCATGCCCGGCGTCAGCCGTGACCAGGCAATCATGGGCGAAGGTAGCGACACCGACAGTGCGCAGCCGCAAGCCAAACCACAGGACGAAACCCCGCCGGCGCCTGGCTCGCTGCTGGAGCAGATTCAGCGTGAGGTGGATCAGGTCGAAACCGTTCCGGTTCCGACTCCCGAGCCGCTGGAAACCGATCCGCAGTAACACGCGGACACGAAAAAGCCCGGAGCGAATCCGGGCTTTTTCATATTTGCCGCCTAACGAGCTGACGGGTTAGCTCGACTCCTCGCCTTCTTCCCTGGCCTTGGCTTTGGCCGCACGCTGCTTGCGCACTTCCTTCGGATCGGCGATCAGCGGCCGATAGATCTCGACACGCTCACCCTCCTCCAGCACTCGCTCTTCCGGCTTGCCTACCGCTTTGCCAAAAATGCCCAGCGGCGCCTGGCTCAGATCCAGCTCCGGAAAGAACTGCTGCATACCAGAACGCAGCGCGGCCTCGCGCACCGTGGTGCCGGCCGGTACGGACAGACGCAGGAGTTTCTGCCGTTCGGCAAGGGCATAGACCACTTCGATGGCGATACTGGGCTTATCCATATAGCTGCTTGGCTCGCTGGCAGAAGGCGTCGACCATGGTATTGGCCGCCTGATTGAACAGCGGGCCCAGCGTGGCACGCACCAGGGGCCCAGCATAGTCGAAGGTCAGGTCCAGGCTGATCTTGCAGGCCTTGTCGCCCAGCGCCTTGAACTCCCAGACGCCATGGAGACTAGTAAAAGGCCCTTCCTGCAGGTTCATCTCGATACGCTGCCCAGGCAGCAGCACGTTACGCGTGACGAAGCGCTGGCCGATGCTGCCCTTGGCCACCTCGAGGCTGGCCAGCATGTGCGTCTCGCTGACCTCCAACACCTCACTGGCGCGGCACCAAGGCAGAAATTTTGGGTAACCGGCCACGTCGTTGACGAGATCAAACAGTGCCTGCGCCGGGTACGGCAACAACGCCGAACGCTGGATTCGAGTAGCCATTTACTTGCTCAGCTCCGCAATGAACACGATCAGCACGCCGATTGGCGCCACGACGCGAATCAGCCAGAGGGCCAGATTGAACAGCAGCGGGCTTCTGATGGACAACTCTTCACGCACAGCATCACGGCTTAGCACCCAACCAGCGAACATGGCGAAAGACAGACCGCCCAGCGGCAGCAGGATACGGCTGGTGAGGTAGTCGATGCTGTCGAAGAACGTCTTGCCGCCCTCGGCACCCCACTGCAACAGATGGAAACCGTCCTCGGCGAAGACGAAGAACTTGGCCTCGGCCCACAGGTTGAACGACAGCACCGTGCCCATCCCCACCAGCCAGCACAACAGCGCCAGCGCGGCGGTTACCTGCGCACGGCTGCGCCCGGTTTTTTCGACGAAGTAGGCCACGGCCGGCTCCAGCATGGAGATCGACGAACTCCATGCGGCAACAGCCACCAACACGAAGAAGATCAGCCCCATCACCTGACCGAAAGCGATGTTACCGAAGGCAATCGGCAGGGTGACGAACATCAGCCCCGGGCCACCGCCCGGCTCCAGGCCGGCGGCGAAGACGATAGGGAACAATGCCAGCCCCGCAGTCAGCGCCACCAGGGTATCGAGCAGACCGACGGTCAGCACCGTGGCGCCTATCGAGGCCTTCTTCGGCATGTAGGCGCCGTAGACCATGATCGAGCCCACGCCCACGCTCAGGGTAAAGAAGGCATGGCCCATGGCAGCCAGAATGCCGTCCTGCACCTTGCTCGGATCGAAATGGAAGAGGAAGTCGAAACCTTCACGGAAATGCCCGGTGGTGAAGCTATAGCCCAGCAGCACCAGCAACAACACGAACAGCAGCGGCATCATGATGCGCAGGCTGCGCTCCAACCCTGCTACCACCCCCTTGGCGATGACGAACGCAGTGATCAGCATGAACAGGCTGTGCCACAGGGTCAGTCGCCACGGATCGGAGGTCAGACCGCCGAACGCCGCACCTGCCCCATCGGCGCTGATGCCGGTGAAGTCGCCACGCCCCATGCCGATGATGTAATCCAGCGACCAACCGGCTACCACGCTGTAGAAGGACAGGATCAGTAGCGCAGCGACCATCCCCATCAGCGCAGCCAGCGACCAGTGCTTCGAGGCTCCGGCTTCGATCGCCAGGCTCTTCATCGCATTGACCGGACTCTGCCGACCGCGGCGGCCGATCAGGGTTTCCGCCAGCATGACGGGTACGCCGACCAACACGATGAATACCAGGAACATCAACACGAAGGCACCACCACCGTAGATGCCGGTCATGTACGGGAACTTCCAGATGCTGCCCAGGCCGACTGCCGAGCCAATCGCAGCCATGATGAATACCCAGCGACTGCTCCAGCCCCCGTGAATTGAAACTTTGTCGCTCGCCATTGCGGCCAAGACCCATATCTGTGGGAAAAAAGATCGCGCATTGTCGGAGATTAGCGGCATGGGCTCAAGTTTGGCTCGGTAAAGCCCCATGGCGCAGGCGCGGACGACTCCCTATAATGCGCGCCCTATGGCTAAGCAAAAGAAACATCCCCAAGGCACCATCGCGCTGAACAAGAAGGCGCTGCATGACTATTTCATCGAACACAAGTTCGAGGCCGGCCTGGTGCTGTCCGGCTGGGAAGTGAAGAGCCTGCGTGCCGGCAAGGCACAGTTGGTCGACAGCTACGTGCTGCTCAAGGACGATGAGGCCTGGTTGATGGGCTGCCACATCACGCCACTGAAAACCGCCAGCACCCATGTCATCGCCGACCCGACCCGCACGCGCAAGCTGCTGCTGAACAAGCGCGAGCTGGAAAAGCTGTTCGGCTCCGTGCAGCAGAAGGGCTACACCGCCGTGGCGCTGTCGCTGTACTGGAAGCAGCATCTGGTCAAATGCGAAATTGCCCTGGCCAAGGGCAAGAAGGACTTCGACAAGCGCCACACCGAGAAAGAGCGTGACGCCGACCGCGAGGTTCAACGTGCGATGCGCAGCAAGGGCAAGGACGACTAAAAGCGGCGACAGGCTGCAGGCAAAGTTGGCGTAGGGCGGACTCAGGAGCCCAAGCGAACAGTCCGCCATGCCAGACCTGGCACCACAACATTCCGTTGGGACTCAACAGCGTATTGCTTCGCCAACGGATCGCCGCCAGTCACGCCCTGCTCCAGTACAGCCTGTAGCGCCTACAACCCCAGTCGGCGCTGCGCACGCGCCACGCGCTGGGCTTCCAACTGCACTTCCGACAGCACCTCCTGCACATAATCGATATGCTGATTGGAGAGCTCGCGGGCGTCTTCCGCGCGACCTTCGATGATTGCCTGGTACAGCGCGCGGTGCTGCCCGATCAGCATGTCGCGGGTCTCTTCGCGCTGGGCATACATGCCACCGATGTTGGTCACCACGTTGCGCTTGAGCAGATCGAACAAGCCACGAATGGTGTGCAGCAGAACGGCGTTGTGGCTGGCCTCGGCAATCGCCAGGTGAAAACGCGCATCGGCCGCCCCCTCCTCGGCGCGAGTCACCTTGCCGACTCGCGCGTAGCAATCCTGCAAGGCTTCGAACGCTTCGGTGAGGCGCTGCCGATCGATATCGGTGGCGCGCCTGGCCGCGTAGTAGGCGCAGGAGCCTTCCAGCGTGTGACGAAATTCCAGCAGATCGCGCTGGGCGTCTTCCTTGTGCTCCAGCAGTTGCAACAGCGGGTCGCTGAAGGTCGAGCCGAGTGATTCGGCGACATAGTTACCGCCTCCCTGGCGACTGACCAGCAGCCCCTTGGCCACCAGTTTCTGGATCGCCTCACGCAGGGACGGACGAGACACACCGAACTGCTCGGCCAGCGCACGTTCTGCAGGCAGCCTCTCACCGACACGCAAGGTGCCCTCGAGAATCATGGTTTCCAGTTGCGCGACAATGTCATCAGAGAGACGACGCTGCCGCACCTGACCTACTTCCATTACCCACATCTCCATTGGTTTGACCAGGCCGATGGCCTCACAGGGCAAGCCTATAGCGCCCTTCTTCGCTGAACAAGCAAGCACTCTACGACCAAAGTCTTAGCCTCTCGATTTGACAGTCTATTGAGCAACTTTTAACCTGAGCCCGCTACTTTGTAAATTGGTATTACCAATTTAGCCAACAAGAACAACAAACCATCGAGGTCACGCCATGACAGCCCTACGCGCTGCAAGCCTGTTCGATCACGCCTCATCCCTGCCGCGCCAGTTGTGCGCTCGTGTGGAGTAAGACCCAATGTCCAACGGAATTCTCGCCCTGCTGGCGTTCTCGCCGATTCTGCTCGCTGCCGTGCTGCTGATCGGTCTGCGCTGGCCGGCCAAACACGCCATGCCTCTGGTTTACCTGGTGACTGCTGCTGTAGGCCTGTTCGCCTGGGACATGACCTTCAACCGCGTACTGGCCTCCACCCTGCAAGGCTTGCTGATCACACTGGGGCTGTTGTGGATCATCTTTGGCGCGATTCTGCTGCTGAACACCCTCAAGCACTCCGGCGGTATCACCGCCATTCGTGCCGGCTTCACCACCATCAGCCCTGACCGCCGCATCCAGGCGATCATCATTGCCTGGTTGTTCGGCTGCTTCATCGAGGGTGCCTCGGGCTTCGGTACACCAGCCGCCATCGCCGCGCCGTTGCTGGTGGCGATCGGTTTTCCGGCAATGGCCGCCGTTTTGCTGGGCATGCTGGTGCAAAGCACACCGGTATCCTTCGGCGCCGTCGGTACGCCGATCATAGTTGGCATCAACACCGGCCTGGATACCGCCAGCATTGGCGCACAACTGGTCGAACAGGGTTCGTCCTGGGGGCAATTCCTGCAGCTGATCACCAGCCAGGTAGCGATCATTCATGCCACCGTTGGCGTGGTCATGCCACTGATCATGGTCATGATGCTGACACGCTTCTTCGGTCAGGAAAAAAGCTGGAAAGCGGGTCTGGAAGTGCTGCCATTTGCCATCTTTGGTGGCCTGGCTTTCGTACTGCCCTACGCGGCTACCGGTATTTTCCTTGGGCCGGAATTTCCGTCGTTGCTGGGCGGCCTGATCGGTCTGGCCATCGTCACCAGCGCCGCACGTTTTGGTTTCCTGGTGCCGAAGAAGACCTGGGACTTCGCGCCGGCGGACAAATGGCCAAGCGAGTGGCTGGGCAGTGTCGAGATGAAACTGGACGAGCTGACCGCCAAACCCATGAGCGCGCTGCGTGCCTGGCTGCCCTACGTAATGGTCGGCGCCCTGCTGGTGATCAGCCGCGTATTCCCGGAAGTGGGTAATGCACTGAAAGCCGTGGTAGTGAACTTCCCCGACCTGCTCGGCGAGGCCGGCGTCAGTGCCAATTTCCAGCCGCTGTACCTGCCGGGGGGCATTCTGGTCGCCGTGGTGCTGGCCACCTTCTTCCTGCATGGCATGAAAGCACGTGACCTGGGCAAGGCCGTGAAGGAATCGTCCAGCGTGCTGCTCAGCGCCGGCTTCGTGCTGCTGTTCACCGTGCCGATGGTACGCATCCTGATCAACTCCGGCGTCAATGGTGCCGAGCTGGCCAGCATGCCCATCCTCATGGCTGGCTGGGTAGCCGAGAGTGTTGGTGGCATCTACCCGCTGCTGGCGCCAAGTATCGGCGCACTGGGCGCCTTCATCGCCGGCTCCAATACCGTCAGCAACATGATGTTCAGCCAGTTCCAGTTCGGTGTAGCCAGCAGCCTGGGTATTTCCAGCGCACTGATCGTCTCCGTCCAGGCCATCGGCGCCGCTGCCGGCAACATGGTGGCGATTCACAACGTGGTTGCTGCCTCGGCAACCGTCGGTCTGCTCGGGCGCGAAGGCAGCACCCTGCGCAAGACCATCTGGCCGACGCTGTACTACGTGCTGTTCACCGGCATCATCGCGATGATCGCGATCTACGTGCTGGGTGTGACTGACCCACTGGTGCACTGAACCTCGTCACACGAAAGCGCCCCGACCATGTCGGGGCATTTTCCGTCAGGCTATGCTTTCTCTTTTTAGTAACAGGATGAGCCCATGATCATTTCTGCCTCCACCGACTACCGCGCCGCGGCCCAGCGCAAGCTGCCGCCCTTCCTGTTCCATTACATCGATGGCGGCGCCTACGCCGAGCACACCCTGCGCCGTAACGTTGCCGACCTGTCGGACATCGCACTGCGCCAGCGGGTGCTGAAGAACATGTCCGACCTGAGCCTGTCCACCGAACTGTTCGGCGAACAGCTGTCCATGCCTGTTGCCCTGGCTCCGGTCGGCCTGACCGGCATGTATGCCCGTCGCGGTGAAGTGCAGGCGGCCAAGGCCGCAGCAGCCAAAGGTATTCCCTTTACGCTGTCCACCGTTTCGGTGTGCCCGATCGAGGAAGTCGCGCCGGCCATCGACCGGCCCATGTGGTTCCAGCTCTACGTGCTGAAGGATCGCGGCTTCATGAAGAATGCCCTGGAGCGCGCCAAGGCGGCCGGTTGCTCGACCCTGGTGTTCACCGTCGATATGCCCGTACCCGGTGCGCGCTATCGCGATGCCCACTCCGGCATGAGCGGCCCGAACGCGGCGCTGCGCCGCATGCTGCAGGCCATGACCCATCCGCAGTGGGCCTGGGATGTCGGCCTGCTGGGTAAACCGCACGACCTGGGCAACATCTCAGCTTATCGCGGCAACCCCACCGGCCTGGCCGACTACATCGGCTGGCTGGGCGCCAACTTCGACCCGTCGATTTCTTGGAAGGATCTGGAATGGATTCGCGACTTCTGGGACGGCCCGATGGTGATCAAAGGCATCCTCGACCCTGAAGATGCCCGCGACGCGGTGACCTTCGGCGCTGACGGCATCATCGTTTCCAACCACGGCGGACGTCAGCTCGACGGCGTGCTGTCCAGCGCCCGGGCGCTACCGGCCATCGCCGACGCGGTCAAGGGCGAGCTGAAAATCCTCGCCGACTCTGGCATCCGTACCGGTCTCGATGTGGTACGCATGCTGGCCCTGGGTGCCGACACCGTGCTGCTCGGCCGCGCCTTCATCTACGCCCTGGCAGCAGCCGGTGGCGCCGGTGTGAGCAACCTTCTCGATCTGATCGAGAAGGAAATGCGCGTGGCCATGGTGCTGACCGGCGCCAAGTCCATCGCCGAAATCACTCCGGATCTACTGGTAAAGGAGCGTTGAGCCAATGACTGCTGCCGCCTCCATCACCCGTGACGCCCTGCTGGCGCAGATGCGCCAGATCGTCGGCAGCAGCCACGTGCTGACCGACGAACAAGCCACACGGCGTTTCCGCAAGGGCCACCGTACGGGTGAAGGCAACGTGCTGGCGGTGGTGCGCCCAGGCTCCTTGCTGGAGCAGTGGCGCATCCTGCAGGCGGCAGTAGCGGCCGACCGCATCGTCATCATGCAAGCGGCCAACACCGGCCTGACCGGGGGCTCGACTCCCGATGGCGACGACTACGACCGCGAGATCGTGTTGATCAACACCCTGCGCATCACCGGCGTACAGTTGATCAACGGTGGCGAGCAGGTGGTGTGCCTGCCCGGCGCCACCCTGGATCGCCTGGAACAGGCATTGGCGCCGCTGAATCGCGAACCGCACTCGGTGATCGGCTCGTCCTGCATCGGCGCCTCGGTACTCGGCGGCATCTGCAACAACTCCGGCGGCGCCCTGGTGCGCCGTGGCCCGGCCTATACCGAGCTGGCGCTGTATGCACAGGTTAAAGATGACGGTTCGCTGGAACTGGTCAACCACCTGGGGATCGAGCTGGGCAACGATCCGGAGGAAATCCTCACCCGCCTGCAGAGCGGCGACTACACACCGCAGCAGGTGCGCAACGAAGAGACGGCAAAGGCCTCCGACGCGCGCTACGGCGAGCACGTGCGCGACGTCGATGCCGACACTCCGGCGCGCTTCAACGCCGACCCATCGCGCCTGTTCGAGGCCTCCGGTTCGGCCGGCAAACTGTGCCTGTTCGCGGTGCGCCTGGACACCTTCCCGAAAGAGCCGAGCACGGTGTTCTATATCGGCAGCAACGACCCGCACGATCTGACCGAAGTGCGCCGCCACCTGCTGGCCAGGCTGCCGCGCCTGCCAATTGCCGGGGAATACATCCACCGCACCGCCTTCGACATCGGCGAGAAATACGGCAAGGACACCTTCCTGGTGATCGACAAGTTCGGTACGTCCAAGGTGCCGGCTGCCTTCGCCATGAAGAGCCGGGTCGACGGTTTCTTCGAACGTTTCGGCCTGCGTGGCGTGACCGACAAGGTCATCCAGGCCCTGATGAACCTACTGCCCAGCCACCTGCCGCCACGCATGCGCGAGTACCGTGACCGTTTTGAGCATCACCTGCTGGTGCGTGTATCCAACGACACGTTGGAACAGACCCGCAGCTTCCTCAACGAGTACTTCGCCAACAGCACCAGCGGCGCCTATTTCGAATGCGATGCCGATGAGGGACGCAAGGCCTTCCTCCATCGCTTCGCCGTGGCCGGTGCCGCGATCCGCTACCGCGAGTCGCACCGCAGCAGCGTCGAAGACATCCTCGCCCTGGACATCGCCCTACGCCGCAACGACCGCGACTGGGTCGAGACGCTCCCGGCCGAGATGGAAGAGCGGATCATCCACAAGCTGTACTACGGGCATTTCTTCTGCCATGTGTTCCACCAGGACTATATCGTCAAGAAAGGTAATGACCCGCTCGCCATGGAACATGCCATGTGGAAGCTGCTGGACGAACGCCGCGCCGAGTATCCGGCCGAGCACAACGTTGGCCATCTCTACGTGGCCAAGCCGGCATTGGCCGGCTTCTACCGCGAACTCGACCCGACCAATACCTTCAACCCCGGCATCGGCCACACCTCGAAGAAGAAGCATTGGGGTGGTTGTTGCTAAGAGGTTGACGCTTTACGTAGGAGCGGCTTCAGCCGCGAACCTCGCGGCTGACGCTCCTACGGATTAGGTGTAGGGCGGCCTCACGAGCGTAGCGAGTAGCCCGCCGGGCCATGCCAGGCCTGGCAGCACAACGACCGGCGTACTGCTTCGCGACGACTGCATGGATGCAGGAGGTAGAGCGACGCAGGAAGCCAAAGCCGAGTACGCCCTACGGGTTCTCCCCTTTTCCCTACGGCTACAAAAGCAAAGGCCCGCCAAATTGGCGGGCCTTTGTGCTTACGCGGCAATCGATCAGGCGAAGACGATCTCCTCGCCGTCCACCTTGGCATGCACCGTCGCGCCCGGGGCGAAATCGCCGGCGAGTATCTGCTGTGCCAGCGGGTTCTCGATCCAGCGCTGGATCGCACGCTTGAGTGGACGCGCGCCGTACACAGGGTCGTAACCGACAGCGATCAGCTTGTCGAGCGCCTCCGGCGTCAGCTCTAGGCTCAGCTCACGCTCGGCCAGACGACTACGCAGGCGCTGCAGCTGAATCTCGGCAATACCGGCGATCTGCTCGCGGCCCAACGGTTCGAACACCACCACCTCGTCGATACGGTTGATGAATTCCGGACGGAAGTGGCTGCCCACCGCATCCATCACCGCGGCGCGCTGCGCTTCCTTGTCGCCCACCAACTCCTGGATCTGCGCCGAGCCGAGGTTGGAGGTCATCACAATCACGGTGTTCTTGAAGTCGACGGTGCGCCCGTGGCTGTCGGTCAGGCGGCCGTCTTCAAGCACCTGCAACAGCACGTTGAACACGTCCGGGTGGGCCTTCTCCACCTCGTCCATCAGCACCACCGAATACGGCTTGCGACGCACCGCCTCGGTCAGGTAACCGCCTTCCTCGTAACCTACGTAGCCGGGCGGTGCACCGATCAGGCGAGCGACGCTGTGCTTCTCCATGAACTCGGACATGTCGATGCGAACCAGCGCCTCCTCGGTGTCGAAGAGGAACTCGGCCAGCGCCTTGCACAGCTCGGTCTTGCCCACCCCGGTCGGGCCGAGGAAGAGGAACGAGCCGCTCGGCCGGTTGGGGTCGGCCAGGCCGGCGCGCGAGCGGCGCACCGCGTTGGCCACCGCGACCACCGCCTCGTGCTGGCCGATGACGCGCTGGTGCAGCAGGTCTTCCATTTTCAGCAGCTTCTCGCGCTCGCCTTCGAGCATCTTGCTCACCGGGATGCCCGTCCACTTGGAAACGACTTCGGCGATTTCCTCATCGGTAACCTTGTTGCGTAGCAGCTGGTTCTCAGCCTTGCCGTGCGCATCGACCATCTGCAGACTACGCTCCAGATCCGGAATGATGCCGTACTGCAGCTCGGCCATGCGATTGAGATCGCCCTTGCGGCGCGCGGCTTCCAGTTCGGTCTTGGCCTGCTCGATCTTCTGCTGAATCTGCGCCGAGCCCTGCACCTCGGCCTTCTCCGACTTCCAGATTTCCTCCAGGTCGGCGTATTCCTTCTCCAGCTTGGCGATGTCGTCCTCGAGTTTCTCCAGGCGCTTCCTGGTGGCCTCGTCGTCTTCCTTCTTCAGCGCCTCGCGCTCGATCTTCAGCTGGATCAGGCGGCGGTCAAGGCGGTCCAGCTCCTCGGGCTTGGAGTCGATCTCCATGCGGATGCGGCTGGCGGCTTCATCGATCAGGTCGATGGCCTTGTCCGGCAATTGGCGGTCGGTGATGTAGCGATGGCTGAGCTTGGCCGCGGCGATGATCGCGCCATCGGTGATGGTCACACCGTGGTGCACCTCGTAGCGCTCCTTCAGGCCACGCAGGATGGCGATGGTGTCCTCCTCGCTCGGCTCGTCCACCAGCACCTTCTGGAAGCGTCGCTCCAGCGCAGCGTCCTTCTCAATGTACTGACGGTATTCGTCCAGGGTGGTGGCACCAACGCAATGCAGCTCGCCGCGCGCCAGCGCCGGCTTGAGCATGTTGCCGGCATCCATGGCGCCCTCGGCCTTGCCGGCGCCGACCATGGTGTGCAGCTCGTCGATGAACAGGATCACCCGCCCTTCCTGCTTGCCCAGCTCGTTGAGGACGGCTTTCAGGCGCTCCTCAAACTCGCCGCGGAACTTGGCGCCGGCAATCAGCGCGCCCATGTCCAGCGCCAGCAGGCGCTTATCCTTGAGGCCATCGGGCACCTCGCCATTGACGATGCGCTGGGCCAGGCCCTCGACGATGGCGGTCTTGCCCACGCCGGGCTCGCCAATCAGCACCGGGTTGTTCTTGGTGCGCCGCTGCAGAACCTGAATGGTGCGACGAATCTCGTCGTCACGGCCGATCACCGGATCAAGCTTGCCCTCTTCGGCACGCTTGGTCAGGTCGACGGTGTACTTGTCCAGCGCCTGGCGCGACTCTTCGACGTTGGGGTCGTTGACCGCCTGGCCGCCGCGCAGGTTGGCGATGGCATTTTCCAGGGCCTTCTTCGACACGCCCTGGCCGAGCAGCAGCTTGCCCAGCCTGGTGTTCTCGTCCATGGCGGCGAGCAGCACCAGCTCGCTGGAAATGAACTGGTCGCCGCGTTGCTGTGACAGGCGGTCGGCCTGGTTGAGCAGACGCGCCAGATCATGCGACAGGTTGATATCGCCGGTGGGGTTCTGCAGCTTGCCGAGCTGATCCAGCTCGCGGGTCAAACCTTGGCGCAGGCTATTGATGTCGAAGCCGACCTGCATCAGCAGCGGCTTGATCGACCCACCCTGCTGTTCGAGCAGCGCCTGCATCAGGTGCAGCGGCTCGATGGCGGCATGATCCATGCCCACCGCTAGGGATTGGGCATCAGAGAGTGCAAGTTGCAGCTTGCTGGTCAAACGATCGATACGCATATATGTCCTTCCTCCAGAATGGCGGGCCGGGACTACATCCCCGAAAAAAGAAACTCGCTGAGATGCAGACTAGATAAGGACGATTACGCCGTATTCAAGAGACAACGAGTTGACCCAGATCAGCGCCAGATCACCTGCTGCTCCAGCGGAAAGCGCAGGCGCGGATTGTAGACGCCCTTCTCGCCCTGGCGCCCGACGGCCAGCAGCATGATGGGGATGGCCTGACGCGGGATATCCAGCACCCGGCGTAGGCGCGGCTCATCGAAGCCTTCCATCGGACAGGTGGCATAGCCATGGCTCTGGAAGGCCAGCATCAGGTTCTCCGCCGCCAGCGCCGTCGACTTAACCGCCCACAGTCGCATGTCGGCCTTGCTGTTGGGCTTGCGCATCAAGGGTTTGCGCACACCCATCAGTCGCACCAGCTGACGCTTGAACAAACCCAGCAAGCCCAGCGGCCCTTGGTTGTACTGGAAGGGCGCGGTCTTGCTGTAGAAACTGCGGATGCGCGCCGGCACCTCGGCCTCCGGCCAGTAATCGATAACGTTGCGACAGGCCTGACGCCAGGTGTCCGGGCGCGCCAACACGGCGATGATCAAGGGTGCACGGGCGGCGTTCTGGCTCATGCATACCGGGTGCAGTTGCGCCAGCAGCGCCGGATCGCGAATCACCTGAAAACTCCAGGGCTGCAGGTTGCAGGAACTTGGCGCCAGCACGGCCAGCTCTAGGCAATCGCGAATCACCGCATCCGGCACCAGCTCAGGGGTGAAACGGCGCACTGAACGGCGACTTTCGATCAGCGCGCGCAGTTCGGCCGGCGAAGCCATCGCGGGTGTTTGTTGGTTAAGAAAACTGGTCATGGGCGCACTCCTCGGCAATCGCCCGATTAAGCAGCCAGGCGACTTGGCGAACAAGAGGATGGGAGGAAATGGCCGTGGATTTGGCTGATCAGCCTCACCTGCGCCTCTGATCGAGGACGCAGGAGCCAAGACCTAGGGTCTGTTGCCGTTTCGACGCGAGCCGCGTTGCTGCGCCAAATTGCGCCACGCGAGGCGCGGGATGCAGGTAATGGTCGTTCCCTTGCCAAATCCCGCAACGACGCATGGCGCAATTTGCCGCGCAACCCGAAGGGACGGGCCAGTTTTTGCGTGGTACGTCGTTACTCGACGG
>NZ_QASO01000138.1 GCF_003052605.1 Ectopseudomonas oleovorans | reverse complement strand
AGCTTCGCCCCGGGGCGGGGCTCCTACACAAATGCCGCAGGCACCGCCCCCCTGTAGGAGCCGCGCCTCGCGGCGAATCGTTCGAGCGAACAGCGCAAAACCAAGAGCTTCGCCCCGGGGCGGGGCTCCAGGAGTCTACCGTCAGGCGATGCTCGCCAGCAGCTTCTCCCACTCCTTGGCCTCTTTCTTCGAGGTGCCGCCGAGCAGCTCCAGCGCCTGGCGCAGGCGGAAGCGGGTCAGATCCGGGCCGAGGATTTCCATGGCATCGAGTACCGATACCGAGCTGGCCTGACCGGTGATGGCGGCGAACATCAGCGGCATGGCGTCACGCAGCTTCAGCTCCAGGTGCTCGACCACCGCCTGGATGCAGCCGGTAATACGATCCTTTTCCCACTGACGTAGCGACTCGAGCTTCCACAGGATCAGCTGCATCAGCTGACGCACCTGGTCGGGCGAGAGCTTCTTGTGCTCGAACAGCTTGGCGTCCAGGTTCAGCGCGCCGGAGAAGAAGAAGCCGGCCAGCGGTGCGATCTGGCTGAAGGTTTCCACCCTGCCCTGCACGTGCGGCGCGATCTTCATCAGGTACTCGGGGTTGAGCGCCCACTTCTGCACTTCGGCAGCGAAGGTTTCCACCGGCAGTTCACGCAGCCACTGGCCGTTGAGCCAGGACAGCTTCTCCAGATCGAAGATCGGCCCGCCCAGCGACACGCGGTTGATGTCGAAGTGCTCGATCATCTCGGCCAGGGAGAACTTCTCGCGCTCGTCCGGCATCGACCAGCCCATGCGCCCCAGGTAGTTGAGCATGGCCTGCGGCAGGTAGCCCATACGCTCGTAGAAGGTAATGCTGGTGGGGTTCTTGCGCTTGGACAGCTTGCTCTTGTCCGGATTGCGCAGCAGCGGCATGTAGCACAGCGCCGGCTGTTCCCAGCCGAAGTATTCGTACAACTTGATCAGCTTGGGCGCCGACGGCAGCCATTCCTCGCCACGCAGTACATGGGTAATGCCCATCAGGTGGTCATCGACCACATTGGCCAGGAAGTAGGTCGGCAGGCCATCGGCCTTCATCAGCACCTGCATGTCCATGCGATCCCATGGGATCTCGACATTGCCACGCAGCATGTCCGGCACCACGCAAACGCCTTCGCTCGGTACCTTCATGCGCACCACGTGCGATTCGCCCGCGGCTATGCGACGCTGCGCCTCGGCCGGTTCCAGGTGCATGCAGTGGCCGTCGTAGCGCGGAGTTTCCTTGTTGGCCATCTGCTGCGCGCGCACTTCATCGAGGCGCTCGGCGGAGCAGAAGCATGGGAAGGCATGGCCTTTGCTGACCAGTTCGTCCGAATACTTCTTGTAGATCTCGCCACGCTCGCTCTGCCGGTACGGGCCATGCGGGCCGCCGACATCCGGGCCTTCGTCCCACTCGATGCCCAGCCAGCGCAGGGCATCGAAAATCTGCTGTTCGGACTCACGAGTCGAGCGAACCTGGTCGGTGTCTTCGATGCGCAGGATGAACTGGCCACCGTGCTGACGAGCGAAGCACAGGTTGAACAGCGCTATATAAGCGGTGCCGACATGGGGGTCGCCGGTTGGCGATGGCGCGATACGGGTACGGACGGTGGTCATGAATGCTCTCGGATGGAAGACACGAGGATTGAATCAAGCGGGCGATGTTAGCAGGCCGACGGCCCCTGGCTCCAGCAACCCGCCGCGGGTGATCGGCAAGCTGGCGATAAGAAAGTCGAGGAAGGCCTTGACCTTCATCGCCTGGAAGCGCCGCGAAGGGTAGATGGCGTACACCTCCCCCACCGGCAGGCGCGCCTCGGGCAGCAGCTCGACCAAACGCCCGCTGCGCACAGCCTCCTCGCTGATCATCACCGGCAACCCGCAAATCCCGGCACCTGCCAGCGTCGCCTCACGGGCGAAGGTGATGTTGTTGCAGGTCATCACCCGCTGGCACGGCAGATGTTCGCCCAACAGCGGCCAGTAACGCGGGGCGTCATGCTGCAGCAGGATCGCCCGATACCCCTCCAGCCCGGCAACGCTGCGCGGCGTCCCGTGCGCCGTCAGGCACTCGCGTCTCCAGCCAGTTGAATGCACGCATCGAAAAGGTCCTGGTGCGCGACAACCAACATGTCGAAGCCGGCCAACTCCTGACCGTGCTGGAAGACGCCGATTTCCGCCTGGCGCGCCAGCGCGCCCTCGCCGCTCTGCAAACTCACCAGGCCGAACGCGCCCAAGCGCAGAGCAAACCCGACCAGCAGGCCAACCTGATTGCCGCCAGCCAGGCCGACGTCGCGGCCAGCCAGGCGACCCTCGATCGCTCCAAGCTCGATCTCGGCCGCGCACAGACCCTGCGCAAGCCAGGTTACATCTCCGAAGAACGCGTCACCACCCTGGCCGCCGACAACCGCGTGGCCCGCTCGCAAGTGGCCAAGGCCCAGGCCGATCTGCAGGCGCAACGTCAGCAGGTGGCCAGCCTGGAAGCCGAGCTCAAACGTCTGGACGCGCTGATTCTCGCGGCTCAGGCCGACCTGGAACAGGCCGACCTCAACCTCTCGGGCACGCAGATCCATGCACCGATCAGCGGCATGGTCGGCCAGCGCTCAGCCCGTGAAGGCCAGGTGGTGCAAAGCGGCGCCTACCTGCTGTCGCTGGTGCCGGATCAGGACATCTGGATCCAGGCCAACTTCAAGGAAACCCAGATCGGCCGCATGCGCCCAGGACAGAAAGCCGAACTGTTGTTCGACAGCTACCCGGACACGCCCATCGATCGAAGGCCGCATCGACAGCCTGTTCGCCGCCTCCGGCGCGCAATTCAGTCTGCTGCCGCCAGACAACGCCACCGGCAACTTCACCAAGGTGGTGCAGCGCATCCCGGTCAAGCTGACCTTCGCCGCCGACAACCCGCTGCATGGACTGATCCGCCCCGGCATGTCGGTGGAGGTCACCGTGGATCTGCGCAGCGACGACAGCCATGGCGGGTGATGCGCTGATCCGCCCCACGGCGGAACCCAGCCGCCGCGACTGGATCGCGGTGATGAGCGCCATGCTCAGCGCCTTCATGGTGGTGCTGGATATCCAGATCACCAACTCCTCGCTCAAGGATATCCAGGGCGCGCTGTCCGCCACGCTTGAGGAAGGCTCGTGGATTTCCACGTCCTACCTGGTGGCCGAGATCATCATGATCCCGCTGACCGCCTGGCTGGTACAGCTGCTCTCGGCGCGGCGCCTGGCGGTATGGGTGTCGGTGGGCTTTCTGATCGCCTCGCTGCTGTGCTCCCTGGCCTGGAGTCTGGAGGCCATCGCAAGGACTGGCTGGAGTCGCAACTGATCGTCGGCCTCGGCAGCGTGGCGCTGGTCAGCCTGATCCTGTTCGTCATCCTGCAGATCTCCCGCCCGAAACCGCTGATCAACCTGGGCGTACTGCGCGAGCGCAACTTCGGCCTGGCCAGCATTTCCAGCCTGGGGCTCGGCGTGGGCCTTTATGGATCGATCTATGTGCTGCCGCTGTACCTGGCGCAGATCCAGGGCTACAACGCCATGCAGATCGGCGAAGTGATCATGTGGATGGGTGTGCCGCAGCTGTTCCTGATTCCGCTGGTGCCCAAGCTGATGAAGATCATTTCGCCGAAATGGCTGTGCGCCCTGGGCTTCGCCCTGTTCGGCGCGGCGAGTTTCTTCTCCGGCGTGCTCAACCCGGACTTCGCGGGCGAACAGTTCCAGCACATCCAGATCGTCCGCGCGCTGGGCCAGCCGCTGGTGATGGTCACGGTTTCGCTGATCGCTACGGCCTATATCATGCCGCAGGACGCTGGCTCGGCCTCCAGCCTGTTCAACATCCTGCGCAACCTCGGCGGCGCCATCGGCATCGCCCTGCTCGCCACCCTGCTCGATGCCCGCGCCAAGGTCTATTTCGACTACCTGCGCGAGTCCATAGTGCCGACCAACCCGCAGGTCGATGAACGCCTGCACCTTCTGACGCAAACCCTGGGTAGCGAACAGGCGGCACTGGCCAAGCTCAGCCAGATCGTCCATGAACAGGCGATCATCATGGCCTACAACGATGCCTTCCATTTCATCGGCATCGCCCTGGGTGTGAGCATGCTGACGATCCTGTTGACACGGAAATTGCCGCAGAGCATGGCAGGCGATGGCGCAGCTCACTGACCCTGCTCTGTAGGAGCCGCGCCCCGCCGCGAATCGTTCGCCAAAGCACCGCAAAGCCAACAGCTTCGCCCCGGGGCGGAGCTCCTACACAAACGCCGCAGGCACCACATCACCCTGTAGGAGCCGCGCCCCGCGGCGAATCGAGAGAACGCCACAAAGCCAAAAGCTTCGCCCCGGGGCGGGGCTCCTACACGCATGCCGCAAGCACCGCCCACCCTGTAGGAGCCGCGCCCCGCGGCGAATCGAGAGAACGCCACAAAGCCAAAAGCTTCGCC
>NZ_QASO01000137.1 GCF_003052605.1 Ectopseudomonas oleovorans | reverse complement strand
GGGGTCTCCTCGTTTTCAGTGCAATAAGTGACGGTACGAAAAGCTAGCACTGGCGCGGAGGTGGTGTTGGTAGATCGTTGATTTCATTGACTTTCCTGTTCACTTTCAAATCTGCGATTCGTGGCGTCAAACCGTGGTCGGTTTCATCCATTGGTGCCAGTTATCGATGCATTTGGCCGCGAAGGCAGGATTTGGTCAGCATAGCGGTCAACCGGGAAGCGAAACACACCCCGCAAGTTGATGCTCTCCAGCCTGGTGGGCGCAATCTTCCCGATCAGTTCCGGTGGAATGACCTGGCGGCGGTTCGACCAGCGATCCAGGACCGCCTGCATCTGTGAGGTATTCCACGCCATCACGATGTTGGCCATCAGGCTCAACGCATCGGCCACAGCCTGCATTTCATCGACACGTTTGGCCTGCGCCGGGCTGATCCGGCCGGTATAAATGGCGCGCTTGAGGGCGTTAACAGCCTCGCCCCGATTGAGCACCCGGCGCAACTCGTTCCTGAAAGCGTCCTTGACAAAGTAGTCAGCCAAAAACGCCGTACGCAGCAACCGCCCCAATTGCACGCCAGCCTCATAGATTGGATCGCCCTGGGCGGCAGAACCGAACCGCGCAAGAGCTGCCACCGCACTGGCATGTCCGCTCATGACCGAGGCTGCCAGGTGCACCAGACTATCCCAATGCTTTTCGATCAAAGCGACGTCGAAAATGCTGCCCCAGCTGGTCCGCCACCAGCAACGCGCCATAGACCTGCTCCACCGTCACGCCGCCGGGCATGTTGTGGATGGTCTCGCCAGGGGCGCAGGCCAGCTCGGCCACGGCGCGCATCTTGGCGGGGATGTCTTCGGTAATGTCCAGCTGCGCCAGCGTGACGGGCAGGCCCACGGCGTGGCACAGCGACATCACTTCCTGCATTTCCGCGTTGGAGGCGTTTTCCAGCGCCAGTTGCACCAGCACGCCAAACGCCACTTTTTCGCCGTGATAGAAGTGGTGGGTTTCAGCCACGGCGGTCAGGCCGTTGTGCACGGCGTGGGCGGCGGCCACGCCACCGCTTTCAAAGCCCACCCCGCTCAGGTAGGTGTTGGCCTCGACGATGCGCTCCAGCGCCGGCGTCACCACCTGGGCCTGCACGGCCAACATGGCTTTTTCACCCTCTTCCAGCAAGGTGTCGTAGCAGAACCTGGCCAGGTTCAGTGCGGTCTGCGTGGCCGGGCCGCCTGCCATGGTGGCCGCGCTGCTGCGCGATGCGGCACGCGCCTCGAACCAGGTGGCCAGGGCATCACCAATGCCGGCCGCCAGCAGCCGCGCCGGTGCACGGGCGACAATGGCGGTGTCCACCACCACCAGGGCGGGGTTGGTGGGCAGCATCAGATAGCGGTCGAATTCGCCGTCATCGGTGTAGAGCACCGACAGCGCGCTGCAGGGCGCGTCGGTGGAGGCGATAGTGGGCGCCACGGCCACGGGCACTTTCTGGAAAAAAGCCACGGCCTTGGCGGTGTCCAGCGTCTTGCCGCCACCAATGCCGACGATGGCGCTGCGCCCGTTTTGCGTGGTCAGTTGGCACAGGCGATCGACCTCGCCTTGCGAGCATTCGCCGTTGAAGGCGACGATGTCCATGGCCAGCCCGGCCTTGCTGAGGCTTTGGCGGATGGTGTCTTCGGCAAAGCCCAGCACGAACTTGTCGGCAATCACCAGCCAGCTGTCCGCCAGCGGCTTGAGGTAGTCCCCCAGCCGTTGCAGTGCATCGGCCCCTTGTACATATTTGCCGGGCGATTGAATGACGCGGTCCATGGGAACTCCTTCTTGAAATTGCACATTATGGGGTCTCCTCGTTTTCAGTGCAATAAGTGACGGTACGAAAAGCTAGCACTGGCGCGGAGGTGGTGTTGGTAGATCGTTGATTTCATTGACTTTCCTGTTCACTTTCAAATCTGCGATTCGTGGCGTCAAACCGTGGTCGGTTTCATCCATTGGTGCCAGTTATCGATGCATTTGGCCGCGAAGGCAGGATTTGGTCAGCATAGCGGTCAACCGGGAAGCGAAACACACCCCGCAAGTTGATGCTCTCCAGCCTGGTGGGCGCAATCTTCCCGATCAGTTCCGGTGGAATGACCTGGCGGCGGTTCGACCAGCGATCCAGGACCGCCTGCATCTGTGAGGTATTCCACGCCATCACGATGTTGGCCATCAGGCTCAACGCATCGGCCACAGCCTGCATTTCATCGACACGTTTGGCCTGCGCCGGGCTGATCCGGCCGGTATAAATGGCGCGCTTGAGGGCGTTAACAGCCTCGCCCCGATTGAGCACCCGGCGCAACTCGTTCCTGAAAGCGTCCTTGACAAAGTAGTCAGCCAAAAACGCCGTACGCAGCAACCGCCCCAATTGCACGCCAGCCTCATAGATTGGATCGCCCTGGGCGGCAGAACCGAACCGCGCAAGAGCTGCCACCGCACTGGCATGTCCGCTCATGACCGAGGCTGCCAGGTGCACCAGACTATCCCAATGCTTTTCGATCAAAGCGACGTCGA
>NZ_QASO01000136.1 GCF_003052605.1 Ectopseudomonas oleovorans | reverse complement strand
GAGCAGGTTGAGCAACAAGGGGCCAAGGCCGTGATCCCGAGAAAGCGTAACTCCGTGAAAGGCCACGCGGATCTGGACAGAGGCCTTTACCGCAACCGGCACTTGATGGAGAACGCCCTCGCCCGGCTAAAGCACTACCGGGCGGTGGCATCTCGGTTCGACAAACTCAAGAGAAATTACGAAAGCGTCGTGGCCATGGCCTGTGCCTTTCTCTGGTTACCTATGTGAAACGGCAACAGACCCTAGCCGACGCTCACGCCTACCGGGAGCTAAAACAACACCGCGAGGCTGTAGCCATTCGGCGCTGAGTATCAAATGGTCTTCTCAAGCGCGCTCAGCAACTGCTCGATCTTCTTCTCATTGCGCTTGTAGTAAGTCCAGGGGCCAACGCGCTGGGATGTAACCAGCTGAGCTCTCTGAAGGGCTGCGAGGTAGTTTGATACGGTCGACTGGGACAGCCCTACTCTTTCCTGGATGATGCTCACGCACACACCAAGCTGATCAGGATCTGCTTCCTGCTCAGGAAAGTTCTTCCTTGGATTCTTGAGCAGGGTGAGGATGGCGAGGCGTGTTGGATTATCCAGAGCCTTTAGCGCTTCGCTGAGGTCGATGTTCATAGTCAATGACACATGGCTGGTTTTCGCTATTTTACGATATTTCAATTTTAGTTGCTGCGCGCACTCCGACGAGGCGCGCAGCCCTGGCGCTGTCAGCCTTCATAGAAGGGGTAATCAATGTAACCTTTCTCGGTACCACCATACATGCTGCTGGCATCCACTGGGTTTAGCGGCCAGCCATTGGCGATCCGTTGCGGAAGGTCTGGATTGGCAATGAAGGGGCGACCGAAGGCAATTAAGTCAGCCCAACCGGCGTCGATCGCTGCGACAGCGCGCTCCGCCGTGTACCGCCCCGCATAAATAATGCGACCACTGAAGACCTCTCGTACCGCGTTGCGGAATGTAGCTGGCAACTCCGGAGCCTCATCCCAGTCTGCTTCGGCCAGCGACAGGTAAGCGACACCGATTTCCTCGAGTACCTTGACGGCCTCGATGTACGTCTCGTGTGGATTATCTTCCAAAAGGCCCAGATAGACCCGAAGCTCATCGGTGCTTGCGAACAGTGGAGCAAATCGCACGCCCAAACGATCAGCGCCCACCACGTCAGCGACAGCGTGTGTTATCTCGCGCAGGAATCGCAGACGGTTCTGCAGGCTTCCACCATATTCATCCGTGCGGCAGTTGGTGTGTGCTGAAATGAATTGATTTACCAGATAGCCATTAGCGCAGTGCAGTTCTACCCCATCGAAACCAGCCTCTAAAGCATTACGCGCTGCTGTGGCGTAGAGCTGGACGAGCTCTTTCACCTCTGCAGTGGAAAGCGCCCTTGGCTCAGACGGATCAGCCAGGGTACCCGTACCAGGCCCCGTTTCGATGAACACTTTCACGCTACGGGCTGGCAGTGCTGATGGCGCTACAGGAGCATCGCCATTTGGCTGCAGCGAGGTGTGGGACACCCGGCCAACGTGCCACAGCTGCGCAAAAATTACGCCGCCCTCTGCATGTACCGCTTCGGTGACCTTCTTCCAGCCTTCGATCTGTTCTTGACTGTGAATTCCCGGGGTCCAAGCATAGCCCTGGCCTCGCGGCTCGATCTGAGTTCCTTCTGTGACCATGAAACCCGCACTGGCTCGTTGTCGATAGTAGGTAGCCATCAAGTCGTTGGGAATGTTCCCCGGCTGCGAGCTACGCGAGCGAGTGAGCGGCGGCAACACAATACGGTTACGGAGATCATAGGGGCCGATCCTTGTCGGGCTAAACAGTTTGTTGATACTCATTATTAAATCCAGATATCTAAAAATACAGATCTAACGAGACGCTTCGCCTCACTTCAGAGACGGCTTTAGCTCAACGCGCTTCCAGTAGGAGAGTTGATTGAGGGACTGCCGAATGGCAGCAACTCTAACCCATATATCTAGAAATGCAAATATATAGATTCAAAGATCACCCCGAGAACCTGGAGTGCTTCGCAACCCTGCACACGGAGAATACCCTGCCGCTGGGAGTGGGGCAGCGTGTCGCTCCTGGCTTTCAACAATGTCAGCCAAGGCTTCCTCCCCACATACCCGAGGTACACCGACAGCAGGAGCCATGCAGCCAGGGGAACCAAGACAAGGAACACCTATTTGGCGTCACGACTCAACGCAATCCGCACTGCTCGTTAACGGTAGAGTTTCGCCAGTGCCAAACCTGATGGGCAGTCCCTCAAGGTGCCAGCCGTTCGCGAATCCAGGCCTCGCCCTTGAAGCGGTAATTGAGGCGGTCGTGCAGGCGGCTGGGACGACCCTGCCAGAATTCGATGCGTTCCGGCAGTAGGCGGTAGCCCCCCCAGTGCGGAGGGCAATGGGGAGTCTGGCCCTGGAAGCGTTTTTCGGTTTCCGTCAGCAGGCTTTCCAGCTCGGCGCGGTCGCGAATCACCTTGCTCTGTGGCGAGGCCCAGGCGCCGATACGGCTGCCCAAAGGACGCACCTGGTAATAGCCATCGGATTCGGCAGCGGTCACGCGCTCCACGCGGCCTTCGATGCGCACCTGGCGTTCCAGGCTGGGCCAGAAGAAGGTCATGGCGGCGAACGGGCGTGCTGCCAGTTGCCGGCCCTTGGCGCTGTCGTAGTTGCTGAAGAAGGTGAAGCCGCGCTCGTCGAGGCCCTTGAGCAGCAGTACCCGGCAGTGCGGGCGGCCGTCTTCGTCGACGGTGGCCAGGGTCATGGCGTTGGGTTCGACCGGCAGTTGCTCGGTCTTGACCGCGTCATCGAACCATTGACGAAACAGGGCAAAGGG
The DNA here is from genome assembly GCF_003052605.1 of Ectopseudomonas oleovorans. Taxonomy (GTDB): domain Bacteria; phylum Pseudomonadota; class Gammaproteobacteria; order Pseudomonadales; family Pseudomonadaceae; genus Aquipseudomonas; species Aquipseudomonas oleovorans_A. Next base: position 36,432 of record NZ_QASO01000136.1, on the reverse strand, counting down.
TTCCAGCGGGGCCTGGGCTTCGCTCAGGCCGTCGCGGGTGTAGTCGCGGCGCATATCGGCCAGGGTTTGGGTCATGGCAATTCCTCAGGGCAGGGCCAGAAGCCAATCCGTCTGGTTTCTAGTGCCTGCCCGCGCAGGGTGGAAATGCCCGCAAGCTTACTCCGACTTGCTCACTTTTCCTTGATCTGCGGCAGCTACCTTGGGTGCATCCTTGAGCTCCGCCTTGGCCGGCTGGCTGTACTTGGCGATCAGACCCTGCATGGTGTCACGCGAAGTCAGGAGAATCTCCACGCGGCGGTTGAGTGCGCGACCGGCCGCGCTGTCGTTGGCCGCACGGGGTGCGTCGGAGCCCAGGCCCATGACCTGCAGGCGGTTTTGCTTGAGGCCGCTGAGGCGGAAGATGGACGTCACGGCCCGCGCACGCTGCTGGCTCAGGTCGCGGTTCTGGGCGTCGTCACCGCTGCTGTCGGCATGGCCGAGCACGACCACAGCAACGTCTTCGTCGCTTTCCAGCAACTTGGCTACGCGGGTGATGGGGCCGAGGCTGACCGGTAGCAGCATGTGCGGGCGATCCGGATTGAACGAGCCCTGTACCGGGGCGGTGACCACCAGCAGGTTTTCGCGGCGTTCGAACTCGAAGTGGCTGCCCTTGACCGCTTCACGCAGTTTCGGCTCGTACTCGTCGAGCCAAGCGCGGGTAACTTGAGGCGGTGGCATCACTGCCGGCTTGGCGACTTCCTTCTTTTCCGAGCCGGCGCAGCCCGCGATCAGCAGGCAGCAGGTAAAGGCAAAAATCTTGTTGGCACGCATGTAGCCCCCGGGGTCAAACAGATCTAATGGTCGATTCGTTATCAGGCTGTTGAAAAACTACCTGCGTTGCCATTGCTGCGTTAAAAACAGGCTCAAAATGCTCATTTACAACTCGTAAACTGCGCTTTTTCGCCTGTTTTTGCCTTGCACTGGCTGCCTCGCCTACGTTTTTCAACGGCCTGTTATGGTTGGTACTGAACGGTTGGCGCAAGTTTAGCCGTTTCAATCAGATACAGTCCGTAATCTGTCGCGCAAGTTTCTGCGCGCGGGGGTCCATCAAGACGAACGGTCCTAGATTGTTGGTGACGAAACCGAATGCCAGGTCTCGTTCCGGGTCGGCAAAACCACTGGAGCCACCAGCGCCGGGATGACCGAAAGCCTTGGCGCCCATGCCATAGGTGGCATTGGCTACGTCGGCCTGATCGAGCATGCAGCCCAGGCCGAAGCGGGTGCGAGTCAGCAGGGTCTTGTCGTCACCGACGCTGTGCTCGCGGGTCATTTCGCCCAGCAGGTCAGCATCGAGCAGGCTGCCGTCGAGCAGACCGGCATAGAAACCCGCCAGGCTGCGCGCGTTGCCATGACCATTGGCGGCCGGCTGCTGCATGCGCCGCCACTCCGGCTTGTTGGTGCTGGTCATGATCGACGGCGGGTTGGTGAACGAGCGCGTGCTCATGGCATTGGCGTCACTCATCATCACCTTGAGCAGGCGCTGCGCGGCGGCATCGCCGAGGTTGCCCTTGCCGCGAGCGATATGGGCGACGCGCTGGAACTCGCTGTCAGCCAGGCCGACATGGAAATCCAGCTCCAGTGGCTTGGCGATGCGCGCAGCGATGCTCTCGCCCGGGCCACGGCCTTCCACACGGCGAATCAGCTCACCGATGAGCCAACCATAGGTAATGGGCGCATAACCATGACCCTCGCCCAGCGGCCACCAAGGCTCTTCAGCTGCCAGCGCGCCGGTCATGGTCTGCCAGTCGTACAGCGCCTCAGCGGGCAGCGCCTGGCGCAACGCCGGCAAGCCGGCCTGATGGCAGAGCAGGTGACGCACACTGATGCGCTGTTTGCCGGCTGCAGCGAACTCCGGCCAGTAGCGCGCCACCGGCGTATCCAGGTCGAGCTTGCCCTCGCCCACCAGTTGCAGGGCCACCACGGCGGCGAAGGGTTTGGTGCAGGAGAACAGATTGGCGATGGTGTCGCTGTGCCAGGCCTGCTGGCCGTCCTTGTCCATGACTCCGGCCCACAGGTCGACCACGGTTTCCCCGCCGACCTTCACGCACAGGGCCGCGCCCCGTTCCTGCGCGTCGTCGAACAGTGCGGCGAATGCGTCCCTCACCGCTTCGAAGCGCAAGTCGAAATAGCCCTGAATCTGCACGCTGTTCTCCTGTTTCGCTGCTTATCTCAATACTGCCAATGATGGCAGCCGCCTATCATGCAATGTTCTGAAACTTCATAAAATAGCGATCTTCGATTGGTTTTTCCTATGATGAAACAAATGCGGCCTGATATGACCAATACGCCCTGAATAGCGCAGCTACGGTGGATACGTAGTCGTCAGGCCGCCTTGGATTCGACGCCCGGTACAGGAGAAACCAGTGCTCTACCTACTGTCCCTGATTGCCCTGGCTGCAATACTGGCACCAGGCCTGACGCGTCTGCTGGGTGCCCGCACTGGCTGGCTGCTGATGCTGGCACCGCTGGCGGCCTTTATCTGGTTCATTCAACAAATACCGCTGATCGCCGAAGGCGGCGCGGTGATACAGAGCGTCAGCTGGATTCCGGCGTTGGATATCAACCTGAGCCTACGCCTGGACGGCCTCTCGCTGGTATTTGCCCTGCTGATCAGCGGCATCGGCAGCCTGATCGTGCTGTACGCCGGCAGTTACCTGTCCAGCCACGCCCACCTCGGTCGCTTTCATGCCTACTTGCTGGTGTTCATGCTGGCGATGCTCGGCCTGGTGCTGGCCGACGACCTGGTAGCGATGTTCGTGTTCTGGGAGCTGACCAGTATCGCCTCCTTCCTGCTGATCAGTTTTCAACACGACAAAGCGGTATCGCGCCGGGCGGCGCTGCAGGCGCTGCTGATCACTGGTGGCGGTGGTCTGGCATTGCTGGCGGGGCTGATTCTGCTCGGTGGCGCGACGGGCAACTGGCAATTCTCCAACCTCAGCGCCGAGCAGATCGAAGGCCATGTGCTGCTGCCGGCCATCATGGCGCTGGTACTGCTGGGCTGCTTCACCAAGTCGGCGCAGGTGCCCTTCCACCTGTGGTTGCCCAACGCGATGAACGCGCCGACGCCGGTGTCGGCCTATTTGCATTCGGCAACCATGGTCAAGGCCGGTATCTACCTGCTGGCGCGACTCAATCCGGTACTCGGCGGCTCGGTCGGCTGGGGTACGCTGCTGATCACCATTGGCGCCGCCACGGCGGTGCTCGGTGCCTTCCTGGCCTTCCGCCAGACCGACCTCAAGCGTTTGCTGGCTTACACCACGGTGACCGTGCTGGGCCAGCTGACCATGCTGATCGGCACCAACACCAGCTATGGCCTGCAGGCGTTTGTGCTCTATCTGGTGGCGCATTCTCTCTATAAAGGCGCGCTGTTCATGGCGGTCGGCGCCATCGACCACGCCACCGGCACCCGCGAGCTGGCACGCCTGGGCGGTTTGATCCGCTTCATGCCGTTGACTGGTGCGGCAGTAGCCCTGGCGGCATTCTCCAATGCCGGCCTGCCGCCGTTTTTCGGCTTCATCGCCAAGGAGTTCAAGTACACCGGCCTGATCGAGATGGGTCATATCGGCTGGGCGGTAACGCTGGTGATGATCCTTACCAACGCCCTGCTGTTCGCCGCTGCCGGCCTGGTCTTCCTACAGACCTTCCTCGGCAAGCGTGGCGATTACCCGCGCACGCCGCACGAAGTCGGCTTGCCGATGTGGCTGGGGCCGATGCTGCTGGCCATCGGCGGTTTCCTCCTCGGCGCCTGGAATGCCTGGCCGGAGACCTGGCTGGTGAACAACGCGGTGCAAGCCGTGGCGCGCGGCCCGGTGGATGTGCACCTGTATTTGTGGGGCGGCATCACTCCAGCGCTGTTGGCCAGCTTGCTGACCGTATCGCTGGGCGTGCTGTTCTACGTGATGCGCGACCGCGTACGGCAGGCGCTTGATCGTGCCAACGCGGCCTGGAACGTCAGTGGTGACCTGCTCTGGGATCGTTTGCTTAAACGCGTTTTCCACTTCGCCGGTCTGCTTGCCGCCCGTTTCCAGCACGGCTCCTTGCGTCAGCATCTGGTGCTGCTGGCCCTGGCGGTCGGCGGCCTGCTGGCGGTCGGCTTGTTGCCGGCGCTGCCGCAACTGCTGCAGGGCAGCTACAGCCCGATCTCGCCGCTGGGCCTGGCCGGCTGCCTGTTGGCACTGGCCGGCGGTGTGGCAGCGGCGTTCCTGCCTGGCCGCCTGACCTTGCTGGCCGCGCTCGGCGCCTGCGGCCTGGGCCTGGCACTGGTGTTCGTCTCGGTCAATGCACCGGACGTGGCGATGACTCAGCTGATGGTGGAAACCCTCAGTCTGATCTTCCTCGCCCTGGTGTTTCGCAAGATGCCCACCGTGCCGGCCAGCGGCGCCCGCACTCCCTGGAAGCGCCGCCTGCATGCCGGCGTGGCGATTCTCTTCGGCCTCAGTGTGACAGGCGCCCTGCTGCTCGCAGTGAGCCTGCCGCTGCCAGGCGACATCGCCCAGTGGTATCAGGACAACAGCCTGCCGGGTGGTCATGGGCATAACGTGGTCAACGTGATTCTGGTGGACTTCCGCGCCTTCGACACCCTCGGCGAAATCCTCGTGGTCGCGCTCTCCGCCCTCGCCGCAGCCAGCCTGCTGGGCACCGGCCAACGCGTCGGCAATGAACACAGCGGCGAAGACGCCTTCAATTCGCCACTGCTGCGCCAGGGCCTGCGCCCGCTGGCCTGGCTGATGCTGGCTGGCTCGCTGCTGCTGCTGTGGCGCGGCCACAACCTGCCGGGCGGTGGTTTCATCGGTGGCCTGGTGGCGGCCTGCGGCCTGATTCTGCTGGTGCTGACCTATGGTCACGGACAGATTCGCCGCGTACTGCCCGTGGCCCCCGCGCAGTTGATCGGCATTGGCCTGGGCTGCGCGGCGGGCGCCGGTATCCTCGGGCTGATCGCCGGCAGCGCCTTTCTCACCGGTCTGTGGACTTTCCCCGGCGGCTTGCCGCTGGGTACGCCCCTGCTCTTCGATGTCGGCGTATTCCTCACCGTGTTCGGCTCCGCCCTGCACATGATCGACAAGCTCACGGGAGTTCGCCAGTAATGGAATGGCTAGCTGCAATCACCACTGGTGGCCTGGCGGGTCTGGGCCTGTGGATGCTTCTGGATCGCAACCTCAAGCGCGTCGTGCTGGGCGTCGTGGTCCTGGGTAACGCAATCAACCTGGGGGTTCTCACCGCCGGCCGTTTCTTCGGTGAACGCCCGGCCTTCGTCGAGGCCGGCAACGCTGCCAGCACGGCCAACCCACTGCCGCAGGCGCTGGTACTGACCGCCATCGTCATCGGTTTCAGCCTGTTCATCTTCACGCTGGCACTGCTCAAACGCACCCGCGAACTGCACGGCGACAAGACCACCGACTCGGTCAGCGCAATCACCGAGCAACCGGCACCGGACTGGCACGACAGCGAGCACGAACAGGACGCCCATGGTACGGAGGCTCGCCGATGAATCACGCGCTACTGGTTGCGCCGGTCCTCGTTCCCCTTTGCAGCCTGCTGCTGGCGATCATCCTGCGCCGCCACCTGCAGGCCGTGCGCGTGCTCAGCCTGAGTGGCACCGCACTGCTGCTGGCTGTAGGCCTGGTGCTGGTCTGGCAGGCCGCGCAAGGCGTGGTGCTCAGTGGCCAGGTCGGCGGCTGGCAGGCGCCCTTCGGCATCAGCCTGGTGATCGATCGCCTGTCGGCGGTAATGATCGCCATCAGTGCCCTGGTCGCGCTGGTCACCCTGCTCTATGGCGTGGCCAAGGACAACGACAGCACCATCGGCCGCGACTTTCACCTGTTCATTCAGGGTCTGCTGACCGGCATCTGCGGCGCCTTCATCACCGCCGACATCTTCAACCTCTATGTCTGGTTCGAGGTGCTGTTGATCGCCTCCTTCGCCCTGATGGCGCTTGGCGGCGGCAGCCGCCGGCTGGCCGGCAGCATGACCTACGTGGCCCTTAACCTGTTCGCCACGCTGATCTTCCTGCTCTCCGCCGGCCTGGTCTACGGCGCCAGCGGCACGCTGAACATGGGTGAGCTGGCCATGATCATGCGCAGCGGTGAGGCGCCACCGGGCGTGACGCCGGCGCTGCTGCTGATGCTGCTGTCGTTCGCCATCAAGGCTGCGCTGTTCCCGGTGTTCGGCTGGCTGCCGGCCACCTATCACGTCGCCCTGACAGCCGTGTCGGCGATGTTCGCAGGCCTGCTGACCAAGGTCGGCGTCTACGCGCTGATCCGCCTGGTGACCCTGCTCTGGCCGGAGCATGGCCTGCCGCATCAACTGCTACTGTGGGTCGCCTGCGCCACCATGCTGGTGGGTGTGCTGGGCGCGGCGGCGCAGACCGAGGTGCGCCGGATCCTGTCGTTCCACATCGTCAGTCAGGTCGGCTACATGATCCTCGGCCTCGCCCTGGCCACCCCGCTGGCGCTGGCCGGTGCAGTGTTCTACCTGATCCACCATATCGTGGTGAAGGCCAACCTGTTCTTCATCGGCGGCCTGGCGGCACGCATCTGCGGCTCCGAGCGCCTGGCCGACATGGGCGGGCTGTACAAGCGCATGCCCTGGCTGGCGCTGCTGTTCGCCATTCCGGCGCTGTCGCTGGCGGGTATTCCGCCGCTGTCCGGTTTCTGGGCCAAGTTCCTGCTGGTCAAGGCCAGCCTGGATGCCGCTGCCTGGTGGGCGGCGGGCATCGCCCTGCTGACCGGTGTGTTCACCCTGCTATCGATGAACAAGATCTGGAACGAGGCCTTCCTCAAGCCTCATCCGCGCGGTGAAGAGGCGCTGCAAAGGGTGACTGGCATGCGCGCGGCCTGGGTGGGCATGAGCGCCCTGGCATTGCTGACCGTGCTGATCGGCCTCGGCGCCGGCCCGCTGATCGACTACGCCGTAGCGGCCGCCGCGCAGCTCGCCGACCCGCAAGCCTATCTGCAACCCTTCACTGGCGCAGGAGGTACCTGATGCTGTTCATCATCCATTTGCTGGCCAGCGTCGGTCTGGCCTGGAGTCTCGGCGCCGGCCATCTCGGTGGCGGTCTGCTGGCCTTCGCCCTGCTCTACCTGCTCGCTCGCCTGCTGGGCCTGGCAATCGGGCGCCTGCGCCGTTACGCACGCAGCCTGGAGCATGGTGTGAGCTTCTGCTTGTGGTTCATTGCCCAGGTGTTCCTCGCGACTTACCACGTCGCCACTCTAGTGCTGGCGCGTCGGGTCGATGTGGAACCAGCAGTGCTGGCCTACCCGGTGACCCGCCGCGAAGTGGACAAGGTGACCCTGCTCGGCACCCTGCTGACCCTTACCCCCGGCACCCTGGCCCTGGATTATGACGAGGAGCAAGGCCTGCTTTATATCCACGCACTCGATGCCCGTCACCGTGAGGACGTGACCGAAACCCTCATCGAGCTGGAACGCCGTCTGTTGGCCTGGCTCGACGCCGGCAAAGCCGAAGGAGTAACGCCATGACCCTGCACCTGGCCGGCGCCGCCTGGGTATTGCCCTTGGCTGCAGCCATGCTCGCACTGAGCGGTTTGATCAGCCTCTATCGCCTGCTGCGCGGCCCGAGCCGCCCGGATCGGGCGGTGGCCATCGACGCCCTCACCCTGCTGGCGGTCGCCGCCATGGCGCTGCTGTGCCTGATGCGCGGTGAGGCGCTGTTCATCGACGTCGCCGTGCTGCTGGCACTGGTGTCGTTTCTTGGAACGGCAGCCTTCGCCTTCCTGTTCGATGACGCTCACAGCCAGATGCCGGAGAAGAGCGAGGAACGCCCATGAACGAAGTACAAGCCTGGCTGGCCTCGCTGCTGGTACTGAGCGGCGCAGTGATCTCTCTGCTTGGCGCGATTGGAGTGCTGCGCCTGCCCGATAGCTACAGCCGCATGCATGCGGCGAGCAAGGCCGGGGTTCTCGGCGCGGTCCTGTTACTTGGCGCAGTGGCCTTGGCCAGCAGTGGCGAGCTGGCACTGGAGGCCTTTATCGGCCTGCTGATTCTGCTGGCCAGCGCACCGCTGGCCGCTCACGCCATCGCCCGCGCTGCGCACCGCGCCGGCATTCGGCCGACGCTCGGGCGGTTGGGTGATGAGCTGGAGCAGCGCAACAGGGGCGGTGAATAGATCAGTCAGTCAATCTGCCGGCGGAACGGCGGCAAGGCATTGAGGATGGCCTTGCCGTAGCGTTGGGTCACCACACGGCGATCCAGCAACGTGATGGTGCCGCGGTCGGCCTCGGTGCGCAGCAGGCGGCCGCAGGCCTGCACCAGGCGCAGCGAGGCGTCCGGCACGGCGATTTCCATGAAGGGATTGCCGCCACGCGCCTCGATCCACTCGGCCAGCGCCGCCTCCACCGGGTCATCCGGCACGGCGAAGGGAATCTTGGCGATCACAACATGCTCGCAGTAGGCGCCGGGCAGGTCGACACCCTCGGCGAAACTGGCCAGGCCGAACAACACGCTCTCCTCGCCTGAATCGACGCGCGCCTTGTGCTTGTTCAGGGTTTCCTGCTTGGACAGGTTGCCCTGGATGAACACCCGTTTGCGCCAGTCGCGATCCAGGCCGTCGAACACGTCCTGCATCTGCTTGCGCGAGGAAAACAGCACCAGCGTGCCGCGACTGCCGGCCACCAGGTTCGGCAGCTCGCGGATGATGGCCGCCGTGTGCGCAGCCGCCTCGCGCGGGTCGGCCTTCAGATCCGGTACCCGCAGCAAGCCGGCATCGGCATGATGAAAGGGGCTCGGCACGATGGCGCTGACCGCCGCCTTGGGCAGCCCGGCACGCATGCGATAGCGGTCAAAGGTCCCCAGCGCGGTCAGCGTCGCGGATGTCACCAGGCAGCCATGGGCGACATTCCACAGATTGCGGCGCAGGGTCTCGGCGGCGAGGATCGGGCTGGCGTTGACCTCGATATCGAACAGCGCACCGCTCTCGGCCAGGGTCAGCCAGCGTGCCATCGGCGGGCTTTCTTCCGGGTCTTCAGCAGTGAAGGCCAACCATAGTTCCCAGTTGCCCTTGGCACGCGCCATCAGGCTGCCGAACAGCGGATACCACTCCTCGGCCTGGTGGCTGGCGATACCCACGGCGCCCTCGCCGTCCATGGCCTCCTTGAGCAGCTCGGTAACGCCGGTGAACAGGTCATTGAGCTTGGAGAAGCCCTTCTTCAGCTCCAGCCCCAACTCAGTCAGGTGCTCCGGCACCACACCGCCGACGAAGCGGTGACGCGGGCGCTCGCGGCCTTCCATGTCTTCGCCGGCCTTGAAGTCGGCGATTTCTTCGCAGGCGGTGAACATGAACTGCTGCTGGGTCTTGAGCTCGCGGGCCAGCTCCGGCACCTGTTCGATCAGGCGGCCGAGATCGCCCGGCAACGGGTTCTGCGCCAGCAGCTTGGTCAGGTTCTTGTCGATCTGGGTCAGCCAGTCGGCGGTGGAACGCAGGCGAGTGAAATGGGCAAAGTGGCCGATGGCCTTGTCCGGAAGGTGATGGCCCTCGTCGAACACATAGATGGTCTCGCGCGGGTCAGGCAGTACTGCGCCGCCGCCGAGCGCGAGGTCGGCTAGCACCATGTCGTGGTTGGTGACGATCACGTCGACCTTGCCCATGCCCTCGCGCGCCTTGTAGAAGGCGCACTGCTGGAAATTCGGGCAGTGGCGGTTGGTGCACTGGCTATGGTCAGTGGTCAGTTGCGCCCAGCGCACGTCCTCCAGCTCCTCCGGCCAGCTGTCGCGGTCGCCATCCCATTTATTGCCGGCGAGCTTTTCGATCATCGCGGTGAACAGCTTCTGACCCTGTTCATCCACATCGATGCGAAAACCTTCTTCCTCGAACAACTGCGCGGTGGCGCTCTGCGCGGCGCCGTCCTGCAGCAGGTGGTCAAGCTTGGACAGGCACAGGTAGCGGCCACGACCCTTGGCCAGGGCGAAGCTGAAATTCAGGCCGCTGTTACGCAAAAGATCAGGCAGATCCTTGTGCACGATCTGTTCCTGCAGTGCCACGGTGGCGGTGGCGATCACCAGGCGCTTGCCAGCGGCCTTGGCGGTGGGGATGGTGGCCAGGCTGTAGGCCACCGTCTTGCCCGTACCGGTGCCCGCCTCGACCGCGACCACGGCCGGATCACCCAGACGTTTGCCCTCGTCATCGGTCTTGATGGTGCCGAGCACCTTGGCGATTTCGGCGATCATCAGGCGCTGGCCATAACGCGGCTTGAGCGACTTGGCTTCGAGAAAGCGCGAATAGGCGCCCTGGATCTGGGACTTGAGTTCGGTACTGAGCATGGATTCTGAAACGAAAAAGGCTGGATAAATTTTCAGTATTCGCGGAGCGGCCGCTATCATAGCGCGCCTGTCGATCTGGCGCTGAGTCGCGTGCCAATCGAATGAACCGACCTGCCAAACGGCCCCCTGGAGATACCGCATGACACCCTACGCACCACTCTATGCGCTACACCTGCTGGCCGCCGTCGTATGGGTTGGCGGGATGTTCTTCGCCTGGATGATCCTGCGCCCGGCGGCGGTGGACATACTGGAGCCGCCAGCACGCCTGCGCCTATGGCTGAGTGTGTTCAAACGTTTTTTCGTCTGGGTCTGGATAGCGGTAGCAGTCCTGCCCCTGACTGGCATCGGCATGCTGCACATGAGCTATGCCGGTTTCGATGCCGCACCGCGCTATGTGCACATCATGATGGGCTTGTACCTGGTGATGCTCGCCCTGTTCCTGCGTATTCAGGCACTGCAGCTACCGGAGCTGCGGCGCGCCGTTGAGAGCGAGAACTGGCCGGCAGGCGGTGAGATGCTGGGGCGAATTCGCAGACTGGTCGGCAGCAACCTGCTGATCGGCCTGGCGCTGATGACGCTGGCGGCCATGCGCCCGACATTCTGACTGCTGCTGCCTGGCGAACCCAGGCAGCAGCGATGATTCAGAAACGGAAGACCTGCACGGCACCACTGCGGCCCGCCGCACCTTCGCGCCCAGGCTGGCCAGGCTTGCCATCGGCCGCACCCTCTACGCCGTAGAGCAGGCAGCCCTTGGCAGCGCCCCCACGACCGGGGCGCCCCGCCGAACCGGCGGCACCACCCGCGCCGCCATCGAGCAATACCTGCATGCGCTCGACCTCGACATGGTGCGGCACCTCCAGCACCACGCTACCGCCTGCAGCACCTTCATGCCCATCGGTGCCGTCCTGACCATCGTGGCCAGCACTGGCCTGACCCCAGGTGCAACCACCCGGCTGCCCATGCGCGCCATCGAGCCCGGCATAACCCGGTCTGCCCTGACCACCACGCACATCGAGAGTCAAGGATTCGAATGTCAGCTTGTGCAGCTTGAGCTTGATCTCCCGCCCAGCCGTGGCTGGCCGGGTGTAAGTACCAGCGGCACCTTTGGCGCTGATCCAGGCGCCCGGGCCGATATTGGCGTCCTCTACCACCAGTCGCAGTGGCTGATCGCTGGGCGCAACGCCAATATGCGCGTCGCGGCCCATCAGCAACTCACCGATATGCAACTCGGTCACCGTTGCCGGGATCATCAGGGTCGCCTGATCCGCCACTTCCAGCCGTTCGAGCTGCAGGCTGCTACTGGCGACCGGCAAACGCATCAGCGTATTGGACGCCACCGTGACCTGCGTAGCGGCCAACGACGGACCTGCGAACAGGCAGAGCAACAGAGCGAGACTACGCATGAGCCGCCTCCTCGAGCACTGTAGCAGCAGCGCTTTCAGGCCCTTGCTCGGCCTTCAGCGGATAGAGGTGAAAAATGCCGAACAGCAGGACCTGTACACGATCCAGCCAGGGGCTAGCGCGACCGGACAGGAGCCCCGAGAACAGCCACAGCTGCACCCCATGTAGCAGCGCAAGAAAGCCCGCGAGCAGATAGACGAGCTGCTCGAACGGCGCGCCAAAACGCTTGGCCAGCGCCGCTGCAAATACCAGCCAGAAGGCCAAGGCCAACGCCTTGCCCATCATCAACAATGCTTTCATCCCCGCCCTCTTGCTCTGGTTTTTCTAATAGCGCTGCACGTTAACCGGTCGCGGCCCGGACCACCAGAGCGAGGGAATATTTTCCGCGACCTCAGCTATCACCAGCCGCAAAAGCGACACCCCCCAGGCCTATGATGACCTGTGGGGCGCCCCTGCGCTTCAACGGGAAACGTACAACTCTACGCGGCGGTTCTGTGCGCGGCCGGCATCACTGCCGTTGTCCGCCACCGGTTGGTTCTCACCACGGCCTTCTGTACTGAGCTTGCCGGCAGGCACACCCTGGGCGATGAGAAAGTCGGCAATACTGCGTGCGCGGCGTTCGGACAACCCCTGGTTGTAGGCATCAGAACCAACGCTATCGGTATGCCCGCCGACATTGACTGCGACCAGACTGGCACCGGTCAGACGGGTACTGACATCGGCAAGCAGGCGCCTCGCCTCAGCCGTCAGTTCGGCTGAATCGAACGCGAACAGCACATTTCCCAGGTCGCTGAGAACGATGACCTCATCCTGCGCCTGCTGCTCCATCGCCGGCTCGGCCGCAACACTGGCGGGGTATTGCGGCAAAGGGCAGCCGTTATGGCCTACCGCAGTACCGGCTGGCGTGCCGGGGCAGCGATCACGGCGGTCGAACACACCGTCGCCATCTTCGTCGCCGTCCTGCGCATAGCAGATGATGGTTCCCAGCAGAGCACCGGCTACCGCGCCGCCTGCAGCCCAGGTGGAACTTTCGATTGCGCCGAGGCCGCCACCGGCCAGGGCTCCAATCGCACTGCACAGGGGCCAGTTCCCCTGATTGAGCGGCGCGTCCCCCGTACTGGAAGTCGTGGCACAACCCGAGAGAACACTGCTGACCAAGAGAAAGGGTAAACCCTCGAAAGCTTGATTCTCATGGCGGTGTCTCCTGTGATACCGGCATGTTGCCGGTATCACGGGAGTAAAGACGGCGACAGGATTTCAGACAAGAAAAGGCCCGACCGATGGAAATCGGTCGGGCCTTCGCGGGTGACGCCTGAGTTGGCTTACACGAAGCGCCTTACGGCTGAGCTTCGACCTCGGCTTCCACGCGACGGTTGATGGCGCGACCATCAGCAGTGGCGTTGTCGGCAACCGGGCGGCTCTCGCCATAACCCACTGCCTGCACACGACTGGACTCGACACCGTACTGGTTGACCAGAACGTCACGCACGGCACTGGCACGGCGCTCGGACAGGCCCTGGTTGTAAGCATCGCTGCCCACCGAGTCGGTGTGACCTTCAACCACGGTGCTGGTCTGCGGGTACTGTTTCATGAAGTCGGCCAGGGCTTTGATGTCGCCATAGCTTTCCTGCTTGACCTCGGCCTTGTCGAAGTCGAACTTGACGTCCAGTTCGACACGGACGGCTTCGGCCGGCTCGGCAACGGCGACCTCCTCGACAACGACTTCTTCGACGACGACAACCTGCTGCGCTTCGGCACCGTGCACCCAGCAATAAGCTGCGCCAAGACCAGCACCGAGCGCAGCACCAGCGCCAGCCCAGGTAGAGCTTTCGATTGCCCCTAACGCCGCACCACCAACACCGCCTACAGCTGCGCAGGTGGGCCAGTCGGTTTTCTGCAGGCCGGCGCAACCGGTCAGCAAGGTACTAGCCAGAATCAGGGGTACTGCGTTCCTTGCGATACTCATACTTTAGGTCTCCAATGTTCATCGGCCCATAACCGACTCGATAGTAGTAAAGACAGGAGTTGTACAATCCGCCAGCTATAGCTTCTGCGGATAATTTTCTCTCACTCTAGGCCTGATACCGACACCACGTTAGTCTTTGCAGACTTTTCGAGGAAGTTCGATGACCGCCAGCCTTAGTACCCGTACTCCACAACAAGCCATTGCGGCACTGCTTGCCCGCTATGCCCGCGAGAAACTGCTGTTACTCGGCGCAAGCGAACTGCCCGCAGTCAGCGCCTTTCACAGCGCCCACCCGCAGTGTCAGGTCACCACCGCACCTGCTGCTCCCCTGGCACCGGAACTGGCCGCACAGCGCTTCGACCTGGCAATTCTGGTCGACTGTCTGGAGCACTTACCCAAACGCGATGGACTGCAACTACTGGGTGGCATTCGCAACCTCAACGCCAGCCGGGTCGCCGTGTTGCTCGACCTCAAAGCAGGTGATTGGCAGGAAACCGACTTTTTCGCCCTGGCCATGCAAGCCAGTGAGCAGTTCCAGCGCGAGGGACAGACCCTGCATCTGTTCACCTATGATCTACTCGATTACAAGCAAGTTCCCGATTGGTTGAACGCGAAGTTCTGGGCTAATCCACAAAACTTCGGCAAATACTGGTGGTAGAGCGATGAACCCACTCGATCCCAATTGCCCTTGTGGCAGCGGTAATTCGCTGAGCCAGTGTTGTGGTCACTATCACGCGGGTACCCACGCGCCCAGCGCGGAACTGCTGATGCGCTCGCGCTACAGCGCCTATGTACTGGGCCTGGTGGATTATCTGGTGGCCACTACCCTGCCCGTCCAGCAGCCGGCGCTCGACCGCGACGCGATGGCTGCCTGGAGCGCCCAAAGCACCTGGCTCGGCCTGGAAGTCGAAGGCAGCGAAGTATTCGCCGGCAAGCCAGAACATACCCAGGTCAGCTTCGTCGCCCGCTGGCACGATGACAACGACGAACATCGTCACCGCGAATGCTCCGCTTTCGTTCAGGTGGACGAACGCTGGTTCTTCCTCGACCCGACGGTGCCACTGAAAGCCGGACGCAATGATCCTTGCCCCTGCCAGGGCGGGCAGAAGTTCAAGAAGTGCTGTGCGCCCTACCTGAATGCCTGATTAGTGTTAATCCTGCTTTCTGCTTGAGTTGATACGTCCCGCGAGGACACTCAACAAGGAGAAAGCCATGCACAAGAAAAGTGGTATCGCTCGGCGGCCAACGTACGCGTGACACGCAATGGAGAACGCATTCACGCCAATTTCGACGGCACGCCAACGGATTACGGCAAGTCCCTGCTGCAATTGCTCGATGCCGGTGATCTGGCCTACCAGGGAGCCAGCCAGCTCAATAGTGACGGTAAATGGCAGTACAACTGGTTCTTCTTCCTGCCCCTGGGCATGGCCCTGGAGAACCGCAAGAGCGTCGAACTGCTGCACTTCCCACCGGACTACTCACTGACTCAGGCTCAGGATTATCTGCGTTCGAGCACCACGGATCGCTGAGCCTCGCTGCTCAGTTTCAATGGCGTACAGCAGGAACACACCCCCGCTTACCAGACCATCATCGACATCGCACCCATTGCCGCCCCGGCCAGTGCCGGCAGTGCCCTGGAAGGCGTTTATGGCTACTTCACCAGCTATCAGCGGCGCATGGTCAGCGAGCTCAGCGGCGGCTCTGGCGATACCCGCCTGCCGATGGTCGCCTTTGGTGCGCCGGTGCGCAGTTGGATCACGCAGCAATACGGGGTGAATCTGCCGGTGCTGGGCCTCGGCCAGATAGAGGCGAGGCCTGGACAGTAGGTCCCCGTGCTCGGCGCCAATCATCCAAGCTATATCTGGTATGCGGCCGATCCGGCCAACAACAAGGGCAGCGAGGCTGCCGCCAACGCAGCAGGGATCAAGGTCATGGGGCAGGATCTGAGCGCCGCCTGCTGGCAGGCCAACATGGGCCGGCAACCGGCAGTTGATCCGCAGCAAACGCTCAATACCTGCACAGAGAAATGGCAGGTGACGGAGAAACTGCAAACCTGCGAGCTGTTCTTCACCAGCGTGCGTAACCTCAAACTGAAGAGGCCGCCGCCAAGTGCAAGGCGGGCTAGCAGCCCTGAGCGCAAAAACGCCGTGGTTGCCTGGGCAGCTCACGGCGCTTGATTGCCTGCAGGACAATCAATCCTGCAGTTTCAGGTGCGAAGTATCCGGCGCAGGAGCCGGAGCTGCAGGCTTGGCTTGCCCCATATCGCTACCGACGGGGGCCAGACTGAACTGCGAAAGATCGACCTGTGGTGCTGCAGCGTCGGGTCTGGCGTCTTGCAGATTGCTGCCCACCGGAGCGATATCGAAATCCGGGGCATCAACATCACTGAACGCGGCCATGTACTCATCTCGTGGAGCGACCTGCAGGCGACCCGGCCTTGTCGCAGCGGGGATGACTACCGGCGCAGGTTCCGACTGTACGGGCGGTGGCGGTGCGAGCTCGACCTCCTCGATCAGCACGTCCATATCGACCACCTCCACCCGCGCACCGGCGCGCTCCAGCGTTGCCCGGTACTTCTCCGCCCCGGCCGCATCGAGGTTGTTCTTGATCACGATGCGGCGCCCGGAGAACAACTGAGCGATGCGCTGAGCATCGGCCTGGAACAACTTGGCCATATTGGCTTTGACCAGCTCCGGCTGGGCGCCCGGCACCAATTGCCCGGAGAAGGCGATCTCGTAGCGACTCATGGTCACACTCCTGTCCTATTCGCCGCTCAGTATGGCGCAGGTTCCTTTGCCCCGACACTGCAGGCTTCTCATTCATGCTCTCCCGAACCTCGACAGCACCAGACCACCCGACTAACTCATTGAAAATAATGAGTGCTTACCCGTTGCAGCCAAGCGCTTGCTTGTTACACTGGGCCGCAACGGGGGTATGAAATGCTTTCTCAGGCGCAAATGATAAGAATTACCAGCCTATTGATGTTTTTAGGCCTGCTTTCAGGCCTGACAGGATGCTCCACCTGGGTGACAGGTAGCTTCAAGGACCCGGACGTCCAACTCATCAAAGTTGATGTGGTCAAGGCCAGGCTGCTCGAACAGGAGTTCCGCCTGCGCTTTCGAATCGACAATCCCAACGGCGTCAGCCTGCCGGTGCGCGGGCTGGACTACAACGTCCATCTCAATGGTATCCAGCTGGCCGAGGGCTACTCCAACGAGTGGTTCACCGTGCCCGCCCACGGCCACCACACCTTCGAAGTACCGGTGCGCACCAACCTCTGGCGCCATGTGCGGCAGATCGTCAAGGCACTGGAAAAACCGGACATGCCGATTCGCTATAGCCTCAAGGGTGAGGTAAAAACCGGCATGTTATTCGGCCGCAGCGTGCACATGGCGCGTAATGGCGAGATAATTCCCGGCGATTTCATCCCCGAATAACCTGCACGAGTAACACCATGAGCAACCAACCCCACGTCCACGGCCCTGACTGCAACCATGACCACGATCATCACGATCACGACCATGTGCACGGCCCGCACTGCAACCATGGCCATCAGGAGCCGGTGCGCAACGCGCTGAAGGATGTCGGCCGTAACGATCCTTGCCCATGCGGCAGCGAGAAGAAGTACAAGAAGTGCCACGGCGCCTGAACCGCGCATGAGCGCCTTGAACCTGACCCTGCTGCTTGGCGGCCTGCTGCTGATCGCAGCGCTGGCCGCCTATGCCTGGCACCTGTGGCGCCGCGTGTGGGCTAACCAGCGCGCCCGTGACGAAGCGCAACAGGAGCGCCAGCAGCGTCTCGGTGGCGATCTGAACATCCTCGCCAGCAGCCTGCTCGACGAGCAGTTGCCGTTGATCGAAGGCGCCATCCGCATCAAGGTGCTGCTCGATAACTATGACAGTGCCCTGAGCAATGACAGCCACTGCCAGGTGTTCCATCTGCTCTTCGAAGCCACCGCCGAGGTGCCTACCCATGCAGCCTGGAAGGCTCTGGACAAGGCCGAACGGCGGCGCTTCGAAAAACGCTTCAACGAGCTGGAACTGCAGCACAAGGCCGCCGCACGTATCGCTGCACGCTGGTTACTGGACGAAGGGCTGAAAGGGTCTCGAGCAAACGCCTGAGCCCCTCTTGCCAGGCCGCGACTGCCTTATTACCTTGGCGCCTTTGTGACCGGTCATTGCGCGACCGGCCTCGACCGTCCGCACACCAAGGAACTTCGCCATGCGCGCGCTGGCCCGCCTGACTCTTGCCGCCTCACTGATTAGCCTCGCCGGCTGCCAGTCCCTGCTCAACAGCCGTTATGCCGACAGCGTGCCGCCTACCCGTGGCGTTGAGCGCATTCAGGGCGTGGCCGAGAGTGCGTCGGTGCGGCGTAACGCTCTGGGCATGCCGCTGATCGAGTCGAGCACCTTCCACGACGCCCTCTTTACCCTCGGTTATGTGCATGCTGGTGACCGCCTCAGCCAGATGATCGGCATGCGCCTGCTGGCCCAGGGTCGCCTGGCCGAGATGGCCGGTCCTGGCGTGCTGGAAATGGACCGTTTCATGCGCGCGGTCAACCTGAAAAAGAGCGCGGAAATCCTCTACGCCGACGCCTCACCGCGCCTGAAGCGCTTCTTCGAGGTCTATTCGCGTGGCGTCAACGCCTATATGTTCCGCTATCGCAACCGCCTACCGATGGATCTGGCCGAGTCCGGCTACCGCCCCGAGTACTGGAAGCCCGAGGACTCGGTGCTGCTGTTCTGCCTGCTGAACTTCGGCCTGGCGGTGAACCTGCAGGAAGAGATCGCCGCACTGACTGTGGCCCAGCAGGTAGGCGTCGACAAGCTGCCCTGGCTACTGCCGATCTACCCGGACGAACCGCTGCCCTTCGCCGAGGCGGAAAAACTCGCCGGTCTCGACCTCAAGGGCCAGCTACCGGGCCTGCAGGCGATTTCCCGCACCGCGGCGCAGATCGCCGAACAGCACATGCTCGGCGTCGCCGCCTCGAACAACTGGGCCATCGCCCCGCAGCGTAGCCGTGGCGGCAAGAGCCTGCTGGCCAATGACACGCACCTGCCACTGAGCATGCCCTCGCTGTGGAATTTCGTGCAGATCCGCTCGCCCAAATACCAGGCTGCGGGCGTGTCCCTGGCGGGTGTGCCGGCCGTGGTCGCCGGCTACAACGGCAAGCTGGCCTGGGGCATGACCATGGTCATGGGCGACAATCAGGACATCTACCTGGAGCGCATCAAGCGCGAAGGCAGTCGCCTGATGTACCAGGCCGACGGCAAGTGGCTGCCGGTCAGCGAACGCCAGGAGACCTTCTTCATCAAAGGTCAGCGCCCGATCCGCGAAACGCTTTACGAGACCCGCAACGGGCCGCTGCTCAACTCGGTACTGGGCGAACGCAAGCATATGCTGCAACCCCTGGCGCTGCAGAGCGGCTACGGCCTGGCGCTGAAAACCACCCAGTTCGAGCGTGACCAGAGCCTCGACGCCTTCTTCGACCTGTCGCGCGCGCAGTCGGTGGACCAGGCCTTCGAGGCGACGCGGGAGATCCGCGCCATGCCGCTGAACATCGTCTTCGCCGACGCCCAGCATATCGGCTGGCAGGTCACCGGGCGCTACCCGAATCGCCGCGAAGGTCGTGGCCTGCTGCCCTCCCCCGGCTGGGACGAGCGCTACGCCTGGGACGGCTTCACTGACCCGATGCTGCACCCTTACGATCAGGACCCACCGCAAGGCTGGCTGGGCACCGCCAACGAACGCAGCGTGCCGCCCGGTTACGGCATGCAACTGTCCAGCTCCTGGTACTACCCGGAACGCGCCGAACGCATCGCCGAGCTGGCCGGCAATGGCCGTCACGATGGCCGCAGCATGATCGCCATGCAGTACGACCAGACCTCACCCTTTGTCGCCAAACTGCAGGCCATGTTCAATGACCCGGCCATGCACGACTCGCTGCGCCAGGCCATCGCGGCCCTGCCGGCTGACCAGCGCGCACGTGCCGATGAAGCCCTGAAGCGCCTGCTGGCGTTCGACGGCAAGCTTGCCGCCAGTTCGGCCGATGCCGCCATCTACGGCGCCTTCCTGCATGAAAGCGCACGGCAGATCTTCCTCGACGAGCTGGGCCCGGACGATAGCCCAGCCTGGCAGGCACTGGTGCAAACCGCCAACACCTCCTACTCGGCGCAGGCCGACCACCTGCTCGGCCGTGCCGACAGCCCCTTCTGGAATGACATCCGCACGCCAGAGCAGGAAGACAAACCGACTATCCTCGCGCGCAGCCTGGCCGCCAGCATCGAGCTGCTGGAGAGCCGATTGGGCGCCGAGCGTCGCAACTGGCAATGGGGCAAGCTGCACACCTATGAGTGGGTGACCGACACCACGCGCATGGCGCCTTACATGAGCGCCAGCCAGCGCAGCAGCATCAACGCCTTGAAAGGTTATCTGGATCGCGGCCCCTATCCGGCCGGGGGCGACCACAGCACGCTGAACGTCTCTGCCTACGCCTGGGGCCAGGACTTCAATACCTTCCTCATCCCGGCCATGCGTATCGTGGTGGATTTTGCCGCCGACGAGCCGTTGGTCGGCGTCAACAGCGCAGGGCAGTCGGGCAACCCAGCCAGCCCACACTACGCCGACGGCATCGAGGCATGGCTCAAGGGCGGCTACATGAGCTTCCCGTTCAAGGCGGAAAATCTGGACAAGGTCTATGGCAACCAGCGCCTGTTGCTGATGCCGGCCAAGTAATGACCGTTCGTCGGGCGGCGCTGAACCTTTGCCTCAGCGCCCCACTCTGAATATTCGACTTACTCCATAGATCATCGTTTTAAGGCGCCCTTGGCGCCTTTTCTTTTGCCCGAAGAAAAAGATGGCTTTTCCATCACCGGATGGAACTTCCCGGACTCAGCAGGCTCAGAGATTATGCATCGATTGAAATGCTCCCCTGGCGCCTCTGGCGCCTATTTTTTTGCCTGCAATTCAGAGAGCGCCTACTAGGGTCTGTTGCCGTTTCGCGCACGGCTCGCGTCGAAACGGCAACAGACCCTAGCTAAAATATGTAGTCACTTACCCACGAGAAGGAGGCGCACCATGAAGATCGCCAGCTTCGACGTCGACGCCCAAAAAAGGCTTCACCCCGCTGTGCCCCAACGAGCTACCGGTGCCCGAGGGCGACACCATCGTCCCGGCGCTGAACCAACTGGCCGCACGCGCCCAGCTGCGCATCGGCAGCAAGGATGCCCATAGCCCGCAAGCGGCCTGGGTCGTCGATAAACACGATGAGATGTTGCGCCCCCTGCCGCTGGCCAATGCAGACCTGACCTGGGTCAGCCACTGCGTGCCTGGCACGCCCGGCTTCGAATTGCTCGATGGCCTGCCAGCGCCGCTGGATTACGACTACTTCGTGTGGAAAGGCGTTGAGCCGACCTGCCCCCCCTACGCGCCTGCTACCACGACCTGGCCGAGAAGCGCAGCACGGGCGTGATCGAATTTCTCCGGCAAAATGGCGTCGACCTTGTACTGGTGGGCGGCCTGGCTCTGGATTACTGCGTCAAGACCACCGCCCCGCAACTGCGCCGCGCCGGTTTCGAGGTGATCGTCTTCCTACCGGCCTGCCGCGCCATCGCCAGCGAAACGGTCGAAAGCGCCTGCACGCCATGCGCGAACAGAGCATTACACTGGCTACCAGCCTGGAACAGCTGGATGGCACCCTCGCCAAGGAGAACCTGCGATGAGCGAGAGCATTTTCGCCGACCGTACCGTGCAGAACCTGCTGGACACCGATTTCTACAAGCTGACCATGATGCAAGCGGTGCTGCACAACTACTCCAATGCCGAGGTGGAATGGGAATTCCGCTGCCGCAGCCGCGAGGATCTGACACCCTACCTGGCCGAGATTCGCTATCAAATCGAACGCCTCAGTGAGCTGAGCCTGAGCGTCGACCAGTTGGCCTTCCTCGAACACATTCAGTTCATCAAGCCGGACTTCATTCGCTTTCTAAGCCTGTTCCGCTTCAACCTGCGCTACGTGCACACCAGAATTGAAGACGGCCTGTTGAGCATCCGTCTGCGCGGCCCCTAGTTGCACGTGATCCTCTTCGAGGTGCCGCTGCTGGCCATCGTCAGCGAGGTACGCAACCGCTATCGCTACCGTGAAGTGCTGCTCGAACAGGCTGCCGAGCGCCTGTACGAGAAGCTCGATTGGCTCAAGGCCGAAGCCTCGCCGAGCGAACTGGCCGGCTTCCAGCTGGCTGATTTCGGCACCCGCAGGCGCTTCTCCTACCGCGTGCAGGAGCAGGCGGTACACATCCTCAAGCGCGATTTTCCCGGTCGCTTCGTCGGCACCAGCAATGTGCACCTGGCCCGCGAGTTCGACCTCAAGCCCATTGGCACCATGGCCCACGAATGGTTGATGGCGCACCAGCAGCTTGGCCCACGCCTGATCGACAGCCAGATTGCCGCGCTCGACTGCTGGGTGCGCGAATACCGCGGTTTGCTGGGCATCGCCCTGACCGACTGCATCACCATGGATGCCTTCCTCGACGATTTCGACCTGTGCTTCGCCAAGCTCTTCGACGGCCTGCGCCATGACTCCGGCGACCCACTGGTGTGGGCGGAAAAAGCCATCGCCCACTACGAGAAACTCGGCATCGATCCGATGAGCAAGACCCTGGTGTTCTCCGACGGACTCGACCTGCCCAAGTCGCTGCGGCTCTACCGTGCACTTTCCGGGCGAATCCACGTAAGCTTCGGGGTCGGAACCAACCTGACCTGCGACATCCCCGGCGTCGAGCCGATGAACATCGTGATCAAGATGATCGCCTGCAACGGTCAACCGGTAGCGAAGATTTCCGATACGCCCGGCAAGACCCAATGCCGCGACGAGAACTTCGTCCATTACCTGAAACACGTCTTTCGCGTGACCCAGTGAGGAGCCAGACATGAGCAACCGCCAAGCCGAAATCGCCGCCGCCCTCAACGTGGTGCCGCCATTCGCCGACGACGCTGCGCTGAGTGCAGAGATCGAGCGGCGCAAGACCTTCATCAAGAACACCCTCAGAAAGTCAGGCCTCAAGGTGCTGGTGCTCGGTATCAGCGGCGGCGTCGACTCGACCACGGCCGGGCGTCTGGCTCAGCTCGCGGTCGAGGAATTACGTGCCGAGAGCGGCGATAGCGCCTATCGCTTCATCGCCGTGCGTCTGCCGCACAACACCCAGCATGACGAGCATGACGCACAGGATTCGCTGCAATTCATCCGTGCCGATGAGTCCGTCACGGTCAACATCGCCGACAGCGTCAACGGCCTGGCCCTGCAGGTCAGTCATCTGGAACAGCTGAGCCATGCCCGGCGCGACTTCGTACTGGGTAACGTCAAGGCCCGCATTCGCATGGTCGCCCAGTTCGCCATCGCCAACGCCAACAATGGCCTGGTGATCGGCACCGATCATGCCGCCGAGGCGGTCATGGGCTTCTTCACCAAATTCGGTGATGGCGCCTGCGACCTGGCCCCGCTGTCTGGCCTGGTGAAGAAACAGGTACGCGCCATCGCCGCACACCTGGGAGCACCGCAGCATCTGGTGATGAAAACGCCGACTGCCGATCTGGAAGAATTGCGCCCGGGCAAACCGGACGAGGAAGCCCATGGCGTGACCTATGCCGAGATCGACGCCTTCCTGCATGGTGAGACCGTCAGCGACGAGGCCTATGCCACCATCGTGCGCACCTACGACGCCACCCGCCACAAGCGCGAGCTGCCGCTGGTGCCTTGATCGCAGAGGGCAGAAACGAAGAAGCCGGGCAATGCCCGGCTTCTTCGCATCAGGAGGTTCGATCAGGCCTTGGGCAGGGTTACACCGGTCTGCCCCTGGTACTTGCCACCGCGATCGCGATAGGACACCTCACAGGCCTCGTCGGACTGCAGGAACAGCATCTGCGCCACACCTTCGTTGGCGTAGATCTTCGCCGGCAGGTTGGTGGTGTTGGAGAATTCCAGGGTCACGTGACCTTCCCACTCCGGCTCCAGCGGCGTGACGTTGACGATGATGCCGCAACGCGCATAGGTGCTCTTGCCCAAGCAGATGGTCAGTACGTCACGCGGAATACGGAAGTATTCAACGGTGCGCGCCAGGGCGAAGGAGTTAGGCGGAATGATGCAAACGTCGCTCTTGATGTCGACGAAGCTCTTCTCATCGAAATTCTTCGGGTCGACGATGGCCGAATGGATATTGGTGAACACCTTGAATTCGTCGGCGCAACGTACGTCGTAGCCGTAGCTGGAAACACCGTAGGAGATGACGCGACTATCGTCGGCACCGCGCACCTGGCGCTCGACGTAGGGCTCGATCATGCCGTGTTCCTGGGCCATGCGGCGAATCCACTTATCCGATTTGATGCTCATGGCGAGGTGTCCTGAGTGGGCGGTTACGAAAAAAGTGAGCGCATCTTACCGATGCAGGCGCCACGCTTCAAAGAGTGCCGGCGCGCCCTTCAGTCATTATTTGCAAAAAAACTGCATCGACTATTCGCACTTGGCGATAAAACCACGTATGGTGTCCCCACTGTGCTGCATGTGTCACCGCGAATCGCTACTTGATGCCTAGATCTCGATCCAAACATCGTCCGACTCCTAGTACTCGTTGCACTCAGTCCCGGCCTGGGCTTTTCCAGGGCTGTAATTACTTTTGTTAGGAGACATCACATGTCCAATCGTCAGACTGGCACCGTTAAGTGGTTCAACGATGAGAAAGGCTACGGCTTCATCACCCCGCAATCCGGTGACGACCTCTTCGTACACTTCAAAGCCATCCAGAGCGATGGTTTCAAGAGCCTGAAAGAAGGCCAGCAAGTTTCCTTCGTGGCCACCCGTGGTCAGAAAGGCATGCAGGCTGAGGAAGTTCAGGTTATCTAACCTGCGCTACCCTGCTTGAAAAGAGCCCCGCCTAGCAGACTGTGTGAAAACCTAGCAGTCTGAGTGCAAGGTGAAGACAATGCCTCTATCGGTCGATAGGGGCATTGTCGTTTATGGGCTATATCCAAGGTGAAGGTCGGCAACAAGGCAGCCTGTTTCCGCCGACATTGGAAGAGCTGGTTCCTGAGGATCATCTAGTTCGAGTCATCGAGGCCTATGTGGCTCGTCTGGATCTGAAGGTACTGGGGTTCAGCAAGGCTGAGCCGCTCAAGACTGGGCGCCCTGGCTACGATCCAGCTGATTTGCTCAAGCTATACCTATATGGCTACTTCCAGCGCATTCGCTCCTCTCGTCGATTGGAGGCGGAGTGCCAGCGCAATATCGAGGTGATGTGGTTGCTGGGTCGTCTGGCGCCGGACTTCAAGACCATCGCGGATTTTCGCAAAGACAACAGCATGGCCTTTCAGGCGACTTGCAAGGCTTTCGTCCAGTTTTGTCGCCAGGCAAGCTTGATCAGTGGGGAGCTGGTGGCCATCGATGGCAGCAAGTTCCAAGCGGTAGCTTCGCTGCGCAAGCACCTGAGCGTGGAGAAGCTCAAGCGTCAACAAGCGAAGCTGGAAAAACACATTGCCCAGTACCTGGCCCAGCTTGATGAGGGTGATGCACAAGACGCGCAAGAGACGATTGACCGGGCAGCGGTGAAACAGGCGCTACGCCAGCTACAGGATCGCCATGCCGATAACTTGACCGTACAAGCGCTGATGGAGGCGCAGGGCCTGGAACAGTTCGTCGAAGGCGAAGCGGATGCCAAGAAGATGCGCTGCTCCGGCAAGAGCCCTTGCGTGGCCTACAACGTGCAGAGCGCTGTCGATGCCGAGCATGGCCTGATCGTGCATCACGAAGTGACCAGTGACTGCACCGACAACCAGCAGTTGGAGCCGATGGCCAAAGCGACTCAGGCGGTTCTGCAGCAGTCTGAGCTGACCGTCACGGCTGATGCAGGTTATTCCAACGGGGCGCAGTTTCAGGCCTGCGAAGAAGCGGGCATTACGGCTTTCGTCCCCGTGAATCGCGCGCCCAACAACCAGGGCGGCGGCACGCTGTTTGTGCGTCAGGACTTCACTTACGATCCTGCGACCGACAGCTTCCAATGTCCTGCGGGTAAGACCCTGTCGCTCAAACAGCTCAATCGTGGCACTCGCCTTTACGCAGCCCGTGCCGAGGACTGCGGGAACTGCCCATTAAAAGCCAAGTGCACACAGGCCCAACGGCGTCATATCAGCCGCCATCCCAACGAAGAGGCGTTCGCGCGGATGGAGAAACGACTCGAAACTCACCCTGAGATGATGGGACGGCGACGAGCAATCGTCGAGCACCCTTTTGGCAATCTCAAACAATGGATTCTGGGCAACGGTCGTTTTCTAGTGCGCCATTTCAGCGGGGTGAGAGCTGAGATGGCGATGGCCGTGCAAGCCTACAACCTCAAACGTGCTATTTCGGTACTCGGGGCGCGCCGCATGATCGAGCTACTGACCTGAACGCTGCACTTTGCATCATTGCATCAGTAAAAACACAGACGCCCCGAGTCAATCGAGGCGTTTGTATTGAACCGGTTCAGTTCAGAGCGTTTTCACACAGCCTGCTAGTGCGGGGTTTTTTGTGGGCGTCTGCACACCTTACAGGAGCGGATTTATCCGCTAAATTCGCGGCCGAAGCCGCTCCAAAGCAGCTTTTCGTAGGAGCCCCGCCCCGGGGCGAAGCTTTTCAAATGTGCGCCCCTCTGATTCGCGGCGGGGCGCCGCTCCTACAAATTCGATACTCCGACGCTTGAACTGAGTCGGGTGGTAGAGCTGCGCAGGATGCCCACGTCGCAAGGCAATTGGAAAGCCACGCCAGGACCGAGCCGCCTGCGTTGCCCTCTCCCGCTCCCGCAAGCGGAAGAGGGTCATCAGATGCCGCTGCGCGGCTGCTGTTAGTCCTCACTGATCTCGATACTGGGCATGACCGGCTTGCCAGCCTGGGCGATGCGCGCACCGACCTTGCGCGCCAAATCCTGATAGATCATGGCGATCTGGCTTTCCGGGTCAGCCACCGTGGTCGGCTTGCCGTCATCGGCCTGCATGCGAATGGCCATCGACAGCGGCAACGAGGCCAGCAACTCGACACCGTACTGCGCCGCCAGTTTCTCGCCACCGCCTTCGCCGAACAGATGCTCGGCATGGCCGCAGTTGGAGCAGATATGCACGGCCATGTTCTCCACCACGCCGAGCACTGGGATGTGCACCTTGCGGAACATCTCCACGCCTTTTTTCGCATCGAGCAGCGCCAGATCCTGCGGCGTGGTGACGATCACGCTGCCGGCCACCGGCACCTTCTGCGCCAGGGTCAGCTGGATGTCGCCAGTGCCCGGCGGCATGTCCACCACCAGGTAATCGAGATCATTCCAGGCGGTCTGGGTAATCAGTTGCAGTAAGGCCCCGCTGACCATCGGCCCGCGCCACACCATCGGTGTGTTGTCGTCGGTGAGAAAGGCCATGGACATCACCTGCACGCCATGGGCTTCGAGCGGCACGAACCACTTCTGATCCTTGACCTGCGGGCGCGTGCCTTCGGCGATGCCGAACATGATGCCCTGACTGGGACCATAGATATCGGCATCGAGAATGCCCACTCGCGCACCCTCACGCGCCAGGGCCAACGCCAGGTTGGCGGCGGTGGTGGACTTGCCCACACCGCCCTTGCCCGAGGCCACGGCGATCACATTCTTCACCCCGGCCAGGGCCGGCACCTGCGCCTGGCCCTGGTGCGAGTCGATTACGCAGTCGACCTTTACCTGCGCACTGTCGACAGCATCGAGGTTCTCCAGCGCCATCTGCAGCATCTGCGCCCAACCGTTCTTGAACAGGCCGGCGGCGTAGCCCAGCTCCAGGCGTACGGCGACGCGCGCGCCCTGAATATCGACCTCACGCAGGCAACCGGCACTGACCGGATCCTGATCGAGATGAGGGTCGGTGAACTGACGCAGACAGGCTTCGACCGCTTCGCGGGTGACGGCACTCATGCAAGAACTCCAGAAGGCAGCGAGAAAACAGGCAAGCATCTTAACAGCAGCGATCCGTTTCACGCCTTACACCGCCACCAAGGGTCGCTACGGATGCGCTTTTGCCTGCGGTTTGTAGCTTGCAGCTTGCAGCTTCCTTTATAGTTGCCGACTTCTTTCGTTTCCCCCGTGCAGCCGATCACCATGACCGAAGCCCGCAAGATTCTCGTTACCAGCGCCCTCCCCTATGCCAACGGCTCCATCCACCTCGGCCACATGCTCGAGTACGTGCAGACCGACATGTGGGTGCGCTACCAGAAACTGCGTGGCAACCAGGCGATCTATGTCTGCGCCGACGATGCCCACGGCTCGGCGATCATGCTGCGCGCCGAGAAAGAAGGCATTACGCCCGAACAATTGATCGATGGCGTACGTGCCGAGCACATGGCCGACTTCGCAGACTTTGGTGTGGACTTCGACAACTACCACTCGACTCACTCCGAGGAAAACCGCGAGCTATCGGCGTCCATCTACCTGGCGCTGCGCGAAAAGGGCCATATTGCCACCCGCGCCGTGACCCAGTATTTCGACCCCGAGAAGGGCATGTTCCTCGCCGACCGTTTCATCAAGGGCACCTGCCCGAAATGCGCGGCCGAAGACCAGTACGGCGATAACTGCGAGAAATGCGGCGCCACCTATGCACCGACCGAGCTGAAGAATCCGCGCTCGGCCATCTCCGGTGCCGTGCCGGTGCTCAAGGAATCGCAGCACTTCTTCTTCAAGCTGCCGGACTTCGAGGCCATGCTCAAGCAATGGACGCGCTCCGGTGCGTTGCAGGACGCAGTGGCCAACAAGATCGCCGAATGGCTCGATGGTGGTCTGCAGGAGTGGGACATCAGCCGCGATGCGCCCTACTTCGGCTTCGAGATTCCCGGCGAGCCAGGCAAATACTTCTACGTCTGGCTGGACGCGCCGATCGGCTACATGGCCAGCTTCAAGAACCTCTGCAGCAAACGCCCGGAGCTGGATTTCGATGCATTCTGGGGCAAGGACTCCACTGCCGAGCTGTACCACTTCATCGGCAAGGACATCGTCAATTTCCACGCTCTGTTCTGGCCGGCCATGCTCGAAGGCGCGGGCTACCGCAAGCCGACCGCCGTCAATGTGCACGGCTACCTGACGGTCAACGGGCAGAAGATGTCCAAATCGCGCGGCACCTTCATCAAGGCGCGTACCTACCTCGATCACCTGAACCCGGAATACCTGCGCTACTACTACGCCTCCAAGCTGGGCCGTGGCGTGGACGATCTGGACCTGAACCTCGAAGACTTCGTGCAGAAGGTCAACTCCGACCTGGTCGGCAAGGTGGTCAACATCGCCAGCCGCTGCGCGGGTTTCATCCACAAGGGCAACAATGGCCTGCTGGTTGCGGCCAACCCGGAACCGGAGCTGTGGGACGCCTTCCAGGCCGCTGCACCGAGCATTGCCGAGGCTTACGAGGCGCGCGACTTCTCCCGCGCCATGCGCGAGATCATGGCCCTGGCCGACCGCGCCAACGCCTGGATCGCCGACAAGGCGCCCTGGGCGCTGAACAAGGTCGAGGGCAAGCAGGCCGAAGTGCAGGCTATCTGCGCCCTGGGTATCAATCTGTTCCGCCAGTTGGTGATCATGTTAAAACCCGTGCTGCCGAAGCTGGCCGCCGAGGCCGAAGCCTTCCTCAACGTGCAGCCGCAAACCTGGGCCGACCTGGCACTGCCACTGGCCAACCATCAGCTGAACCCGTTCAACCCGCTGTTGACCCGCATCGAGCCAGCAAAAATCGAAGCCATGATCGAAGCCTCCAAGGAAGACCTGGCCGCCGAAGCGCCCAAGCCTCAAGGCAACGGTGAACTTGCCAAGGATCCGCTGGCTGCCGAGATCAACTTCGACGCCTTCGCCGCTGTCGACCTGCGTATTGCCCTGATCGAGAAGTGCGAGTTCGTCGAAGGCGCCGACAAGCTGCTGCGCCTGTCGCTGGACATCGGTGACGAGAAGCGCAACGTGTTCTCCGGCATCAAGTCCGCCTACCCGGACCCGAGCAAGCTGGAAGGCCGCCTGACCCTGTACGTCGCCAACCTGGCGCCGCGCAAGATGAAGTTCGGCATCAGCGAAGGCATGGTCCTGGCGGCCGGCCCTGGTGGTGAGGAAATCTACCTGCTCAGCCCGGACAGCGGCGCCAAACCGGGTCAGCGCGTCAAGTAAGCACACGCTAGGCTTATCGCTGTCGAACAAGCCGGCCAATGCCTAATGCCAGTCAGATAAGATTGCCAAAGCGGCCTTTCGTAGGAGCCCCGCCTCGGGGCGAAGCTTTTCAATTGCGCATCGCCCTGGTTCGCGGCGGGGCGCCGCTCCTACGTATTCGCAGCGGCGACGCTTAACTGACTGGCATTAGGCCAATGCCGGCTTGTTTGCATCTACGCGCTTCCCGATAATAGGCGCCCTTTTCCTATGGCCTTTGCGCACTCGACGGCAACCCGATGACCGAACTCGTCCTGATCATGGTCAGCGCCATCCTGGTCAATAACTTCGTGCTGGTGCAGTTTCTCGGCCTGTGCCCGTTCATGGGGGTGTCGAAGAAGATCGAAACCGCCATCGGCCTGTCCCTGGCCACCACCTTCGTGCTGACCCTGGCCGCCATGTGCAGCTACCTGGTACAGCAGTACGTGCTCAAGCCGCTAGACCTGGAATTCCTGCGCACCATCAGCTTCATCCTGGTGATCGCGGTGACCGTGCAGTTCACCGAGATGGTGGTGAACAAGACCAGCCCACTGCTGTATCGCGTGCTGGGCATCTTCCTGCCACTGATCACCACCAACTGCATCGTCCTGGGCGTGGCCCTGCTCAACGCCAACAAGGCTGAGTTCACCTTCATCACCGCCACTGCCAACGGCTTCGCCGCCGGCCTGGGCTTCTCCCTGGTGCTGGTACTGTTCGCCGCCATGCGCGAACGCATCGCCATCGCCGATGTGCCCAAGTCCTTTCAGGGCGCGGCCATCGGCATGATCACCGCCGGCCTGATGTCACTGGCCTTCATGGGCTTTGCCGGGTTGATCAAGCTATGAGTCTGGTTCTCGTCGCCGTACTCGCCCTGCTCGGCCTGTGCCTGATCGCCGGCGCCATCCTCGGTTTCGCCGCGGTGCGCTTCAAGGTCGAGGGCGACCCCATCGCCGAGCAGATCAACGCGCTGCTGCCACAGACCCAGTGCGGCCAGTGCGGCTACCCGGGCTGCAAGCCCTACGCCGAGGCGATCGCCGGCGGCGACAAGATCAACAAGTGTCCGCCCGGTGGCGAGGCGACCATCCAGGCCTTGGCCGACCTGCTGGACGTCGAGCCCGAGCCGCTGGATGCGGTGGAAGGCGAGAAGCCGCAGATGGTCGCGTTTATCCGCGAAGCCGAATGCATTGGCTGCACCAAGTGCATCCAGGCCTGTCCGGTGGACGCCATCGTCGGCGCTGCGCGGCAGATGCACACGGTGATCGTCAGCGAATGCACCGGCTGCGACCTGTGCGTCGAACCCTGCCCGGTGGACTGCATCGACATGATCGAAGTCGGTAGCACCGTGCAAAGCTGGAAATGGGACAAACCGCTGGCGCCCGGCCAGTTGATCGCCAGCGACCGGGAGCAGGCGGCATGAGCGCGCAGGAAAAGATCTGGGATATACCCGGCGGCATCCACCCTGCCGAGCGCAAGGAGCTGTCCAACCGCACGCCGATCCAGCAGGCGCCGCTGCCCAAGCGCCTGGTCTTGCCGCTCGGCCAGCATATCGGTACGGTCGCCGAGCCCTGCGTGGTGGTCGGTGAGCGGGTACTCAAGGGGCAGAAGATCGCCGAGGCCAACGGCTTCGTCAGCGCGCCGCTGCATGCCCCGACTTCCGGCACCGTCAGCTTTATCGGCCCGCAGCCCTACCCGCACGTCTCCGGCATGCTGGCACCGGCCATCGTCATCGACAGCGACGGCCTGGACGAGTGGGTCGAACTGACGTCCCATGCCGACTACCGGCATATGGAGTCTGCCGAGCTGCTAGCGCTGATTCGCGAGGCTGGTATCAGCGGCCTGGGCGGCGCCGGCTTCCCTACCGCGGTGAAACTGACTGCGCGGCCGACGCAGAAGATCCACACGCTGATCATCAACGGCACCGAGTGCGAGCCCTATATCACCGCTGACGACCTGCTGATGCGCGAGCGCGCCGACGAGCTGGTGGCCGGTATCGAGATACTGG
Organism: Ectopseudomonas oleovorans; assembly: GCF_003052605.1. Lineage (GTDB taxonomy): Bacteria > Pseudomonadota > Gammaproteobacteria > Pseudomonadales > Pseudomonadaceae > Aquipseudomonas > Aquipseudomonas oleovorans_A. The sequence continues at coordinate 4,560 of NZ_QASO01000136.1, read as the reverse complement.
CCCATCTGATTCAGCCGCAGCAGGTGCTGATCGGCATCGAAGACAACAAGCCCGAGGCCATCGCCGCCATGCGCGCCGCCTGCGCCGGGCATGACTACCAGGTGCGGGTGTTCCCCACCAAGTACCCCTCCGGCGGTGAGAAACAGCTGATCCAGATTCTCACCGGTGTCGAGGTGCCCAGCGGCGGCCTACCGGCCGATATCGGCATTCTCTGCCAGAACGTCGGTACCTGCGTGGCCATCCACGACGCCGTGCTGTTGGGCAAGCCATTGATCTCACGCATTACCACGCTGACCGGCGAAGCGCTGGCGCGGCCCGGCAATGTCGAGGCGCTGATCGGCACACCGGTGGGCGAGCTGCTGGCGTTCGCCGGACTGGACACCAGCAAACTCAACCGCTTGATCATGGGCGGACCGATGATGGGCTTTACCCTGCCCTCGCTGGACGTGCCGCTGATCAAGAGCAGCAACTGCCTGCTGGCCAGCACCGCTGCCGAGCTGCCGCCGCCACCGCCGGCCATGCCCTGCATCCGCTGTGGCGAATGCGCCGAGGCCTGTCCGGCCAGCCTGTTGCCGCAGCAACTGCACTTCTTCGCCCTGGGCCAGGAGCACGAACAGCTCAAGGCGCACAACCTGTTCGACTGCATCGAATGCGGCGCCTGCGCTTACGTCTGCCCATCCAGTATCCCGCTGGTGCAATACTACCGCGCGGCCAAGGCGGAAATTCGCGAGCTGGAACAGAAACAGCTCAAGGCCGAGCACTCCAAACAGCGCTTCGAGCAGCGCCAGGAACGCCTGCGCCGCGCCGAGGAACAGAAGGAAGCCGAGCGCAAGGCCCGCGCCGAGAAGGCCGCCCGCGCCAAGGCGGCACAAGCCGAAGCGCCCCCTGCTGCGGCAGCCGCACCGGCCGACGAAACGCTGAAGAAACTCAAGATCGAAGCCAGCATGGCCCAGGTCGCGCTGAAAAAGGCGGAAAAACAGCTGGCCGCCCACGATACGCCCGAACTGCAGGCGCAGGTCAGCGAGCTGCGCGCCGCTGCCAAAGCCGCACAGCAGGCACTGGCAGACGCCCAGACCGCAGCACCTGCGCCGACGCCGGCGCCGGCTCCCAAGCCGACCGGTGACGAAGTGCTGAAGAAAGCCAAGATCGAAGCCGCCATGCTCAAGGCCCAGCTGCGCAAGCTGGAAAAGATCGAAAACCCGGACGACGAGCAGCAGGCCGAAATCACCCGCGTTCGCCAGCAACTGGAAGCAGCCGAGAAAGCCCTTGCCGACCTGGAGAAGCAGGCGCCCGCCCCCGCTGCCAAACCCGCCGGTGACGACGCCTTGAAAAAGGCCAAGGTCGAGCTGGCAATGAAACGCGCCGAGCTGAAAAAGGCGGAAAAAGCCGGCAGCGACGAAACCACGCTGCAGCCGCTGCGCGATGCCCTGGCTGACGCTGAACACGCTCTACATGCCGCCGAGGCGGCCTCGGGCAAACCGGCGCCGGAGCTGGTGCGCACCGAACGCCCCGGCGTGGACGAAAAATTCAAGGCGCTGAAGACCGAGGCGGCCTTCGCCCGCGCCGACCTGCGCAAGCTGGAGCGTGACGAGAGCGCCGCTGGCGAGGCGCTGGAACAGGCACGCACACGCCTGACCGAAGCGGAGCGCAAGCTGAACGAATATCAACCCTGACAACCGGCCCGGATTGCATTCGGGCTGCTGCACCGTTCTGTAGGAGCCAGCTTGCTGGCGATCATGGCCAAAAGCATCGCCGGCAAGCCGGCTCCTACAGTCCTTGGCATCGCATGCAGCCTGGATAACATCGGGGGAATCGACACACCACTGCGCTCAATACGAACGCAGTAACAGAACCACCGGAGCGCCGATGGCCCTGCCCCGCATCACATCGCCCCACGCCAAGGGCAGCAACCGTACCCAGCAGGTCATGCTGCAGGTGCTGCTGGCCACCGTGCCGGGCATCCTCGCACTGACCTGGCTGTTCGGCGCCGGCACCCTGTTCAACCTGCTCTGGGCCAGCCTCTGCGCGCTGGGCTTCGAAGCTGCTCTGCTGGCGGCACGCAAACGTCCGATCGCGTTCTTCCTCAAGGACTACAGCGCCCTGGTCACCGCCGTGCTGCTGGCCCTGGCTCTACCACCCTACTCGCCCTGGTGGCTGACTCTGATCGCCTGTGGCTTCGCCATCGGCTTCGGCAAGCAGCTCTATGGTGGACTCGGGCAGAACCCGTTCAATCCGGCCATGGTCGGCTACGTGGTGGTACTGATCTCCTTCCCGGTGGAGATGACCAGTTGGCCGGCCCCGCATGGCGTCGCCGCGCTGGACGGTCTCAAGCACATACTGGGCATCGCCAGCCTGCCTGATGGCTGGGCCCAGGCCACCGCGCTGGATGCCCTGAAGGTGAACAAGAGCCTGACCATCGACGAGCTGCGCGCCAGCAATGCAGCCTTCGGTCACTTCGGCGGTGCCGGCAGCGAAGCGGTCAATCTGGCCTTCCTCGCCGGCGGCCTGTACCTGCTGCACAAGCGCCTGATCACCTGGCACGCGCCGCTGGGCATGCTCGCCGCGCTGTTCGTCATGAGTCTGCTGTTCTGGAACGGCAGCGGTTCGGACTCCAACGGCTCGCCGCTGTTCCACCTGCTCACCGGCGCGACCATGCTCGGCGCCTTCTTCATCGTCACCGACCCGGTCTCCGGCGCTACCAGCAATCGCGGACGCTTGGTGTTCGGCATCGGCGTCGGCGTGTTGGTCTACGTGATCCGCACTTGGGGCGGCTACCCGGATGCGGTGGCCTTCGCCGTGTTGCTGATGAACCTGGCGGCGCCGACCATCGACTACTACACCCGGCCGCGCAGCTACGGCCACCGCAAGCCCAATAGCGGCTTCAAGCTGGGAGAATGAGCATGCTGCCGGAAATCAGCCGCTCGATGCTGAAGAACGCCCTGGTACTTGGCCTGTTCGCCATCGGCACCGTCGGCAGCGTGGCCCTGCTGCAACAGGGCACCGCCGAACGCATCGCCAAGGCCGAACGCGAAGCGCAGGTGCGCGCCCTGGCGGAAATCCTGCCAGCCGGCAGCTACGACAATCACCTGCTGGATAACCGCATCGAGCTCAACGCCGCCGAGCTGGGCCACCGCAGCCCGCAGTCGGCCTACCTGGCATTGAAAGGCGACCAGCCCAGTGCGCTGATCCTGCCGGTGACCGCACCGGACGGCTACAGCGGTGCCATCCACCTGCTGGTGGGCATCTTCGCCGATGGCCGCCTGGCTGGCGTACGCGTGCTCAGCCACAAGGAAACCCCAGGCCTGGGTGACAAGATCGAGCTGGCCAAGAGCGACTGGGTGCGCAGCTTCGAAGGTAAATCCCTGAGCGATCCCGGCGAAGACGGCTGGGCAGTGAAGAAGGATCGCGGCGACTTCGACCAGTTCGCCGGTGCCACCATCACCCCGCGCGCCGTGGTCAAGGCCGTGCACGGCGCCCTGCGCTACTTCGACAAGCACCGCGCCCAATTGCTGGGCCTGGCGGAGGACGAGCAATGACCAGTTACCGCGAAATCAGCTTCAACGGCCTGTGGAAGAACAACCCGGCCCTGGTGCAGCTGCTCGGCCTTTGCCCGCTGCTGGGGGTGAGCAACTCCACGGTCAACGCCCTCGGCCTGGCCCTGGCCAGCGCCGTGGTACTGGTGTGCTCCAACACCGCCGTGTCGCTGGTGCGCGGCGTGGTCAATACCGCCGTGCGCCTGCCGGCCTTCGTCATGATCATCGCCGCGCTGACCACCTGCATCGAGCTGCTGATGCAGGCCTATACCTACGAGCTGTACCAGATCCTCGGCATCTTCATTCCGCTGATCACCACCAACTGCATGATCCTCGGCCGCGCCGATGGCTTTGCCGCCAAACACGACCCGGCCCGCGCCGCCTATGACGGTCTGATGATGGGCCTGGGCTTCGGCGTGGTGCTGGTGTTGATCGGCGCCATTCGCGAGCTGCTCGGCACCGGCGCTCTGTTCGCCAATATGCACCTGTTGTTCGGGCCGATTGCCGCCGAGTGGAAACTTACCCTGGTGCAGGATTACAAGGGCTTTCTGCTGGCCATCCTGCCGCCGGGCGCCTTTATCGTTCTGGGCCTGCTGATCGCCGGCAAGAACCGCATCGATCAGATCGCCGCCGAGCGAGCCAAGGCCGCCGCGCCCGAGGCACCGGCACAAAGCCGCCGAGTTCGCGTTACCGGAGTCATCGAATGACGCCACAAGCGAGCACCCTTAGCCCGTATGCAATCCGGGAATGCCAAAACCACCCGCCCCGGATTACATCCGTATATGGACTCCTCCCGTTTTGCCAGTGAAATAATCTGCCTCTGAACCTAGGTACGACTGCTTCCGTATATTCGACTTCTGATAAGGCGTTAGCCTTGAGCCATGATGAATTTCGCTCCTGTGCGCCTAACCGGGCTAGCGGCCTTGCAAAGCAGAGGGCCGATGGATGCAGCAGGTTACACACAGGTCGGTGCGACCGGTTCGTCATCAGTTCATGTCACTGTGCAATCGAGTGGATCTCTACTACG
>NZ_QASO01000135.1 GCF_003052605.1 Ectopseudomonas oleovorans | reverse complement strand
GCGGACTGTCTGCCGAGCAAATTCCTGTGCTGGTGGTAAGAGATCGCAGTGGTCAGCAGGCAGACTTCAAGTTGGAAAAGCTGGATGCACAGCACATAGGGGAGCGGCTACGCCCGCTGATAGACGCGGATGCGATTCTCTGTACTGACAGCGCAGGTGTCTACGCCCATTTCGCCAAGGTTGAAGGCATCACTCACCGACCGATTAACCCGAGCCAGAATCGACGGGTTGATGGTGCTTTCCACATCCAGAACGTGAATGCCTACGACAGCCGACTCAAGAGCTGGATGATTCCTTTTCATGGTGTGGCCACCAAGTACCTAACGAACTATCTGGGCTGGCGCCGCCTGCTTGAGCGCTACAAAACACAGCTCAACCCATTGATTTGCTTGAAAGAGGCGTTGGGGTATAGGGATATGCAACAGTTAACTCAGACATAGCTTTTTTGAAACGCCCCGGCAATCGCTCCTGAACGCTCTCGCAGTTGAGCGCCCTCTAGCTCTATCATGGCTGCCAACAAATGGAGTCGATTCGCTGTGCTGATCCCCGCTCACCTGCTGCAAGCCGATACCCTCACCGCCCTGATCGAAGATTTCGTCACCCGCGACGGCACCGACAACGGCGATGAAACCCCGCTGGAAACCCGCGTGCAGCGCGTACGCCGCGCCCTGGACAAGGGCGAGGCGGTTATCGTCTTCGACCCTGACAGCCAGCAATGCCAGTTGGCGATGAAGCGTGACGTGCCCAAGGAATGGCTGGAGGCCTTGCAGCAATCGCTCAGTGATTGACCGTATGCGCCAGCATCACCGATAGCTGACACAGCGGTCGGCCGCTTTCGGCCTGCCACTGGTTGAACGCCGCCTGCACCGCGGCCAGGTCTTTCAAGCTGGTCGGCGCCTTGTCGATCACGTCCTGCGCCTTGAGCGCGGCGACCATGTCATCGGTAGGGACGAAGGTGTCCTTGCCCACCATACGCAGGAAGCGCGGCGCCGACAGACCGCCAAGCTGACTGCCATGCTTGGCCAGATACTTCCACAACCCGACGATATCGCTCACCGGCCAATCGGCGATCAGGGTGCCAAAAGAAAAATCGGCCGCAGGTCGAGCCTGATGCCCTTCTCCCTCTGGGAGGCAGCTCCCGCTCCCGGCGGGAGTCCTGCATTCACCACATCCCTGTGGATCAAGGTGGCGCGCAGCGCCGGATGAGGGACTGCCTTGTAAGCGTCCAGCCCGCACATCAAGAATGAACTGAGCGTTGCGCGGCACGCTTTTCAGCTTGCCCAGGTGGCGAATCAGCCGCGCATCCTGCATCAGGTTCTCCAGGCGCTCGGCGCCCATCAGCACCACCTTCTCCGGGTCGAAACCGAAGAATACTTCCTCGAACGCCGGCCATTTGGCGTCCACCAGACTGTGCTTGAGCCCGGCGCGGAAGATGCGCAGGCTGATCAGCGACAGGTAGCGATCATCGCTCAGCGCCCGCAGTTCGGCATCGCTACGCGGCTGCGGCAACCTGGCCTCCAGCGCCTTCGCCGAGCCGAAACGGTTGAGGCAGAACTCGTGCAGCCACTTGTAATCACGCATGAATCGAATCCTTCATGAAACGAACGACGAAGCCTGCACGGAGTAAGCGTCACAGTTCAAGTCCTGTGGGAGCCCCGCCCCGGGGCGAAGCGTTTTGCCTCGGCGCCTGGGGCCTGAGCACATTCGCCGCGAGGCGCGGCGCCTACAGCAAAGCGCCGCCTGCCTACTCTCACCCACGCAAACGCTCGGCGGCCCGGCGCAACGCAGCCTCGGTACCACTCCAGCCCAGACAGCCGTCGGTGATCGACACGCCATAGCGCAGCTCGCCGGACAGCGCCTGGCAACCATCGAACAGGTGGCTCTCCAGCATCACCCCGCGCAGGCTGCTGTCGCCGGCCAGGCGCTGGTCGATCACGCTGTCCAGCACCGCGGGCTGGCGCAGCGGGTCCTTGCCGCTGTTGGCATGGCTGCAGTCGACCATGATCCGCGGCGCGATACCCTGGCGCTCGAGCGCCTGGCGCGCGGCGGCGACGCTGGCGGCATCATGGTTCGGCGCGCCATGACCGCCGCGCAGCACCAGATGGGTGTCCGGGTTGCCGGCGGTATGCAGCAGCGCCGGGTGGCCAAGATCGTCGATGCCGAAATGCTGGTGCGGGTGCGCTGCCGAACGCATGGCATCGCAGGCGATGCCGATGCTGCCGTCGGTGCCATTCTTGAAGCCCACCGGCAGATCCAGGCCGCTGACCATCTCGCGGTGCACCTGCGACTCGCTGGTGCGTGCGCCAATTGCCGCCCAGCCGAGCAGATCATCGAAGTAACCGGCGGCCATCGGCTGCAGCAGCTCGCTGGCCAGCGGCAGGCCGCGCTCGAGAATTTCCAGCATCAGCTGGCGCGACAGGCGCAGGCCTTCGGCCATGTCGCCGCTGCCATCCAGATGCGGGTCGTACAGCAGCCCCTTCCAGCCCACGGTGGTACGCGGTTTCTCCACGTAGGCGCGCATCACCAGCAGCAGCTGGTCGTCGACCTGCGGGGCCAGCTCGGCGAGGCGCTCGGCATATTCGAGGGCGCTGCTGCGGTCATGCAGGGAACAGGGGCCGACCACCACCAACAGGCGCGAATCACGGCCATCGAGCACGGCGCGGATGGCCTCACGGTCGGCGGCGATACGTTCGGCAAGTGCGGCGGATAGCGGTAAGCGCTGGCGCAATACGGCGGGACTGGGCAGCGGCTGGGCGCTGCGGCGGGCGATGGTGGTAACGGTAGAAGCGAGTTGAGCGGAGCTGTTCATGATCTGGCGGTTCCTTGGCCGGCGCGGTCTATACCGCGGCGGCGCTAACTGAGTGTTCGTGGCAAAGGTGTCAGGGCGGTGGTGACGCTGCTAAATCGCCAGTCGTTGCGGTAATAGTTCTGGTAACGGTTCATCTGCACATCCTCTAAGTGGTTGGCCGTTTTTCGGCCGGAAAAAACAAAACCCCCGGTCGGGTTGCCGACCGGGGGTTTTCTGGAAAACGTATCTGGTGGCGACCCTGGTGTCTCAGGCCGCCTGTGGGGTATCAGGCGCGCCTGTGGCTAAACCAATACCCAAAGAAGTAATACGCCGCCGCCACGACCAACTGCGCACGCGCCAACGCGGCGCGTGAGGCACCGGCTTGCAGCATGGACAGAAGGTTGAGGCTGGCGGACATGAGATTCTCCAAAGCGATGGCCGAACCATACTCCAGGCCTTTGCGGCCTGGCAAGCGTCGCGACTAAAGCCGCTCCCACATGCGACGCGAGCCGTGGGAGGGGCTTTAGCCGCGATGGCTTACAGGCTCATCACATCGAGGAAGCGCGGCGTGGCGCTGTCGTCGATCTTCAGGCTCTTGAAGTCGAACAGGTTGCGGTCGGCCAGTTGCGAGGGGTGCACGTTCTGCAGGGCGCGGAACATGATCTCGACGCGACCGGGGCTCTTGCGCTCCCACTCCTGCAGCATCTCCTTGACCACCTGGCGCTGCAGGTTCTCCTGCGAACCGCACAGGTTGCAGGGGATGATGGGAAATTCCTTGAGCTGGCTGTAGGCCTCGATATCGGCCTCGGCGCAATAGGCCAGCGGGCGGATCACCACGTTGCGGCCATCGTCGGAGAGCAGCTTGGGCGGCATGGCCTTGAGCGTGCCGCCGTAGAACATGTTGAGGAAGAAGGTTTCCAGAATGTCTTCGCGGTGGTGCCCCAGCGCCATCTTGGTCGCACCGATCTCGTCGGCGTAGGTGTACAGGGTGCCACGACGCAGGCGCGAGCACAGCGAGCAGGTGGTCTTGCCCTCGGGGATCTTCTCTTTCACCACCGAGTAGGTGTCCTTCTCGATGATGTGGTACTGCACACCAATGGATTCCAGATAGGCCGGCAGCACATGCTCGGGGAAACCGGGCTGCTTCTGATCCATGTTCACCGCGACGATCTCGAACTGGATCGGCGCCACCTTCTGCAGGTACAGCAGCACGTCGAGCATGGTGTAGCTGTCCTTGCCGCCGGACAGGCAGACCATCACCTTGTCGCCATCCTCGATCATGTTGAAGTCGGTGATGGCTTCGCCGGCCAGGCGGCGAATGCGCTTCTGCAGTTTGTTCTGGTTGACCGAAAGGGTGCCCATGGTGCGTCGAAATCCGAGGGGTGAGAACGAAAGCGCGACATTTTACGCACAAAGGCGCCGCGCCCCTACCCCATCGGCGGTTAAATGCTAGGCTCGGCCGATGAATGACGACCTCGACCCCAGCCAGGATCTCGCCGACCAGGTACTGCAACTGCTGCAGGCCGCTCCGGACGGGCTGGCCGAATACGCCCTGATCCAGCAGCTCAAGGCCCGCCATAGCGGCCACCTGCCCAACCTGCCGCTGACCGACAAGCTGGTGCTGTTTCGCACCCACTTTCTGCTGTTCAACGCCCTTTACCGCCTGCGCGATCAGCTCCGGCAGGCGCAGACGCATCTGCTCGAAATCAGCCCGCTGTGCATTCGCCTGCTGCCCTATCAGCCCGGCACAGCTGCACTGAGCGAGCGCGACGAGCTGCGCGACTACTACCTGGACATGAGCCAGCTGCGCGATACCGACGAACGCGACGTCGAGCGCCTGCTCACCAGCTTCTGGACACGCATGCAGGGCGGTGACGAAAAACAGGCCGCGCTGGAGCTGTTCGAGCTGAACCACGAACAAACCCTCGACTTGTCACGCATCAAGCAGCGCTACCGACAAATGGTCAGCCTGCATCACCCGGACAGAGGCGGCAGCACAGAGCGGCTGCAGTCGATCAACCTGGCCATGGAAATTCTAGAGCGCTATTACCGCTGACCGGCACAGAGCAATTTGCTCTAAAGCCAGGCATCACGCCGGCTTCAGGCTCTGCCTATACTGCGACATAAGGTCGCAACGATTTGGCCTGATACCCGGTAACGCTGTCCATGCGCACCGGGCCTCCGCCGGGGGGCGACTGTCATAAGAAAAGGAGGTGTCTGGCATGATCCACCACGTTTGGGGGCTCTTCACCCATCCCGACCAAGAATGGCAAGAAATTCGTGGCGAGGAAGAAACCATCAGCCACATGTACCTGACCCACGTACTGATTCTCGCGGCGATTCCTGCCGTCTCGGCTTACATCGGCACCACCCAGGTCGGCTGGGCCATCGGCGACCGAGCGCCGGTGATGCTGACCGAAGGCAGTGCGATGGTGATGGCCATCATGTCCTACCTGGCGATGCTCGCAGGGGTAGCCGTGATGGGCGCTTTCATCCACTGGATGGCGCGCACCTACGATGCCAACCCGAGTCTGACCCAGTGCGTCGTGTTCGCCGCCTACACCGCCACCCCGCTGTTCATCGGAGGTCTTGCAGCGCTGTACCCCCACCTGTGGCTGGGCATGATCGTCGGCACGGTCGCCATCTGCTACACGGTTTACCTGCTCTACGTCGGCATACCGACCTTCATGAACATTCCCGAGGACGAAGGCTTCATGTTCTCCAGTTCAGTGCTGGCGGTAGGCCTGGTGGTGCTGGTGGCCATGATTGCCAGCTCGGTCATTCTCTGGGGCATGGGCATCGGCCCGGTCTACACCAGTTGAATAGTTGAGGTATCGACATGGCCGCCCTCGGGCGGCCTTTTCATTGGCAGCGGCACGGGCTGCCGGCTTACGGCATAATCAGCGCTCAGCCAGCCCCTGCTCTCCCCCGCCTATGCCCGAACAGATTCACGCCCGCGTCGAAGCCTGCTACCAGCAGGCCGAAGCCTTCTTCAAGCAACGCTTTGCCCGCCCCGAGATCAGCTTCAAGCTGCGTGGGCAGAAGGCGGGGGTCGCGCACCTGACGGAAAACAAGCTGCGCTTCAATCTGCAGCTGTACCGGGCCAACCAGGAAGACTTCCTGCGCCAGACAGTGCCGCACGAAGTCGCCCACATGGTCGCCCATCAGCTATTCGGCCCACGCATTCAGCCGCATGGCGAGGAATGGCAACTGATCATGCGCGGCGTCTACGAACTGCCGCCGCATCGTTGCCACAGCTATGAAGTCGAACGCCGCAAAGTCAACCGCTTCATCTACCGCTGCAGTTGCGTGGATGGCGAGTTCCCCTTCTCGGCCCAGCGTCATGCGCTGGTGGCCAAAGGGCGACGCTACTACTGCCGGCGTTGCAAGGTGACGCTGACCTTCAGTGGCGAGCAGCGCCGGGAGTGATGGGGAAACTCCTTAAACGCCTCGGTGCGCGCGGCGCACCCTACGCCCGTATCGAAGCCACCTAGGGTGGGGGTGTACGCAGCGACGTTGCCAGACAGTGAGCCTTGCGACTCAACTCAGCGCCCCAGCCTTCCTCAATGCCGTGATCTGTTCGGCGTCATAACCCAGCTCCGTCAACACTTCGGCGGTATGCGCGCCAACCGCCGCTCCGACATGCCGGGGCGGCGGCAAGCCCTCGGAGAACTTCAGCGGGCAGGCCAGCTGCGGCTGCGCCGGCAAGCCTTCGCGCGGCACCTCGACAACCAGCCCACGCGCCTTGACCTGCGGATGCTCGACCGCCTCGGACAGTGGCAGCATGGGCTCGACGCAAGCGTCGATGCCGGCGAACACTTCGCACCACTGGGCGAAATCACGCTTCTCGAACTCGATTTCGATCTCGCGCTTGAGCGCTTGCTGATCTTCAGGCTTGAGCGACAGGCCGCGCGCCGCCAGTTCAGGCCGGCCAATGGCGGCGCAGAACTGCTGCATGAACTGCGGCTCCAGACTACCCACGGAGAACCAGCGCCCATCACGGGTGCGGTAGTAATCATAAAAGCTGCCGCCGTTGAGCGCCTGGTTTTCCATGCCCGGCTCGACGCCGGCGCCGAGGTAACCAGCCCCCGCCATGCCGTGCAGGCTGAACGCGCAGTCGGTGATGCTCACGTCGACCTGCTGCCCCACACCGGTGGCCTGGCGCTGCACCACGGCCGCGAGCAGGCCGATCACGCCATGCAGCGAGCCGCCGGCCAGGTCGGCCAGTTGCACGCCAAGCGGCAATGGCCCGCTGTCGCGACGCCCGGTGTAGCTGGCGATCCCGGCCAGCGCCAGGTAGTTGATGTCATGCCCCGCGCGGTCACGGTATGGCCCGCTCTGCCCGTAACCCGTGATCGACACATAGATCAGCCGTGGGTTGATCGCCTTGAGCGCGGCATAGCCGACGCCCAGCTTGTCCATCACACCGGGGCGAAACTGTTCGAGCACGATGTCGTACTCACTGACCAGGCGCTTGACCACCTCGACCGCCTCGGGGCGTTTGAGATCGAGGGCGATGCTGCGCTTGTTGCGGTTGAGGTAGGCGTGGCTGGTGGAGGCGCCGCCGTCGTGCGGCGGCAGCACGCGGATCAGATCCATACGCGTGGGCGACTCCACCCGCAGCACCTCGGCGCCCATATCGGCCAGCAGCAGCGAGGCGAACGGCCCCGGCAGCAGGGTGGAGAAATCGAGAATCTTCAGTGATGACAACGGGCCAGACATGGTGACTCCCAGATGGCGTGTTCGAGTTGGCCAGGGTGCAAGTGGGCATGACGCTTGCCGGCTTGCACCCGGACGATGAGTTAATCTTCCCAGACAATGACCTGCTCGCCTGGCAGGCCGGCAATGACCTCGGCATAGCGCATTTCCAGCACGTTGCGGCGAATCTTCATGGTCGGCGTCATGCTGCCGTTATCCACTGTCCAGGCCTCGCTGACCAGGTAGAAATGGCTGACACGCTCGTGCGCCTCCAGTCGTTGATTGACTGCATGCAGATGCTCGGCAAGTGACTGGCCGAGCAACTCACGCGGTTGCTGGCGAGCGGCGGGTGACAGCTCGACCAGCGCCAACGGTTGATCCAGGTTGCTGCCCATCAGGCACACCTGTTCGACCCAATGAGTCTTGGCGATCTTGCCCTCGATGGGCGCTGGCGCGACGTATTTGCCCTTGCTGGTCTTGAAGATGTCCTTGACCCGCCCGGTGATGCGCAGGTAGCCCGCCTCGTCCAGCTGGCTGCGGTCACCGGTGTGCAACCAGCCGCCCCAGCAGCGGGATACGCAGCAGGCTCTCGAGCTTGTGCGCCGGCAATTTCTCCAGCACGCCCTGCTGAAAGCGCGTCCACAACCGTGGCACCGAGAAGAACACAGTGGGACGCACCTGGCGAAGGTCTCCAGCGACTCGACAAAGGCCACCGGTGCGCCGCAGTAGAGGCTGTTGAATTCGACCAGAAAGCGCTCGGCGGCATGCGACAGCGGCAGGTAGGAAAAGAACTGATCTGCGGCGTCATGTTCAGCTCCGCCGTGGCGTGAGCCGCAGAGAACGCCATGGCGTGGGCCGAGAGCATCACGCCCTTGAGCTGCCCGGTGGTGCAGGAGGTATAGAGGATCGACAGCAGATCCTCGCCGCGTTGCAGATGCGCGCCGAGCAGCGACTCATGCGCCGCCAGCAAGGCCTGCCACTGGTGCTCGGCAGGCATGGTCGGATAAGGCATGGCGATGCGGGTGATATGCGCCGCGATACCGGTGGCCAGCTTGTCCGGCTCATCCAGCTTGCCAACCAGGATTACCTTGCAGCCCGCCTGCTCCAGCACATAGGCGATCTGTTCCGGCGCCTGCAGCGGATGCAGCGGCACGCTGACCAGTCCGGCGAGCTGGATCGCCAGGTCGCTGATAAACCATTCGGCGCAGTTCTTCGCCAGCAGCGCAACGCGCTCGCCCGGCACGCAGCCCAGCGCCAGCAGCGCGCTGGCCAGGCGACGCGCCTGGTCGTCGACCTGGCGCCAGCTGTAATCATGCCAGACGCCCTCTACAGGCTGGCGCAGCCAGATGGCATCGGGCTGCCGATGCAGCCAATGGTTGAAGCGTTCGAGAGGCAGTTGCAGAGATTGACTCATCGCGCTGACCTTGGTTTTTGTTATAGGTAGCTGCCCGTAGGGCGGGTGCAACCCGCCAGAGCGCCGATGGCGGGTTGCACCCGCCCTACGGATGAAGCCTGCACAATCCTACAGCTTCATCCCGCGACTGATGATCTCCTTCATGATCTCCGACGTACCGGCGAAGATGCGCTGGATGCGCGCATTCGCGTACATCTTGCAGATCGGATACTCCCACATGTAGCCCCAGCCGCCGTGCAGTTGCACGCCCTCGTCCACCACCTTGCCGAGCAGTTCGGTGGTGAACAGCTTGGCCTCGGCGGCCACTTCGGGAGTGAGCTTCTTCTGGTTGTGGTCCATCACGCAGCGGTCGGTGAACACCTGGGCCACGTCGATCTGGGTGCGCATCTCGGCCAGCTTGAAACGGGTGTTCTGAAAATGCGCCACCGGGCGGCCAAAGGCCTGGCGTTCCTTGACGTACTCGATGGTGGTCTGCAGCGCCGCCTCGGCGCCGGCCACAGCGCCACAGGCATTGGTCAGGCGCTCCTGGGCGAGCATATTCATCAGGTAGAAGAAGCCGCCCTTGGCATCGCCCAAGAGGTTCTCCTTGGGCACCTTAACGTCGTTGAAGAACAGCTCGGCAGTGTCCTGGCTGTGCATGCCGAGCTTCTTCAGCTTCTTGCCGCGCTCGAAGCCGGGCATGCCCCGCTCCACCAGAAACAGCCCCATGGCGTGCTTGTTGGCCGGGTCGGTCTTGGCTGCGACGATCACTACATCAGCCAGGTAGCCGTTGGAGATGAACACCTTGGAACCGTTGAGCAACCAGTGATCGCCCTTGTCCACGGCCGTGGTGCGCATGCCGGCCAGATCGGAGCCGGCAGACGGCTCGGTCATCGCCACCGCCAGGATGGTTTCACCGCTGATGATGCCCGGCAGCAGGCGCGCCTTCTGCTCGGCATTGCCGTACTCGGCGATATAGGGGCCGCACAGCGCCGAGTGTAGCGGGATCATGAAACCCGGTTCGTTGATGCGCGCCAGCTCCTCGCACATGATCTGCTCGTAACGAAAGTCCTTGAGCCCCGCTCCGCCGTACTCCTCGTCCGCCCAGGGCAACAGAAAACCCATCTCGCCGGCTTTGCGCCACACGCTGCGATCCACCACACCAGCCTCTTCCCAGGCTTCCTGATGCGGCACCACCTCTTTATCGAGAAACGCAGCGAAGGCGTCGCGGAACAGGTTGTGCTCGGTGTCGAAATGGTTGCGTTGCATGGGGCGGGTCCTCCGCTGTTGTTATGTCCTTGAGGTTAAGGGCCGCCCCGCCGCCCCTCAATGACCCATGCGCTCAGCCTCGGTTGACCCAATCGCTCGGTTGGCTTGCCCTGGCTGGGAGCAACTGCCTACCATCGACCACCCTCGATTTCGGAAACCCAGCATGCGCGAACGCACCATTGCCAGCCACTTCGTCCGCGCCGCCCTGCGCGGTGCGGACCGCCACGGCCTGGCCTGCGACCCGATACTGCGCCAGGCTGGCATCCAGAGCGCCGTGCTGGTCGAGCCGCGCGCACGCATCGCCCCGGAGCAATTCTCCCGGCTGATGCAACTGCTGTGGGAAGCGCTGGACGACGAATACCTGGGTTTCGGCCGCCAGCCGAGCAAACGCGGCACCTTCGCCATGATGAGCCACGCCATCATCCACTGCCGCAGCCTGGAAAAAGCCCTGAGTCGTGGCGCGATGTTCTACGGCCTGTTTCCCGACGCGCCAGGCATCAGCCTGCAACGCGAAGGCGACTGGGCGCGGCTGAGCGTCGACGACAGCACGCTGTGGGATCCGGACCATTTTCTGGTCGAAAGTCTGCTGGTGATCTGGCATCGCCTGGGTAGCTGGCTGATCGGCCAGCGCATCCGCCTGGAAGAAGCCACCTTCGCCTACCCCGAACCCGCGCATGCCGCCGAGTACGAACTGCTGTTCCCCTGCAGCCGGCGCTTTGCCGCCGGACAAACCAGCCTGCTGTTCCACGCCCGCTACCTGGCCATGCCGCTGCTGCAGGACGAACGCACGCTCAAGCAATTCCTCCAACACTCCCCCGCCGATCTGCTGGCCCGTCCCGACGGCGGCGACAGCCTGATCAGCCAGATTCGTCGCCTGCTCGGCCGCGACTGCCGCACCTGGCCGGACCTGGAACAGGTCGCCCAGCACCTGCACACCAGCCCACAAACCCTGCGCCGCCACCTGCGCGAAGAAGGCACCAGCTTCCAGGAACTCAAGGACCACCTGCGCCGCGACCTCGCCATCTACCACCTGGGCCGCGACGAACTGGCGATTCAGGACATCGCCGAACAACTCGGCTTCTCCGAACCCTCGGCCTTTCATCGCGCGTTCAAGAAATGGACGGGGCTGACACCGGGGGCGTATCGGGCACAGGAGGGGTAAGGCAGCATGGCTGCCTGTGCATCGGGCTTCGTGGATGGACAGGTCAGGCGGATATGCACTAGGTTCTGACCCAAGCCTGCTGGCAATGCGCCAGAGGCGATAGGCTTGCCGTTCTTCATGTCGCTTTTCATCCTGGGTGCTGTCGCGGGCGGTTGCAGGAGCTGAGTGCAACACGCGCACTCGCGCGCCGAGCCTGCTTGCCCGCATGAATACTGTGTAATACATTGCATTCAAAAGTATGGAGGCATATCCATGAGCGTCACAACCGTCCGGCTTCAACCGGAACTCGAAGAAAATCTTGGCGCTATGGCCGAGAAGCTTCAGAGAAGTAAAAGTTGGCTTATTAATCAAGCACTTAGAGAGTTCTTTGAGCGCCAGGAGCTAGAGCAGAACCGCTGGCAAGAAACACTGCAAGCGATGGAGTCAGTGGCGCAGGGCCGAGTTGTATCCGGCGAAGCTGTGACTGCCTGGCTGCAAAGCTGGGGCACCGACAATGAGCTATCCCCACCAAAGGCTGGTCAGTGAGACTGGCCTACTCAGAAAACGCGGTGGCAGACCTCGTTCGCCTGCGCGAATTCATAGCAGAGAACGATCCTCTTGCTGCTGCACGCGTTGCAGCAGAGCTCCTTTCTCGCATCGAGAATCTTTGTCTATATCCAGAAATGGGCCGCGCTGTTGAGCTTGCTCCAAGCCCAAAAGCCATTCGAGACGCAGTTTTCGGAAAATATATAGTCCGCTATTCAGCCCACACAGAAACTATCGTCATTCTTCGTATATGGCACCACAACGAAGACCGTACACCAAGCATCTAACAACTAACATGGACTCTCCCCACAAGTAGTGAGCAAAGCTTCGCTTTTGCACCTGTCACCAGCGCGATGACATTCGTATATCCGGCCTGTTCTGGGCCTTTGCGCCCTGGCCATTCCGTAGTTCGCGCCGCGAGGGCGAAGCGTTCAATCGATCAGGGCTCACATTTGGTATTGACCTTGTTCCGCTGCAGGACTCGCCTGGTCCGGCAGCGGATCGCTTCCATACAAGAATCGAAAGAACATGCCTGACAGCAAGGCTCAGTCGTACAACCGCACCCTGAAACAGGCGCCGCCCAGTTCCGAATCTTCCAGGCTTAGCTCGCCGTCGTAGCTGTCGACGATATCTTCCACCACCGCCAGGCCGATGCCCTGCCCCGGGTTCTGTGCATCCAGTCGTTCGCCGCGCTGCAGCACCCGCTCACGCTGGTGCGGGGGCACGCCGGGGCCGTCGTCTTCGATGGTCAGCAGGCAGCCGTCGGTCAGGGGTTGCAGCCTCACACGCACCTGTTGCAGGCACAAGCGGTAGGCGTTTTCCAGCAGGTTGCCGAGCAGTTCCATCAGCGCGCCACGTTCCATGGTGATCTGGCTGTGCTCGGGCACTTCCAGTGTCGCTTCGACGCGCTTGTCGCGGTAGACCTTGTCCAGCGAGCGGCACAAGCCGTCGAGCACCGGCCAGACCTGCTCGCGATGGCGTACCAGGCCGCTGCGGCGCAGGCTGGCGCGTTGCAGTTGATAGCCGACCTGCTGGCTCATGCGTTCGATCTGCGCCTGCATCAGTTGCGCCTGTTCGCGATTGTCCGGCTGCACAGCCAGGCTTTCACCAATGCCCTGCAACACGCTGAGTGGTGTTTTCAGGCTGTGGGCGAGGTCTTCCAGCGAGTCGCGGTAGCGCTCGCGCTGACGCCGTTCGCTGTCGAGCAGGCGGTTGAGGGAGTTGGTCAGGCGCAGCAATTCGCGCGGGTGTTCGTCACTCAGGCGCAGGCGGGTGCCGGCCTCTACGCCGTCGAGCTCGTCGCTGAGGCCACGCAGGCTGCGAAAGCCCCAGGTCAGGCCGAACCAGAGCAGGCCCAGCAGCACCAGCAGGGCGATGCCCAGCCACAGGCGCAGTTGCCAGGCGAAACCGTTGAACAGCCCCTGGTATTCGCGGGTCGGCTGCATGGTGACGATGCTCAGCGCGGTTTGATCGCCGCGCAGCAGGTCTACTTCGATGTCATAGACAAAGTATTCCTGGCCGTTTTCGTCGCGAATGCGCACGAACTCGTGGCCGCGACCGTCATAACGCGGCAGGTAGCGCACCAGTTCGTCGATGGATGAGCGCGAGCGCCAGAGCATCTGGCCTTCACGGTCGAAGATGAAGCCCAGCAGGTGCGAGTCGAGGTTGTCGAATTCTTCGTCCGGCATCTTCTCCGGCATGTGCAACTGGCCGTCGTCGATACGCGCGGCGGATATCAGCGCTGCCGCGTCGGAGGCCAGGCGCTTTTCGATGGTCTGCTCCAGGGCCATGAGAAACACGCCCTGCAGCACCGGCATCAACAGCAGCATGAACAGCATCGCCAGCGCGGCGCTGGCCAGCATCAAACGCAGCCGCAGGGAGGCGAAACGCATACGCAGCTTGCGTAGAACGGCGCGCGCTCGACTCACTTGCAGCGCTCGTTGAACATGTAGCCCTGGCCACGCACGGTTTCTATCGGTTTGCCGCCCAGCACTGCCTCCAGCTTGCGCCGCAGACGACCTACCAGCACTTCTATGACGTTGGGATCACGCTCGTCGTCGCCCGGATAGAGCTGTTCCATCAGGCGCTCCTTGGCCACCACCTGCTGATGGTGCAGCATGAGGTACTCGAGGATGCGGTACTCGTAGGCGGTCAGCTGCAGCGACTGTTCATCCACCGTGGCCTGCTTGCGATTGAGGTACAGCACCAGGGAGCCCGCTTCGATGGTCGACTTGGTGAACCCGGAAGAACGTCGCAGCAGCGCGTTCAGACGTGCTTCCAGCTCCTCGAACTGGAACGGTTTGACCACATAGTCGTCGGCACCGCAGGAAAGCCCTTCGACCTTGTCCTGCCAGTTACCGCGTGCGGTGAGTATCAGGATCGGAAAGTTCTTGTCCTGGCTGCGCAGCTCGCGGATCAGGTCGATACCGCTCATACCAGGCAGACCGAGGTCGACCAGGGCCAGGTCATGATTGAAGGACTCAGCTCGGTACAGTGCTTCTTCGGCGGTGCGCACGGCATCCACCACATGCCCGTTTTCGCTGAGGCGAGTGAACAGATGGTGACGCAGCAGCGCCTCATCCTCCACCACCAGCAATTTCATGAGACTCCCCCTATTAAGTTGTGCGAAGGCCGGGCAAATCAGTCAGCGTGAAAACTACTGCGCTCGGCCATGCTGCGTTAAAACCCGGCTCAGAATGCTCATTTACAAGTCGTAAACTGCGCTTCTTCGCCGGCTTTTACCTTGCCTGACCTTCGCTCGCTACGTTTTCACTCGGACTGATGCCCGGCCTGGTAACGCTATGCCGCCATTAGAAGGCGAAGTTGGCGCCGAGGTAGAGCTGCGAGCTGCTGTGCAGATCCAGCGACCCGGCCTTGCCTGCACCATGCGGCGCCATTTCCGTGCTGGCATTGGTACGCAGGTAACGATAGCCGGCTTCTATCGAGGTGTTGCTGTTCAGTTCCTGCAGAATACCGGCCTGCAGGCCTGCGGCAAAACCGATGTCACTGTCACGGGAGAAGCCACGGCTCTCCTGTTCGAGCTTGACCAGGCCGGCCGTCACGCCGCCGAACAGCTTGGTGTTGTTGCTGCCCAGCGGTACGAACATGTCGTAGCTGCCCAGCAGATTCTGCTGACGCAGCTTGTAGCCATTGTGACTGTCCGAGACATTCTCGTAGGTCGCGTAGTAGCGGCCGTCAGCGGTCGTCTGGCCGGCACGGATACCCCAGGTGCCTTCGTCATCGATCACCTTGTCCAGCTTCGGATTGCCGAGGTTGGCATTCAGCGCGTTGGACTTCTGGATGTTGTTGTCGGTCTGACCCCAGGTCAGGCCGACGAAATTGTCGTTGGCCTGGGCAGCGGTTGCGCCCAGGACCAGGCAGGTAGCGAAGGCGATACGGTTCAGGGGGATTTTCATGGCGTCATTCCTCTCGTTGCGGTTTTGATCAACTTGGCAACGAGTCTGCCGGAAGACGACTGAATCCCCGCTGAACCCTCCTTGAACCTGCACTGAACGAGCGGCAAACAGGCTAGATACGCTGCACCAGAGCACCCGCAACGACAAACAGCGCAGCCAGAACGCCGAGCAATGCCAGCCAGCCGGCATGCTCCCAGACGTAACCGCCGACATAGCCCACCAGGCTGGAGCCCAGATAATAGGCGCACAGGTACAGCGCCGATGCCTGCGCCTTGGCGCCCTGCGCATGGATGCCGACCTGCCCGCTGGCCACCGCATGGGCCGAGAAGAAGCCCAGGGTGAACAGCGCCAGGCCGACCACCGCCGCGCTCAGCCAGGGCGCAGCGCACAGCGCTACGCCTAGCAGCATCAGGCCGATGCCGCCATTGAGCACCTGACGCGCGCCAAAGCGTGGCACCAGGCGCCCGGCCCAGCCAGCACTGAGAATGCCGAGCAGGTATACGGTGAACAGCAGGCCGATGACCGTCGCCGACAGGTTGAATGGCGCACCCGCCAGGCGAAAGCCGACATAGTTGAACAGTGCAACGAAACCGCCCATAAGCAGAAAGCCCAGGGCGAACAGCACGCGCAAACGCGGGTTCTTCAGGTGCAGGGCGAAGTTGCCCAGCAGCCCGCGCACCGACAGCGGCTGGGCGGTAAAATGCCGCGACGGCGGCAGCAACCAGATGAACAGCCCCAGCGCCAGCAAACCCAGCCCGGCAATGCCGCCCAGGGCCCAGGGCCAACCGCCCAGGTCGCTGAGCAAACCGGCCAGCAAACGCCCGAGCAGGCCACCCAGCGCCGTGCCACCGATATACAACCCCATCGCTGCCGGTAGCGCTTCAGGGTCGAACTCCTCACCGACATAGGCCATGGCCAGCGCCGGCAAACCGCTCAGCGCCAGCCCCAGCAGCGCACGCAAAATCAGCAGGCTGCTCCACTGCTCCACCAGTGCGCAGGCGATCCCCAGTAGCGCGGCCAGGCCCAGCGCCGCGACCATCACCGGCTTGCGCCCCCAGCTCTCGGCCAGTGCACCGGATACCAGCAGGCACAGGGCCAGGCTCAGGGTAGTCAGCGAAAGCGCCAGGCTGCTGCTGGCCGCAGACACGCGAAAGTGCGCGGCCAACAACGGCAGCAGAGGTTGCACGCAGTAAAGCATGGCGAAGGTGGCGAAACCGGCGCAGAACAGCGCCAGGGTGGCACGCCGATAACCGGCGCTGCCACGGCTCAGATGAGTCACGGACATGGATGGACTGGCTCACGAAGCTGGATGCAAGCGATAGCCGGAACATGCCGCAAGACCGAACCGGGTGACGCCTGCAGGTGAATGAAACCAGACGAAATATTAGCACGCTATCGATAATCGCGAGCGCGTGCCATTAGCGCTCGTGCAATTCCTTTTCCTTGATCCAGCTCAACAGACTTTGCCCTTACTAACGTTAGGGTCTAGACTCAATTGCGAACGCAACGGAGAAGAGCGAATGGCTACCCCGCCCGAGCGCAGCGCCATGAAAGGCAAGGAAACTCGCCTGTTCGTCTTTCTCGTGGTCTGCCTGTTCCCCATCCTTTCGGTCGCGCTGGTCGGCGGCTACGGATTCATCATCTGGTTCATGCAGATGCTGCTGGGCCCACCTGGCCCACCCACCTGATCCTTCCTTACCTACGGAGCCACGGAACATGGCCGCCTCTATGCATATTTCCAGTCTGCTGGTGCACGTACGGCCCGAATGGCTGGCTGCGGTGAAAGCCAACCTGCGCCAGCTGGAAGGCCTCGAACTGCATCAGGAAAGCCCGCAAGGCAAGCTGGTGGTGGTGCTGGAAACCGAAAACGAGCGCCACATCCTCGCCCGCCTCGAACAGATCAACGCGTTGCCAGGCGTGCTCAATGCCGCTCTGGTTTACCACGAACTCCTCGACACAGAAGGAGACTCAGAATGAAGCTTTCCCGCCGTGAATTTGCCAAGGCCAACGCTGCTGCCATTGCCGCCGCTGCCGCCGGTCTGCCGTTGGTTACGACCGCCAGCAACCTGATCACCGAAGCGGACATGACCCGCCTGGACTGGAACAAGGCGCCCTGCCGCTTCTGCGGTACCGGCTGCAGCGTGATGGTCGCCACCCGCGACAACCGCGTGGTGGCCACCCACGGTGACGTCAAGGCCGAGGTCAATCGCGGCCTGAACTGCGTCAAGGGCTACTTCCTGTCGAAAATCATGTACGGCGTCGACCGCCTCAACCAACCGCTGCTGCGCATGAAGAATGGCGTGTACGACAAGCAGGGTGAATTCCAGCCGGTGAGCTGGGAGCAGGCCTTCGACATCATGGAACAGAAGACCAAGGAGGCGCTGCGCGAGCATGGCCCCGAGGCCGTCGGCATGTTCGGTTCAGGGCAATGGACGGTGTGGGAAGGCTACGCCGCCAACAAGCTGATGAAGGCCGGTTTCCGCTCCAACAACATCGACCCCAACGCGCGCCACTGCATGGCTTCGGCGGTGATGGGCTTCATGCGTACCTTCGGCATGGACGAGCCGATGGGCTGCTACGACGACATCGAGGCCGCCGACGCCTTCGTGCTGTGGGGCTCGAACATGGCCGAAATGCACCCCATCCTCTGGAGCCGGGTCACTGATCGTCGCCTCAGCCATCCGAACACCAAGGTCGCCGTGCTTTCCACCTTCGAGCACCGCAGCTTCGACCTCGCCGACATCCCGCTGGTATTCAAACCGCAGACCGACCTGCTGATACTCAACTACATCGCCAACCACATCATCGCAAGCGGCGCGGTTAACAAGGACTTCGTCGGCAAGCACACCAAGTTCGCCCGCGGCGCCGACGACATCGGCTACGGCCTGCGCGCCGACAACCCACTGGAGATGCAGGCCAAGAACGCGGCCAAGGCCAACACCTGGGAGGACATATCCTTCGAGCAGTTCGCCGCCTTCGTCAAACCCTACACACTGGAGCGCACCGCCAAGGAAAGCGGCGTGGCGGCCGAGCGCCTCAAGGCCCTGGCCGAGCTGTACGCCGACCCCAAGCGCAAGGTCATGTCGTTCTGGACCATGGGTTTCAACCAGCACACCCGCGGTGTCTGGGCCAATAACCTGATCTACAACCTGCACCTGCTCACCGGCAAGATCAGCGAACCGGGCAACAGCCCCTTCTCCCTCACCGGCCAGCCATCGGCCTGCGGCACCGCGCGCGAGGTGGGCACTTTCTCCCATCGTCTGCCCGCCGACATGCTGGTGGCCAACCCCAAGCACCGTGCAACCGCCGAGAAGATCTGGAAGCTGCCGGCCGGCACCATCCAGGAAAAACCCGGCTTTCATGCCGTGGAACAGAGCCGCAAGCTCAAGGACGGCGTACTCAAGGTCTACTGGACCCAGGTCAGCAACAACATGCAGGCCGGCCCCAACGTGATGCAGGAGATCCTCCCCGGTTGGCGCAACCCGCAGGCCTTCGTCATCGTCTCCGATGTCTACCCCACCGTCTCGGCCCAGGCTGCCGACCTGATCCTGCCCAGCGCCATGTGGGTGGAGAAGGAAGGCGCCTACGGCAATGCCGAGCGCCGCACGCAGTTCTGGCACCAACTGGTCAAGGCACCGGGCGAGGCCAAGTCCGACCTGTGGCAACTGGTGGAATTTTCCAAGCGCTTTACCACCGACGAAGTCTGGCCTGCCGAACTGCTGGCCAAGGCCCCGGAATACAAGGGCAAGACGCTCTACCAGGTGCTGTTCGCCAACGGCCAGGTCGACCAGTTCCCCCGCGAACAGATCGAGGCCGGCTATGCCAACGACGAGGCCGAGGCCTTTGGCTTTTACCTGCAGAAGGGCTTGTTCGAGGAATATGCCCAGTTCGGTCGCGGCCATGCCCATGACCTGGCGCCCTTCGACAGCTATCACGCCGAGCGTGGCCTGCGCTGGCCGGTGGTTGACGGCAAGGAAACGCGCTGGCGCTATCGCGAAGGCCTCGACCCCTACGTGGAAAAAGGCAGCGGCGTGCAGTTCTACGGCTACCCGGACAAACGTGCGCTGATCTTCGCCCTGCCCTATGAGCCGCCAGCCGAGGCGCCGGATGACGACTTCCCGTTCTGGCTCAGCACTGGCCGCGTGCTCGAACACTGGCACACCGGCAGCATGACCCAGCGCGTCGAGGAGCTGCACGGCGCGGTACCCGATGCCCTGGTGTACATGCACCCGGACGATGCCAGGGCACTCAAGGCGCGACGCGGCAGCGAGGTCAAGGTGATCAGCCGACGCGGGGAAATCCGCGCACGCATCGAAACCCGTGGTCGTAACAAGCCGCCGCGCGGCCTGGTGTTCGTGCCCTTCTTCGACGCCAACAAACTGATCAACAAGGTCACCCTGGACGCCACCGACCCGATCTCCAAGCAGACCGACTACAAGAAGTGTGCGGTGAAGATCGAACTGGTCAGCCTGGCCTGAGGAGAACCGTCATGACTCTGCGCTTTCTGCCTCTGTTACTGCTCGCCGCCTTCGGCCTGGCCATCGCCGACGAGCTCGATTACCCACTCGACGCCCCCGCGCCGGACGGCCGCCGCCCCGGCGGCACCCTCAGTCAGACCCTGCCGGCACCGGTGCTGGGCAACGAGGAGAACAAGGACCTGCGCCGCGAGCGCAACTACCCGGAACAGCCACCGACCATCCCGCACAGCATTCGCGGCTATCAGGTCGACGCCAACGGCAACAAGTGCCTGACCTGCCACAGCCGCGCCGGCAGCGCCCGCAGCCAGGCGCCGATGATCAGCATCACTCATTACATGGATCGCGACGGCCAGGCCCTGGCAGCCGTGTCGCCGCGGCGCTACTTCTGTACCCAGTGCCACGTCACCCAGCAGGAGGTCAAACCTCTGGTCGGCAACGCCTTCCGCAATATCGACCAGTTGCTCGGCGACGAAGCAGCCGGCACGGCAAAACCCTGAGGAGGCCTTTCATGAAGTCGTTAATGGCCCTGCTCAAGGAGTACTGGGGCATCCTGCGCCGCCCAAGCGTGCATTACAGCCTGGGTTTTCTCACGCTTGGCGGCTTCATCGCCGGCATCATTTTCTGGGGCGGTTTCAACACCGCGCTGGAGGCCACCAATACCGAGCAGTTCTGCATCTCCTGCCATGAGATGCGTGACAACGTGTACGTCGAGCTGCAGGACACCATTCACTACAGCAACCGCTCCGGGGTGCGCGCCACCTGCCCGGACTGCCACGTACCGCACCAGTGGACGGACAAGATCGCGCGCAAGATGCAGGCGTCGAAGGAGGTCTGGGGCAAGATCTTCGGCACCATCAGCACCCGCGAGAAGTTTCTGGAAAAGCGTCGCGAACTGGCCGAACACGAATGGGCACGGCTCAAGGCCAACGATTCGCTGGAATGCCGCAACTGCCACAACTTCGACTACATGGACTTCACCAAACAGAGCCCACGCGCCCGCCAGATGCACTCCAGCGCCCTGGCCAGCGGCGCAGCCACCTGCATCGATTGCCACAAGGGCATCGCCCACCAGTTGCCGGACATGAGTGGGGTGCCGGGTTGGTAAGACAGGCACCGCTTGTTCGCGGTGCTCCGCTCTTGCGCTGGTCTATTCGCCGCGCAGGCGTTCGAGATGTGCGAGCAGCCCGGCGGATGTCTGCTCACCGACCAGGCGCTCACGCAGTTTGCCCTCGGCATCGACAATGTAGGTGACCGGCAAGACATCGGTGCGTGGCAGTTCGAAGCGTGCCGCCGGGTTCTGCGCCAGCACGGTGAAGCGGATGTCGAAGCTGTCCGCCGCACGCTTGAGGTCATCGCCCTGCAAGGCATCGAAGTTGACGCCAATCACCCGCGCCGACTGGTTTTTCAGCGTTTCTTCCAGCGCGTTGAGCTCGGGAATCTCGGTGCGGCACGGCGCGCACCATTCGGCCCAATAATTGATGATCAGCCACTGGCCATCGAGGCTGTCAGCCGTTACCTTTCGTCCATGCTGGTCAGGGCCGAAATCTTCGGCGCAAGCCGTTAGCAGCAAACCGGCGCAGATAACCAAGACAGCCTTGCCGACCTTGCGGAGCCCTAAGCCCATGTACTCGTTCCTCGTCCACTCGGGGTTGATATGACGCCAGATGCCCTGCGCCTGGAGGTTCCGGAAATCCGCGAGGACAACCGCGTAACACCGGCGGAGGTCGCCCAGCAACTCGCGGCGGCCCGCCTGCTGGAACCGGAGCATGGCCTGCAGCACGTACTGAGCCTGTTGTTTTCGCTCAATCGCAGCCATCTGACCTTACTGGAAAGGCAGCGTGCGCTGCAAAGCTTCAGTGACGAGTATCGGCATTACGCCAGCTTCGCCAATCCCCACCCACCCAGCACACTGTTCGTGCGCCTGTGCAGCGAGCTGGCCAGCGGTTTCAAGCGCCTGCTGCTGCAGATCCTGCAGGGCCGCCAGCCATCGCTGCCGCATCTGGCCTGGTGCCTGTACATGGCCCAGCATTTCCTTGCCCAGCAGTTGCTGCGCCACTACCACCTTTATCAGGAACCCCCGCCAGCACTGTGGCGCGACAGCCACCTGCTGTACTGGATCGGCGAGCATCAGCAGTGCCTGGACGAACCAGTCGCGGCGGCCTTCGAGCCGAAACCGGCCAGCACCCTGCGCGGCCTCTACCAGCAGATGCTGCTCTTGGCCCTGAGCAACCCCTTCCATCTCGATGAAGGCGAATGCCTGACTCTGTTCAGCGCGCTGGCACCTCTGGCGGCGCTGGCCAGGCTGCAAGCCTGGGACGAGGAAGACGATGCCGAAGGCCCGGTAGTCGACCTCAGCGAATCACAGGCTTGCCTCAGTTTCGAACAGCGTATCGAAGGCGAAGCCGCCAACCTGCGCCGCTTCGAACTGGGCGCGCTGCTGATCGCCCTGCATGAGCCGGCACCACTGCAAAGCATGCAGGAACGCCAATTACTCGAACGGGTACGCCAGCACTGGCTGGGCCGCCAGCAACGTCGCCATGAACGTGCCGAACTGGAAGGCCAATGCAGCCTGGTGGTGGGTCTGCCGGCCATTCATGCGCAGCTGCTGGATAAACTGCCGCAGCGTACCGAGGCGCAGATTCTCGACGCCAGCCCGGGCGGCGCGCGCCTGCTGTGCAACGCCAACGAGGGTGGACAACTGCAGGTCGGGCAACTGGTTCTGCTGCTGACCAATGCCACACCGACCCTGGCACTGGTGCGTTGGCGTCATCTCAATAGCGAAGGCCTGCACCTCGGGCTGCGCTATCTGAAAGGCCTGCCGCGGCCGGTCTGGCTGCGGCGTGCACCCAATGCGCAGACTCACCCTGGCGTACTGCAAAGCACCCCGGCACCGGGCAACGGTTGGCACCACGGCCTGTGGTTGCCCAACGGCCAGTTCAGCTCCGGCGAGCATCTTTGGCTGCAATTGGCCAGCGTGCATAACCAAGCGATTTTGCCGCTGCCCGACAGTAACCTGCAGACCTCATCGGTTACCCGCCACCCGCTACGCCTGGCCTGATATACAAAACTGCGACTCCAGTCACGCGGCCTGTCCGCCGAGTACACAGTTTCGCCAACAGGTGGCTGCTTATAATTCCAGGCACTCAAGTCTCACCCTGCCTGGAATTTCACCATGTCCCAAGCGCAAGACAAGCTGATTGGCTCCGTGCCCTCGCGCATCGTCGACGGCGCCCGCCTGCTGGTCACTCCCTACGAGGGGCGCGTGGCCGAATACAACGTCGCCACCTGGCTGCAATTGCCGGGGCTGGCCAACCTGCCGGTATCGCTGCTGGTGAGTTATCGCGACGGGGACAAGCGCCGCGAGGTGAATGTCGACCATGGCAAGGTCAATGCCCATGGCAAGATCCTGCTCTCCGGGATCGCTCGCATGCCAGTGCGGATGAAGATCGAAGACATGCAGGTACGCCTGCGCTCAGCTGTGCCGGCGCAGAGTCTGGTGGTCGAGGAATTCTTCGTTCAAGCCGTCGAATTGGCCAACAGCGAGACCCGCCAGGCCATGGCCTGAACCAGAACGGCAACATCGAACCCCGCGCAGTGACGCGGGGTTTTGCTTTCAGCCAGAGGAAACTCCGGGGCTGGGCGCAGCCCGCGGGATTGAACCGTCAGCGTCTGGCTGCAGGTTTTCGGCAACCACGTGTTCGAGCAGCGACTCCGGCCAACGCGCGAACTCCAGCCCAGTGATTCGGTTGAGCCGCGCCAGCGCTTCCTGCGGATCGCGTCGATGAAGGTGGATTACCCTGTTTTTTACCGTCATTACTGCCTGCGTCCTCAGCGATCCCTGCCCCTGCTGGCAGTTCGATAGCAACTGCTCCTGCAGTAGCTAGAAGCGTGCCAGCCCTTGTACAACGCATTCCTTGGCGCCTACCCCTTGCGTCCAGGCCACGGCAGGACTAGACAACGCCTGAAACTGACGCTTTTTGTCACCCATTTTCGGCGCCTTCTCTCATTCACCGTCGCCCACAATGTCGCGCAAGTTTGCTCAGCCCTTGCCCGGTAACCAATCCGCCAGACTGACTCCGAACTGCTCCTCGCGCTCCGCCTGCAGGCGCTCCAGTCCCTCGCGCAATGCCGGATACCAGGGTTCG
Organism: Ectopseudomonas oleovorans; assembly: GCF_003052605.1. GTDB lineage: Bacteria > Pseudomonadota > Gammaproteobacteria > Pseudomonadales > Pseudomonadaceae > Aquipseudomonas > Aquipseudomonas oleovorans_A. The sequence goes on along the minus strand of NZ_QASO01000135.1, from coordinate 17,772 downwards.
TCGAGCTGAGCGGGCAGTTGCGACAAACTCGGTAATGGCCAGGGACTGCACTCGAGCAATTGATACAGGGAGAAGTTGTGCAGATCGCGGCACAGCACCCACCCTCCGCCATTGGCCTTGCATGCCAGGTGCTCGCGCTCGAGAAAATCCATCACCTGCGTCCACTCGTCTTCGGGCAACCGCCAGCCCGCACGTTGCATGTCGCCATAATGCAGAGCCTCGCCCTTCTGCTGACGTTTGAGCAAAAGCCGCAACACCACCAGCACAATCAGCCCCTTGGGGATAGGCTCGCGGCGCCAGTGCCGCGGTTGCGACAGGCCATATACCAGCTCGGCGCCCAGCAGCACGATCAACCAGGACAGATAGATCCACACCAGAAACAGCGGCACCGTGGCGAAGGCGCCGTAGATCAGGTGATAACCGGGAAAAAGCCGCACATAGAGGCCGAACAGCGCCTTGGCCACTTCGAACAGCACGGCGCTGAACAGGCCGCCCAACAGAGCATGAGACAACGGCACACGAGTGTTGGGGACCGCGGCATACAGCAAGGTAAAGGCCGCGATGCTCGATAACAACGGCGTGAAAGCAAGCAGCGTCTTGGCGCCGATTACTGCATCCGGCCCGGAGATCAGTGACAGCGAGGCGATATAGGTACTGACCGCAAAACCGGCCCCCAGCAGCAGCGGTCCGAGGCTGAGAATCGCCCAGTACAGCAGGAAGCTGGACATCCCGCGGCGCGGCTGGCGCACCCGCCAGATCACGTTGAAGGTCTTCTCGATAGTCACCAGCATCAGGAAGGCGGTGACGGCCAGCAGCCCCACGCCAAACCAGGTCAGCTGCCGCGCCTGCGTGGTGAACTCACGCAGATACTCCTGCACCGTCTCGCCCGTGGAGGGTACGAAGTTGTTGAAGATGAACCCCTGGATTTCCTCGCCTACACCCTGGAACGCCGGAATTGCCGACAGCATGGCGAAGGTCACGGTCATCATCGGCACCACGGCGAACAAGGTGGTGTAGGTCAACGCCGCTGCGTTGCCTGCGCCGCGGTTATCCACGAAACGCTGATACAGGCTGAGCCAGAACCCCATCCAGTCCTTCAAACGACGCAGCATGACCTCTCCTTAGCCCTCAAACCTAAACAGACAGACAATGCGCCGCGTAAAAAGGTCGCAGCAAAGCCGCCCCAGCGGTTTGCGTGCATCCGTGCATCAGGCGGTTAGAATAGCCGCCACTTCAAGCCGGATGCGAGCCACCATGACCGACCTGACCCTCTACCACAACCCGCGCTGCTCAAAATCCCGCGCCGCTCTGGAGCTGCTGCAAGCCCGCGGCCTGCAACCGCACGTCGTGCGCTATCTGGAAACGCCACCCAGCGCCAGGGAGCTCAAGAGCCTGCTCGGCAAGCTGGGTATCTCCGCACGCGACCTGCTGCGTAGCGGCGAGGACGAATACAAGACGCTGGGCCTGAGCGATGCCAGCTTGAGTGAGGCGCAGCTGATCGAGGCCATGGCTAAGCATCCCAAGCTGATCGAGCGCCCGATCCTCATCGCTGGCGACAAGGCCGTGATCGGCCGACCACCGGAAAAAGTACTGGAGCTGCTGGCATGAGCGCGCCCTACATCCTCGTGCTCTACTACAGCCGCCATGGCGCCACCGCGCAGATGGCCAAACAGATTGCCCGTGGCGTCGAGCTGGCTGGTTTGGAAGCACGCCTGCGCACAGTGCCGGCGGTATCCAGCGAATGCGAGGCCGTTGCGCCGAGCGTGCCGGAGGACGGCGCCATGTACGCCACCCTGGATGATCTGAAGAACTGCTCGGGCCTGGCCTTGGGCAGCCCGACCCGTTTCGGCAACATGGCCGCACCACTCAAGTACTTCATCGATGGCACCAGCAACCTGTGGCTGACCGGCGAACTGGTCGGCAAGCCGGCAGGCGTGTTCACCTCCACCGCCAGCCTGCATGGCGGCCAGGAGACCACCCTGCTGTCGATGATGCTGCCTCTGTTGCACCACGGCATGCTGGTCTGCGGCCTGCCCTATAGCGAATCGGCCCTGCTCGAAACCCGCGGCGGTGGTACGCCCTACGGCCCCAGCCACCATGCTGGCGGCGACGGCAAACGCGCGCTGGACGAACATGAAATCGCCCTGTGCCGTGCACTGGGTCAACGCCTGGCGCAAACCGCCAGCAAACTGGAGCGCTGAACGTGGCCCGAGCGAAGAAGCCCCTGCCCAGCCTTGAATGGCTGGAGCCACGGGTCAAACTCAGTCGAGCACTGAGCCTGTTCAGTTTCATCGCCCTGCTGACCCTGCTGCTGGTGTGGAACCTGGCCTTCGCCGATCTGCATGGCGCGCGGGTCGGCGTGGTGCTGGCCATTCAACTGTTGCCACTGGCGCTACTCGCCCCCGGCATGTTGCTAGGCAACGCCCGTGCCCATGCCTGGACCTGTTTCGTCGTCAACATCTACTTCATCCAGGGCGTACTGGCCGCCATCGACCCGGCGCGCGCACTGTTCGGCGCGTTGGAGGCGGTGATCAGCTTCGGCCTGTTCTGTTGCGCCCTGCTCTACACCCGCTGGCGCTTTCAGTACGACCGTAAACTCGCAGGTGAATAAACGTCCTGATGTGGGAGCGAGCTCTGCTCGCGAAGCGCTTGTGCAGCTAAAAATTCGCGAGCAGAGCTCGCTCCTACACATGAGCTCCCGAAGCAGCTACCAGCCCAAGGTTTCCTTGAGAAAGGGAATGGTCAGCTTGCGCTGGGCTTGTAGCGAGGCCTGATCCAGGCGTTCCAGCAGCTCGAACAACGCGCTCATGCTGCGTTCGCCACGGGTAAGGATGAAGCGGCCGACCTCATCGCTCATCTGCAGGCCACGACGCGAGGCGCGCAGCTGCAGGGCGCGCAGCTTGTCCTCATCGGACAGTTCATGCAGCTGGAAGACCAGCGCCAGGGTCAATCGCGACTTCAGATCGGGCAGTTGAATGGGCAGCTCACGCGGCGACATGGTGCCAGCCAGCAAAAGACGCCGGCCGCTGTCACGCAGACGGTTGAACAGGTGGAACAAACCCTCTTCCCAGTCGCTGCGGCCAGCCACTGCATCGAGATCATCGAGGCAGACCAGCTCGCACAGCTCAAGGTTGTCGAGCAGCTCCGGGCCGTGCTGCACCACTTCGCTGAGCGGCAGATAGACCACCGCCTCGCCACGCTGCTCAAAACGCAGGCAGGCCGCCTGCAGCAAATGGCTGCGCCCGACACCGTCGGCGCCCCACAGGTAGATCAGGCTTTCCGTCCAGCCGGCATCGGCTTCGCACAGACGCTCGACATAGCCGAGCGCAGCGGCATTGGCGCCGGGGTAGTAGTTGGCGAAGGTGGCGTCATCACGCAGACGCACCCCCAGAGGCAGCTGGATTGGTTTCATGCAAGGGGCTCGTCGGAACCGCTGGACTCTCCGTAAAGGCCGGAAAGTTTATACCCTTCGTCAATTCGTGTCATTGCGGGTCTATTTCGTGTCAATTCAAGGGCTTAGGCGAATCTGCTGGTTCGATTACGGTTCGATCTGGGCCAGTGTTTTCGACACTATTTCGACACTCACGGGCAATGTTGGGCTATGCCTTTTCGGGTTTTCTCGCCGGGGTTCTGTGCGTTCATGTCTCTCCAGAATTTGCACTCCGGGCTATTGAATTTCTCATCATAGGCGCGCTGCCGTGCCTGTGCGGCTTGTGCCTCTCGCGTTGCATTTATTCTCTGCTCTGCTTTGGCGCTTTCTGCTCGCATACTTTGGCTAATTCTTTCTAGCTGATAGTTTGCCCATGCGTTAATGATCACAAGTCTTGCGCCGTCTGCCGCTAGTATTCCTAGTAATACAGCTAGAAAGATAATGCCGAAAAGCTCTGCGCTGCTCCGTTCGCGCTTGTAGAAGATGGGCTGTCTTATCTCTTCATCCATGTCTAACTTCAGGCTTTTTAGTTGTTCATTCATCGTCTGCACTCCTTTGCCTAAACCAGCGTTCGGCAACTTTCTTTGTTAGTTCGATTCCGCTCTTTGACTGGGCAATTTTGAATGTGCTTCGTCATATTCAGGGCTTGTCTGGCCTTTGTCGGGCATTACTTCGCCAGTCATTAGCCACCATCGGTATTGTGGATATACCTTCCCTAGCTGTTCTATCTCCTCTGCGGTAATTCTGGCTTTCCCTCTTTTTATGCTCTGCCATCTCACGTACTCCTTGCTGTTCACGGCCGCTAGGTCTTTCAGGCTCGTTTTCTCCAGCAATTGAAGCGCTCTATCAAGCATTTTAGGCTCATTTAAAAAAACAATTTTATGGACTATTGCCATAATCAACTTGATTATGGATACTGTCCATATGGATTTATTCCATATGGAATAGACCGCCAATGACCCTAAATAGTGCCGGAATGACCCAGACAATGGAAACGGAAAACCTTGATCAAACCCAAGCGGCGCCCCTGGCTGACGTCGAACTGCCTGAAGTCTGGGCCGCACGCAACGGCGTAACGCCTGATATGGCCCGCAATTGGGTCAAAAAGGCCGTTCTCCCGTCAGTCAAGGTCGGCAAGCGTCGCATGGTCAATTGCGTGCTGTGGCGTCAGCACCTTGCTGAATTGGAGTGGGTATCGTGAACGATCAACTGAAAGCATTCCTGTCTGTTCTGCTTACTTCCCTCGTCGATCTGCGTAAATTCGGCTTTGGGGACGGTCACTCTTATTCCTATGTGCTTGGCATGTTGAGGGCTGCTGAGGTCAGCGGCGTTCTGACGTATGAGCAAGCAAGTTTGTTGCGTGACATTCTCGGTAACGCTGCAAACCATGCGCGACATCCGTTCCCGTGCGAGGAAAATGCAGGCCCTTGCATGCCTATCGTCGTTTGGTGGGATCGTCACAAAACCGCTCTAGAGGTCAAAGCACGCCTAGCAAAGCCCCAAGCGCAGGACTCGGCCAATGAAAAGCCTGAGCCAGTACCTGCGCCAACCTCACGCCCTGAGCTGCGACTGCTCTGTCTGCTGGACGAAACGGGAAGTCCCGATAGTGCAAAGCCTGTGGCAACTATGCAGCCAATGCCACCCCGGTCACGTCTCCACGGTCAATGGCCGTCTGAATGTCGTGCCCCCCTCGTACTGCGCGACACACAAGCCCGGCGCCCGTCCGCCTCGGTATTGGTACGTTGTGAGCAACATCGGCAAGCCAACGCCTTTCGTCCCGCTGCGCGAACCATTTGAGCAAGGTGAATTGTTATGACCATCCCAGCCCGTAAAGACATCAGCGATATTGAAGACAAAGAGCGCCGCTTCCACGTCATGGCGCCCGCCTCTGTCGTCGTCGCGCTGCAAGCTGAAGCTGTTAGCCGCTGTGTCGATGCCTGGCGCCTGGGTGGTGCTGTGATCCAAAGCTGGTTGGAGGCTGGTTGCCCTGACCAGATCGAACGCCGTAAAGAGGTCGGACAATGATCGTCCTGGCCGCAGTGGTGCTTCTGGCGAAGCGCGCCATGGGCCTGCGGCTTGCTAACTGGCTGGCCCATGGCGCGCTCGCCCAACTGCGGCCAGGACTTTGCTTTTTCGCCCTCGCCAACGCCGCCGGTTTTGAACAGGTCAAGGGCCGCGCTCCCGGCTCGTCGGAACACGCTTCACCGTTCCGGCGAACGGAAGCACGGGCGAAGCGTACCCTTGAACGCCCGCCCGACCAAGCAAGCCTCGGCTGGGGAGTTGGGGCAGCTTTTCCGCCCCAGCTCCCGAGCCCTCGGCGGCGAGAGCGGGATGACAAGGGCAGCGCCCTTGGTGTTGCAAGAGGGATCGTTACCCGAAGGGCCAAGACAAACACGCTTCACCGTTTGGCTTGGTGAGCGTAGCGAGTAGAGCCCGGCCCGAAGGGCTTGCCCGATAAGTTGTAAAAGTAAGACCGAAGTAAACAAGTCTGCGAAAGCGAACAAGGCCAATTAAGGGTCATGAGCCTCTGCACGCCGAAAAACGCTAAAGCAGACAACTAACGCGCAACTAAGCGCACAACTGTAAGAGGTAATAACCATGTCTTTCGCTATTCCGGCTGCAACTTCTATTACTTCCCTGTTCGTCACTAAAACGGACTACTATACAAAAAAAGATACCGGCGAAGTTATGGCGACTGTTCAAGCACTGTCGCCAATTCCTGCCGGTGCTCAAGGCAACGCTAAGGGCTATGAGGTCACTGAGTACCGCGCTGACGCCTCGGTTCTCGATCAGGTCGATCTGACCCAGGGCCCCGTATCGGTCAAATTCGAAAGCCAGATTCGCCCCGTTACCGACCGCTTTGGCCGCACCACAAATACCCAGGTTCTGACCAAAGTTATCGTTGACCAGCAGCAGCGCCAAGCGGCTCCGCAGGGCGGTAAGCCTGCATCGCAGCCGTCTGACGCCGCCAAGGCCTGACAGGAGGGCGCCGCCGTGCTGATCGTTGATCGCGTGCTGTGCGACTGCTGCGGGCGGGCTATGGGCCAGCTCTACAACCAGCCTGCACCCCAGTCCGACCTGTTGCCTGATCTTAACAAGGCGCCCGACCTCGTGATTTGCCCCGACTGCATCGCCATGGCCGAGGTCATCCGTGACCCCAGCTTGGCCGAGTAAGGGGGCGCCATGAATTTCATTGTGTGCGACGGCGTATGGGAGAGCGCAGGCCAGACCCCGGTTTGTGTCGGCACCCTCTCCACCGTCGCGCTCAGTGAGATAAGCCCGACCGGGCTAACTGCTGAAGAACATGCAGAAATACGGGAACAAGCCCTGATTTTGTTCGCAATAGTCTTCGGCGCTCTCGTGCTGAAAAAGGCACTCAACTTGTAGGAGATACACCTATGCAACAACTGAAAACCCTGGCCCGCTCGTTCGGTGCCGTCGGCGCTGTTGGCCTGCTGGCCGTACAGCAAGCCCATGCCGCTCTGCCTGCTGGCGTCACCACTGCCCTTACTGATGCGCAGGTCGATGGCGTCGAGATCGCGGGTATCGTGCTTGGCGTGATTATCGCTATCGCGGCCTTCAAGTATCTGCGTCGCGCGCTGTAAGGCCGGCTGTTCCAAAACCAGCCCGGTAACTCGTTATCGGGCTTTTTCACATAAGGGCTTTCCCATGGACGCCAATATGTTGACCACTATCATTATTGTTATGGCGTTCTGGGCTTTATTTTTTGGGCGGGTTTGAGATGAAGACTTTTAAACTCCGGTCTGCCCTGGCTTTTTTATTGCTTTCTTTGCTCTGCTCTCAGGCAGTTAGAGCTGAAGGTTATTATTGGTTCTTGCAGGGTGATCCGGATACGCGCGCTTATTATCCTGAGTCGCTCTGTCTGTATATGCAACAAAAGTATCACCCTGGCTCCGATGTTTATTGGCGGCTTAGAAATGACCCTGCAAACCCTGAAACACAGAAATTTTGCGATGCTTATACTACTTATGCCACTGTTGCTGTTTGGCAAATAGCGCGCGATGTATGCCCTTCTGGCCACACTGTAAACAAGACTACCGGTCAATGTGAGGTTCCTCCTGAATGCCCGATTGGTGATTTGTTTCCTGCAAAAGGGTCTAATGGTCCCGTTATTAATTCTGCCGGTCGAAACTATGTTTTGGACGGTGGCCCGCCATCCATCTGCTATAACCAATGCACATATAACGGAGGCGATTACACCCCAGCATCTAGCTGCTATTTTGTAAACGGCTCAACAGATACTGGTTTTTGTAACTATGTCCTAAAGTCCACCGGTGGAAGTTGCGGCGCTGACAGTTACGAGTTTGCCCAGTCCGGCGACTCGTTGAACCCACCCCAGACTCCCGATGTACCACCATCCGATCCCGACGATCCCGGCTGCCCGTCTGGCTGGGCCTGGTCTGGCACCACGTGCGTTAAAACCGATGGCGGCGATACTGGCGGCGGTGATACTGGCGGTGGTGATACTGGCGGTGGCGATACCGGTGGTGGCGGTGATACTGGCGGTGGCGATACCGGTGGTGGCGGTGATACTGGCGGTGGCGATACCGGTGGTGGCGGTGATACTGGCGGTGGCGATACCGGTGGTGGCGGTGATACTGGCGGTGGCGATACCGGTGGTGGCGATGGTGGCGATGGTGAAGGCCAGTGCGATCCGTCTACTGATCCTAACAAATGTGGCCAGTCCAGCGTTGGCGGTGAGTCCTGCAATGTTGACCTGGTCTGCGAGGGCGACGCTATTCAGTGCGCTATTCTGCGCAAAAATAAAGAGCAGGTTTGCCAGTGGACGTATGACGCCAACGTAAAACAGCAGATTGCTGACGAACTTTCCGGTGAGGCTTACCAACTTCAGGAAACTAATATTCCTGTGAGCGGTTTCTTTACTGAGGCTTTGAATAAAGGTCGTTGGCTTCCGCAAACTTGCCCAGCGCCTCAAACTATCAATGTCATGGGTAATACATATTCGTTTAGCTGGGAGCCGCTTTGTCGGTTTGCCACTGCAATGGGGCCTATTATCGTTGCCTTGGCTTCGATCTTTTTCGCTGTTTACATTGGCCGTGCTTTGAAGGGGTCTTAATATGCCGATACTTCCGATTATTGCCACTTTCTTGGGTTCTATTGTTTCTGGCCTTGTATTTCGAGCGCTTGCCTCGCTCGGTTTTGCCTATGTCAGTTATGTGGGCATTGGGCATCTGATAGATCAGGTCGATGGTTACGTCAAAACATTGTTTGGCGCCGTTCCGCCTCAAGCTGCCGCTATTCTTGGTATGGCTAAGCTCGATGTGGCAATCAATATTATCTTGGCCGCTGTCATTGCTCGTCTGCTTTTGGCTGGCATGGATAAAGTCACGGGCACCATCACAGGCCTTGCTCTGCTTAATAAGGTGGGCGGTTAAATGTTCGTTCTACGCACTGGTTTGCAAGGTAACGGCAAGACTTTAAACACGATTAAAGAAGTAGATTTAAAAGCGGCTAAAGAAGGTCGCCCGGTCTACTACCATAACATTCGCGGCTTCGATCCTAATGCCGAAGTCCTTGAAGCCGTCTGGCAAGAATTCGACGATCCTCTTAAATGGTACGAACTGCCACAGAACGCCATTATTGTTATCGATGAGGCTCAGACCTTTTTTCGAGTTCGTCCTGTCGGCTCTACTGTTCCGCCTTATGCCAGCGCCCTGGAAACAATGCGCCATCGAGGGCACGAGTTACATTGCATAACTCAAAACCCTGGTCTACTCGACACGCACTTTCGCAAGCTCTGCAACTCGCATATCCACTACGTTCGAGGCCATAAAGGTAAGGTTATCAAGCGCTGGCAATTCGAGCGCGTAAACATGGACGTTGAAAAAAAGAACGATTTCAGCGACGGCCAAGCCACCCGCGTTTTACTCGATAAAAAATATTTCGGTGTCTATCAGTCCGTTGCTGAAGGCTCAGAACATCACATGAAGTTCAAGCCGCCTCGGGCGCTATTCGTTTTTATCATCTGCTTAATAGGCGTTTCATATTTTGGTTATGGCATTTATGAGCGTCGCATTGCTACCAGCAACCCGGAGCCTGACCCCATTTCTCAGACTGAGGCTTTTCAATCGAACACTGTACCGGCTCAACAAACATTACAATCAACGCGCCCGCCCCTGAGCGAATCCGATTACCTCGCGCTCAGAACTCCCAGGATTCCAGATGTACCTAGCTCCGCGCCTATCTATGACGAAGTTACTCGCGCTGTGACCTACCCGAAGTTGTCCTGTATGTATACCGCCGATACCGACCTGATCCAGCGTAACCATAAACGTTTTGTCGTTGGCTTCCGTGAGGGCCGTTTGTACGGCTGTCGCTGCAATACTCAGCAAGGCACCCGAGCGGTCGTTTCCTTTGACGGTTGCATGGCTTACGTGAACGAAGGTGCTTTCGATCCGGCCAAACCTGATCCGCTACCTAACAACGAGCTTTTGCCTCCGGCAGAACAGCAAGCTGTAACAACTTCACCCGTCACCCCGCAAGTCCCCAAAAATGCGCCTGGTCATTCAGCCTGGCCTTCCGTGGCTGGTTATGAGGGTTCGTTGTGAATGTGCACACGTCTACGCCATGCGCGGCGGCGCGGTTGCGCGTGAGGCACGAGCGCGCGTGTGCGCCGTCGCGCGGGCGCTGACGTCCCTGTAGCACGTCAATAAAAGAACAGTGAAAACGGTCAATAACGGGTCAGTAAGGTTATTTCATGTCTAAGTCAAAAGATCAGATTCGGGTTTTGTTTGGTGTTGACGGTCAAGTCGAGGAAAGTCCCAAGGGTCGCCACTTCTTTGACCAGCATCTTGCCAAGTTCACCGACCTGTCAGGCGTTCGCCTGCTCCGCTGCGGTGTCGATACCGTCCGCCAGCTCTATGCTGGCCTTTTGCGTCCTGACTTCCTGTCGCTGTTCGGTGACAAGCCCGGCATGGTCGATTTTGCGGGCTACCGCTTCCACGCGTCCCGCGTTGGTCGAGATTCCGGCTACCAGTTCAAGCTTCAGAATGCTGACCTGGGGCTGATCCTGCTGATCAAGAATTTTAACTGCAAGGTCGATGTGATCGGCCCTCATCTAAAGATCGAAGTATCGCCCCATGCCATTGACGCCCATGAGCCTGACCGCCTCCAGTCCGTTATGGATCGTCTTGCCAGCGAATGCATGACAGCCGTCGAGCCAAAGCAATGCGCCGTGCACCTTGCGCTTGATTTTCAGGGCTGGACGCCTCCAGACGACATAACTGCCCGCCTTCACTGCAAAGCCACTGCCCAGCGCCGTTTTGACGGCATCAGCAGTTTTGAGTGGGCAGACAAGTCGGCCACCTATGGCCGTGGTCAGTCATACATGTTCGGCTCTGCCGGTGCCTGCCAGCTCGGTATCTACAACAAAACGCTTCAGGCCAAGTCCATCGATAAACTCGACTGGTGGGAAACGGTATGGCGTCGCCGTGACAATCCGTTTGATGCCGACGATGCTGGCAACTATGACCCTGAACAGCCGGTTTGGCGCTGTGAGCTTCGCTATCATCATTCCGTGGTCAACCAATTCGCTGCCGGAAGCTGCTCGGTCGAGTCTGGCCAGTTCATTGAAACGCGCACCTTCGCTGAGTTCGCTCCGCACCTCGATGGCCTTTGGCGCTACGGCCTGACGAATTTTCGTCTGCTGGCTCGCCCTGGTTTGCTCGATGCGTTCTGGCAGTTGATTCGTGACGATGTTCGTGTGCAAACGGGTGTCACTTCCCTTGTCGATAAGACCGAGTACAGGCGTAAATACAAGACGGCTACGGGTTTCAGCGGAAAGAACATTGACCTAATGGTCGGCAACGCCATTTCGCTGTTTGCACGGCAAGGGGTCGATCCAAAAAAGGCTTATAAGGCGCTCAAAACCCTGCCCTTTTGGCCGCTGATTCGCACCTACTACCGTGACAAGGGAATGACTGGGCAGGACATCCGCGCCATGGTTGGTGAACGCCTGGAGGAACGGGTTATCAGGTGGGGGCGTGCCGTCTAATGGCTATCGAACAACTCCCTGACGGTCGCTGGAAAGTCGATGTCGAGCCGGTTAAAGGCAAGCGTTTTCGTAAGACGCTAAATACCAAGGCTGAGGCTCAGCGCTTTGAGGCTAAGTGCCGTACTGAATGCATTCAGCCACGCGACTGGAATCCCAAGCCCAAGGACAATCGTCGGCTCAGCGAAGTCATACAACGCTGGTATGACCTGCACGGCCATGCCATTACCAGCGGCCTGCGTCGGACTAATGCGCTCAAGCTCATGGCTAAGCGCCTGGGTGATCCAATAGCGCGCAAGTTAACCGGCTCTGCTGTCGTAGATTTGCGTCGCCGTGAACTGGAGTCGGGCGCTAAGCCTAAGTCGATCAATAACCGCCTTTCCTACCTCAAGACGGTTTTCAACGAACTGTACCGCCTTGGCGATATCGACTACTCAAATCCGCTTGCCAATCTCAAGCCCCTCAAGTTTCAAGAAGCCCAGCTAACCTATCTGACTGTTAATCAGATTAAGCAATTGCTCGATGCTCTCGAGGGCAGTCGCTCTAAAAGCGTCCGCCTCGTTGCAGAGCTATGCCTTGCTACGGGTGCTAGGTGGTCAGAGGCTGAAGGCCTTCGGCCTGAGCTTGTCAGGAACGACACCGTGACATTCGTGAACACAAAGTCTAAGCGCGTTCGCACGGTTCCTATCACCCCTGACTTGGCCAAGCGTCTTGCAGCCCATTTCGAGGCCAACTCACGTTTCGCCAGTTGCCTGCGGGCCTTTAGGATTGCCCTCAAGGGGAGTGGCATCAAGCTGCCAAGGGGGCAGGCAAGCCACGTGTTGCGCCACACGTTCGCCAGTCATTTTGTCATGAACGGCGGTGGCATCCTGGCGCTTAAAGAGATTCTTGGGCATTCATCCCTGACGGTGACAATGCGCTATGCGCACCTCTCACCGTCTCACCTGCGTGATGCTGTGCGCTTCAATCCGCTTGATGGTTTCGACACTTCTTCGACACCCCGCAAAAAGAGTCGAAAGAAAACCCTTAAAAATCAGTCACTTGATGGCGATTCACCGTAAAGACCGGAAAGTTTATACAAATCATGGGCATGGCGCAGCAGAACCATGATCACCGCTGCTACCGGCAAGGCCAACAGCACGCCGGTGAAGCCAAACAGCTGGCCGCCAGCGAGGATGGCGAAGATCACCGCGACCGGGTGCAGGCCGATGCGATCGCCCACCAACATGGGCGTCAGCACCATGCCCTCGAGCATCTGGCCGATCATGAACACCACAGCGATGCCGATCAGGGGATAGGGTTCGAGGCCGAACTGGAACAGCGCGGCGGTCAACGCCGCACCGATGCCGACGATAAAGCCCATATAGGGCACGATGCTCGCCAACCCCGCCAGCACGCCAATCAGCAATCCCAGCTCCAGCCCCACCAGCATCAGGCCCGAGGCATAAATGATGCTCAGCGCCAGCATCACCAGTAGCTGGCCACGCAGGAAGGCGCCGAGCACCTCATGGCATTCGCCTGCCAGCTTGACCACCAACCCCTCGCGTTGACGCGGCAGCAGGCGCCGCACCTGCTCGACCAGCACATCCCAGTCGCGCATCAGGTAAAAGCTCACCACCGGAATCAGCATCAGGTTGCCGAGCCAGGCCAGCAGTGCCAACCCCGAGGATGTCGCCTGGGCCAGTACCGCCTTGAGCACGTCGGTGGTCTTGCCAATGTTGTCGGTAAAGACCTGCTTGAGCTGGTCGACCTGCAGCAGGTCATCCTGCAGCCCCAGATGCGACTGCGACCAAGGCAATGCCGTGCCCTGCAGCCAGTCGATCACCTCCGGCGCCAGTTGATACAAACGCACCAGTTGCCGCCCCAGCATCGGCACCAGCACCAGCACGAGAACCAGCAGCACCAGCGCAAACAGGGTGAACACCACCACCACACCACCGGTACGCGACAAGCGATGCCGCTCGAGACGGTCGACCAGCGGGTCGCCCATGTAGGCCAACAGGATGCCGATCAGGAACGGGGAAAGAATCGGGTGCAACAGGTACAGCAGCCAGCCGAGCAGAAACAGCCCAGCCATCCATAGCCAGCGGGTGGAATCGGTCATGCTCGCGTCCTCGATGCGAAACGGCGCCAGGAAGGCGCCGCGTAACTGGGCTGTGATCCAGCCGGCGCCAATTCTACCAGCGAAAGCGCAACTGATCGGTGCGCGGTTTCACCTGCGGAGCCTCGGTTGCGCCCGTTTCAGGAGCCTCTACCGGCGCTGCGGCGTCGAGCGGCTCGCTGACTTCCTGCAACTGCCCCAGTGCCAGCTGCGCGCGCAGCTGCTCCGGGCTGGCGCTGACCTGATAGACCAGACGCTGACCGTCGATCTCCTGCAAACGCGCGGCGAAGGGTTCGAGCAAGCGCTCCAGCGCCGCGAAACGCCCCAGGTCAGCCCCTTCGATAACCAGCGTCAGGCTGTGCGCCGCGCCAGGCTTGACGACGAACCGCGGCGCCAGGCGCTCGGCCACGGCCAGCAGCACTGCATCGGCCAGCGCAGCCTGATCGGCGCCCTCAGCCTTGCCCTGTTCACGCTCGTCGCCCAGCCACAGGCGCCAGGTCGCCTGCCAACTGCCGCCGCTTTCGGTCGCCTGCACGGCCAGCAAGGCATCGGCGCCATAACGCTCGGAGGCCTCACGTAGCGCCTGTGGATCGTTGGCCAGCAGCACATCGGCATTGCCCAGTGCCTGCTCGCTCAAATCAGCCAGAGGCAAACGCAGCGGCAGGCCGCGGTGCTGAGCCGCCTCGCGCAGCAGCGCCGACGCACTCTGACTCTCGCCGACCAGCTGGCTGCCTTCTGGCGCTTCGTTGAGCCACCAGACGAGAATCGCCGGTCGATTGGCGCCCCACAGGGCCAGGCCAGCCTGGCGCAGCTGTTGATCCGTGCTGGCCGGATCGAATTCGACCAGCAACGCATCGCCCTCGAAACCAAACTGGCTGACGATCTGCTGCGGTTCCTTGCGCAGGCCGTCCAGCGCCGGGTTCTGCAACGCCTTGGCGTCGCCGGTCAGGCGCAACACCAGAGTCTGCAGGGCTTTTTGCATGGCAGCATCGCGACTTTCCGGCTGTTGGTCAGCCACAGGCTCACGCACCTGGTACAGACCGGCAACCGGCGCGGCCAATGCCGGCAGGCTCAGAAGCGACAGACAGACGAACAACAGGCGGATGGAAAAACGCATCGGGGGACTCTCGCAAGGGATGGCTGCACGGCGGCGGGGCACAAAGGCCTATACCTTAAACAGCCGCCCCCGCCCCGGCAACCAGCGCCTGCGACGAAGCGCATGCACGCGAGTGGCCGCTACCGGGCAAGCCTGATAAAATCGCGCGCCTTCGCCAGCCGGTACGCGCGCCAGGTTCCCTGAATGAGCCTGCGCCACGTCGGCGCCTACACGAACTCCCCATCCAAAGGCCCGGATCTATGAGCAAGCAACCCTCCATCAGCTACAAGGACGCAGGCGTCGACATCGATGCCGGTGAAGCCCTGGTCGAACGCATCAAAGGCGTCGCCAAGCGCACTGCGCGTCCGGAAGTCATGGGTGGCCTGGGTGGCTTCGGCGCCCTGTGCGAGATCCCGGCCGGCTACAAACAACCGGTGCTGGTATCCGGCACCGACGGCGTCGGCACCAAGCTGCGCCTGGCGCTGAACCTGAACAAGCACGACAGCATCGGCCAGGACCTGGTCGCCATGTGCGTCAACGACCTGGTGGTCTGTGGCGCCGAGCCGCTGTTCTTCCTCGACTACTACGCCACCGGCAAGCTCAACGTCGACGTCGCCGCCACCGTGGTCACCGGCATCGGCGCCGGCTGCGAGCTGGCCGGCTGCTCCCTGGTCGGCGGCGAAACCGCCGAGATGCCGGGCATGTACGAAGGCGAAGACTACGACCTGGCCGGTTTCTGCGTCGGCGTGGTGGAAAAGAGCGAAATCATCGACGGCTCCAAGGTCGTTACCGGTGACGCGCTGATCGC
Source organism: Ectopseudomonas oleovorans (assembly GCF_003052605.1). Classification (GTDB taxonomy): domain Bacteria; phylum Pseudomonadota; class Gammaproteobacteria; order Pseudomonadales; family Pseudomonadaceae; genus Aquipseudomonas; species Aquipseudomonas oleovorans_A. Next base: position 2,305 of record NZ_QASO01000135.1, on the reverse strand, counting down.
CCTGCCCTCCTCCGGCCCGCACTCCAACGGCTACTCGCTGATCCGCAAGATCATCGAAGTCTCCGGCGCCGATATCGAGCAGGTGCAACTGGATGGCAAGGCCCTGGCCGACCTGCTGATGGCACCGACCCGTATCTACGTCAAGCCGCTGCTCAAGCTGATCAAGGACACCGGCGCGGTCAAGGCCATGGCCCACATCACTGGCGGCGGCCTGCTGGACAACATCCCGCGCGTACTGCCGCAAGGCGCCCAGGCGGTGATCGACGTGGCCAGCTGGAATCGCCCGGCCGTGTTCGACTGGCTGCAGGCACAAGGCAACGTCGACGAGCACGAGATGCACCGCGTACTCAACTGTGGCGTCGGCATGGTCATCTGCGTGGCACAGGATCAGGTCGAAGCCGCCCTGGCCAACCTGCGCGCCAGCGGCGAGCAACCTTGGGTCATCGGTCAGATCACCGAAGCAGCCGAAGGCGCAGCCCAGGTGCAGCTGAACAACCTGAAAGCCCACTGATGCCCTGCAATGTCGTCGTCCTGATCTCCGGCTCAGGCAGCAATCTGCAAGCGCTGATCGACAGCGTCGCCCACGACGGCAATCCGGCCCGCATCGCCGCGGTTATCTGCAACCGCGCCGGTGCCCACGGCCTGGAGCGGGCGAAACAGGCCGGGATCGCCACCGAACTGCTTGATCACAAGCAGTTCGACGGCCGCGAAGCCTTCGATGCCGCCCTGATCCAGGCCATCGATGCCCACCAGCCTGACCTGGTGGTGCTGGCCGGTTTCATGCGCATCCTCACGCCTGGCTTCGTTCAGCACTATGCAGGCCGCCTGCTGAATATCCACCCGTCACTGCTGCCCAAGCACAAAGGCCTGCACACTCATCAACGAGCTATCGAAGCCGGCGACAGCGAACACGGCTGCAGCGTGCACTTCGTCACCGAGGAACTCGATGGTGGCCCCCTGGTCGTACAAGCAGTGCTGCCCGTAATGGCCGATGACACGGCCGAAAGCCTTGCGCGCCGCGTGCATCAGCAGGAACACCAGATCTATCCTCTGGCTGTACGCTGGTTTGCCGAAGGCCGCTTGCGTCTTGGCGCTCAAGGCGCAATGCTGGATGGCCAGCCGCTGCCCGCCAGCGGCCACCTGATTCGAACCTAGGAGACTCTATGCGTCGCGCCCTGCTGTTCGCCCTGACCCTGTTCGCCCTGCCAGCCCTTGCCGAGGATCTGCAGCCTTTCTCCGCCAGCTACACGGCGGACTGGAAGCAACTGCCGGTCAGCGGCAGCGCCGAACGCAGCCTCAAGCGTGAGGAAGACGGCCGCTGGACCCTCAACTTCGAAGCTTCGATGCTGGTTGCCAGCCTTACCGAAGAAAGCACCTTCCGCGTCGACAACGGTGCCCTGCTGCCCTTGACCTACCGCCTCAACCGCAGCGGCCTGGGTAAAGGCAAGAAGGTCGAGCAGGACTTCGACTGGGAGCAGAAACAAGTCATCGGCAATGACCGTGGCGATGCCGTGACCTTTCCGCTCAACCGTGGCCTGCTGGACAAGTCAACCTATCAGGTCGCCCTGCAGCAGGACGTCGCGGCGGGCAAAAAGAGCGTGAGTTACCAGGTGGTCGACGGTGACGAAATCGAAACCTATGACTTCCGTGTACTGGGCGAAGAAGTGGTACGCACCAAGGCTGGCCTGATCGATGCGATCAAGGTCGAGCGCGTGCGTGACCCCACACAAAGCACCCGCAAGACCGTGCTGTGGTTCGCCAAGGACTGGGGCCACCTGCTGGTACGCCTGCATCAGGTGGAAACCGACGGCAAGGAATACCAGATCATGCTCAAGGACGGCACCGTCGCCGGCAAGCCGGTGGAAGGTCGTCGCGACTGATCTGCAACCAAATAAAAAACCGGGCCATTGCCAAGGTGTTGGCTTAATCTGTTGATGCAGATCGCTAACGCCATGATCTGAAAGACAAAAAACAAAAATCCCCAGCAGAAAATATCTCCGCTGGTTTTTTGCTTCTAGGGCCCGTAACCACTAGAGGCTGTTGCCGTTTTTCCCTAACCAGTTGATATATAAGAGAAAACTCGCATCGTTGAAGCTCTAGTCCAACATCGATACGAGTTTACAATGCCCCGATTATTGCTCAGTGATGAGCATTGGTCGAAGCTGCGGGAAATTCTGCTGCGCAAGGCCATCTACCACAAGCGTGATCTACGAATGACCGTGGAGGGCATGCTGTAGCATGTGCACGGGATGCCCCTGGAGAGATCTACCCGAAGCGTTCGGGAACTGGAATAAGGTCTATAAAC
>NZ_QASO01000134.1 GCF_003052605.1 Ectopseudomonas oleovorans | reverse complement strand
CTAGCAGCCTGTCGGACTTTTCCCCTCGCCGGTAGAATTGCGCATCGCTCCTGGAACCTGACTGTATGAGCCGCTTTCGACCGATAAACCGCGAAATCGACTACTTGCTCCCGCCGTCGGTGCAGGACTGGCTGCCCGAGTCACATTTGGCGCGCTACGTGGTGGAGGTCGTAGAGGGCCTGGATCTGTCGAAGCTGGAGAGCGTCTATGCGGGCCGTGGCAGCGCTGCCTACCATCCGGCTATGTTGCTGTCGTTGCTGATCTACGGCTATGCCACGGGTGCGTATTCAAGCCGCAAGATCGAGCGAGCCAGCTATGACTCCCTGGCGTTCCGGTTTATCGCCTGCGACCAGCACCCGGATCACGACACCCTGGCCAGCTTCCGCCGTCGCCACGGAGAGCAGTTCGCCGCGACCTTTGTGCAGGTACTGCAAATCGCGCGCGAGAACCAAGTCTCGCGTTTTGGCACGGTCAGTCTGGACGGCACCAAGATCCACGCCAATGCCTCGCGGCACAGCGCCCTGTCCTATGCTCACGCCGAGAAGATCGAGGCCCAGCTAAAGGCCGAGGTCCAGGAGATGCTCAAGCTGGCAGAAGCGGCCGATCAGAGCGACCTCCCCGACGGGGTCAGTCTGCCCGACGAGATCAAGCGGCGCGAAGACCGCCTGGCCGCCATAGCAGAAGCCAAGACCAAGATCGAAGCGCGGGCCAAGGAACGCCTCGAGCGCGAGCAGGCCGAGTATCAAGCCAAGCTGGACAAGCGCGAGGCCAAGGAAAAGGCCAACGGCAAGAAGCCTGGAGGCAAACCGCCGAAGCCGCCGCAGGTGGGCCCGCGCCCGGACGACCAGATCAACCTGACCGACGAAGAGTCGCGCATCATGAAGGTGGCTGGTGGCGGCTTCGAGCAGTGCTACAACGCCCAAGCGCTGGTCGATAGCGAATCCATGTTGGTCATGGCGCCGCATGTGACCCAGGCGGGCAACGACAAGGAACAGGTCGTACCGATGCTGGCCAAGCTTCAAGCGCTTCCCGAGGAGCTGAACCAGCCGGAGAAATTCCTGGCCGATAGCGGCTACTTCAGCGAGAAGAATGTCGAAGCCTGCGAGGCCGCCAGGATCGAGCCCCTGATTGCCGTGGGCCGCGACGCCCACCATCGGCACTGGCGCGAGCGTTTCGAAGAGCCGGCAGCGTCATCGGAGCCGACCAGTCCGGTCGACAAAATGAAGCACCGACTCAAGACCAAGGCCGGGCGCGCGGCCTATGGGCAGCGCAAGCAGACGGTGGAACCGGTATTCGGAATCATCAAGTCGGTGATGGGCTTCCGTCAGTTCCTGCTGCGCGGTCTGGCGAATGTCCAGAACGAATGGACCCTGGTGTGCCTGGCGTGGAACTTGAAACGCATGGCCACGTTGCGCCCGCATTCCGTTCAAAATGCGTGAACAGAGGCTGAATCCGCTCGAATTCAGGAAATTCAGGGCAACAACCGGTTAAAAACGCTCAAATAGTGGGCAATTCGCTTTGTCTTTGTCGCGCTCTGTCCATTTATGAATTCAAGTCCGACAGGCTGCTAGGTCGCCGTGATAGACGCATGCCTGGTGCGACGTCGATTCAACTGCTTCAGCTTGTACCGGGGTGACGTGGCGCGGCAGGTCGATCCAGAACTGGCTGCCCTTGTTCGGCTCGCTGTGCAGGCCCATCTCGCCATTCATCAGCGCTGCATATTCCTTGCACAACGATAGGCCAATTCCGGTGCCCTGGATGGCGCCGTTCTCCTGGCCCAGGCGCTGAAAGGGTTCGAACAGCAGCGGTTGCAACTCACTGGCGATACCCATGCCGGTGTCGCTGACCATCAGCCGTACACGGTCATCATGTTCGGTGCAGCTCAGGCTGATACTGCCGGACGGGGTGTACTTGATGGCGTTGGACAGCAGGTTGAGCAGCACCTGGCGCAGGCGCCGCTGGTCCGCCAGTACCGGCACGGCTGTTTCCGGCAGCGTCAGCTTGAGTTCCAGGCCATGGGCTTCGACTTCCGGTGCGACCAGGTCGGCGCACTCGTTCATCAGGGCGACGGCGTCGACCTTGGTCATGTCCAGGCGTGGCTGGTCGCTCTGCAGGCTCGACCAGTCGAGGATATCGCCCACCAACTGGTTGAGGTGGCGGCTGGCGAGCAGGATTTCTTCCAGGTAGTCGGTGTCCTGCTTGTCCGGCTGAGCCTGTTGCATGCGCATCAATTGCGCGAAGCCCTGGATGGCGTTGAGCGGGGTGCGCAGCTCATGGCTCATGCTGGAGATGAACTGGCTCTTGGCGCGGCTGGCTTCCTGGGCCTCGTGGCTGGCGCGCTGAAGCTGGGTGGCGCTGCGTTCCAGGCGCTGGCCCATGGATTCGACGTCATCGATGATCGCCTCAAGTTCGGTGATGGTGGTCGCCGGGCGCTTGGGCTTCCAGTTGCCCTGGCCGATTTCGCGGAGCATGGCAACGATGCCGCCGATGGGTTTGCGCAGGCGCTCGGTCAGTTCGCGGGCACGGCCCCACATGAAGGCGAAGAACACCAGGTAGAACAACACCAGGCCGCCGATCAGCAGGTAGCCGATGTTGCGGTAGTGGCTGGCCAGTGCGTTGGTCTGGCTGAAGACTTCGGCCTCGTCGACGACGGTGAGCATGTGCCAGTCGGTAGCCGGGATCGTGGCCCAGGCGACCAAGTGCGGACGGCCGTTGAGTCGGACCGAGAGTACGCCTTTGTCCTGCTGTGCGATGGCTTTGGCGAGGTCTTCGGTATCGGCACGTTTGCCCAGGTTGAAGTCTTCAGGCTTGAACAGCTCCGAACTGATGGCTTCGTCGTAGGAGTGGGTGGTTAGCTCGTCCAGGCCGAAGTCGTCTTCGCCAGCGGGAGGCAGTGCCATGATGTTCATCTGCTTGCTGACGATCACGCCATAACCATTCCAGGGCACGTCGAGGCTCTGAATGTGTTCGAGCAGCTTGCCGACGGTGATGTCCAGGCCCACCACGCCTTCCAGAAAGTCGCCGCGCATGACGGGGGCAACGGCAGAAAGCATCCAGCCCTGGCCAGCCGGGTCGAGGTAGACGTCGGTCCAGGTGACCTTGCGTTCGGGGTTGTGCTTGGCGTCTGCCAGGTAATAGAAGTTGTAGTCCGGTATCACCATGTCGTGGGGATACTGCGAAGGTGTGTCGAACCATGGAAAGATGCGGTTGTAGCTGTCCCAGCTGTTGAAATAGATGCTGGCTACCAGCGGGTTTTGCCGCACGGTTTCACGCATCAGCGGGTCGAGGGTGGCCAAGCGCGCTACCTTGTCCAGATCCTGCTTATCCAGGGGCGTGACGTTGGAGTAGAAGGAGGCCGCGCCACCGTCATCGCGTGGGCTGTAACGCACGCCGCTGGGCGTAACGGCCAGTTCTGCCGGCGCACTCGGCTGGCTGTTGTCCAATGCTTGCTGGGTCAGGGAGGCATAGGTGCTGGTGAGGCGCGCGATGTGGCCAGCTCGCTTTCGACCCGATGCGCTTCCTGGCTGGCGGCCGCTTGCAGGTCGCTCAGGGTTGTCTCGCGCAGATGGGATATCTGCGCATCGCGGATCGATGCGTTGCTGATCAGGTAGACGCTGATCAGTACCGTCTCCACCAGAATCAGCGGAATCAATGCCGTCTGTACGAAAGCGCGCCATATCCATGTCCGAAGACTGACTTGAGAGCCGCTTTGCATGACGCACGCTCCTGAGGGGCGAACGAATGATGTCGATATGATATCTGGGCTTTTCTTAAGTAAGGCTTAGCTAAAGGTAGTCGTGTTTGCGCCAGATCAAGGGATTGATCTCTGCCCTTTGCAGGCAGATGGACGGTAGGGCTGGTGTCCGGTGACATGGGGTTCTGTGCTAGTCTGGCCGACCTTTTTTCACAGCCCAAAGCGGAGCCTTTCATGTCCGAATTCAACTTCAGCCCCGACCTGTCCTCCGATGAAGGCCGCGTCAGTTACGGCATCGGTCGTCAACTCGGTGGTCAGCTGCGTGACAACCCGCCGCCCGGGGTCGATCTGAACGCCATTCTCGCCGGTCTGACCGACGCGTTCAGCGGCCAGGCCAGTCGTGTTTCCGAAGCCGAGCTGGGCGCCAGCTTCAAGGTCATCCGCGAGATCATGCAGGCCGAAGCTGCCGCCAAGGCCGAAGCCGCTGCCGGTGAAGGCCGTGCCTACCTGGCCGAGAACGCCAAGCGCGAGGGCGTGACCGTGTTGGCCTCCGGCCTGCAGTATGAAGTGCTGGTCGCGGGCGAGGGCGCCAAGCCGTCGGCTGAGGATCAGGTGCGTACCCACTACCATGGCACCCTGATCGACGGCACCGTGTTCGACAGCTCCTACGAGCGCGGCCAGCCGGCTGAATTCCCGGTCGGTGGTGTGATTCCGGGTTGGGTCGAGGCCCTGCAACTGATGGGCACCGGCAGCAAATGGCGCCTGCACGTACCGAGCGAGCTGGCCTACGGCGCTCAGGGCGTCGGCAGCATCCCGCCGCACAGTGTGCTGGTATTCGATGTCGAGCTGCTGGATATTCTGTAAGAACCGCCAACGGCCTGCTGCGCGTCGGCGCTACTGCGTTAAAAACAAGCTCGAAATGCTCATGTACAAAAGTACACTCCGCTTTCTCCCTTGTTTTTGCCTTGTATCGCTCTAGCTCGCGATGCCTCCAAAAGGTTTGTAGGGTGGGCAATGCTGTTTTTGTCCACCATCGCGACCACGGTGGACGGGTGAAGCGTCGTCCACCCTAGGCGGCGTACGAACGGCCCTTCTGCATTGCACAAGGGCCGTTTTGTCTTTCAGGATGGGCGCAATGCCCGGGCGTAACAGTACAGAAACAGGCTGCGCACCAGTTCCTTGAGGACGATGGGTTCGCTGGAGCTGAGTTCGTGTAAATCCAGGTCGCCCTGATCACGCAGTTCGTCCAGGGCTTCTTCTTCGAGCATGGCGCAGACTTCACCGGTTTCACGGTTGAGGATGCGCAGGTAGGGATGCGGGCGGTCCAGCCAGGCATCGATCAGGTAGGTCATGGCAGGTCTCCTTGGCCGTCATTACGCAACTGAGAATAATTCCTATTACATAAATAGCAAGGGTTAATTGCTGCCTTTTGTCGTTTGCCTGTTTTCAGCAGGTGGAGCGGACAGGGCGAAGCCTTGCCTGCCTTCCGCGCAGGCGAGTTGGAGGGGCGCAGCATGCTGTTGATCCCGCGCCTCGCTACTCACTCTGCGCGCAGGCGGTAGATGCTGGAGGCGGAGACGCGTGCCATGCCGGTTCGCAGATCGGGTCAGGAGCCCAGGCGGCGAGTCACTTCGCCCAGTTGCCCGGACATGTCATGCAGGTTGCGGCTGGCTTTCTGCGTACGTTCGACGTTGTCCTGGTTGGCGCTGGCGATGGCGGTCAGCTCGGTGAGGTTGCGCGAGATGTCCTCGGCCACCGAGGTTTGCTCTTCGGCTGCGGTGGCAATCTGCTGGTTCATGTCGCGGATGGCTTCCACCGCTTCGGTGATGCGCTGCAGCATGGCGCCGGCCTCGGTGACCTGGGTCACGCCCTGCTCACTGCGCTGCTGGCCGCTCTCGATGGCGCGCACGGCATTCAGCGCGCCGCTCTGTACGGTGTCGATGATCTGGTTGATCTCGGCGGTGGACTCGGCGGTGCGCTGGGCCAGGTGGCGCACCTCGTCGGCGACCACGGCGAAGCCGCGGCCTTGTTCACCAGCGCGAGCGGCTTCGATGGCGGCGTTGAGCGCCAGCAAATTGGTCTGCTCGGCGATGCCGCGGATTACTTCCAGCACCTTGCCGATACGCCCGCTGTCGCTTTCCAGGCGACGGATCACCTCGGCGGTGTTGGCGATCTCGCCGCGAATGTCGGTGATGGTGGCGATGGTCGATTGCATCACCGTGCTGCCCTGACGTGCTGAGTCGTCGGCATCGTTGGCCGCGTGCGCGGCGTCGGCGGCGTGGCGCGCGACTTCCTGCGCCGTGGCGGACATCTCATGCATGGCCGCGGCGACCTGATCGGTGCGCTCGAACTGCTCGCTGACGCCCTCGGTCATGCGTGAGGCGATGGCGTTCAGCTCGCTGCTGGCACTGTCGAGGTTCTGCGTACTGTGGTGCAGGCGCTCGCTGGTGCTGGCAAGAAAGTCGCGCAGGGTGTTCGCGGCGCGCGCCAGCAGGCCCAGTTCATCTTGTCGGGTGCTTTCCACGCGTTGACCGAAACGGCCTTGGCTGAGTTGGTCGACATGGCCGATCAGTTGGCGGATGGGGATGATCAGATTGCGATTGACCAGCCACAGGCTGAATACGGCGATGACCAAAGCTGCGGCCAGCATCACGACTGTGCCGCTGAGAATGGTGCGCGCGGCGCTGGCGTTGATCTGCTCGGCCTGGCTCAGGCTGTTCTGGCGTAACTGCTTGACCAGTGCCGTCATCTGCTCGCTGGCGGCGCGGTCGATGCCTTTGACGGCTTCATCGCCGGCTTTGGCATCGGCTCCGGCGGCCACGAAGGCGTCGCGGCCCTTGCGGTAATTGCCACCAAGCGCCTGATGTTCGCTACGCAGGCGCTCGACTTGCGTCTTCAAGGCCGGGTCGGCTGCGGCGACCTGGGTCAACTGGCCGAGAATGTCCTGCACCTTGCGCTCCTGCGCTTCGAACTGGCCCCAGTAGCGCTGCAGGTTGGCGCTGTCCTGACCGCGCAGCAGGACGTTCTTCCATTCCTGCACCTGAATCTTGAATTCGACGTTGGCCGCGTCGATCAGGCGCGAAGATTCCAGCGGCCCATCGAGCAGGCCGCGATAGGACTGCATACCACTGGAAAGGAAGCTGAAACAGGCCAGGGCGGTGACCAGAATCAGCGTCAGGCTGCCGCCGAGCAGAGTGAGAATCTGCGCGCGCAGGGATTTTTGCAGGAACATGATGGTATGCCTCGGAAGTCAGGCGTAGCGGGGCATGCTCAGCGTGGAAGATGAGTGTTGCAGATTTGTGACATGTCTAGGGGCTGTTGCCGCTTCGCGCTAACCAGTTGATATGTAAGAGAAAATTCGTATCGCTGAAGCTCTGACACAACATCGATACGAGTTTGCAATGCCCCGATTATTGCTCAGTGATAAGCATTGGTCGAAGCTGCAGGAAATTCTACTGCATAGGGCATCTACAACAAGCGTGATCTACAAATGACCGTGGAGGGCATGCTGTACCGCATGCGCACGGGATGCCCCTGGAGAGATCTACCCGAAGCGTTCGGGAACTGGAATAAGGTCTATAAACGCTTCAATGCGTGGTCAGCAACTTGAAAATGGCTCAAGGTTTTCAAGGAGCTTGTGGCGCAGCCCGACATGGAATGGGTGTTCATTG
>NZ_QASO01000133.1:5345-5418 GCF_003052605.1 Ectopseudomonas oleovorans | reverse complement strand
GATTGAGGAACACGAACAGCACCGGGTTGAACACCTCCACCTTGATGTCCAGCTCGACCAGCGCGGCCAGTCC
>NZ_QASO01000133.1:0-5336 GCF_003052605.1 Ectopseudomonas oleovorans | reverse complement strand
TTTGCGGAAGTCGACGGGCTTTGGGTAGAGATAGACCTTCTGCACTTTGGCGTCGGGACGCATCATGACGGAACTCCACGGGAAAATAGGGAGCCCAGCATCCGGGATACGGAGAGGTCAGTTGAAGATGGGGTCTATGGAACGCATACGTTCATCTGTGTGGTGAGATCCTCACGCTTGAGCAACTACTCGGCCATGGTCGCGGTGAAGTGTTTCAGGGCGCAGGTGGCTGCCAGGCGTTGCTTCTTGGTGCTGAAACGGCTGACCCATTCGAGCGGTACCTTGATGCGCAGCTCGAGGAGCTCCAGGTCGATACCGTGCTCATTGGCGTAGTCGTTGTAGGCCGCATGCTCCTTGGAGTGCATGGCCTCCTGACCGATGAAGGCGCTGATGTCCTTTTTCAGCTGCGGCTCGCTGACCTGGTCGCGTACGGCGCGCACGCTGTCGACGAAGAACTTCTCACCGTAGGGGAACAGCGACGACAGGTTGTTCATGAAATGGCTCATGAACGGGTCATCGTAGAACCAGTATTTCGGTGTCTCGCTGAAACTGAAGTCCATGCGACGCACCGGAAAGCTGGATTTCGGCTGGGGTAGGGTGGCACTGGCGCTCATCGTTCGGGTCCTCTGATGGGGGCGGGTGCTCCCGATTGGTTGGGCGGCTCCGGGCGACACGAGCGATCGTGTCATTGAGCGATGTAACTATCGGGCATGGGGGCGCTGAGCGCCGCCAACTTAAGGCGTGTCTGATAGGTAGGCGTAGGGGAGAGGGCGCGCAATCCACCGTGCCAGAGACGGCGGATTGCGTTGGTGGCGGGGTTTACGGCGTGTTACGGCGCAGGTCGGCCACTTCGCTGCGCAGTGCGCGCAGCTCGTCGAGAATTGCCTGTTCGCGAGCTGCTGCAGCTTGCTCCTCGGCATTTGGCTCGTGGGTGCTTTGCATCGCGTTGACGATAACGGCGATGAACAGGTTGAGCATCATGAATGTCGCGACGAGGATGTAGGGCACGAAGAACAGCCAGGCCAGCGGATGCTGTTCCATGATCGGACGCACGATGCCCATCGACCAGCTTTCCAGCGTCATCACCTGGAACAGGGTGTAGAGGCTGGCGCCGATGTTGCCGAACCATTCCGGGAAACTTTCACCGAACAGTTGGGTGGCCATTACCGCAGCGACGTAAAAAACCAGCCCCATCAGCATGACGATGCTGCCCATGCCTGGCAGCGAGGCGAGCAGTGCCTGCACCACCTTGCGCATGCTCGGGTTGATCGACACCAGGCGCAGTACCCGCAGTACGCGTAGAGCGCGCAGTACGGCGAAGGGGCCGCTGGCCGGTACCAGGGCGATGCCCACCACCAGGCAGTCGAACACCGCCCAGGGATCGCGCAGCAGACCGATGCCGCGCGCGGTGAAGCGCAGGGCCAGTTCGATGACGAAGCAGGCGAGGATCAGACTGTCGAGGATCAGCAGCGGCTTGCCCCAGTCAGCCATGATCGATGGCGAGGTCTGCAGGCCGAGAATGACCGCATTGATGATGATCAGCAGGGTAATCAGGCGCTGGACGGGCTTGCCGTCCATTAGGGCGCCCAGGCGCTGACGCCAGTCACTGGATGGATTCAATTGGAGTTCGTGCATGGGAGTCTGGCTATGGCTGTAGTGAGGCCTGGCAGGGCCCGCGTCGCAGTGGCCGGTCGGCGGGCGTGACGGCTTAGCGATCGTCGAGGGCGAAGGCAGTCAGGGTGAAGGTGGGAATGCCTGCGTCCTGCAGTTTCTGCGAGCCGCCCAGCTCCGGCAGGTCGATGATTGCGGCGGCCTCGAACACACTGGCGCGCATGCGTCGCACCAGGTTGGCGGCGGCGATCAGGGTGCCGCCGGTAGCGATCAGATCATCGAAGATCAACACCGAGTCGCCCTCGCACAGGCTGTCGCTGTGCACTTCGAGGAAGGCTTCGCCGTACTCGGTCTGGTAGCCCTCGCTGAGCACGTCCGCCGGCAGTTTGCCCTGTTTGCGAAACAGCACCAGCGGCTTGTTCAGTTCATAGGCGATGATCGAGCCGATGAGAAAGCCGCGCGCATCCATGGCGCCGATATGGCTGAATTCAGCCTCCACATAGCGCTGGATGAAACTGTCGGCGACCATGCGCAGGGCGCGCGGCGACTGGAACAGCGGGCTGATATCGCGAAACACCACGCCCGGTTTTGGGAAGTCTGCTACCGGGCGGATCAGGGTCTTGATACTGAATTCGTCAAAGATCATCGTGGGGTCCTAAAGGCGTTGAGCCCGCGAAAGTCGTGCGAACTCAAACGTCGAGATTGCCACCGGCCAATGCACACAACTCGATCGGGTCGAGGATGTGGACTTCCTTGCCTTCGGCTTCGAGCAGCTTGTTCTGTTGGAAGCGGGTAAATACGCGAGACACCGTCTCCACCGCAAGGCCCAAATAGTTACCAATTTCGTTACGCGACATGGCCAGGCGGAACTGGTTGGCCGAGAAGCCGCGGGCGCGGAAGCGGGCGGAGAGATTGACCAGGAAGGTGGCGATGCGTTCGTCCGCGGTCTTCTTCGACAGCAACAGCATCATCTGCTGATCGTCGCGGATCTCACGGCTCATGATGCGCATCAGTTGGCGGCGTAGCTGCGGCAGTTGCAGGGCCAGGTCGTCAAGGCGCTCGAAGGGAATCTCACAGACCGAGGTGGTTTCCAGTGCCTGCGCGGAAACCGGGTAGCGCTCGCCGTCGACCCCGGACAGGCCGACCAGCTCGCTGGGCAGGTGGAAGCCGGTTATCTGCTCTTCGCCGCCATCGCTCAGGCTGAAGGTTTTCAGCGCGCCTGAACGCACGGCGAATACGGAGCCGAAGGAATCACCCTGACGGAACAGGAATTCGCCTTTTTTCAGCGGTCGACCACGCTTGACGATGTCGTCGAGGGCGTCCATGTCTTCCATGTTCAGCGAGAGCGGCAGGCACAAGCTGGCCAGGCTGCAATCCTTGCAATGGGCTTGGTGCTGCGTACGCAGCTTGATGCTCTCGGACATCGTTCAGCTTCCTGATAGATACGCAATGGCGCTTAGGGTACAGCAGGGGCGGGTTTGCGACCAGCCATGCAAGCCTGACTGCTTGCTCAAGTTTGATCCCGGCCTGCCGATGTGACCCTGAGATGATAGATCAAGGCAGGGAGCAGGGTAATGCGCATCGCTTCGCTGGGTTCACTGAAGAATCTGGCTCAGGGTGTTCAACGACAGTTCAGCACGGCTGAACGAACTGCGCAGGAGCGTCGCGAAGGACTGCGCGTGAGCCTGTCCGAGCTGGGCAAGGGCATGTCGACCAGGTCTGAGAAGCATCAAGATATCGACGATAGCGACCTGCCTCAGGCGATCAGGGATCTGCTCAAGATAATCCGCGAGCTGCGTGCACAGATCGTCGAGAAACAGGCGCAGATCGAGGCCATCATGAGCGATCAGAGGCTTGACGCCGAGGGCAAGCGTCAGCAGTTGGAAGGGCTGCAGATCGAGCTGGCCTCGCTCAACAGTGCGCTGACTTCGGCCAACGCCCAGCTGATCAAGTTGATGCGTGACAATGGCCTTTCCAGCGAGCAGATGCAGGCTGCGAGCCTGCTGGCGATGAGTTGAGAAGCGCCCGTAACGGAACGGGCGCTTGCCCGGCTCAGATCACCCGCGAGAAGCGCTGGCGCACCTGATCGTTGAGATAACGATCGAACAGCATGCACAGCGAACGCACCAGTAGGCGCCCGGCCGGGCGCACTTCAATACCCTGAGCGTCGAGGCTGATCAGGCCGTCAGCCGCGAGTTGCTCCAGCTCCGGCCACAGGGCGCAGAAATAATCACGGAACACCACGCCATGCGTTTGCTCGATGTCGGCGAAACGCAGTTGGAAATGGCAGATCAGTTGCTGAATCACGGCGCGACGCAGGCGGTCGTCGGCATTGCAATGCAGGCCGCGGCGCGTCGCCAACTGGCCATTGCCCAGGGTCTGCTGGTAACTGGTGATACCGCTGTCGTTCTGGCTGTACAGGTCGCCGATCTGGCTGATGGCGGATACGCCCAGGCCGATCAGGTCGCAATGGCCGTGGGTGGTGTAGCCCTGGAAGTTGCGTTGCAGCGTGCCTTCTTCCTGAGCGATGGCCAGTTCATCGTCGGGCAGGGCGAAGTGGTCCATGCCGATGTAACGATAGCCGGCGCGGGTCAGCTGCTCGATGCTGGCCTGCAGCATGGCCAGCTTGTCCGCCGGGCTGGGCAGGTCATCGGCGCTGATGCGCCGTTGCGGCATGAAGCGCTCGGGCAGGTGCGCGTAGTTGAACAGCGACAGACGATCCGGCTGCAGGGCGATGATTTCGGCCACGGTGCGGGCGAAGCGCTCAGGTGTTTGCTTGGGCAAGCCGTAGATCAGGTCGATGTTTACCGAGCGAAACTGCAGGGTGCGCGCTGCCTCGACGATGGCGCGGGTTTCCTCCAGGGTTTGCAGGCGGTTGACCGCGCGTTGCACCTCGGGATCGAGATCCTGCACGCCCAGGCTGACACGGTTGAAGCCCAGTTCGCGCAGCAGGCCCATGGTCGACCAGTCGGCCTCGCGCGGATCGATCTCGATGCTGTAATCGCCGGAATCGTCATCCAGCAGGTTGAAGTGCTGGCGTAGGTGCTGCATCAGGCGGCGCAGCTCGTCATGGTTGAGGAAGGTTGGCGTGCCGCCACCGAAATGCAGTTGCTCGATTGGCTGGTTGCGATCGATGTAGCGGCTGATGATCTCGATTTCCCGCTCGAGCTTTTCCAGATAAGGCAAGGCGCGGCCACGATCCTTGGTGATGACCTTGTTGCAGGCACAGTAGTAGCAGATGTGCGCGCAGAACGGTACGTGCACGTACAGCGACAGCGGACGCCCGGCCTTGCGGCTGTCGCGCAACGCGTGCAGCAGATCGAACGGGCCGATGTCGTCGTGAAACTGTACGGCGGTCGGGTAGGAGGTGTAACGCGGACCGGCGAGATCGTAGCGGCGGATCAGGTCGGCATCCCACTGGATGGCGTCTTGCATGGGAAATAATCCTGGACAGGCTGTGCGGCCAGTCTAGGGATGCGCGTAGGGGGTGGCCTTGACCTGAATCAAGGGCACGTTGAGCACTGGAGGTGTTGTCGCGGCGTAGCCCAATGAGATGGACTCCTCCCTCCTACGGCGTCATTGCGCCAGACTGTAGGTTACGAAACAAACAATCCCGGAGGGGGAGCCCGCATGAAACTTAAACGCATAGGCGTGGATTTGGCAAAGCAGGTTTTTCAAGTTCATGGTGTCGACAGCCATGAGCAGGTCAAATGCCGCAAGCAACT
>NZ_QASO01000132.1 GCF_003052605.1 Ectopseudomonas oleovorans | reverse complement strand
CCGCGGCGAATCGAGAGAACGCCACAAAGCCAAAAGCTTCGCCCCGGGGCGGGGCTCCTACACAGATTCCGCAGGCACCGCATCCCCCTGTAGGAGCCGCGCCCCGCGGCGAATCGAGAAAACGCCACAAAGCCAAAAGCTTCGCCCCGGGGCGGGGCTCCTACACGCATGCCGCAGGCACCGCATCACCCTGTAGGAGCCGCGCCCCGCGGCGAATCGGGAGAACGCTGCAAAGCCAAAAGCTTCGCCCCGGGGCGGGGCTCCTACACGCATGCCGCAGGCACCGCCCACCCTGTAGGAGCCGCGCCCCGCGGCGAATCGAGAGAACGCCACAAAGCCAAAGCTTCGCCCCGAGGCGGGGCTCCTACACAAATCCCGCAGGCACCGCGCCACCCTGTAGGAACCGCGCCCCGCGGCGAATCGCAAGCACACCGCACGTCCAGAAGCTTCGCCCCGGGGCGGGGCTCCTACACCGGCACCTCGGCCCCACGCAGCAACATCAAACCTGCAACAACCGATCCCTCAGCTTCTGAATCTCGTCACGCATCTGCGCGGCGGCCTCGAACTCCAGGTCGCGCGCCAGGGCGTACATCTTCTCTTCCAGCTGACGAATACGCTTGGTGATCTCGCTCGGCGAACGCAGCTCGTTCTCGTAACGCGCGCTCTCCTCCGCCGCCTTGGCCATGCCCTTGCGCTTGTTGCTACGCGCACCAGGCACCACGGCGCCTTCGAGGATATCCTTGACGTCCTTCTGCACGCCCTTGGGCACGATGCCGTTGGCTTCGTTGAAGGCGATCTGCTTGGCACGGCGCCGCTCGGTCTCACCTATGGCACGCTGCATCGAACCGGTCATGTTGTCGGCATACAGGATCGCCCGGCCGTTGAGGTTACGCGCCGCGCGACCAATGGTCTGGATCAGCGAGCGCTCGCTGCGCAGGAAACCCTCCTTGTCTGCATCGAGAATCGCCACCAGCGACACCTCGGGCATGTCCAGGCCCTCACGCAGCAGGTTGATCCCCACCAGCACGTCAAAGGCGCCGAGGCGCAGGTCGCGAATGATCTCCACCCGTTCAACAGTATCGATGTCCGAGTGCAGGTAACGCACCTTGACGTCATGGTCACCCAGGTAGTCGGTCAAATCCTCGGCCATGCGCTTGGTCAGCGTGGTGACCAACACACGGTCACCCGCAGCCACACGCAAACGGATCTCCGAGAGCAGATCATCGACCTGAGTGCGCGCCGGACGCACCTCGATCTGCGGGTCGACCAGACCGGTCGGTCGCACCAGCTGCTCCACCACGCGTCCGGCATGCTCGCCCTCGTAAGGGCCGGGCGTGGCGGAGACGAAAATGGTCTGCGGGCAGGCGGACTCCCACTCTTCGAAGCGCATCGGCCGGTTGTCCAGCGCAGAAGGCAGGCGGAAGCCGTATTCCACCAGCGTCTCCTTGCGCGACCGGTCGCCCTTGTACATGGCGCCGACCTGCGGCACCGAGACGTGGGACTCGTCGATCACCAGCAGGGCTTCATCCGGCAGGTAGTCATAGAGCGTAGGCGGCGGCTCGCCAGCCGGGCGACCGGACAGGTAGCGCGAGTAGTTTTCGATGCCGTTGCAGTAGCCCAGCTCGAGGATCATCTCCAGGTCGAAACGCGTGCGTTGCTCCAGACGCTGCGCCTCCACCAGCTTGTTGGCACCGCGCAGGTATTCCAGACGCTGTTGTAGCTCGACCTTGATGTGCTCCACCGCCTCCAGCAAGGTTTCACGCGGGGTGACGTAGTGGCTCTTGGGATAGAAGGTAAAGCGAGGCAGCTTCTGGATCACCTCCCCGGTCAGCGGATCGAAGGCGCTGATGCTCTCCACCTCGTCATCGAACAGCTCGACGCGAATGGCCTCCAGATCCGATTCCGCCGGGAAAATATCGATCACATCACCACGCACGCGGAAGGTGGCCCGGGCGAAATCCATGTCGTTGCGCGTGTACTGCAACTCGGCCAAGCGCCGCAGCAGCGCGCGCTGGTCCATTTTGTCGCCCCGGTCGAGGTGCAGCACCATTTTCAGGTACTCCTCGGGGCTGCCCAGGCCGTAGATCGAGGACACGGTGCAGACCACGATGACGTCCTTGCGCTCGATCAGCGCCTTTGTCGCCGACAGGCGCATCTGCTCGATGTGGTCGTTGATCGACGCATCCTTCTCGATGAAAGTGTCCGACGACGGCACATAGGCTTCCGGCTGGTAGTAGTCGTAGTAGGAGACGAAATACTCCACCGCGTTGTTCGGGAAGAACGCCTTGAACTCGCCGTACAGCTGCGCCGCCAGGGTCTTGTTCGGTGCCAGCACCAACGTCGGACGCTGTACCTGGGCGATCACGTTGGCGATGGAAAAGGTCTTGCCCGAGCCCGTCACGCCGAGCAGCGTCTGGTGCGAAAGCCCCGCCTCCAGCCCCTCGACCATCTGTCGGATCGCCTCAGGCTGGTCGCCGGCAGGTTTGAAGCGGGTCACCAACTGAAATTCGGACATGCAGCACCTCGACAAACGACTGTGACGCGCCCTGTCGGGCGGCGTCAAAGCCATGAATTGCGGGGCGACTCGGCAATAGCTCCAGATAGAGTCGAATTACCTGGCAAAAGGCCTTAATTCAGGGCTTTGCGCTGTCGCCCCCTGGATACAGGGTCGTTATACTAACGCCCCGTTTACGCGCCCCCTAGCGCTTTTGTCGGGGACGCCTGGCCACCCACCCCTCACTCGAGCTGCCGCATCCATCATGAGTCTCTTCTCTGCCGTCGAAATGGCTCCGCGCGATCCCATCCTGGGCCTCAACGAAGCATTCAACGCCGACACCCGCGCGACCAAGGTCAACCTTGGCGTGGGCGTCTACTACAACGAGGAGGGACGGATTCCGCTGCTGCGCGCCGTAGCAGAAGCCGAAAAAGCGCGTATCGAGGCGCATGCTCCACGTGGCTACCTGCCCATCGAAGGCATCGCCGCCTACGACAAGGCCGTGCAGGAACTGCTGTTCGGCAAAGGCGCTGCGCTAATCGAAGCCGGCCGCGTGATCACCACCCAGGCCCTGGGCGGTACCGGCGCACTGAAGATCGGCGCCGACTTCCTCAAGCGCCTGCTGCCGGACGCCACCGTGGCCATCAGCGACCCAAGCTGGGAAAACCACCGCGCCCTGTTCGAATCCGCCGGCTTCCCGGTACAGAACTACCGCTACTACGATCCGTTCAGCAACGGCGTGAACCGTGGCGGCATGCTCGAAGACCTGCGCAACCTGCCGGCCCGTTCCATAGTCGTGCTGCATGCCTGCTGCCACAACCCGACAGGCGTCGACCTGCAGTTGGAAGACTGGAAAGCCGTGCTGGACGTCCTGCGCGAGCGCGAGCACGTGCCCTTCCTCGACATCGCCTACCAGGGCTTCGGTGACGGCATCGAGCAGGACGCCGAAGCCGTACGCCTGTTCGCCGAGTCGGGCCTGGAGTTCTTCGTCTCCAGCTCCTTCTCCAAGTCGTTCTCGCTGTACGGCGAACGTGTCGGCGCCCTGTCGCTGGTCACCAGCAGCCGTGAAGAGTCGACTCGCGTCCTGTCGCAGCTCAAACGCGTGATCCGCACCAACTACTCCAACCCGCCGACCCACGGCGCCACCGTGGTCGCCAGCGTGCTCAACAGCCCCGAACTGCGCGCCATGTGGGAAGCCGAACTGGGCGAAATGCGCGAGCGCATTCGTAGCATGCGCCTGGCCATGGTCGAACAACTGGCCGCACTGGGTGCCAAGCGCGACTTCGGCTTCGTCGCGCAGCAGCGCGGCATGTTCTCCTACTCCGGCCTCACCGTGGAGCAGGTGGAGCGCTTGAAGAACGAGTTCGGCATCTACGCTGTCGGCACCGGCCGCATCTGCGTCGCAGCGTTGAACAACGGCAACCTGGACAGCGTCACCCGCGCCATCCACGCCGTGCTTTAAGCCTCTGCGATAGACAAAAACGCCGGCCCATAAGCCGGCGTTTTTGTATGCATCGAATAACTGTAGGAGCGGCGCCCCGCCGCGAAGCATCCTCCGGAACACCGCAAACCAACAGCTTCGCCCCGGGGCGGGGCTCCCACAAAAATCACAGCCCCCGTAGGAGCGGCGCCCCGCCGCGAAGCATCCTCCAGAACACCGCAAACCAACAGCTTCGCCCCGGGGCGGGGCTCCTACGCAAGCACCACAGGCACCACCTCCCCCTGTAGGAGCCGCGCCTCGCGGCGAATCGCAAGAACACCGCACAACCAAACGCTTCGCCCCGGGGCGGGGCTCCTACGCAAGCACCACAGGCACCGCCTCCCCCTGTAGGAGCCGCGCCTCGCGGCGAATCGCAAGAACACCGCACAACCAAACGCTTC
>NZ_QASO01000131.1 GCF_003052605.1 Ectopseudomonas oleovorans | reverse complement strand
GAAACTGCCAAAGCCAACGGGCAAGAGCCTTACGCCTGGTTGCGCCACATCCTTGAACGCCTGTCAGCGGCGAGCCGCGTCGAGGATTACGAAGCGCTGCTGCCGTGGAACTGCTCGCCAGCTTCTGCCTCTGCTTCCTGAAAAAACCGTCCGCCAGGACGGGGTTTATGGAGCGGTTACGAAGCTTTCCATGTTGAACATGGTGCAGATTTCCTGGATTTCGTTGCCGGAGGTGAACGTCCAGAACGCCATGGCCGAGATGCTCAGCACCTTGTCGCTGGGCGGGTAGCCCAGTGCGGGTTTCTGGATGGTGCCGATCAGGGTGCTCCAGGTCACCACCTTGTAGCCTTCGGCGATGCACTCCTCGATCACCACCTGCAGGTCCGGCATTGCAAGGCGGATGTCCTGCACCATCTGCACGAAGCCGGCGCTGCCAAGCGGCCTGCCAATGAACGAGCTCTTGTAGAGGAAATCGCGGCTGTGCAGTTGTTCAGCCAGCGCCAGGCGCCCCTTGTTCCAGACTAGGTCGATGTGCTGGCATGCCAGCTTCTTGCGATCATCCAATGACATACTGTCCTCCCGGCTGCAGGCCGTCTCCATGTGACGTGGCGGGCACTTTAGCAGCAGGGAGGAGGGGGCTGGGATTGGCCGAAATGCCGGCTCGTTGACGTCAGTGGTTCGTCAGATCAGACCGCTCAGCTTCAGCGCCTGGTAGCCGGCATAGATTGCCAGCGCGGCGAAGGCGCAGGCGGCCAGGCGGCGGATCAGGGTCAGCGGCAGGCGTTCGGCTGCGAAATTGCCCGCCAGGACCACCGGTACGTTGGCGATCAACATGCCCAGTGTGGTGCCGACCACCACCAGAATGAAGTGCGGGTACTGCGCGGCCAGCATCACGGTCGCAACCTGAGTCTTGTCGCCCATCTCGGCGAGGAAGAAGGCGATCAGCGTGGTGAGGAAGGGGCCGTATTTCTTCAGGCCGGATGCCTCGTCGTCGTCGAGTTTGTCCGGCACCAGGGTCCAGGCTGCCACGGCGACGAAACTCGCAGCGAGAATCCAGCTCAGCGTGGCGGGCGAGAAGAAGCCGGCAACCCAATTACCCACGGCGCCGGCAGCGAAATGGTTGGCCAGGGTGGCGACGACTATGCCCCAGATGATCGGCCAGGGCTTGCGAAAACGCGCGGCCAGCAGCAGAGCGAGCAGCTGGGTTTTGTCACCGATTTCGGCGAGGGCAACGATCAGGGTGGGAACGAACAGCGATTCCAGCATCAGGTTTCCTACAGGGGGGCGGGTCGACACGGCTTATGACACGAACGACCTTCCCGCCCCGGGTATAGGTTGTGCGTGTCATAGGTCTTGTCAAACCGCAGGCCTCTCTATGTAGGCCTTGGGTCGTATACGCCATGCTCTGCGGAGCAAGTGTGTTGACGTATACCGGGCGAGCAGGGCGCTCGCTGGAGACTACTCCCCTAGGACGGGCGCAATTGTGCCCAAGTGCTCGGTGCAGGGCAAGCCCGTCGATCAACGTCAGTCATCTTGTAGGGTGGGCTTTAGCCCACGCCGGGCGAGCAAGTCGGTGGGCTGAAGCGGAGCGCCGCCCGGCCCCCCTACGGGCTTTTTGCAAAGGCCTGGTAGATGCGAAAACCGTCCGCCTCGGCCAGGGTGCGGCAGGGGCCGAGATGACGCTCGATCAGGGGTGGGTATTTGAGGAAGCTGTTGGCCACCAGGCGCAGCTCGCCACCTATTATCAAGTGGCGAGCCGCCTGGCTCAGCAGGTTCTCGCTGGCCTGGTAGTCGGTATGCACGCCCTGATGGAACGGCGGGTTGCTGACGATGGCGCTGAGTCCCTCGGGTGCCGATTCGATGCCCGTGCCGGCGATCAGGTTGGCTGACAGGCCATTGCGCGCGAGGGTCAGGCGGCTGCTTTCCAGGGCGAAGGCGTCGACATCCAGCAGGCTCAGCTCGCTGTCTGGGTAACGCCTTTTGAGCGCGGCGCCGAGCACTCCAGCGCCGCAACCGAAGTCGAGCAGGTGGCCGCTGGGCAGGTCATCCAGATGCTCCAGCAGCAATGCGCTGCCGCGATCCAGGCGGCCATGGGCGAATACGCCGGGCAGGGTAACGATTTCCAGTGTGCCGTCGGCCAACTGCAATGGGTAGCTCTGTGCCTGGGCATGCAGGTCCGGTACTGCTGGCGCTTGATCCACCTCGACGCACCAGAGTTGGCAATGTCGCGCGCTGTCGAGCTTGCGCGGCTTGCCATAGGCGGCCAGCTGTTTCGCCGCGCGTTCGATACCGCCACGTTTTTCACCGACCAGGTACAGCGGCTTGCCTGCCAGGCGCGAGGCCAGCACTTGCAGCAGGTAGTCGGTCAGCTCGCGTGACTTGGGCAGGAACAGCACAGCGGCGCGGTAGTCGCCTTCCGGCAGGCGTGTGTCGAAGTGGCTGCGACCGGCAAAGCGTGCGGTGAGCAGTGCCTGATCGCCCGCATGCCAGTTCCAGCCACGAGCCTGCGGCAGGGCGCCAAGCAGGTCGTCAGCCGGCAGGCCGGCCAGTAACAGCTCGCCACTGAATAGCTCGGCGTGGCGCAGGAGAACTTCGCTTCGCGGGTCCATGGTATTTCCTGAGAATCTGTTTACGGCGCGTGGTGTAGGAGCGAGCTCTGCTCGCGAAGATTTTGCTGTTGACCGTGTTCGCTCGCGACGCACGCTCCTACAAGAAAGCTGCGCAGCTTACCCGACGACTCGCAGTGGCGCACCGGCGAAGAAACCAGCGGCGTTTTCCACGACCTGGCCAACGATGCGCTGGCGCGCTTCCTGGCTGCCCCAGGCGCTGTGCGGGGTGACGATCAGGCGGGGAATGTCGGCGGCCAGCAGCGGGTTGCCGTCCTTCGGTGGCTCCTGCAGCAGTACGTCGGTTGCGGCGCCGCCCAGATGGCCACGGCGCAGGGCATCGGCCAAGGCCTGTTCGTCGACCAGGCCGCCACGCGCGGTGTTGATCAGGAATGCGCGTGGCTTCATCAGGGCCAGCTCCTCGGCGCCGATCATGTTGCGGGTCTGCTCGTTGAGTGGGCAGTGCAGGGTCAGCGCATCGACTTGCGGCAGCAGTTCGTGCAGCGGCAGGCGATCGGCGCGCGCGGGGCGGCCGGGCAGTTGGCCAAGCAGCACGCGCATGCCGAAGGCTTCGGCCAGGCGGGCGACGGCGCCGCCCAGTTCGCCATGGCCGAGCATGCCCAGCGTCTTGCCTTCGAGTTCGACGATGGGGTGATCGAGCAGGCAGAACTGACTGGCTTGTTGCCAACGACCGGCAGCGATATCGCGCTGGTAGTCGGGCAGGCGCGTGGCCAGGGCCAGCAGCAGCATCAAGGTGTGCTGTGCCACGGACGGGGTGCCGTAGCCCTGGCAGTTGCACACGGTTACGCCGTGGTCACTGGCGGCTTTCAGGTCGATGTTGTTGATGCCGGTAGCGGTTACCAGAACCAGTTTCAACTCTGGGCAGGCAGCGAAGGTGGCGGCGTCCAACGGCACCTTGTTGCTGATGGCGACCTGGGCCCCTTGCAGGCGTTCGGCGACCTGATCCGGACGTGTGTGCGCGTGCAGGGTCAGCTCGGCGAACGCCTGATGCAGCGGTTGCATGTCGAGGTCGCCAAGGTCGAGGGAGGCATGGTCGAGGAAGACGGCGCGTGGGCTGTTGCTCATCAGCTGTACCTTTTCGCAGGAGGGTCGCAAGAGTAGATTGGCGAGCCTACCAGACCTTCAGCGTCGATGCGGAGCCGCCATGTACTGGAGTGAATTTCTCACCGTTGCCTTGATTCACCTGCTGGCGGTGGCCAGCCCTGGGCCTGATTTCGCCATCGTTGTGCGCGAGAGCGTCGGCTACGGTCGCCGCGCGGGACTGTTCACCGCCGTCGGAGTGGGCACCGGGATTCTGGTCCACGTCACTTATTCGTTGCTCGGTATCGGCCTGATCGTGTCGCAGTCCATCGTCCTGTTCAACGCGCTGAAATGGCTGGCGGCTGCCTACCTGCTGTATATCGGTATCAAGGCGCTGCGCGCGCGCCCGGCCGACTCGGCCAGTGCCGAGCTGAATCTGGCCGCCGGCGAGCGCAGCGGTCGTGGCGCCTTCGTCACGGGGTTTATCACCAATGGCTTGAATCCCAAGGCGACGCTGTTCTTCCTGTCGCTGTTCACCGTGGTGATCAACCCGCATACCCCAGTGGTGGTGCAGGCCGGTTACGGCCTGTATCTGGCGCTGGCCACCGCGTTCTGGTTCTGCCTGGTAGCCTGGCTGTTCAGCCAGCAGCGCGTGCGCGCCGGCTTTGCCCGTATGGGGCACTGGTTCGATCGGCTGATGGGCGCAGTGTTGGTCGGCATCGGTGTGAAGCTGGCGCTGAGCGAAATGCGCTAAACCAAAGAGCCCCGCAACTGCGGGGCTCTTTGGTGATGGGCTGGCTTACAGCAGTTCGATGGCGACTGCGGTGGCTTCGCCGCCGCCGATACACAGCGAGGCGACGCCGCGTTTGCCGCCTTTCTTCTGCAGGGCATTGATCAGGGTGAGGATGATCCGCGAGCCGGTGGAGCCGACCGGATGGCCCTGGGCGCAAGCACCGCCGAAGACGTTGACCTTGGCGTGATCCAGGCCGTGCTCGCGCATGGCGAGCATGGTCACCATGGCGAAGGCTTCGTTGATCTCGAACAGATCGATCTCATCCTTGCTCCAGCCGGTCTTCTTCAGCAGGTTGCCCATGGCGCCGATGGGGGCCAGGGTGAACTCGCTCGGGTCCTGACTCTGGGTCGCATGCGCAACCACCTTGGCCAGCGGCTTGAGACCGCGCTTGGCGGCTTCATCAGCAGTCATCAATAGCAGTGCGCTGGCGCCGTCGGAAATAGAACTGGCGTTGGCGGCGGTGATGGTGCCGTCCTTCTTGAAGGCGGGTTTGAGCGCAGGAATCTTGTCCAGGTTGGCCGTCAGCGGCTGTTCATCATCCTTGACCACCACTTCACCCTTGCGCGAGGTGACGGTGACCGGGACGATCTCCGCGTCCAGCGAGCCGTCCTTGATCGCCGCCTGCGCGCGGCGCAGCGATTCGATGGCATAGGCGTCCATTTCCTCACGGGTGATGCCGTACTGGTCGGCCGTTTCCTGGGCGAAGGAGCCCATCAGGCGGCCAGTGCGCGCGTCTTCCAGGCCGTCGAGGAACATGTGGTCCTTGATCTCGCCATGGCCCATGCGCAGGCCGGTGCGGGCCTTTTCCAGCACATAGGGCGCGTTGGACATGCTTTCCATGCCGCCGGCGATCATTACCTGGTTGCTGCCGGCCTTCAGCGAGTCGAAGGCCATCATCACCGCCTTCATGCCCGAGCCGCACAGCTTGTTGATGGTGGTGCAACCGGTGGCAGAGGGCAGTCCGGCATTGAGCGACGCCTGGCGGGCCGGACCTTGCTTGAGACCAGCAGGCAGTACGCAGCCCATGATCACTTCCTGCACGTCGGCCGGCTCGATACCGGCACGCTTGACTGCCTCGCGAATGGCAGCAGCGCCCAGCTCGACAGCTGGCACGCTGGCCAGGCTGCCTTGAAAACCGCCCATGGGAGTACGGGCGCCGCTGACGATGACGATATCGGACATGGTGTTACCTCGAACGAAAGTATGGGGCGATGAAGCCTGTTTCGGGACTGACTAGCTGGGTTGATTCTAACCTGTGACCAAAAGTGGCCATAGGGTCACGTGGCAAATCATTCTTTGGGCTGATTTAGCTGTGCATGAGCCGCTCTAGAGTCGTTGCATACCTATTTCCTCGTGTGCCTCAAGGTGACTTCATGCTGCAGACTCGACTGATCCCTCCCGCCAATAACGCCCACGCCTAT
This sequence comes from Ectopseudomonas oleovorans, assembly GCF_003052605.1. Lineage (GTDB taxonomy): Bacteria > Pseudomonadota > Gammaproteobacteria > Pseudomonadales > Pseudomonadaceae > Aquipseudomonas > Aquipseudomonas oleovorans_A. The sequence continues at coordinate 20,306 of NZ_QASO01000131.1, read as the reverse complement.
CCGCTGCTGATCAAGCGCCTGCTGCTGTCCGGTAGTCGTTACGAGAAGACCCGTGAAATCGTTTATCGCGACAAGCTGCGCTACAGCTACGCCACCTTCAACGAGCGTGTCGCGCGCCTGGCCAACGTGCTTAGCCAGGCGGGGGTCAAGGCCGGTGATACCGTGGCTGTCATGGACTGGGACAGCCACCGCTATCTGGAGTGCATGTTCGCCATTCCCATGCTCGGCGCGGTGCTGCACACCATCAACATCCGCCTGTCGCCGGATCAGATTCTCTACACCATGAACCATGCCGAAGACCGTTTCGTGCTGGTCAACAGTGAGTTCGTGCCGCTGTACAACGGTATTGCCGGTCAACTGACCACGGTGGAGAAAACCCTGCTGTTGACCGATGGCGAAGACAAGAACGCCGACCTGCCGAACCTCGTTGGCGAGTACGAGAGCCTGCTGGCTGCGGCCAGCCCGCACTATGACTTCGCCGATTTCGATGAGAACTCGGTGGCTACGACCTTCTATACCACTGGCACCACTGGTAACCCCAAGGGCGTGTACTTCACCCATCGGCAACTGGTGCTGCACACCATGTCCATGGCGACCACCATGGGCGGCCTGGACAGCATCCGCCTGATGGGCAACGACGATGTCTACATGCCGATTACGCCGATGTTCCACGTGCATGCCTGGGGCGTGCCGTACGTGGCCACCATGCTCGGGGTCAAGCAGGTATATCCCGGCCGCTACGAGCCGGACATGCTTTGCCGCCTGATCAAGGAAGAGAAGGTCACCTTCTCCCACTGCGTGCCGACCATTCTGCAGATGCTGCTGAGCGCGCCAGGTGCGCAGGGCCATGATTTCGGCGGCATGAAGATGATCATCGGTGGTAGCGCGCTCAATCGCTCCCTCTACGAGGCGGCCAAGGAGCGTGGTATCCAGCTGACCGCGGCCTATGGCATGTCCGAGACCTGCCCACTGATTTCCTGCGCTTACCTCAATGAGGAGCTGCGCGCCGGTAGCGAGGACGAGCGCACCACCTATCGAATCAAGGCCGGTATTCCGGTGCCGCTGGTGGAAGCCGCAATCATGGATGCCGATGGCAAATTGCTGCCGAGTGATGGCGAATCCCAGGGCGAGCTGGTGCTGCGCGCGCCCTGGCTGACCCAAGGCTATTTCCGTGAGCCTGAGAAGGGCGAGGAACTTTGGGCCCACGGTTGGCTGCACACCGGCGATGTGGCGACCATCGATGGCATGGGCTTCATCGAAATCCGTGACCGCATCAAGGACGTGATCAAGACCGGTGGCGAGTGGATTTCCTCGCTGGAACTGGAGGACCTGATCAGTCGTCACTCGGCGGTGCGTGAGGTGGCGGTGGTGGGCGTGCCCGATCCGCAGTGGGGTGAACGGCCATTCGCCTTGGTGGTGTTGCGTGACGCGCAGGGTTTGGATGCCAAGGGGCTAAAGGAGCACCTCAAGCCTTTCGTCGAGCAAGGCCACATCAACAAGTGGGCGATTCCCACGCAGATCGCGCTTGTTACCGAAATTCCCAAGACCAGCGTCGGCAAACTGGACAAGAAGCGCATTCGCGTCGAAATCGCCCAGTGGCAGGAGGCGGGTAGCACGTTCCTGTCCACGCTGTGAGGTGCGAATTGACTGGGCGGTGAAAGTGACCGCTCAGTCAAACAAGCGTTTGGCTTGCTAATTGCTGTTTCCCGTCCATGCTTGGCTAGGGGCAGGGCCTGAAACCTGCGAGCCAGAGAGCCAGGGGGGCTGCAAATCACACTTTCGAGGGATCAAGCAGTACCACCTGCTGGCTATAGTCCAAGCATCCATAACAAAAAACACATGGAGTAGCGTCGATGACAACAAAAACAAAACCCTACTGGCGCCTGGCAAAACTGCCGCTGGCCGTCAGCCTCGCTTCCACCCTTGCCGCTCCGGCATTCGGCGTCACTTTCAATATCGGTGAGATCGAAGGGCAGTTCGACTCGTCGCTGTCGGTGGGGGCCAGTTGGTCGACTGCCGAACGGGATAAGCGTTTCATTGGTGAGGCCAATGGCGGCACGGGCTACACCCAGACCGGCGACGATGGCCGGCTGAACTTCAAACGTGGTGAAACTTTCTCCAAGATTTTCAAGGGTATCCATGACCTTGAGCTGAAGTACGGTGACACTGGCGTATTCGTACGCGGCAAGTATTGGTATGACTTCGAACTGAAAGACGAAGGTCGTCCATTCAAGGATATCGAGGACAAGGGGCGTAAACAGGGAGCCAAGTCCTCTGGCTACGAGTGGCTCGACACCTTTGTCTATCACAACTACAGCATTGGCGATCAGCCTGGTTCGGTACGCCTGGGCAAGCAGGTGGTCAGCTGGGGTGAGAGTACCTTTATCCAGAACAGTATCAACTCGATCAACCCGGTCGATGCCGCCGCCTTCCGCCGTCCTGGCGCCGAAGTCAAGGAAGGCCTGATCCCAGTCAATATGTTCTATGTGGCACAGAGCATCACAGATCAGCTGTCTATGGAGACCTTCTATCAGCTGAGCTGGAAACAGACGGTTGTCGATAACTGCGGCACCTTCTTCTCCACGGCCGATGTGGTTGCCAACGGCTGCAACGACAATTACAACATTCTCAACAGTCAACTGGTTGGCTTGCTGGAGGGGGTTGATGCGTTGAATGCTTCTGCATTGGGAGGAGCCATGGCTCCCACCAGCACTGCGGATGCCGGTTTGGCTTATACCCAGGAAGGCATGCTGTTTCGTCGTGGCAAGGACAACACGGCCCGCGATGACGGGCAGTGGGGCCTGGCTCTGCGCTGGCAGGGCGACAATACCGAGTATGGTGCCTACTTCATGAACTACCACAGCCGCACGCCCTTCCTGAGCGTGAAGAATGCCGATGCAGCGGCGCTGGCGAATATCGTGGGTGCCTGGCAGGGCATCTATAACACCCTGGGTGCGAGTATGGCCGGTGGTGGGCTCAACTGGTTCAACTCGGGAAATTACTGGGGGGCCGGTGGCGACGGTAACCCGAACCTGGGAGCAGGAGCTGGCGCTGGCTACAACCCCACATTGGGCGCTCAATCCCAACTCTTGGCGGCTGCAGCGGTGGCGGTCGGCAACGGTAGCTACTTCATGGATTATCCGGAGGACATCAGGCTCTATGGTCTGAGCTTCTCCACTACTCTGCCTACCGGCACCGCCTGGCAGGGCGAGATCAGCTATCGGCCGAATGCCCCGGTTCAGCTCAACACCCAGCAGATGACCCTGGCTCCGGCCAAGGCCGCGCAGGGGACGTCGGCTCCGGGCGCTATCCAGAAAGGCTACAACCGTAAGGAAATCACCCAGATCCAGACCACCTTTACCCACTTCATCGATCAGGTGCTGGGGGCCAGCCGTCTGACTCTGGTGGGTGAGGTCGGCTTCACCCATGTCGGTGGATTGGAAAGCAAGAGCAAGAATCGCTACGGCCGCGATCCGATCTATGGCATCACCGGCAGCGCTGTGGACCCCAATGAAACCTCGATGGCTCGCTATGGGGATCACGGTTATGTCACCGCCAATTCCTGGGGTTATCGTGCACGGGCGATCCTCGACTACTCCAATGCTTTCCTCGGGGCCAACCTGCGTCCCAGCGTGGCGTTTTCCCATGATGTCGACGGCTATGGCCCCAACGGCCTGTTCAACGAAGGAGCCAAGGCCGTCAGCTTGGGCCTGGATGCCGACTACCAGAACACCTATACCGCCAGCCTGTCCTACACCAACTTCTTTGATGGTCGTTACAACACGTTGGTCGACCGCGACTTCGTCGCTCTCAGCTTCGGCGTGAATTTCTAAGCGGCCAGGAATTTCGAGGAATTATGATGCAAATGAAAACAACAAAAAAACTGTGGCAAAGCGGTGTCCTGACCCTGTCTCTGCTGGCGACCGGCGTGATGGCGGCAGTGTCGCCTGACGAGGCTGCGAAGTTGGGCACCACCCTGACTCCGGTGGGCGCCGAGATGGCAGGCAATGCCGATGGCTCGATCCCGGCCTGGACTGGCGGCCTGCCGACCAATGCCGGCGCGGTCGATCCGCGTGGCTTTTTGGCCGATCCGTTCGCCAACGAGCAGCCGCTGTTCACCATCACCGCGCAGAACGTCGAGCAGTACAAGGACAAGCTGACCCCTGGCCAGATGGCGATGTTCAAGCGCTACCCGGAAAGCTACAGGATGCCGGTCTATCCGACTCACCGTTCGGCCAGCCTGCCGGCCGCAGTGCTCGAGGCGACCAAGCAGAACGCGGTGAACACCAGGATGGTGGAAGGTGGCAACGGCCTGGAGAACTTCCAGACCGCCAACCCCTTCCCGATCCCGCAGAACGGTCTGGAAGTGATCTGGAACCACATCACCCGCTACCGCGGTGGCAGCGTGCGTCGTCTGGTGACCCAGGCGACTCCGCAGCCGAACGGTTCCTACTCGCTGGTCTACTTCCAGGACGAGTTCGTCTTTCGCGATGCGTTGACTGATTACGACTCGAGCAAGTCCAGCAACGTGCTGTTCTACTTCAAACAGCGGGTGACTGCGCCTTCGCGTCTGGCTGGTAACGTACTGTTGGTACACGAGACGCTCGATCAGGTGAAAGAGCCGCGTCTGGCGTGGCTGTACAACGCCGGTCAACGTCGCGTGCGCCGTGCGCCGCAGGTGTCCTACGATGGCCCGGGCACCGCAGCTGACGGCCTGCGTACCTCGGACAACCTCGACATGTACAACGGTGCGCCGGATCGTTACGACTGGAAACTGGAAGGCAAGAAGGAGATCTATATCCCCTACAACGCCTACAAGCTCGATTCGCCCAGCCTGAAGTACTCCGAAATCGTCAAGGCTGGCCACATCAACCAGGATCTGACCCGTTACGAGCTACACCGTGTATGGCACGTGACCGCGACCCTGAAATCGGGCGAGCGTCACATCTACGCCAAGCGTGACTTCTACATCGACGAGGACACCTGGCAAGCTGCTTTGATCGACCACTACGATGGCCGTGGCACCCTGTGGCGCGTAGCTGAGGGGCATGCCCAGTACTACTACGACAAGCAAGTGCCGTGGTACACCGTGGAAACCCTTTACGACCTGCTGTCCGGTCGCTACCTGGCCCTGGGTATGAAGAACGAGGAGAAACAAGCCTACGACTTCAACTACAAGGCATCCAGCAGCGACTACACTCCGGCGGCGCTGCGCCAGGCAGGCGTGCGCTAAAACCTGCCTCAGGCAACACGATGAAGCCGGCCTTGTGCCTAATGCCAGTCAGTTAAGCCGTTGCACTCGATCTTTGTAGGAGCCGGCTTGCCGGCGATCCGCCATAAAAAGCATCGCCAGCAAGCTGGCTCCTACGAAAAGCGCCCCCTCTACTGCAAGTAGGAGGGGGTGGTGACGAACTTATCTGATCAGCATTAGGCCTTGCGCCGGCTTTTTCGTTACGGACTGTAGCGGGCGCTTCAAATGGCCATTGCAAGTCGCTAGGCTGGGTCCAGATCGAGCCCGCCGATGCACATAGAAGACTTCCAAGAATAGGCCGATGACAGATCTCTCCCGCTCGCCAGGTTTTCCCTGCACGCCGGCCACGCCGGTGGAAGCGCGTTTTTATCGTCCGCCGCTGCCGGCAGGACATATGCCGCGGCCCAGACTGTGCGAGCGTCTTGAGAAGGGTCTGCAAGGGCGATTGCTGCTGGTCAGTGCGCCAGCAGGCTTTGGCAAAAGCTCGCTGGCCATCGAGTTCTGCGAACGACTACCCGATCACTGGCACAGCCTCTGGCTCGGGCTGAGCGAGCGCGATCATGATCCGGGGCGCTTCCTTGAGCGTCTGTTACAGGGGCTGCAGCAGTTCTACCCCGGTTTGGGGGAGGAGGCGCTCGGGCTGCTGAAGATGCGCCAACGCCACCAACCCTTCGCATTCGAGCAGTGGCTTGACGGTTTACTCGATGAGCTGACCCAGCAACTCGATGATGGTCAACCGCTGTTGCTGGTGCTGGACGACTACCATCTGGCGCAGGGGCCGGTGCTGGATCGTTGTCTGCAATTCTTCCTCAACCATTTACCTCCTGGTGTGCTGCTGTTGGTCACCAGTCGTCAGCGGCCTGACTGGCACCTGGCGCGCCTGCGTCTGTCGCGACAGTTGCTGGAGCTCAACGAGCAGGATCTGCGTCTGACGGCTGCCGAGCTCGACGCGCTGTTGGCAAGTCAGGGCGCGCGCCTCGAGCAGCAGCAGGTCAGCGGGATTCTGCAGCGCAGCGAGGGGTGGATCGCTGGCTTACGCCTCTGGCTGTTGGCTGTCGAGGAACTGGCGGAAGCTGGCGAGGTGCTTCAACTGCACGGCGGTGAAGGGCTGATCCGTGAATACCTGCTCGAGGAAGTCATCGAGCGGCAGCCCGTCGAGGTGCAACAGTTCCTTTATGAAACCGCCTGCATGGAGCGCTTCTGCGCTGAGCTGTGCGATGCGGTTCGTGACAGCCATGACAGCGCCGCGATCATCCGTCATCTGCAGGCCAATCAGGTGTTTCTGGTGCCGCTCGACGAGCAGGGGCACTGGTTTCGCTATCACCACCTGTTCTCCGACTTGCTCAATGCGCGCTCTGCCGACGGATTGAGTCGTTCGCACGGTAGCGCCCACCTGCGTGCCTGTCGCTGGTTCACTGCGCAAGGCATGCTGGATGCCGCCATCGAGCAGGCGCTGCTGGCGGGGCAGGCAGACGTGGCCGCCAGCCTGGTGCAGAACCTGTCCGAGGAGCAGATGCTGGCGGAACAGAACATCGCCATGCTGCTGCGCTGGAAAACCAATCTGCCGGACGATCTGCTGGCCAGCACACCACGACTGATCATGCTCTATGGCTGGGCACTGGCATTGGCCTGCCAGCTGGATGCCGCCCAAGAGCTGCTTGATCAGCTCGCACGCTTCCTTCCAGCAGCCGAGCCTTCCGCCCAGCGCAGCCTGCTGGCGCAGTGGCAGGCGCTCGACGGGATTATCGCCCGTGGTCGCGGCGATGGTGCACGTGCCGAGCAGCAATGTAGCGAGGCCTTGGTCGGCTTACCGGTGGAGCGTTATGGCCCGCACTTCATGTGCTTGTCGGCGTTGTCCAATCTGGCCATGGTGCGTGGCGATCTGTGGCGTGCGCGTGGGCTGAACCGCGACGCTCTGGAGCTGGCGCAGCGTATCGACAACCCTCTGCTCGAGGCGCTTGCCCACTACGAGCGTGCCCGCGTGCTGCAGGCCCGTGGTGAGGTGCTGCGCGCGCAAGAGGAGGTGCATCAGGGATTGCTGCTGGTGCAGCGCCTGCCGGCACAGCGTAGTTACTCGGTGCGAGCGCGGTTGACGATTTATGAGGGCTATCTGCTTAGTCTGCGCTTGCAGCCTCAGGCCGTGGAGCGCTTGCGGGCGGGAATTGCCGAAGCGCGAGCCTGTCGCGACGTTGGGGCGCTGATCGGCTATTGCGTGCTGGCTAGCCTGGAAGGACGTGATGGAAGGCCTGCCGAGGCATTCGCACTGCTCGGTGAGGCCGAGCGCTTGATGCACGTCTGGGATGTGCCAGCGATTTATTACTTGGCGATGATCACGCTGATCAAGTGCGAGCTGTGGTTGCGTCAGGGGCAGGTCGAGCTGGCCGCTGCCTGGCTACCGCAGTTGGCGGAGACCTATGGTGATCAGGGGCGGGCACTGGCGCCAGAGTTTCACCCGCAGTTGGCGTTGCATATCGATTTGCAGCAGGCTGCTCTGGAGCGTCTGCAGGGCGAGCTGGAGCATGCGGAGCGCCGTCTGCGTGCGTTGCAACAGCGTGCACAGGGGCTGGGTGGTCAGTTGGTCGGCCTGGTGGCGCAGGCCCAACTCGCCCAGCTACTAAAGCAAACCGGGCGAGAACGGGAGGCACAGCAGCAGCTCGACACTTGCCTGGATCTCGCTCAGGGCGGTGCCCTGTTACCTTTCATTGAGCTGTTGCAGCATCAGCCTCGGTGGTTACGTGAGCGCTTGCAGGGGCGTCAGGCCTGTCCGCTGCGCGACGCCTTACTTGCCCAGTTGTCGGGCAGTCGGGATTCGGACGAGGAGATTATTGCAGAGGAGAGCGCCCTGGCGGAAAAACTCAGTCTCCGCGAGTTGGCTGTGCTGCAGTTGATCGCGCGTGGCTGTTCCAATCAGGAGATCAGCGAGCGTCTGTTCATCTCCCTGCACACGGTCAAGACCCACGCCCGTCACATCAACAGCAAACTCGGTGTCGAGCGGCGTACTCAGGCGGTAGCGCGGGCCAAGGGGCTCGGCCTGCTGCGCTGATGTGTGCCTCACAGGAAAAGTCTGGAACGCATCTAGCAGGCTGGACCTTCGTCCTGACGCAGCAGCAGCGGGGCGGCAAGCTGGTGCCGATAGAACTGGCCGGATATCCGAGGTGCAAGGTGCTGTGGATGATCGCTGCCACGCTGCTTGATGTGGGGTGAGCGTAATCGCTGGATTTCGCCCAAACAGGTGCCGCTGTGGCAACGTGATTTACCTGGGGCAGGTCAAGGTCTACCCGGGCGTGGGGCACATTCCCATGGAGGAAATTCCCCAGCAGAGCGCAGCCGATGCAATGAAATTTCTACTGAGCTGAGTGGAGCCAGAAAGGCCCAGCGAAAACTCGGGTCATGAACACGCCCGGACAGATTCCGGGCTTGTTTGTATTGCGTGGCGAAGCTGCGCTTCAGTCGGCTCCGGCCTGAATCAACGGGGGACCATCGAACTCGTCCCGTGCGGCGTGCAGCAGTTCCAGGTTGCTGTGTTGCCAGGGGGAAGCCGTCCTTGAAAAAGTCCAGATAAGTGCTGATCAGCGGGCGGAACACGCCTTCCTTGCCCCACATCCAGCGGTCTAGCACGAAGAAGAAGGTGCCATTGATCATCGCTCGGCGCAGCAACTTGCGGCTGCCACACACCTGGTTGTAGACATCGAAGGCCACCGCTTTATGCTCGGTCTCCTCGAGTGCATGCCAACGCCACAGGCGCGCCAGCGTCGGGAGGGCGTCGGCTATGTAGCCGCCATTTCTCAGCAGGCCATCGGCCATGATCGCGGTGATGTGTTCCAGCGCCGCAGTCGCGGCCAGCTGGCGTTATGGCGAGAACTTCCTCTGGGTGTAGCGGATGCACGTCCGGGCGGGTTTCTCGATGCGCTCTACGTCGTAGCCCAGGTCGCGCAGGCGCTGGCTGTACTCGAGATGCTCACGGCTGTGATGGCCTTCCTGGCCGATGAAGCCGCGAATCTGTTCATTGAGCACCGGGTCGTCGATGCGGTCGCGGAACTGGCGCACCGAATCGATGAAGAACCGCTCGCCATCGGGAAACAACACCGACATGGCATCGAACAAATGGGTCTTGAAGGCGTCGCCGCCGTTCCAGTGGCGCGGCAGCGGGTTGGGCAGATCGAAATCCATGTGCCTGGGACGAATCTGCAATCCTTCCGGTGTGGTGCTGGCCATGAGAACTCCATTGCGCTGTTTGACTGGTTCCCACTATGGGCGTCATGCGCCGCTGGGCACAGGTTCGTAACAGCCAAGGTGACAGTCATATCCGGCCAGTGCGTTTTTCCAGCAGAAAGTTGGGGCAGCAGCAGGGCAGCAAGCATGGATTCGCTGAGCTAAGGTTCGCAATCGGGAAGGTCATTTGCGGCCAGTCGCCAGAACAACGAACTCATGAAACAAACCCTCAACTTCACCGCCGAACTGGTTCCTGTTGCTTACGCCGAGGCACTGCTGGCGCTGGCCGAAGAGCTCGGCCTGGCGCGTGCCGAGCTGTTTGCCGCCGCGCGGGTACGCCCAGAAGTGCTTGGCAGTCCCAATGCCCGACTGTCCTTTATCGACTTTCACCACCTGATTCAGGCTGCGCTGGAGCGGTGCGGCGAACCGGCGCTTGGTCTGGTACTGGGCCAGCGCCTGAACGTCTCCACCCACGGCATACTCGGTTACGCGGTGCTGTCCAGCGCCAATCTGGGCAAGGCGCTGCAGTTCGCCCTGAAATACTGTCGCGTGCTTGGTCTGTCCTTCGAGCTGGAACTGGTGGAGCAGGGCGAGGACATTGAATAACGCGCCGTCGAGTCTTTCCCTATGGGGCCGCAATCGCGCTTTACCGCAGAGGGTCTTTTGGCCAGCATCCACACAATTGCGCGCTTTCTCCTGGGGGAAGAGTTGCAGGGCTTGGCCGTCGGTTTCGCTCATCCCGCGCCGGACTACGCCGAGCGCTATGCCGAGGCGTTCGGTGTGGCCGCACAGTTCGAACAGCCCTTTCATTGGCTGCGTTTACCCCGGCATTACCTGCAACGGCCCATGGCCCTGGCCAACCCGGCCACGGTACAGATGTGCGAGCAACAGTGCGAAGCGCTGCTGGTCAGTCTCGATGTGCAGGACGGCCTACTCACACGGGTGCGACGCCTGTTGTTGACGCGCCCCGGCGACTTTCCCGACCTGGAAAGCGCCGCCAGCGCCCTGCACACCAGCGGCCGCAGCCTGCGTCGGCACGTGACGCAGATGGGTACCAGCCATCAGCAGGTGCTCGACGACGGGCGCAAACGGCTGGCCCTGCAGTACCTGACCACCACGCATTTGCCGCTGCATGAAATCGCCCAGTTGCTGGGTTTCAGCGATCCGTCCAACTTCCGCCGTGCATTCCGCAAATGGACCGGTAAACTTCCCGGCGATTACCGAAATGAGGTTCCCTGATGAGCTCTGTCGAACGCCCCGCCCTGATCCGCGAAACCTTCCCTGTCGGCCCCTTGCAGTGCAACTGCACCATCATCGGCGACCCGATTACCAAGAAGGCCATCGTGGTCGATCCGGGTGGCAATCCCAATCTGATCATGGCGCGGCTGGAGGCTCATGGCCTCAAGGTGGTGAGCATCATCCACACCCATGCGCACCTCGATCACTTCCTTGCCTCGGGGCAGATGAAGGAGAAGACCGGTGCCACGCTGCACCTGCACAAGGAGGATCAGTTCCTCTGGGACAATCTGGAGATGCAGTGCAGCATGTTCGGCGTGCCTTACACGCCCGTGCCGGCGCCGGACAAATGGCTGGCCGATGACGAGGAACTGGCCTGTGGCTGCGGCGTGGCCTTGCATACGCCAGGGCACACGCCGGGTTCGATGAGCTTCTGGTTCGAGGGTGCCAAGCTGCTGATCGCCGGTGACACTCTGTTCCGTCGCGGTATCGGCCGTACCGATCTGTGGGGCGGTGATTACGCGACCATCGAGCGTTCGATCAAGCAGCGCCTGTACAGCCTCGACGAGGATGCCACCGTGGTTACCGGCCATGGCCCGGACACTCGCCTGGGCGATGAGATGCGCGAGAACCCCTTTATTCGCGCGTGAGAGGGCACTAATGGCGGCGTGATGACTCAAAGAGCCATCACCCACCGTTCATGGAGACGCCTTCATGTTTCGCCTGCCTGTTATTGCCCTTTGCACCTCTGCGCTGCTGCTTGGCGGTTGCGCCTCGCAGAACCCCTACGATCAGAGCGCACCGAGCTCCAACCGCACCGCCACCTACGGTGGTATCGGTGCGCTGGCCGGCGCGGCTGCCGGTGCGCTGATCAACCATGACAACCGCGGCAAGGGCGCGCTGATCGGCGCGGCCGTGGCCGGTGCCGCAGCGGCAGGTTATGGCTACTACGCCGACAAGCAGGAAGAGGAACTGCGCCGCAGCATGCAGGGCACCGGCGTCGAGGTGCAGCGCCAAGGCGATGTGATTCAGTTGATCATGCCCGGCAACATCACCTTCGCTACCGACTCGGCGCAGATCGCCAGCAGCTTCTATCAGCCGCTGAACAACCTGGCCAATTCCTTCCGCCAGTACAACCAGAACAGCATCGAGGTTGTCGGGCATACCGACAGCACCGGCTCGTATAGCTACAACATGGAGCTGTCGCAGCGTCGCGCGCAAAGCGTGGCCGACTATCTGTTGGCGCAGGGTGTCGACCCCAGTCGCTTGAGTACCCGTGGTATGGGGCCGGATCAGCCCGTAGCCAGCAACGCCACCGCTGAAGGCCGTGCGCAGAATCGCCGTGTCGAAGTGATACTGCGACCGCTGCCAGGTATGCAGTAACGCGCGTGTACGGGGCAGAACTGCTCTGGATCGCAGTCCCTATCCGCCCGGGCTGATAAGCTAGGGCGGAACTTCACCGCGCCTTGGCGGCTCGAAGATTGTGGCATGTCTGCCCGATACCAGAAGAAATCCTAAGGAATCCCTATGAAGACCAGACGCAATCTGATCGCAGCAACTGCGCTCATGGCCATGCTGGCTGGCTGCACCACCAACCCCTATACCGGTGAAAGTCAGGCCGGCAAAGCTGGCATCTATGGCGGCATCGGCGCCGCGACCGGTGCGGTGATCGGTGCTGCGACTTCTAGCAAAAAGGACCGCACCAAAGGCGCGCTGATCGGTGCTGCCGTCGGTGGCGCCGCCGGTGGTGGTTACGGCTATTACGTCGACACCCAGGAGGCCAAATTGCGCCAGACCCTGCAGGGCACTGGCGTGCAGGTGCAACGCAACGGCGATGATCTGAAACTGATCATGCCGGGCAATATCACCTTCGCCAGCAACTCGGCGGATATCTCCAGCAGCTTCTACCCGACCCTCAATTCGCTGGTGCTGGTGTTCAAGGAGTTCAACAAGAACGGAGTGAACATTGTCGGCCATACCGACAGCACCGGTTCGCAGGAACTCAATCAGAGCCTGTCGCAGCGTCGCGCTCAGAGCGTGGCCAACTACCTGACCGCCAACGGCGTGCCGGGGCAGCGCATCTCGGCATACGGTGCTGGCCCGAGCCAGCCGATTGCCAGCAACGCCACCGATGCTGGCCGTGCGCAGAACCGCCGTGTCGAGATCAACCTGCGTCCGCTCTAAGGCCGCATTGCGTTGAACGAAGCCTCCCTCTGGGAGGCTTTTTCATGTTGATTGACAAGCACTGTTGCTGACGTCTTTCGGCGAGGCGCTAGAGGGCGTTTCCGACAACCTTCGTGACCGCCCGTCGTGTCCTTTGTGGTCAAAGGCCACTCATTCAAAACCTGACTAGAATGCTTGCTGTGGTTCTGTGATGTCCGCGCGCGGATGCCCCGTGTGCGTTGGTTCTGGATGACCGAGGGAGCGCGAATGGACGACAGAGCTGTCGAGTGGACGCCAAGGCCCTGGATACCGCTGCTGGCTGCACTTGGCCTGTTTATCGGGCTGGGTGGGTTGATTTATTGGCAGTGGAATACCCTGCAGGAACGTGAGCGGGAAGATAGTCAGCATCGCTTTGCGCTTGAGGCGCAGGATATTGGTCAGCGAGTGATGGCGCGCATGCAGGCTTATGAAATGGTCCTGCGTGGCGTTTCGGGGCTGATGAACGGGAGTGACCGGGTTTCTCCCATCGAGTGGGAGCGGGCACTGGATCAGCTGCAATTGCAGGATCGTTATCCGGGAATACAGGCCGTCGCCTGGTCGCGCTACCTGAGCCACGCGCAGTTGGACGATTTTCGAGCCGAGCCGAGCTGAAAGCGGATGAGCACCTCGATTATCAGGTGTTTCCCGAGGGGGGAGCGCGAGTACTACTTGCCCATCGATTACGTCAGTCCTCTGGATTGGCGTAACCGGCGCGTACTTGGTTTCGACATGCTCAGCGATGCGATCCGTCGTCAGGCCATTGAGCGCAGCCTTGAGAGCGGTGATGCCAGCCTGAGTGGGCCGGTGGCGTCACGCCATCGAGAACGATGACTTCGTGCTGGTCTATCAGCCCCAGCTCCATCTCAATAGCGGCCGCCTGCGCGGCTTCGAGGCCTTGCTGCGCTGGCAGCATCGTGTCGTGGGTACCGTTGCGCCGAACGTGTTCATACCGCTGCTCGAAGAAACCCGCCTGATCAATTGCTTGAGCTGGGGGTGAAGATCGCCATCGATGACTTCGGCACCGGTTACTCGTCACTGGCTTATCTGCGTCATTTCGAGCTGGACACGCTGAAGATCGACCGTCTGTTCGTTTCCAACATGCTCGACTCACCGCGTGACGCCGCGGTGGTCAGCACCATCATCGATCTTGGTCGGCATCTGGGATTGGAGGTCATCGCCGAGGGTGTCGAAACTCAGGCGCAGCGCGAGTGGCTGACGCGGCACCACTGCAACATCATGCAGGGCTTTCTGGTGGCGCCGGGTGTATCGGCCGGCACCGCGATGCAGGTGCCGGCGCAGCTGGATTGGAGCAAGTTGCCCCTGCCACGTGGTGAATGAAGCGCCGCTGACGCTTCAGGCTTGCTGGTGAAGGCTGGCGAGCTCCGCGTCCTTCTCTTCCCACAGACGGTTGACCCACTGCTGGAATGCCAGGCGGTAATCGTCGTCCTGATCGTAGTTGCGGCCGATGAATTCGCGCGGAATATCGACCTGCCTGAAAATCACCTGCACAGCATCCAGTCGGCCACAGAGCAGGTCCCAGAAGCCCGGCACACCATGTGGGTAGTGGATGGTGACATTGACGATGGCATGCAGTTGTTCACCCATCGCGTCGAGCACGAAGGCGATGCCGCCGGCCTTGGGCTTGAGCAGGTACTTGAACGGCGACTGCTGCTGCGCATGCTTGGCCGGAGTCAGGCGGGTACCCTCGAGGAAGTTGAATACCGCCACGGGATTGGTCTTGTAACGCGCGCAGGCCTTGCGCGTGGTGGCCAGGTCCTGGCCGCGCTTTTCCGGGTACTTGGCCAGGTATTCCTTGCTGAAGCGCTTCATGAAGGGAAACTCCAGCGCCCACCAGCACAGGCCGATCACCGGTACCCAGATCAACTCCTGCTTGAGGAAGAATTTCAGCAGCGGCATGCGCTGGTTGAGCAGGTATTGCAGCACCAGGATGTCCACCCAGCTCTGGTGGTTGCTGGTCACCAGATAGGAGTGACGGGTATCGAAGCGCTCCAGCCCCTGAACCTTCCAGTCGATGTGGCCAACCAGGCGCATCCAGAATTTATTGATGCCGATCCAGCTTTCGGCGATGCCGTGCATGACGAAGCGCAGCGCGCGCTGGATCGGCGCGAAGGGCAGCAGCAGTTTGAGCAGGGCGACGAAGAACAGCGGCCAGCACCAGAACAGGGTATTGAGAGCCAGCAGCAGGCTCGCGATCAGGCCGCGCAGCGGCGCGGGAAGAAAGTGCAGCATCGGGCGAACGCCTCCATAAGCAGGCTGCACATCCGGCGGGCAGCCTGAGAAAGGGGCTTTCTATGTGCCCCGTATCAGTCGAAAGAGCTGCGGCGTTCCGTGCAGCGAGCTGGTTCGGCGCCAAGGGTAACGGTTGTGCACTGACCTGCAAGTGCCAGTGTTGACCATCAGGTTTTGTCTGCTCGCTGTTGCGGCCCGCGCGCGCCCAGCTTTTCATGGCGCGCACGCTGCACCTTTCGGCCTCTCTAGCTCGGCAGATCGGCCGCCTGAATCGCCGTCAGTGCGATGGTGTAGACGATGTCGTCGACCAGCGCACCGCGCGACAGGTCGTTCACCGGCTTGCGCAGGCCCTGCAGCATCGGCCCGACACTGATGCACTCGGCGCTGCGCTGCACCGCCTTGTAGGTGGTGTTGCCGGTGTTCAGATCAGGGAACACGAACACCGTGGCGCGACCGGCTACCGGACTGTTCGGCGCCTTCTGCCGGCCGACGCTCTCGATGGCCGCGGCGTCGTACTGCAGCGGGCCGTCGAGCAGCAGGTCCGGGCGTTTCTCGCGAGCCAGGCGGGTCGCGGCCCGTACCTTTTCCACCTCCTCGCCGCTGCCGGAATCACCAGTGGAGTAGCTGAGCATGGCCACCCGCGGCGGAATGCCGAAGGCCTGCGCCGAGGCGGCGCTCTGCAGAGCGATTTCCGCCAGTTGCTCTGCGTTGGGATCCGGGTTCACCGCGCAGTCGCCATAGACCAGCACCTGATCCGGCAGCAGCATGAAGAACACCGATGACACCAGGTTGTAACCCGGCGCAGTCTTGATCAGCTGCAGCGCCGGGCGAATGGTGTTGGCGGTGGTGTGAATGGCGCCAGACACCAGGCCGTCCACTTCGTCCAGTGCCAGCATCATGGTGCCGAGCACCACGGTGTCCTCCAGCTGCGCCTCGGCCATCGGCGCGTTGAGGCCCTTGCCCTTGCGCAGTTCGACCATCGGCTCGACATAGCGACCGCGAATCAGGTCCGGGTCGAGAATTTCCAGGCCTTCCGGTAGCTCGATACCTTGTGCTCGGGCGACAGCCTGCACGTCTTCCGGCTTGGCCAGCAGCACGCAGCGGGCAATGCCGCGCGCCTGACAGATGGCGGCGGCCTGAACGGTGCGTGGCTCGCTGCCCTCGGGCAGGACGATGCGCTTGGCAGCGGCCTTGGCGCGTTGCACCAGTTGGTAGCGGAAGGCCGGGGGTGACAGGCGCAGCTCCCGCGGCGTGCCGCAGCGCGCGCTCAACCAGTCATGATCGATATGCCCAGCAACGAAGTCGGAGACCTTCTCCGCGCGCTCGCGGTCATCCAGGGGGATTTCCTTGTTCAGGCGGTTGAGGTTGGTGGCGGTATCGTAGGAGCCGGTGCTAACGGTCATCACCGGCAGGCCACTGGCCAGGGCGCCCTGGCACAGCTCCATGATGCGTGGGTCGGGGGCGAAATCGCTGCACAGCAGCAGCCCGGCCAGCGGCACGCCATTCATCGCCGCCAGGCTGGCGGAAAGGATGATGTCGTCGCGATCACCCGGCGTCACCACCAGGGTGCCGGGCTTGAGCAACTGCACGCTGTTGGCCACCGCACGGGCGCAGAGCACGATCTTGAGCATGCGTCGCTGCTCGTAATCGCCAGCGTTGAGGATGCGCGCGCCGAGCAGCTCGGCGATGTCCTTGGTGCGCGGCGCGTTCAGTTCGTCCTGCCAGGGAATGCAGCCGAGCAGGCGGAAGTCCTGGCTCTTGAGCAGTGGTGAGAGTTCCAGCAGGCGCTCGGCAAAGGCGGTGATGCCATCTTCGCTGCGCACCTTGTTGAGAATCACGCCGAGCACCTTCGGGTCCTTCGGCCCGCCGAACAGCTGCGCCTGGATTTCGATGCGGTCGGACAGTTCGGTGAGGTTCTCGTCTTCCGGGGCGCTGACCAGGATCACGTCGGCATCCAGGCTCTTGGCCAGATGGAAATTGACCCGTGCGGCGTAGCTGGCGTGGCGCGTCGGTACCATGCCTTCGACGATGACCACGTCCTTGTCGGCGGCGGCCTGCTGGTAGAGGCTGATGATCTCCTCCAGCAGTTCATCCAGTTGACCATCGCCGAGCATGCGCTCGACATGGCTGAGCGGCAGCGGCTTGGGCGAGTTCAGACCGTGGGTGCGGGCGATCAGCTCGCTGGAGCGCTCCGGGCCGAGGTCGCCGGCATGTGGCTGGGCGATGGGCTTGAAGAAACCGACCTTGAGGCCGCTGCGCTCCAGCGCGCCGACCAGGCCGAGGCTGATGGAGGTGAGGCCGACACCGAAACCGGTGGGGGCGATGAAGAAGGTATGCATTAAAAAGCCTCAGTCGAGCAGGGCAAGGGTATCGAGGGCGATCTGCCGCTCTTCATTGGTGGGTACCACCAGCACGCGCGGGTGACCGTCGGCGTGAATGGCACCGGCGACGCCACGAATGCAGCGCGCATTGGCCGCAGGGTCGAGGGTAAAACCGAGCAGGCCGAGGTGGTCGAGCGTCTTGCTGCGGATCAGCGCCGAGTTCTCGCCGATACCGCCGGTGAAGATCAGGCCGTCGAGCCGGCGCAGCGCACAACTCATCGCCGCCAGCGACTTGGCCAGGCGGTAGCAGAACACCTCGATGGCCAGCGTGGCGCCGGCATGGCCCTGTTCGCGGGCTTGTTCCAGGGTGCGCATGTCGTTGGACAGGCCGGACAGGCCGAGCAGGCCGCTGTCCTTGTTGAGCATGGCGTCGATCTGCTCCAGACTCCAGCCCAGGGTGCGCGCCAAGTGGCTGTGCAGGTTGGGGTCGACGTCACCGCTGCGTGTGCCCATCACCAGGCCTTCCAGCGGGGTCAGGCCCATGCTGGTGTCACGGCTGTGGCCGTTCTCCACAGCGCAGGTCGAACAGCCATTGCCCAGGTGGGCCACCAGCCAACTACTGGCCTCTGGCGGCAGACCGGTCATCTGTGCCGCTTTGTGGCTGACGTAGCGATGGCTGGTGCCATGAAAGCCGTAGCGGCGCACACCATGCTCACGGTACAGCGCGGCCGGTACGGCGTAGCGATAGGCGTGTTCGGGCAGACTCTGGTGGAAGGCGGTATCGAACACGGCAACCTGCATCAGGCCGGGAAACAGCTTCATCGCCGCTTCGATGCCCAGCAGGTTGGCGGGGTTGTGCAGGGGCGCCAGCGGCGCGACCTGGCGGATAGCCTGCAGGCTGATAGTGTCCAGGCGCGTGGCCCCGGAGAAATACTCGCCGCCGTGTACCACGCGATGGCCGATGCCATGCAGTTCGCCAGCGGCGACGCGCTGCACGATAGGCAGCAGGTGCGACAGCGCCAGGCGATGGTCGGCGCCGGCAATTACCAGGCTGTCGCGCTCATCACCCTGCTGCCAGTGCAGGATGGCTTCGGGGCTGCCCAGGCGTTCGGCCAGGCCACTGAGGGGGAAGTGCTCCTGGGCTTCGTTGACCAAGGCGAACTTGATCGACGAACTGCCGCAGTTGATCACCAGAATGTTGCGTGCAGGCATTTAGATTTCCTTGAATTCATCGTGCGACCGCTCCCCGGCACACCAGCCGCAGCCGAAGGGGCTGCCCAGTCTGGCCTGGCGCTGTTCGGGGTCGAGTACCCAGGGCCGATTCTGCCAGGGTGGTCGGTGGCGCACATGCTGAGTGTGACCACAGGACAAGACTGCCACCCAGTCGCCGTGCTCGTCCTGACGAAAATCAACGATACGCACAGCCCGTTTGTCCGGGTTCGGGTCGCAATCGTGGGCGGCCTTGGTTAAACTTACCCATTCATTTCTCTTTTGCAAAAAGGTCTCCCCATGCTGATCGCCGCCAACAAGGCCGTCTCCATCGACTATACCCTGACCAACGATGCCGGTGAGGTGATCGACAGCTCCGCTGGCGGCGCGCCGCTGGTGTATCTGCATGGTGCCGGCAACATCATCGCCGGCCTGGA
Source organism: Ectopseudomonas oleovorans (assembly GCF_003052605.1). Lineage (GTDB taxonomy): Bacteria > Pseudomonadota > Gammaproteobacteria > Pseudomonadales > Pseudomonadaceae > Aquipseudomonas > Aquipseudomonas oleovorans_A. Next base: position 1,188 of record NZ_QASO01000131.1, on the reverse strand, counting down.
GAAGGCTCTGGTCGGCAAGCAAGCCGGCGATGAGCTGGACGTTTCCGTCGAGCCGGAAGAAGCCTACGGCGAATACAGCGCCGAGCTGGTCGCCACCCTGAGTCGCGCCATGTTCGAAGGTGTCGATACCCTGGAAGTGGGCATGCAGTTCCACGCTTCGGGCCCGGACGGCAGCATGCAGATCGTCACCATCCGCGACATCGACGGCGACGACGTGACCGTCGACGGCAACCACCCGCTGGCCGGCCAGCGCCTGAACTTCAAGGTCAAGGTCGTAGGTGTGCGTGACGCCAGCGAAGAAGAAGTGGCTCATGGTCACATCCATGGCGAAGGTGGTCACCACCACTGACAGGCTGAGTCGCCCGTCAGGCGACTTGCGGTCGTTCCGAACGGAGCAACTGCTGCTAAGCTCAAGCTTGCGATCAAGGCGCCTCACGGCGCCTTTTTCATGTATCCAGGTGTGCGCATTCGCGGCTGCCTTGAAGGTTTACGGGGCCTTGCGCCCGTTGCACTGAATTCGCTGAGGAAGTTCGTCATGAGTGCCTTTCACGATCTCAATTTACGCGCGCTGGATGGCCAGGAACTGCCACTGGCGCCCTACAAGGGCCAGGTGGTGCTGGTGGTAAACGTCGCCTCCAAGTGCGGCCTGACGCCTCAGTACGCGGGGCTGGAAAAGCTCTATCAGCAGTACAAGGGCAATGGCTTTACCGTGCTCGGCGTGCCCTGCAATCAGTTTGCCGGTCAGGAGCCGGGCAGCGAGGACGAGATCCGCTCGTTCTGCAGCCTCAACTATGGCGTGACCTTTCCGCTGGGTAGCAAGCTGGAGGTCAATGGCCCAGGGCGGCACCCGTTGTATCGCCTGCTGGCGGGCGAGGGCGCCGAGTTTCCAGGTGACATCACCTGGAATTTCGAGAAGTTTCTGGTCGGCGAGGATGGCCGCGTGCTGGCGCGATTCTCGCCGCGCACCACGCCGGATGATCCTGCACTGATCCAGGCCATCGAGAAGGCGCTCGGCCTCTAGGGTCTGTTGCCGTTTCGCGCACGGCCGCGACGGAGCCAGTTTTTGCGTGGGGCTAGGCGCGAGACGCGAAGTTTGGTCGCCCAAATGAGCCGTCGAGTAACGACGTACCACGCAAAAACTGGCCCGTCCCTTCGGGTTGCGCGGCAAATTGCGCCATGCGTCGTTGC